>NZ_QEQO01000001.1:0-169197 GCF_003097195.1 Klebsiella sp. GL120222-02
ATGATCGACGACCAGCACCCGACGGGGACAATGACTGCCTGATGCAAAGGCTTAGGTGATAAGATGAGAAAATTAATCGTAGTTGCTTCTGTTGCCGCCAGTTTACTGCTCGGGTGCGACCAGAAGAGTATTGGCAAGCGTGAAACCTTGTCTGAAGCGCTTGTTGCTAAGTCGCTTTCTAACATGGTTCCCGTTAAGGGCGGCGAGTTCTTAATGGGGGATTTTGGCCCATTAGTCGGTGAAAAACTGCCTTTCAGCATAAACCAGGATGATAAGGTATTACATAAGGTTGTATTAAGCGATTTTTCGATATCAAAGTTTAAAGTTACCAACGATGATTATAATAAATATCTGCAGATAACAGGAATAAAAAAACCTCCCATTAATATTCTGGTAAAAGAGTACCCATCCTTGCAAAAAGGTGATTACTCTGTTGGTGTGACCTGGCAACAGGCAAAAGATTATTGTCAGTGGCTAGGTAAGGAGTCCGATAAAAATATTGATTTACCGACAGAAGCACAATGGGAATATGCGGCAAGGTCAAGAGGGCAGTATCTTCCTTTTGCGACTAATAATGGAAATTTCGAGCTTGGTTCTAATATACCTGAACAAAAGAAATTAGATGAATACACAGATGGTTATGGTTTTCCTATTTATCCAATTGGGAAATATCCTCCGAATCCGCTAGGTTTATACGATATGGGGCTAAGTGGAGCCGAATGGAGTAATGATTGGTATTCAACTGATTATTATTCCCACTCCCCTATTTATGATCCTCAAGGTCCAGTTAAAGGTAATGAAAAAGTTTTAAGGGGGTATGTTGGCGGAGATCGTCAGTATGCCTTGACTATATTCAGGCAATCGTCACAACCTGTGCCAAAATTTGCTGGGCGTGATGATTATCAAAAGTTTGGAGTTAGTCCTCTTTTTGTATTTCGTTGCGTTATTAATAAATAATATCGTTTGACTGTAATACTATATTATAGTCTGAACGCTCAATGAATATAATATTCCGCTGGACAGCCTGTTTAAACCTGTCCCGGATAGCCTGATGTCAGAATATCTGGCCATGATCGACGACCAGCACCCGACGGGGACAATGACTGCCTGATGCAAAGGCTTAGGTGATAAGATGAGAAAATTAATCGTAGTTGCTTCTGTTGCTGCCAGTTTACTGCTCGGGTGCGACCAGAAGAGTACTGGCAAGCGTGAAACCTTGTCTGAAGCGCTTGTTGCTAAGTCACTCTCTAACATGGTTCCCGTTAAGGGCGGCGAGTTCTTAATGGGGGATTTTGGGCCGTTAGTCGGTGAAAAACTGCCTTTCAGCATAAACCAGGATGATAAGGTATTACATAAGGTTGTATTAAGCGATTTTTCGATATCAAAATACAAAATCACCAATGATGATTATAATAAATATTTGCAGATAACAGGGGTAAAAAAAGCACCCATCCATATTTTTTTAAAAAATTATCCATCCTTGCAAAAAGGATATTATTCTGTTGGTGTTACCTGGCAACAGGCAAAAGACTATTGTCAGTGGTTAGGTAAGGAGTCTGGTAAAAAGATTGATTTACCAACAGAGGCGCAATGGGAATATGCAGCAAGATCCAGAGGTCAATATTTTCAGTTTCCAACAAATAATGGTGACTATTTACCTGGAAAAAATGTTCCGGGTAAAGATGAATTAGATAAATATACAGATGGTTTTGGTTTCCCATTTTACCCAGTAGGCAAATATCCCCCAAACCCCCTGGGTCTGTATGATATGGGGCTCAGTGGCTCTGAATGGACTAATGACTGGTATGCAGCAGATTATTACTCTCATTCTCCGGTAAACGATCCTCAGGGGCCTGCGCAGGGTACTAAAAAAGTCCTGCGTGGATATATTGGCGGCGACAGACAGTACGCTTTAACCATGTTCAGGCAATCAAAATTGCCAGTTCCGAAGATCGATAAAAACGATGACTATGAAAAATATGGTGTTGGTCCGCAGTATGTATTTCGTTGTGTCGTTAATAAATAATGTGTGATGCTATATCTTATTTTAAAAAATCGGTGGCGTTCAACATATAAGGTTTTTTATAATGGATGGTAAAATCATGTACAGTAGTGAAATTATTTCATCGTCATCAACGATGATTGTCAACGGAAAAAAGTGGTGCTCATTAAAAATCTGAAAGAAGAGATGTTAAGGTTTGAAGATGAAGCCAAAACTGACTGGCTGTTTCCTAATCCTATGCCGTTTGGTCTGGAACGAGTTATGACTCAGCAGTGGGTGCGGGCTTATCTAGGATTTCCGATGGTTTATGTTGAAGCAAAAATTGTTATGACTGCTTATAGGGGGGGAAGAGATATATACCTTACCTGTTCCTCATCAAAATAGTTCTGTCGGATTTACCTATAACAAGGATTTATTTGCAGAAACCGTGATTTTTAATCCACTGGAGAGAGCAAAGGGGATTCATATTGCGCTGGAGAAAAAGCGACTTGGTGGCAAATGAATATTGATATCGAACACTTGTGAAGCAATTAGGTAAACCTTATCAGGATATTTATGAACAGGGTTTAATTCCCTACAAAACAAAACCAACGATTACTGTTAGTGATGATATTTCCAGGCTGGATATGAGGCGAGAAGGAATATTTTCATCTTTTATAAATAACCAGAAAAAATCTTGAGGAAGTAACTTTGCGGTTAGAAGATGAAAAAAAACGGCTTGGTTATTTCCTAATCCGCTGCCATTTAGTCTTGAATCAGTAATGACGCAGCGATGGATGCGCGAACGCTTTGGATTTCCCATAGGTTATGGCGAACGCAAAACGATAGAGAGCTATAGTCGTCGTATTAGCGAGGTATACCCACTGTTGCCACCTAATCAGAAAATGTCTGTTTTATTTGCTTATAATTCTGATTATTTTGTTGTTAGTGTATTTTTTATTGTATAGAGCATGCAATAGAAATTAAGGCGGATCTCGCGAGTATAAGGTCGTCTGGCAATTGGCGTTCGAAGTGAAAAGTTATTAATGTAGGGGATATCACCTGGGGAAGAAGTATATATTAAGTAAAGAGAGGTGTGCAGCTATTCCAGATATTATTTTATGTTTATTATTCTTTGTTTGATAGGAGTAGCCGGTTTTTGTCTGTTATTAAATGTTATTGCCTCACTCTTTAGGTTGAAATAGATGCGATTGAGTATTCTAATTAATAACTACTGTATCGCTGATATATAAAAGGAAATTCAATGTCCAAAGGTTTTGTATTACTCGGCGATAAAACTACGCACGGCGGTGCTGTTATTTCCGCATCCTCCACCATGATTGTAAATGGAAAGCCTGTAGCGCTGGTGGGGGATAAAGTCAGCTGCCCGATTCCGGGACATGGCACTAATGCCATTATTGAGGGAGCGCCGGAATGGTCTTCCGATGGTAAAGCCATCGTGGTCGATGGCTGCAAATGTCAGTGCGGTTGCCAGGTGATTTCCGGCGCGCCGGAATGCGCGATAGGATAAAAAATGGGCTGGGTACGAACAAAAGCATTGACCATGGAGCAGCCATCGGCTCCTTCACTGACCCGATGGCTGTTTGCCGGTGTACTGATGGCGATTATCGGTGTCCTGCTCTTTATCCTCCATGCTTCCGGCACCGTAAAAATTCTCTCAGTGATAAATATCTGGTGGGTATCCCTGATGCCTGCAGGATGCTGGTTGCTGATTTTTTGTCTGCGTTGCTACCTGTGGGACAGGGATCTGAAAGCGCATCAGTTCTTGCTGAAAGAGGCGGAATACGGACAGCAGAGGTGGGAAGACTGGGCCGGGCGCTGGCTGGCCGTTCTGGGCAGTGCAGTGCTGTTGCCGGATCATATTTCTGCGGCGCATTGGGGAAGTGAGCGGCCTCAGCAATACGGACTTACCCGCAGGATTAATTACCTTCCGGTAGAAGAGCCGGTGCAGTTGAGTGCGATGCATGCGCTGCTGACCAGTATAGAAGAGCGCGTGCAGTGCCTGCCGGAAGAGCTACCGCTGTATGTCACCCTGATCACGGATAATCCCTCGCCTGAGCTGACCAGCAGTTTCAGTAATCTCTGGAAAGAACACATTCCTGGCCGCGCCGTGCCTGATGATATTACCGTTACCGGCTCATTCTCACTGTCGGAAGTGGAGGAGCGCCTGAAGCAGCCTGTACTGACGGTCAATTTACTCCTGGTCATCCAGCTCAACGGTGGTACAGCATACTCCGACGGGCTGGCCGTGCTGCTGCTGACCAGCGATGATGTGGCGCAAAAATACCATCTGCCGCACTCATCACGGCTGTTACGTCCTATGCCCTTAGATATGACGAACTTTGAAGACGATATCACCCTGTTTCTGGAAACCCAGACTGTCGCCTGCCAGACGCCCTCCGTTATCGGGGACGCAAAAAAATGGACGGAAAGAAGCGCCGCGCTTATCACGCAGGGCGGCAAAATGCATACCCCATGGAAAGCTGAAGATATCGCGCTGCTGGAAAAATGGTGCGGTATTCCGGGACCCGCAGCGCCCTGGCTCCTGGCCGCCCTGGCAGCCGATCTGGTCAGCCTCCGTAAACAGCCCCTGCTGGCGTTATTTTCCAGCGAACAGGAACATTTTATCAGTACCATCACCCCAGGGAGTGAAGATGAATATACCGGGTAATGGCCTGGGCCGGTTTGGCCTGGCCGGGCTTACGTTGGCCGGGATGGCTGCAATATGGTGGGGGATCACCCGCTATGGCGGCATGCTGAATATCAATACGCGGGGCGAGCAGGTACTGGCGTTTGTCCTGGTCTGTCTGGCGTTGGTATTTGTTTTTTACCTTCCTGCAATGTCCCGCCGTGTGAAGGAGAGTTTATATCGCCGGCAGTCGCAGCAGGCCAGCGTCTTACCCGGCGAAGAAGGGCGCGTGGCGCTGACACCTCCCCATCATATTACGGTGGGGGAAATTCGCCAGACTCTACGCTATCAGTATGGACGCGCCTGGTCCCGCAAAGTCCGTATTCTGCTGATAATTGGCTCAGTCAGAGACGTAGAACAACTGACCCCAAAGCTCACGCAGGAACTCTGGCAGGAAGATCAGGGTACATTATTGCTGTGGGGTGGAGACCCTGGGGCAGCGGTAGATAACGCCTGGTTCACAGCGCTGCGTAAACTGCGTTATCGCCCGGCTGATGGTATGGTGTGGGTAACATCGGGCTTTGACGGCGTTTTGACAACGATGAACAGAACGAAGCCCAGGCTCACGCCAGATGAAATGGACAGTGTGTCTCACTCTCTAAAGCTACGCTACGAAGCTCTTGGCTGGAAACTACCCCTATACGTCTGGTCGCTGTATGAGGGGGGCAACGAAAAAAATGGACGTATCACTCAGCCTGTAGGCTGCCTGTTACCTGCAGGTAGTACGCCGCAAATAGTTGCCGAACAGTTCACTGCCCTGGCGCCGTTACTGATAGAGCAGGGCATCCAGCAGATATGCGGGCAACCACAGCACAATTTTTTACTCGCGCTGGCCGATCAGTTGACCCGTAAACCGGAAACGGTGACGGAGCCGTTATCGGTACTGCTTAATCCTTACCGCCCGCAGCCGCTGGCCGGAGTGGTATTTAGTGAGGCGTCAGTAGAGGCTGGTCGCAGTGTCCGTCATCACTGGGGACGGGATAACCGCTGGGAAACGATACCAGACTCAGTGCTGTGGTTGCCAGCCGGTCTACGTCCGCGCAAACAGGGAGTCAACTGGATGCGTGGGATGAGCGTGGCAACTGCCGCCCTGATGTTACTCTGGGCCGCCTCAATGACAGTCTCTTTTATCGCCAACCGCGAGCTGGTTACGACCGCACAGCAGCAGGTGCAGCAGGCCTCGGCGGGAAAACAGCCGCTGGCCGTACGCCTGCATGCGCTCTCCGCGTTACAGAAAACGCTTTCTCAACTGGAATACCGCTCGCAGCACGGCGCGCCGTGGTATGCCCGCGCTGGCCTCAGTCAGAACGATGACCTGCTGGCGGCGCTGTTTCCGCGCTACGGAGAGAGGGCGCAGCCGCTGCTGCGCGATGCGGCGGCGCGTCATCTGGAAGAGCAGCTCACCGCCTTCGTACAGCTGCCGCCGGACAGCCCGCTGCGTGAGACGATGACGAAGACCGCTTACGACCAGTTGAAACTGTACCTGATGCTGGCCCGCCCGGAGAGAATGGATGCTGCGTGGTTTGCGGGAGCGTTGATGCGCGAGTGGCCGCAGCGTTCCGGCGTGGCGGACGGCGTCTGGCAGGGTAGCGGCCCTTCGCTGCTGGCATTTTATGCCGCCAGTCTGGCGTCGCATCCGCAGTGGCGTCTGCCTGTCGATGACGGTTTGGTCAGCCAGGTGCGCACACGGTTAATTCGACAGATGGGCCAGCGCAACAGTGAGTCCACGCTTTACCAGAAGATGCTCGCGCAGGTGGCGAATCAGTATGCCGATATGCGCCTGGCGGATATGACTGCCGACACCGATGCTTCGCGTCTGTTCAGCACTGATGAGGTGGTGCCGGGAATGTTTACCCGTCAGGCCTGGGAGCAGGCCGTGCAGCCGGCCATTGAGAAAGTGGTCGCGGAACGCCGCGATGAAATGGACTGGGTGCTGAGTGATACGAAGCAGACTGCCGCGCAGTCGACGTCGCCGGAAGCTCTGCGAGCCAGGCTGGCGGAGCGTTATTTCGCTGATTTTAGCGGCGCCTGGCTGGATTTCCTCAACAGTCTGCGCTGGCAGCGCGCGGCGACCCTCTCCGATGCTATCGACCAGCTGACACTGATGGCCGATGTGCGCCAGTCGCCGCTGGTGGCGCTGATGAACACCCTGAGCGTGCAGGGGCGAACCGGCCAGACCGGGGAAGCCATCGCCGATTCGCTGGTCAAATCGGCCAGGCAGCTGTTTAACCGTGATAACCCGCCCGCCATCGATCAACGGTCCGGCGCGCGCGGTCCTCTGGATGCCACCTTCGGGCCCGTGCTGGCGCTGCTGGACAATCGCGACGGCGGGACGCCCACCAGCCGCCTCAGCCTGCAGACCTTCCTGACCCGCGTCACTCAGGTGCGTCTGCGCCTGCAGCAGGTCACCAACGCCACCGACCCGCAGGCGATGACGCGCCTGCTTGCGCAGACGGTGTTCCAGGGCAAGGCTGTGGATCTAACCGAAACGCGCGATTACGGCAGCCTGGTGGCGGCGGGACTGGGCCAGGAGTGGAGTGGTTTTGGGCAGACGCTGTTTGTTCACCCGATGGAGCAGGCCTGGCAGCAGGTATTGACCCCGGCGGCGGAAAGTCTCAACGCCCAGTGGCGCAGCGCGGTGGTGGAGGACTGGAATAGCGCTTTTGGCGGTCGCTACCCCTTTAAAAATACCAGCAGTGAAGTCTCTCTGCCGCTGCTGGCAAAATATCTTAACGAGACCGGGCGCATCGCCCGCTTTCTGCAGACCCGGCTGAACGGTGTGCTGCATAAAGAGGGGAGCCGCTGGATGGCGGACAGTATCAATGCTCAGGGACTGACATTTAACCCGGCCTTTCTGCAGGCGATGAATACCCTGAGCCATCTCTCCGACGTCGCGTTCGCTAACGGCGAAGCGGGATTGCATTTTGCGCTACGCCCCGGCACGGCGGACGGTGTGATGCAGACGGAGCTGGTCATCGACAGTCAGAAACTTGTCTATATGAACCAGATGCCGGCCTGGCGGCGGTTCAGCTGGCCCGCCGACACCGAAGCGCCGGGCGCTAGTCTGAGCTGGATCAGTACCCGGGCGGGCACCCGCCAGTATGGCGATTTCCCGGGCGCCTGGGGGTGGATCCGACTGCTGGATAAGGCGGTAGTCAGCGCTTATCCCGGAACGAGCAGCAGCTGGAGCCTGAGCTGGAAAGCGCCGGATGGTCTGTTGCTGAACTACACGCTGCGTACCGAGGCGGGGGAAGGACCGCTGGCGCTGCTGTCTCTGCGAAACTTTACGCTACCGGAGACGATATTCAGCGTGCGCGCGCCTGCTGAGCGTGTTCCGCTGACCGACGATATACCCGGAGAAGAGGGATACTGAAACCGCCTCCCAGACTGATTGGCGTTGACCTGCAACGCCAGGCCTCCTTCGCTCATGGCCGCCCGACGGCCAACTAATCTGACCGCGCAGCCATGCTGCGTGTCTCCCTGTAGACGAATAATGGAATATTCATAATGGACGATTTAACCCTGCGATATTTTGACGCTGAAATGCGCTACCTGCGCGAGGCGGCAAAAGCGTTCGCGCAGGCTCACCCCGATCGGGCGGCGATGCTGGATCTCGATAAAGCCGGTACGCCGGACCCTTACGTTGAGCGCCTGTTTGAAGGCTTTGCCTTTTCCGTAGGTCGCTTGCGCGAAAAAATTGATGATGATCTGCCGGAGCTGACCGAGGGGCTGGTCAGCATGCTGTGGCCGCACTATTTGCGCACCATTCCATCGCTATCGATCGTGGCGCTGACCCCAACGCTGCCGGCGATGAAGATGGCGGAAACGGTGACCCCCGGGTTTGAGATTAGCTCCCGCCCACTGGGGCCGAAAAATACCGTGTGCCGGTACCGAACCACCCGCGATCTGACGCTTAATCCGCTGGCGATAGAGGAGGCGGTGATGACGGCGGAGCCGGACGGACGTTCGGTCCTGCGGCTACGCTTCGCCTGTAGCGAGCTGGCTGATTGGTCGCAGACCGATCTCCGCCGCCTGTCGCTGTACCTGGGAGAAGACGCCGTTACCGGCAGCGCCCTCCATCTGTGGCTGACCCGACGCCAGGCCGCGCTGTACCTGCGCCTGCCGGGTCAGACAGAGCGGATAAGCCTCGACGGCTATTTTTCCCCGGGGGGATTCAGCGAGGAGGATCGTTTATGGCCGAAGGGGGAGAGCGCTTTCAGCGGCTATCAGTTGCTGCTCGAGTATTTCACCTTTCGCGAAAAATTTATGTTCGTGCAGCTAAATGGCCTGGAAAACATCACCCTGCCGGCGGGGATATCGCATTTCACGCTTGAGGTGGTGTTCAGCGAGGTCTGGCAAAGCGATTTACCCGTCAGCGCAAGCAGCCTGCGCCTGCACTGTGTGCCGGTGATTAACCTGTTTACCCTCGAGGCCGATCCGTTGACCATCAGCGGGCTGGAGAGCGAATACCTCCTGCGTCCGAAGCGCCTGCAGGACGGGCATACCGAAATCTATTCTGTCGACAGCGTGACCGGCTCCGGGCGCACCGGGGAGGCACGCTATGTGCCTTTCACCCGCTTTCGTCACCAGGGGGGAATGATGCGTCGCCATGCGCCGGAGCGCTACTACCACACCCGCGTCAAGCGGGGCGTTACCGGTATGCACGACACCTGGCTTATCCTCGGCGGACAGCAATGGGAGGCCGACCGGGCGCTGGCGCGGGAAACGGTCTCCTTGCGCATCACCGGCACTAACGGCCAGCTGCCGCGCCGGGCGCTACAGAGCACACTGCTGGATCGCTGTGAGTCGATATCAGCCACGCCGCTTACCGTCCGCAATCTCTGTAAGCCCACATTGCCGGTATATCCCCCGGCGGAAGACCGCTACCACTGGCGGGTCATGAGCCATCTGGGCACCCGTTTTCTCAACATGATGAGCAGCGCCGAGGTACTGCGCGGTACGCTGTCGCTCTACAACTGGCGGGAGGATGAGCTCAATAACCGTCGTCTGGACGCTATTCTGGCGGTCAGCCATCACCGAATTCAGCGTTTCGAACAGGGATTCCTGCTGCGTGGGCTGGATATCGAAGTGACGCTCGACGGTAGCGGATTTACCGGTGCGGGCGATGTCCACCTGTTTGGCAACATGCTCAACCGCTTTTTCGCGCTGTATGCCGATATGAATCAGTTCAACCAGCTAACGCTCATCGTTCAACCTGAAGGGAAATGTATCCGGTGGAAAGAGAATCACAGTCTGCGGCTGCCCGGCTGATGGCGCAGCTCCGGCCTCAGTTGCCATACATGAATTTTTACCGCTTCTGCCAGTTGCTGGAGAAGATCCAGCCGAAGGCGCCGGTCATCGGCAGCGACTGGCAGTTGGGTGATGAGCCCATACGCTTTCGCCCGCATCCGGGGATGGGTTTCCCGGCCGGCGAAATCCGTGGAATGGACGATCCTGAACCGCCCCGACCGCCGGCGGTTCGCGTTGCTTTTATGGGGCTCTACGGCGTGGAATCCCCGCTGCCGACCCACTATAGCGATGACATTGCGCAACGGCGGGAAGGCGTCGAGGCAACCGAGGATTTTCTCGATATCTTTAACCATCGGCTGATCGCCCAGTATTACCGTATCTGGCGCAAATATTCCTACCCGGCAACCTTTCGGGCGGGTGGCACGGACAACACCTCGCAGTATCTGCTGGGCCTGGCGGGGCTTGGCATACCGGGATGTGCCGCCGTTGCCGCAGCGCCGCTGTCGCGATTTCTGGCGCTGCTGCCGGTGATGATGCTGCCGGGGAGATCCGGGGAAGGCATGGAGGCGCTGGTGGCGCTCCTGGCCCCGGGGACCCGGGCGACGGTGTACCACCACGATCCCTGCCGGATCCCCTTGTCGCAGCCGTTAACGATGAGCATCCGCCAGCCGGTTAGCCTGCAACACAGGCCAGTGATGGGAACTCACGCCACGGATGTGAACAGTCAGGTGTTGCTGCAGCTAGCCACGGAGAATCCTGATGAGGTTCGCGGCTGGCTGCCCGGCGGCGAACTGTTCAGCGACCTGATGGCGCTCCTGCACGTCTGGCTCGGATCTCATCTCGACGTGCGGCTGCAGCTTTGCGTCGCCCGCCATTTACTGCCGGATGCGCAACTTTGCTGCCAGCAGGCGCATGCCGTCCAGCTTGGCCGTACCGCTGTGCTGCGTCCGCTGGATGCGCAGAAACAGGCTGACGACAGGATCACGATTTATCTGGGGCGCTATCAGCGCGTCCGGGAAAATATCCACCGCAGGGAGAGCGATGAAGATGGCGATTACCGCAGATAAACCCTCCGCCAGGTTGCTGGCATTCCTTATGGTTACCGTCTTAACCGGCTGCGGCCTGACGCAGACCGTGAAAGACGGCGCCGTTTCCGTGACCCAGTCCATTTTTTACCCCCAGGTGAAAACCCTGCATCTGGATCTTCGCGCCCGGGAAGGGGTGAATAACAACGCCAAAGGAGCCTCCCTGGCGACGGTAGTGCGTATTTACCAGCTTAAGGACCGGCAGGCGTTCGACAATACTGACTACCCGTCGCTGTTTGCTGGCGATGGCCAGGCGCTGCAGGCGGACCGGGTGGCGGAAAAAGATGTTCGCCTGCGTCCGGGCGAATCGGTGACCGTCGATATGCCTATGGAAACCAGCGCGCAGTTTGTGGCGGTGGCGGCCATGTTTATCGATCCAGACCTGACGCAAAACAGCTGGCGGCTGGTACTCACCCGGGACGATCTTGACCCGGCGAGGCCGCGCATTATCGAAGCCAGCCAAAATCAACTGACGCTGCACCCGCTTAAGGAGAAGTGAAAATGCCTCGTCCCTCCCTGTATGACATCCTGTACGGCAACTTCGCCGGCGGGCTTGACCTGAATACTGTCAGCGAAACGGATCAGGTCATCCTGTCGGTGCTCGATAACATGCAGCGCATCCTTAACTGTCGGGCCGGAACGCTGGCGCATCTGCCGGACTACGGCCTGCCGGATATGACCGCTATCCTCCAGGGCATGCCGGCGTCGGCGCATCAGCTGATGAGCACGTTGTCGGCGGTATTGCTGAAGTACGAACCGCGCCTGCAGCGGATCGCGGTGGTGATGCTCGATCAGCATGCGCCCGGCGAACTGCGCTATGCCATTGATGCGGAGCTGAAGGATATTGGCCTGGTGCGTTACGGCACAGAGTTTATGCCCGAGGGCAGGGTGTTGATCCGCCACCTCAAACGCCAGCAGTATCTTGACGCCCGCTCCGCCCTCTAATCTCTCGCTGAAAGACATCATGATGACAACACACGACGAACGCCACTATAAAACCGGTGGCGACCCGCGCACGCTGGCTGATTTTATTGCCCTGCGTGCGGAAATGAACAAGCTCAGCCACCCGGCGCGGCCGGATATTAACTGGCCGTATGCCGAGCAGCTTGCCCGCTCGCTGCTGGAGCATCACGGCGCGGATCTGCAGACTGTCGCCTGGTATACGCTGGCCCGCGCCAGGCTGGGCGGGCTGGCAGGGATCCACGAGGGGCTGTCGCTAATGGAGTCGCTGCTGGCCCACCAGGGGAAAAACCTGTGGCCGCAGGCGCTCCCGGCCCAGACAGAGATCTTCCGCACCCTGAGCAAGCGGCTGCGGCAGGTGCTCCGCACTCTCAGTCTCGCCCCGGCGGATCTCGAGTCGCTTGGTCAGGCTGAACGTTCGCTGCAAAGCTTCGACGCAGTGCTCCAGCGCCTTGAGATCGCGCCTGAAAACTCGCTGAGCGACCTGCGGGCGCTGTTGCACAGCACGGTAAGCCGCTTCGAGAATCTCGACCCTGCGCCAGCGCTCCCCACCGCGCCGCCGGTGGCGGTGTCTGACGCGGAACTTCCCGGCGCTCTGGTCAGCGAAGAGGATGCGGCGAAGGTTGAACCAGTGCCAGAACTAAAACGTAGACCAAAGGCTGAGCCGCTTGCGCCGCCTTTACCTGCAAAGCGGCCCGCGCCAGTGGTGGCGTCTTCTCCGGCAACCGCGCCGCGCTGGAAGCCGTTTGTCGCCGGGATGGTCACCATGCTGGCGGTGACGGGCATCGCCGTCGGTGGATGGCTGGCGTTGCGTCAGTCCGATTTACCGCCCATTTCGGTGACCCAAAATGTGATACCGGGCCTGCCGGGGGCATCTCCCCTGATGCCGGTGGATCTGCCTCAGACGCAGCGCCAGCTTGGCGAGCTCGCCCGCCTGGCGCCGGACTGGGCGGTAAGCTACGGCGACCAGCTGGTCCGGCAGGCCCTGAGTCGCCGGCCAGCTCAATACCCTCGACGAGCAGAAGGGGAGATACCTCACGGTGAGCGAACTGAAAACCGCAGTGTTTGCCATCATGCAGTCGTTTAACCGCGCCGTTCCGCTGGAGGAGGAGCTACGCCAGCTGGCCGCGCTTCCCGTTGATCAACCCTGGCCTGCCGCCCGGGGAAGCCTCGCGGAGCTGCATCTGCAACAGCTGATCGTGGAGTATGCCCTGCTGAAGCGAAAGCAGGCGCCGCCCGCTGAGATCCCCCTACCGGTAAGTCCTCAGTGAGTGAGGCGGTGAAATAAAGTGTGCGCATGGCAACATTTTCTTTACATCATGATTGCAAGAACCGAACGCCCTTCGTAGTCTGAAAATGATTTAAATATACCATTTGTGTTTATATTGAAAATTTCATTTCGACCTCTGAGGGCATGCTATGAAGCACTGTAAAATCATCCTGTTAGTGGGGTTACTTGCCTGTTCCGCCTCGGCTTTGGCGGAGAAGATCGGCGTCTCAATGGCCTACTTCGATCAAAACTTTCTCACCATTATCCGCCAGTCCATTGAGAAAGAAGCTCAAGCCCGCCACGTCGACGTGCAGTTTGAAGACGCCCGCGGCGACACCGGACGTCAGGCCGATCAGGTGCAGAGCTTTATCGCCTCTGGCGTGGACGCGATCATCGTCGACCCGGTGGACTCCGCCAGCACCCCGCAGCTGACGAAGATGGCACAGCAGGCCAAAATGCCGCTGGTGTATGTGAACCGGACGCCGGGGGATAAAACGTTACCGCCTGGCGTGGTGTTTGTCGGTTCGGACGAGCGGGAGTCCGGCACATTGCAGATGGAGGCGCTGGCGAAGCTGGCGAACTACAAAGGCAATGTCGCCATCATGATCGGCAATCTCACTGACGCCGGCGCGCTGCAGCGCACCAAAGACGTCGAGCAGGTGGTGGCCAAATATCCGGCAATGAAAGTGGTGCAGAAACAGCCGGCCAACTATTCCCGCAGCGAGGGAATGGATCTGATGCAGAACTGGACAGGCAACGGGGAAGCGATTGATATTGTGGCGGCGAACAACGATGAGATGGCGATTGGCGCGGCGATGGCGCTGGAGAAGAGCCAGAAGAAGCTGTTGATCGGTGGGATCGACGCCACGCCGGACGGGCTGAAAGCCCTGGCCAGCGATAAGATCCAGGTGACGGTCTTCCAGGACGCCGTCGGTCAGGGCAAAACGGCCTTAGCGGTAGCGCTGAAGCTGATTAAAGGAGAAAAGGTCGAGTCTCATGTCTGGATCCCGTTTGAGTTAGTGACCAAAGAAAACATGCAGACCTATGTGGAAAAGAGTCATTAACGGCAAGGCGCACGTGAACGAACTTTGCTGATAAAACCGGGCTGATAATGTGACGCCCGGGCAACGAAACCGGAGGAAAAGACATGGCAACGGCAAGAAGCGGCTATACGCTGCAGGTGATAAAGGCAGGGCAGCAGGGACATGTTGAAATGAGGTGGGGGCATCTCGCAGACGTTGATACGCGCGCGGCGGCGGCGGCCATCGTGCAGCAAATCGGGCGACCATCGTCCGCAGCGAGCCAGCAGGAGATCAGTCTGTCACTGACCAATGCCGCCAGCGGCATCTCGGTCGAGCTTCATCACCCGGCCTCAGGGGAAAGCGCCACCCCGGCTTTCATCGAGGGCGAGTTAAAGAAAATTGTGCAGATCGTTGATGGCTATGAGGCGGCTGAAGAGACCCATATTGTGGAGTAGCGTGTCGTCCGGGAAAAAAAAATCCACGCCGCTGCGTGGATTTTTATGACGCGGTGGTGGCGAAAACGCCAGCCAGCGGGATCAGACGTTGAACAGGAAGTTCATCACATCGCCATCTTTCACGATGTAGTCTTTACCTTCAGCACGCATTTTACCGGCTTCTTTTGCACCCTGTTCGCCTTTGTAGGTAATAAAGTCTTCATAGGCGATGGTCTGCGCGCGGATAAAACCTTTTTCGAAGTCAGTGTGGATCTTACCGGCTGCCTGCGGCGCGGTTGCCCCGACCGGGATGGTCCATGCGCGAACTTCCTTCACCCCAGCGGTGAAGTAGGTCTGCAGATTCAGCAGCTCGTAACCGGCGCGGATCACGCGGTTGAGGCCTGGCTCTTCGAGACCCAGCTCGGCCATAAACTCGTCGCGGTCAGCGTCGTCCAGCTCGGCAATATCGGACTCAACGGCGGCGCAAACGGCGACGACCACAGAACCTTCGGCGGCGGCAATTTCACGGACTTTATCGAGATAAGGGTTATTCTCAAAGCCGTCTTCATTGACGTTGGCGATATACATGGTCGGCTTCAGCGTCAGGAAGCTGAGGTATTTAATCGCTGCTTTGTCTTCGTCGGTCAGGTTTTTCAGTGAACGCAGCATGCCGGCATTTTCCAGCTGCGGCAGGCATTTTTCCAGCGCCGCCAGCTCAGCTTTAGCGTCTTTATCGCCGCCTTTAGCTTTCTTCTGCACACGGTGGATAGCGCGCTCGCAGGTGTCCAGATCGGAGAGTGCCAGCTCGGTGTTGATAACGTCGATGTCGTCAGCCGGATCCACTTTGTTGTTAACGTGGATAATGTTGTCGTTTTCAAAGCAGCGAACCACGTGACCGATGGCTTCGGTTTCACGGATGTTGGTCAGAAACTGGTTGCCAAGACCTTCGCCTTTGGACGCGCCTTTCACCAGGCCCGCGATATCAACGAATTCCATCGTCGTCGGCAGGATGCGCTGCGGTTTGACGATTTCAGCCAGCTTGTCCAGACGCGGATCGGGCATCGGTACGACACCGGTGTTCGGCTCAATGGTACAGAAGGGGAAGTTGGCCGCTTCAATACCCGCTTTGGTGAGCGCATTGAACAGGGTGGATTTGCCGACGTTGGGCAAACCGACGATACCGCATTTGAATCCCATGATTTAAATCACCTTAATCTTTGGATAATCAATCTGTTATAAGCAACAGATTGCAGAAAATTGAATAGCTTTGCCTATTATACACGGTGCGCGGCAAAAATGCCGCACGACAACGGCTTATTGCGCCTTAAAGGCATGTAAGCGGTTGGTGGCTTTGGTCAGCCCGTCCTTTAACCAGATTTCGGTGCAGCGCGCCGCTTCGTCGACAGCATCATCAATCAGTTTCTGCTCGCTGGCCGGCGGTTTGCCGAGTACAAAGCCGACAACCTTGTTTTTGTCACCCGGATGGCCGATCCCGACGCGTAAGCGGTGAAAGTTCGGGTTATTGCCGAGCTTACTGATGATGTCCTTTAGGCCGTTGTGGCCGCCATGGCCACCGCCAAGCTTGAATTTCGCCACCCCGGGCGGCAAATCCAGCTCATCATGGGCGACCAGAATTTCATCCGGGTTAATGCGATAAAAGGTCGCCATTGCAGCCACTGCTTTACCGCTGAGGTTCATAAACGTCGTAGGAACCAGCAGGCGAACGTCTTCGCCCGCCAGATTGATGCGCGAGGTGTAGCCGAAGAACTTGCTCTCTTCGCGCAGCGGCGCACGATGGCGATCCGCCAGTAAATCTACATACCAGGCGCCAGCGTTGTGCCGGGTGGCGGCATATTCCGCACCGGGGTTGGCCAGGCCGACAATCAGTTTAATGGTCACGTTTTCTTTCCTGCATGGGGCATTCTCTGCCGCGTAGTGTACTGTCTGCGGGCGCGCTTGACAAAGTTCTGCCCATGAGACAATACCAGCATTGATGATTACCCACCTGAATCATTAGAATTTGATATTGTTCAGAGGCTTATTTGTAAATATTTGTCTAATCGGTGTTCACTAATGTGATCGTGGGCGCACTCCAGGGCAGGGACCCTGTCTATACTACACCTATAAGATTTGGGGATATTCCCTGGCAACCCAAAGTCCGGAGGTGACACATGAAACGCAAAAACGCTTCGTTACTCGGTAACGTACTCATGGGGTTAGGGTTGGTGGTGATGGTTGTGGGGGTAGGTTACTCCATTCTGAACCAGCTTCCGCAGCTTAACCTGCCGCAATTCTTTGCACATGGCGCAATCTTAAGCATCTTCGTTGGCGCCGTGCTCTGGCTGGCCGGTGCCCGTATTGGCGGCCACGAGCAGGTCAGCGACCGCTACTGGTGGGTGCGCCACTATGATAAACGCTGCCGTCGTAATCAGCATCGCCACAGCTAACCGTAGCATGATTTCCCGCATCGGCCCCTGAAGGCCGATGCGTTTTCCTGTGACTCTCGTTATTTCCTCCTCTTTTCCCCATCACCATACGACCCCATTCCGTCCTGACCTCCGTGCTGCTAAGGTTGCCGCCACAATGAATAGCAAATGAGGTTTTCGCTTGACCCTGACGTTACGTCAGGCAGCAGAGTAGCGGACCTGGCCACAGAGAGGAGCAGTCATGTTAATTCAGGTGGGAGAGCTGGCGAAGCGCGCCGGAATGACGGTGCGTACGCTGCATCATTATGAACAGACGGGGCTGTTAACGCCTTCGGCCAGAAGCGAGGCGGGCTATCGGCTCTATAACCTGTCCGCGGTTCAGCGCCTGCATATGATAAAGGCGCTGGCGCAGGCCGGGCTGACGCTCGCCACCATCAAGGACTATCTCGATCGGCAAACGCTGTCGCTACCCGAGCTGCTGACGCAGCAGATAGAGACGCTCAACGCCCAATTGCGCGATGTCGGCAGGCTGCGCGACCGGCTGTTGGTGCTGCGCGAGGCGCTGGCGGGCGGCAATGAACCCGATCTGGAGTCCTGGCTACAGACGCTGGAGTTAATGAAAATGTACGATCGTTGGTTTAGTCAACAGGAGTTAGCCGCGCTGCCGTTTGCGGCACAGGATGAACAGCGCGCGCAGGCGTGGCGCGAGCTAACAGAGGAGGTGCAGACGCTGATGGCGAGCGGCTGCCCGACGGACAGTCCGCAGGCGATGAGTCTGGCGACGCGCTGGATGGAGCGCCTGGAGCAGGATACGGCAGGGCGCCCGGAGTTTCTGACCCGCCTGAACGAGATGCATGCCGCCGAGCCGCAAATGGTTGAACAGACCGGCGTCACCCCGGCCATCATCGCCTTTATCACCGAGGCCTTTGCCGAAAGCAAACTGGCCATCTGGGCTCGTTACCTCGACGACGAGGAGATGGCGTTCACCCGCCGACACTATTTCGACCGGCTACAGGAGTGGCCTGCGCTGGTGGCGAAGCTGCATCAGGCGTGCCGGGAGGGCGTAGCGCCGGACTCGGCGTCGGGTCAGGCGCTGGCCCGGGCGTGGCTTGAACTGTTTCAGTCCTACGCCGGTACCCGGCCGCAGACGTTGCAGAAGTTTCGTCGGGCAATGGAGCAGGAGCCGCATTTGATGAAGGGCACCTGGATGACGCCGGCGGTGCTGAGCTGGCTGCAGCAGGCGACCGGAGCCTTGATGCGGCAGGCGCAGGGGCCTGCCGCCGGGTGATCACAGGTCAGCCAGCGCGGCCTGACGATCGGGGTAGAAGCTCAGGCGTCCGGGCAGCGGCTTGACGCCGGCGCGCGCTAACGTGCGCAGCGGCTGAAACTCGAGGTTAGATACGCGCAATTCACAGCCTTCCGGCAGTTTGTTCACAAAGCGCTGGAAGGCATCCAGACCACCGGCGTCGAGAACCGGCACCGCGTCCCATTTCAGCACCACGATGCGCTTGCCGGCGATCCGGGTCTCCAGGTCGTTGAACAAGCCTTCGGCGGCGGCAAAGAACAGCGGCCCAATCACCCGCAGCACCAGCACATCGTCTGGCACCTCGACGTTGACCGGCGCCAGATGGGTCATGCGCGCGATACGGCGCATAAACAGCAGCGAGGCCAGCACGATCCCGACGCTGATGGCAATCACCATATCAAACAGCACCGTCAGCGACATGCACATCAGCATCACCACGATGTCGTCTTTCGGTGCGTGGCGCAGCAGGTTGATCACTTTATGCGCCTCGCTCATATTCCATGCCACCATCAGCAGCAGGGCGGCCATCGCCGACAGCGGCAGCCAGGAGAGCAGCGGGGCGAGGATCAGCAGCGCCAGGATCACCAGCAGGGCGTGGATCACGGCGGCCACCGGCGATGTGGCGCCGGCGCGGACGTTTGCCGCCGAGCGGGCAATCGCCGCGGTGGCAGTGATCCCGCCGAAGAACGGCGCAACGATGTTGCCCAGCCCCTGGCCAATCAGCTCGCTGTTGGCTTTATGCTTGGTACCGGTCATGCCATCAAGCACCACCGCGCACAGCAGAGATTCAATGGCGCCGAGCATCGCCATGGAGAACGCGGCAGGCAGCAGAGCCTGCAGCGAGGCCCAGCTCAGGGTAAAGTTTGAACCCGGCATATCCCAGGGCAATACCAGCTGCGGCAAAAGTTGCGGAATACCGTTGCCCTGAGTGCCGTCTGCCAGCTGATAGTGGAACTGCGAGCCAATTGTGGCGACATCGCCGCCGAGCAAATTAACCACCAGCATCACCGCGCAGCCGGCCAGCAGCGCCGGAAGGTGGCCCGGCAGACGGATACCCAGCCGCGGCCAGAGGATCAAGGTGCCAAGGGTGACGACGCCGATGGCTGCATCGCCGGGGTTAATCGTTGGCAGGGCCATCGCCAGCGCCGCCACTTTCTGCAGGTAATGCTCCGGCACATGGGGCATCTGCAGGCCGAGGAAGTCTTTAATCTGCATGGTACCGATGGTGATACCGATCCCGGAGGTGAAACCGAGAGTCACCGACAGCGGGATATATTCGATCAGACGGCCAAAGCGCGCCAGACCAAAGAGAATTAAAAAGATCCCCGACATCAGCGTCGCCACCAGTAGCCCCGCCAGACCAAACTGCTGGGAAACCGGATAGAGGATCACCACAAAGGCGGCGGTCGGACCGGAAACGCTAAAGCGCGACCCGCCGGTTAAGGCGATCACAATCCCTGCCACCGCTGAAGTATAGAGGCCGTACTGCGGCGGCACACCGCTGCCAATCGCCAGCGCCATCGCCAGCGGAATCGCAATGATCCCGACGGTGATCCCGGCGATCAGGTCGCGGGTAAAGCGGGCGGTGGTGTACTTTTCTTTCCAACAAGCGTCGATGAGGGCGCGGAAAGGCATCACATGTGAGGAAAATAATCTGTTCACAATAATGTTTCATCCATGAGCGCATCATCTGTCAACTAAATGGCAGGTGAAGGAGGCATTGGTCATTTCCACGTCATCCTTCGGGATGCCTCTGTGTTGGCTGCGTTCATTTACCCCGGTCACGTACTGCCTGTACGCTCCCGGGGATTCATTCACTTGCCGCCTTGACGCATGCCAAATGATTTTGTGGAAGAATTAAAAATTCAGAGACAAAAAAACCCGCCGCAGCGGGTTTTTATGCTCGGCTCGATTAATGTTCGAACATAGCAGAGATAGATTCTTCATTGCTGATACGGCGAATAGCTTCAGCCAGCATACCGGAGAGCGTCAGAGTACGCACTTTATCCAGCGCTTTAATTTCGGGTGCCAGCGGAATGGTATCGCAAACGACAAATTCATCAATCACAGAGTTTTTGATGTTCTGGATAGCGTTACCGGAGAAGATCGGGTGCGTGGCGTAAGCGAATACGCGTTTCGCGCCACGCTCTTTCAGCGCTTCTGCCGCTTTACACAGGGTGCCGCCGGTGTCGATCATATCGTCGACCATCACGCAGTCACGACCAGCCACGTCGCCGATGATATGCATCACCTGGGAGACGTTGGCGCGCGGACGGCGCTTGTCGATGATAGCCATATCGGTATCATTCAGCAGTTTAGCGATAGCGCGGGCACGCACGACGCCGCCGATGTCCGGAGAAACCACAATCGGGTTGTCCAGGTTCAGCTGCAGCATATCTTCCAGCAGGATTGGGCTGCCGAACACGTTATCAACTGGCACATCGAAGAAGCCCTGGATCTGTTCTGCGTGCAGGTCAACGGTCAGCACGCGGTCAACGCCGACGCTGGACAGGAAATCCGCCACCACTTTCGCGGTGATTGGCACACGAGCAGAACGAACACGACGGTCCTGGCGAGCATAACCGAAGTAAGGGATAACGGCGGTGATACGACCTGCCGAAGCACGACGCAGAGCATCAACCATAACAACCAGTTCCATCAGGTTGTCATTGGTGGGAGCACAAGTGGACTGGATGATGAAAATATCACCACCGCGTACGTTTTCATTGATTTGTACGCTGACTTCGCCGTCGCTAAAACGACCTACAGCGGCGTCGCCAAGAGAAGTGTACAGGCGGTTGGCAATACGTTGTGCTAGTTCCGGGGTGGCGTTACCAGCAAAAAGCTTCATATCAGGCACGAGAAGAACCTCAGGCATGCGTCCAGTGGTGGATGAGTGGGCCAATAATGTGCGGGCTGGCGCCATTCGATCCAGTCGGTGTATTTAAAGAGCACGATGCAACGTCTGGAACAGGGTGACGTTGTCACCGTAACTCAATTTCCCCGGTTGACTCGTTATCGTTGCGCCATCACGGCGCAGGATTCAGAGCAGGGCCTGCTTGAGCGGCGAGAGGTTAACTCCGCGCGCTACAAAGCCATTTAGCCATGCCGGGGCAGTGTCCAGCACCTGACGGGCAGCGGATTCGGTGTTAAATTCAGCAAACACACAGGCCCCTGTGCCGGTCAGGCGTGACGGCGCATATTCTAACAGCCAGGAAAGCGCTGCATCAACCTCGCGAAAACGTTTTCTTGCGATAAGCTCGCAATCGTTGCTGAATTCACAATTTAATAACGTATTAATTGACCGGCGCGGGGTATTTCGTGGTAGCTCCGGATCGCGAAAAATGACTGGCGTCGGAATACTGACCCCCGGGTGCGCCACCAGGTACCATTTTTCCTCGGGCTCCACCGGCGTCAGAATTTCGCCGACTCCTTCGGCAAAGGCGGCATGACCGCGCACGAAGACCGGCACATCGGCCCCCAGCTGAAGGCCCAGGGTCGCCAGCTCCTCTTCCGAGAGACCGCAGCCCCAGAGATGGTTGAGCGCCACCAGCACGGTGGCGGCATTGGATGAGCCGCCGCCCAGGCCGCCGCCCATCGGCAGGCGCTTGTCGACACTGATATCGGCGCCGCTACCCGCCGGCAGGCGGTCGCTTTCGCTGGCGGCACGCATCAGCAGACGCGCAGCGCGAACGATCAGGTTCTCCTCGTCCGGCACGCCGGCCACCGGCGTCAGCAGGCGCAGTTGACCGTCAGTTCGCGGTTCGATTGTCAAGGTGTCGCCATAGTCGAGAAACTGAAACAGCGTCTGCAGGGTATGGTAGCCATCGGCCCGCTGGCCGGTGATATATAAAAACAGATTCAGTTTTGCAGGAGAGGGCCAGCGGCTCATCATTTCACGATCCAGTTATCCATCTTCAGCTTGATGCGCTGAGCGCCATTGTTCAGCTCGACATTAGACGGCAGGGCTGGCTGGGTATCGCTGGTGTAGCCGCCGTAGGTGACGTGCCAGGTTTTGCCATTTTGCGTGTAGTTAAGTTCACGCAGACGGTACTGATCGTCCAGCGAATAGTCGGTGGCGTCGCCCGGCAGGCCGATGATCCACTGGCGCAGGCTGTTCAGCGGGATCGGCATCCCGGTCAGGCGGCCGATCATCTCTTCGGCATCGGTGGCGGTGTAGGTCTGGCCTTTGTTATCGATCAGCTGCACGCTGCCTGGCTGCGCGGTCAGCGACAGCTCGGTGCTGCCCAGCGGGTTGGTCAGCAGCAGGCGATAGCGGTCCTGGCCGGTCTGTTGCCAGAAGAAGCGAGCATAGACTTTTTGCTCATCGGAAAGATAGGCAAACGCCCCGCGAGTCTGGAACTGGTTGAGGCTGCGAACAGCCTGCTGGTGCTGACGCCACTGCGGCGAATCCGGGCTTTTGCCAGGCCCTTGCGGCGTATGAAGAGAACAGGCGGTGAGGACGAGGCTGGCCAGCGGCAGCAAGCGGAACAGTCGATTCATAATGATGACAAATCCTTGATGTCTACAGGGAAAAACGGCGGCAGGGGAACAGCGGGCCGATTTGTGTAGCAGGTTACATTTATAACCCTTAATGCTAGCGTCGCCGGGCGATAGCGTCTACGTTCAAGTTGTCTGAAATCAAAAAATTAACGTTAATGGCGGTCTTGCTTTGGCTATTACTCCAAAAGGGGAGCCTCTCTTTTATTGATTACGCGCATCCTGTATGATGCACTCAGACTAACCTTAGCAACGCTGGTACTACTCCCTCACAATGACCCTTTTAGCTCTTGGCATCAATCACAAAACAGCGCCGGTCGACCTGCGAGAACGTGTGACGTTTTCGCCGGAAACGCTCGATCAGGCGCTGGAGAGCTTGCTGGCTCAGCCGATGGTGCAGGGGGGGGTAGTGCTGTCGACCTGCAACCGCACGGAACTCTATCTCAGCGTCGAAGAGCAGGACAATCTGCAGGAAGCGCTGATCCGCTGGCTGTGCAACTATCACGGCCTCAACGAAGAAGACCTGCGTAAGAGCCTCTACTGGCACCAGGATAATGACGCCGTCAGCCATCTGATGCGCGTCGCCAGCGGCCTCGATTCGCTGGTGCTGGGCGAGCCGCAGATCCTCGGCCAGGTGAAAAAAGCGTTTGCTGATTCCAGCCGCGGTCATCTGAACGTCAGCGAACTGGAGCGGATGTTCCAGAAATCGTTCTCGGTGGCAAAGCGTGTGCGTACCGAAACCGATATCGGCGCCAGCGCCGTTTCCGTCGCGTTCGCCGCCTGTACCCTGGCGCGGCAAATCTTTGAATCGCTCTCCAGCGTCACCGTGTTACTGGTCGGCGCCGGTGAAACCATCGAACTGGTGGCGCGCCATCTTCGCGAACATCACGTGCGCAAAATGGTGATTGCCAACCGCACCCGCGAACGCGCCCAGGCGCTGGCGGACGAAGTGGGCGCCGAGGTGATTGCCCTCAGCGATATCGACGAACGGCTGAAAGAGGCCGACATTATTATCAGCTCCACCGCCAGCCCGCTGCCGATCATCGGCAAAGGCATGGTGGAGCGCGCGCTTAAGGCGCGGCGTAACCAGCCGATGCTGCTGGTGGATATCGCCGTTCCGCGCGATGTCGAACCGGAGGTCGGCAAACTGGCCAACGCCTACCTTTACAGCGTCGACGATCTGCAAAACATCATTCAGCATAACCTGGCGCAGCGTAAAGCCGCGGCGGTGCAGGCGGAATCGATCGTCGAGCAGGAGACCAGCGAATTTATGGCCTGGCTGCGCGCGCAGAGCGCCAGCGAGACGATTCGCGAATACCGTTCTCAGTCTGAGCAGGTCCGTGAGGAGCTGACCGCGAAGGCGCTGGCCGCGCTGGAGCAGGGCGGTGATGCCCAGGAAATTATGCAGGATCTGGCCCGCAAGCTGACCAACCGCCTGATCCACGCGCCAACCAAATCTCTTCAGCAGGCCGCCCGTGACGGGGACGACGAACGCCTGCATATTCTGCGCAACAGCCTCGGGCTGGAATAGCGCACCTTTCTCTTATTTTCAGGACAGGGTGAATTCACGCCTATGAAGTCTTCTATTGTTGCCAAACTGGAAGCGTTGTACGAGCGCCATGAAGAAGTGCAGGCGCTGCTCGGCGATGCCGCGACGATTGCCGATCAGGATAAATTCCGCGCGCTGTCGCGGGAATATGCTCAACTGAGCGATGTGGCGCGCTGCTATACCGACTGGCGTCAGGTGCAGGAGGATATCGAAACTGCGCAGATGATGCTCGACGATCCGGAGATGCGCGAAATGGCGCAGGAAGAGCTGCGTGACGCCAAAGAAAAAGGCGACCAGCTGGAGCAACAGCTGCAGGTGCTGCTGTTGCCGAAAGATCCCGATGACGAGCGTAACGCTTTCGTGGAAGTGCGCGCCGGAACCGGCGGTGACGAAGCGGCGCTGTTTGCCGGCGATCTGTTCCGCATGTACAGCCGCTATGCGGAATCGCGTCGCTGGCAGGTGGAGATCCTCAGCGCCAACGAAGGTGAACACGGCGGTTTCAAAGAGGTGATCGCCAAATTCAGCGGCGACGGCGTTTACGGTCGGCTGAAATTTGAATCCGGCGGCCATCGCGTGCAGCGTGTGCCGGCCACCGAATCGCAGGGGCGTATTCATACCTCCGCCTGCACCGTGGCGGTGATGCCGGAGCTGCCGGAAGCCGAAATGCCGGACATTAACCCGGCGGATCTGCGCATCGATACTTTCCGCTCCTCCGGCGCGGGCGGTCAGCACGTCAACACCACCGACTCAGCTATCCGTATTACTCACCTGCCGACCGGCATCGTGGTGGAGTGTCAGGACGAACGTTCCCAGCATAAAAACAAAGCCAAGGCGTTGTCAGTGCTGGGGGCGCGTATCCGCGCCGCCGAAGTGGCCAAGCGTCAGCAGGCGGAAGCCTCCACGCGCCGTAACCTGCTGGGCAGCGGCGATCGTAGCGACCGTAACCGCACTTACAATTTCCCACAGGGGCGCGTGACCGACCACCGCATCAACCTGACGCTTTATCGTCTGGATGAAACCATGGAAGGCAAACTCGATATGCTGATTGAGCCAATTGTTCAGGAATATCAGGCCGATCAGCTGGCGGCGCTGTCCGAGCAGGAATGATGACCTTTCAGGCCTGGCTGCAGCAGGCGATCGCCCGACTGCGTGAAAGCGACAGCCCGCGACGCGATGCCGAGATCCTGCTGGGACATGTTACCGGCCGGGCGCGCACCTGGATTTTGGCCTTCGGCGAAACGACGCTGTCCGCTGACGAGGCGACGACGCTGGAGGCGCTCCTGCAGCGACGTCAGCGCGGAGAACCCATTGCCCACCTGGTTGGGCAGCGTGAGTTCTGGTCGCTGCCGCTGTTCGTCTCCCCGGCGACGCTGATCCCCCGACCGGATACCGAGTGTCTGGTGGAGCAGGCGCTGGCGCGACTGCCTGCCGTGCCGTGCCGTATTCTCGACCTCGGCACCGGGACCGGCGCCATTGCTCTGGCGCTGGCCAGCGAGCGTCCGGATTGCGAGGTCACCGCGGTGGATGTGATGCCGGACGCCGTGGCGCTGGCATTGCGCAATGCCGCTCATCTGGACATCGCTAACGTGACGATACGGCAAAGCGACTGGTTTAGCGCGCTGGCCGGGCAGCGTTTTGCCATGATCGTCAGTAATCCACCCTATATCGACGGCGCCGACACGCATCTCGCCGAGGGCGATGTGCGCTTTGAGCCGTTGACGGCGCTGGTTGCTGCCGATCAGGGGCTGGCGGATCTGGCGCAGATTATCCGCGAGGGACGGCAGTATCTGCTGCCCGGCGGCTGGATGCTGCTGGAGCATGGCTGGACCCAGGGCGAGGCGGTTCGCGCCCTGTTCCGCGAAGCGGGCTATCTCGACGTCGCGACCTGTCGCGACTATGGCGACAATGAACGTCTGACTCTCGGACGTTTACCCGACATGGAGAACGTTGGCTGATGAACTTATTCACGGCTGTCCTCTACCTGCACATCGCCAGCGTGGTGGTGTCGGTAGGATTGTTCGTTTTACGTTACTGGTGGATGTATCATCAGAGCCCGCTGCTGAACCAGCGGTGGGTGCGAATTGCGCCGCACTGCAGCGATACGCTGCTGTTTCTCAGCGGTGCGGGTTTAATGGCGATAACGCACTACCTGCCGTTCACCGAAGACGGCGCATGGCTGACTGAAAAGCTGTTTGGCGTTATCATTTACATCGCATTAGGTTTTATCGCGCTGGGCCGCCGTCGTCCGCGCAGCCAGCAGAGCCGTTTTATCGCGTTCCTGCTGGCGCTGGTGGTGTTGTTTATTATCATTCAACTCGCCATCACAAGAATACCGATACTGGGGTAGGGCATGGGGTCATTAGCGGATTTCGAATTTAACAAAGCGCCATTGTGTGATGGCATGGTCCTCATTTCTGAACAGGTCCGCGACGATTTTCCGTCGCGTTTTGTCGAGGAAGAGCTGCAGCGGCTGCTGCGCCTCGCGCAGGAGGAGATTGCGCCGTCGTGGGACCAGGAGCGCCAGATAGAACGCCTGCTGGCGCTGTTTTACGACGAGTGGGGCTTTGGCGCGTCGCAGGGCATTTATCGTCTTTCCGACGCGTTATGGCTGGATAAAGTGCTGGTCAACCGTCAGGGGAGCGCGGTGTCGTTAGGCGCGATCCTGCTGTGGATCGCCCAGCGCCTGGCGCTGCCGGTGGTGCCGGTGATCTTCCCGACCCAAATGCTGTTGCGTGCGGATCCGGAAACCAGCGAAGAGATGTGGCTGATTAATCCGTTTAACGGCGAGACCCTCGACGAACATACCCTGGAGGTATGGCTGAAGGGCAACATCGGGCCGGTGGCGGAACTGTTTAATGAAGATCTCGACGAAGCGGATAACGCCGAGGTGATCCGCAAGCTGCTGGACACCCTGAAGTCGGCGCTGATGGAAGAGCGGCAGATGGAGCTGGCTCTGCGCGCCAGCGAAGCGCTGCTGCAGTTTAACCCGGAAGATCCGTATGAGATCCGCGACCGCGGGCTGATATACGCCCAGTTGGACTGCGATCACGTGGCGCTGTTGGATCTGAGCTATTTCGTTGAGCAGTGCCCGGAGGATCCGATCAGTGAGATGATCCGCGCGCAGATCAACACGATTTCGCACAAACAAATTACATTGCATTAGTCTGGAACCATTCCGGTTACACCCTGATAAGGCGAACTTATGAAACAAAAAGTGGTTAGCATTGGTGATATCAACGTAGCGAACGACCTGCCGTTCGTGCTGTTCGGCGGGATGAACGTGCTGGAGTCGCGCGATCTGGCGATGCGCATCTGTGAACATTACGTCACCGTTACGCAGAAGCTTGGCATCCCCTACGTCTTCAAAGCCTCCTTTGATAAAGCCAACCGTTCCTCCATCCACTCCTATCGTGGTCCGGGTCTGGAAGAAGGGATGAAGATTTTCCAGGAGCTGAAGCAGACCTTTGGCGTGAAAATCATCACCGACGTTCATGAAGCCAGCCAGGCGCAGCCGGTGGCTGACGTGGTGGACGTGATCCAGCTTCCGGCCTTCCTCGCGCGCCAGACTGACCTGGTGGAAGCGATGGCCAAAACCGGGGCGGTGATCAACGTCAAGAAGCCGCAGTTCGTCAGCCCGGGTCAGATGGGCAATATCGTCGATAAGTTTATCGAAGGCGGTAACGACAAAGTGATCCTCTGCGACCGCGGCGCTAACTTCGGTTACGACAACCTGGTCGTGGATATGCTCGGCTTCGGCGTGATGAAGAAAGCCTCCAACAACTCGCCGGTTATCTTCGACGTCACCCACGCGCTGCAGTGCCGCGACCCGTTTGGCGCTGCCTCCGGCGGTCGCCGCGCGCAGGTGAGCGAGCTGGCCCGCGCCGGTATGGCGGTAGGTATCGCCGGTCTGTTTATCGAAGCGCATCCGGATCCGGACCACGCGAAATGCGACGGCCCGTCCGCGCTGCCGCTGGATAAACTGGAGCCGTTCCTCAAGCAGATGAAAGCGATTGACGATCTGGTGAAAAGCTTCGACGAGCTGGATACCAGCAAGTAAGCCTGACCGCATCACAGAAAAAGCCTGCCGGTGTTAACACCGGCAGGCTTTTTTTTCGCCCGGACTCCGCCGGGCGGGTAAGCGGGGTCAGGCGAAAATGGTCATCAGATAGGCGGCGAACAGCGCCAGGTGGGCCGCGCCGTTCAGCACATTGGTGCGCCCGGTGGAGAAGGAGATATGGCACAGCACCAGCGAGGCGACCATCACCACCATCTCCGGGGCGCCAAGGCCAAAGCGCAGCTCATTGCCGGTCAGGAAGGCGATGAGGGTGACCACCGGGACCGTCAGCGAGATGGTGGCCAGTACGGAGCCGAAAAACAGGTTCATCGCCCGCTGTACCTGATTGTTGAGCACCGCTTTGAGGGCGCCAAGGCCTTCCGGCGACAGGATCAGCAGGGCCACCAGGAAGCCGGTAAAGGCCACCGGGGCGTTCATGCTGGTCAACAGCGTTTCCAGCGGATTGGCGTTCATTTTGGTGACCGCGATCACTGCCACCAGGTGCACCAGCAGCCAGGCGGTATGCCACCCGCTGCTGTGGGCAGACGGTTTACCGTGGTGCGGGTCGTCATCGTCGCTGTCGTCTTCATGCTCATAAACAAACAGACTCTGATGGGTTTTGGTTTGAATCAGCAGGAAAACGCCGTACATGGCCGCCGAGATCACCGCCACCAACAGCGATTGCCCGGTGCTGAAGTTTGCGCCCGGCAGCGCCATCGGAAACACCAGCACGATAATCGCCAGCGGAAACAGGGCGATAAGATACTGCTTAATGCCGAACAGATTCATATATTGGGTGGCAAATTTACGCCCGCCCAGCAGCAGAGAGAAACCGACCAGACCGCCGGTGACGATCATAATAATGGAGTAGAGCGTATCACGCATCAGGGTCGGCGCGGCGTCGCCGGTGGCCATTAAGGCGGAGATCAGACTGACCTCAAGGATAACCACCGACAGACTGAGAATCAGGGAGCCATAGGGTTCGCCCAGGCGGTGGGCGAGGACGTCGGCGTGGCGGACCACGCTGAAGGCGCTGCTTAAAATACCGACCAGCGCGAGGATATTAATTGCGATAACCACTGGCAGTGACTGGCTGCTGCCCCAGAAAAACAGCACCGCCAGCGCCAGCACCGGAAAGACGAGGGAAGACTCCTTATGGCGGGTTTTTACCGCCTCATGTGCATGGGTCATGAACCATCTCCATTTATGCAGGTGTTATAATTATAAAAACGTAGGGCGGTAAAGTAACAGATTTTGATAAATTACCGCTGGTTTTTTACTTAAATTTACGGGTATCGAGTGATATCTTGATTAGTTTATTATAATTTATGTTTACCACTATTTAGTTCTTACTATTCAGATAATTACTAAAATAATTTTTCTACTCATTTTGACCTTGATAGCCAGCCGCTTGCGTACCAGACTTAAATTTAATGCTCAAACAGGAGGTCAGTATGCCCTATCGCAATAAACAAGAACTCCCCGACAGCGTTCAGCATGTTCTGCCTGCTCATGCGCAGGAAATTTATAAAGAAGCGTTTAACAGCGCCTGGGATCAATATAAAGATAAAGATGAGCGGCGCGATGACGCCAGCCGCGAAGAGACGGCGCACAAAGTCGCCTGGGCGGCGGTGAAGAACAGTTACGAGAAAGGCGATGATGATAAGTGGCATAAGAAAAAATAATTGCTGACGCCGCTTTTATGCTTGCCAGCGCCCCGCTGATTGCTTATTGAAGGATAAAGCTGGATAATATTTCAGCAATATTGACGGATGCATGAGACGAACGCCGGGAAGCGGGCAGTGGCGGAGGTAGTAAACAGTGTTAACTCGTGATTTCTTAATGAATGCGGATTGTAAGACAGCGTTTGGCGCTATTGAGGAATCGCTACTCTGGTCGGCAGAACAACGTGCAGCCTCGCTGGCGGCGACGCTGGCCTGCCGCCCGGATGATGGCTCAGTATGGATCTTTGGCTACGGTTCGCTTATCTGGAACCCGGCGCTCAATTATCGCGAGTCCTGCACCGGTACGCTGCCGGGCTGGCATCGTGCGTTTTGCCTGCGGTTGACCGCCGGGCGCGGTAGCGCCTGCCAGCCGGGCCGCATGCTGGCTCTCAAAGAGGGCGGCCGAACCACCGGCGTCGCCTATCGTTTGCCTGACGACACGCTGGAAGAAGAACTGACCCTGCTGTGGAAGCGGGAGATGATCACCGGCTGCTATCTGCCCACCTGGTGCAAGCTGGAGCTGGACGACGGACGGACGGTGAATGCCCTGGTGTTTATTATGGATCCGCGCCATCCACTGTTTGAACCGGATACCAGCGCCCAGGTTATCGCCCCGCTGATCGCCCGGGCCAGCGGGCCGCTCGGCACCAACGCCCAGTATCTGTTTTCGCTCGAGCAGGCGCTAAGCAAGCTGGGGATGCACGACGCCAGTCTCGATGACCTGGTGGCCAGCGTACGCGCGCTGTTGGGCGAGAGTCCGACGCCGGGCCTGGCCTGAGCGCGCGCAAAAGAAAAACGCCCGGCATGGCCGGGCGTCCGATTGCTGACCAGTAAGGAAAAAGCGTGGTTTTTCCTTACTGGTGGTTATCAGCCGAAAATCAATAAATTGATTTTCCTTGTTATTTTTCTGGTGCAATCTGCAAGTACAATGATTGCATGAGGTTTGTCATGAATCTCACGCCCGGCACGGCCGGGCGTGTGTTCTGATAGTAACTGTCAGGCCGGAACGTAGCTGATGGAGTGCTCCAGTGACTGGCTGTGACTGTCGATAAGCACGTTCCAGGTGCCGCTGTAGGGCACCGTCAGATAGGCGCTATCCCGATCCTGCACGCTCAGAATATCCGCATGGCTATCGCCCGGGACCTTCGCGCTCATTAGATGAATATGGCAGCGCTCTGAACACCGCACCACCAGTGTGTCACCACCAAATAACGTCAAACTTGCTTTAACCATCGCCATTTTTGTACCCCGTTTCTGTCCCGCTACAGCATCCTGCCCACCCAGTCCTCGCGTGATATTGTTCACACTTTGCTCTGTGCATCACACCAAACGGCGCGGGCCGGGATGCTGATTTTGATCAAAAAAAGGGATAAAGATTAAACAAAAATGACGTTCTTCCTGAAAGCATTCAGCTAACGTTTTTTTTGTCTCTTCAAGCGCCAATACGTGACATTTCATCCCGTTCGACGGCCTACCTTCAGAAGGTCAGCACTTTATCTGCCGCCAGCGTCCACTGGGCCAGCTCAACCAGAGTACCGACCTCCACGCCGTCAATCAGCGGTAGCGCGCTGACGCCGCGGCCGTCCGCGCAGGTTTTGCACAACTTCACCGGCACCTGCTGGGCGGTGAGGATCTCCAGCATCTGCTGCACATTGTATCCTTCCGCCGGCTTCTGCCCGCGCAGCCCGGCGGTGACGGCGTCGGACATCAGAAACAGCCTGAGATCGAGGTCGGACTGTTGCTCGCGCAGGGCAATGGCCAGGCGCAGGCTGTTGAACAGGGATTCGCTGCCATAGGCGGCGCCGTTGGCGATAATCACAATACGTTGCATACAAACTCCTTCTTAAAGGCACGGTTATTGCTTTACCGCAGTATAAAGCGTTAACCCGGAGGAGGGGTATGAATAATACGACTGGTCACGCGCACGATGAGACGGCCTGGCTGCAGCTGGCGCGTCGCCTGCAAAAACAACAGCTTCAGCAGCTTAGCCAACTGGGAGAACTGGCCAGCCAGCTCAGCGCGCTGGTGCATATGCTGCAGTGTGAGCGCGGGGCATCGAATATTTTTCTTTGCTCGGGCGGCCAACTGTATGCGGCGGAGTGTCGGGCGGGCGGGGCGCTGGTTGATGAGCGGTTAGCGCTGTTCTATGCCAGCCTCGAACGGGCACGTACGGTCGCCGGCAGCGCGCTGTGCTGGCGCATTGCCAGGGCGGTTGGCGATCTGCTGCAGCTTCCGGCGCTGCGTGAGCAGATCGCCCGCCGGCAGATTGCCGCGGAAGCCGCGACGGAGCAATTCAGCCGTGTCATCCGCCATCTGCTGAATATCGTCCCGCAGCTCAATGACAGCATTGACGATCCGCCGGTGGCCGGCCGCATGGTCGCGCTGTACAGCTTTATGCAGGGTAAAGAGCTGGTGGGTCAGGAGCGCGCGCTGGGCGCTCTGGGCTTTACCCGCGGCGAGTTCAGCGACAGCCTGCGCCAGCAGCTGGTGGACCGTATTGACGGTCAGCAGCCCTGCTTCGACAGCTTTCAGGCGCTGGGCAGCCCGGCGACCGTCCAGCTGTTTATCACCCAATGCCAGGCCGGCCTGGACATTGAGCAACTGCGGCGGATCGCCTGTACCCGCCAGCCGGCCGCCGACGGCGGGGAAACGGCGCTGCGCTGGTTTGGCCTGCAAACCCAGCGGCTTGAACACCTGCGCGAAGTGGAAGAGCAATTGATCGACGATCTGCTGAACGCCACCGACGCGCTGTTAGTGGACGACGCGCCTGGCTGGCTGGCCGGCGAGGAAGTCGATACCCTGACGCCGCATCTGGATAAACAGCTGCTGCCGCTGGTGCGCCAGCAGGCCTATGAGCTGCAGCAGCTCTCCAGCCAGCTGGCCTCGCTGAAAGACGCGCTCGAAGAACGCAAGCTGATCGAAAAAGCGAAAAGCCTGCTGATGACGCACCAGGGAATGCAGGAGGAGCAGGCCTGGCAGACGCTGCGCAAGATGGCCATGGACAAAAATCAGCGCATGGTTGAGATAGCCCGCGCGCTGCTGATGGTGAAGGCGATTTGGCCGCTAACACCAAAGGAGTAGATGCACAATCGATGGGCATTCTCTGCCTGTCGGCGGTGCACTTTTACGTGAAAAACCGGCCAACGTTGGGAAAAAGCCTGCCAGTGCGCCATTGCCAAAGCTGGCATCCCGTTTGCATTACTTATTGAGTGAATAAAAGTCCGGACAACGAACCAATGGCGGTTCGGGTGTCCGTGGATAAAGGCGTCCTGCAGTGCGTATGCACTGTCGGACGCTTTTTTTTTGCGCGTGGTGGAGCGGATATGAGCGACAAGTTTTCAATTTCCCGGCGGCGCTTGCTGCAGGCAGGGGCCGCGCTGGGTGGCGCGATGCTGCTGCCGGGGGTGATGCAGGCCGCATGGGCCGGCGGATCGGACAAACCGGAGCAAACCCGCGTGCGGGTCGGATTTATTCCGCTGACCGATTGCGCGCCGCTGGCTATCGCCGCGGCGAAGGGGTTTGACAAAAAGTATGGCATCACCCTGGTGGCGAGTAAGGAAGCCAGCTGGGCGGCGGTGCGCGACAAGCTGGTGGCCGGCGAGCTGGACGCGGCGCATATTCTCTACGGCCTGCTGTACGGTCTTGAACTGGGGATCGCCAGCAAGCCGCAGGCGATGGCTAATCTGATGACCCTCAACCGCAATGGTCAGGCCATCACCCTCTCCGGTGAATTGCAGGAGAAAGGGGTAACCGACCTCGGCGGGCTGAAACGGCTGATCGACCGCAGCGCGCCGGGCAGCTACACCTTCGCCCATACCTTTCCCACCGGCACCCATGCCATGTGGCTCTACTACTGGCTGGCGAGCGCCGGCATCGATCCCTTTAACGATGTGCGCACCGTCGTGGTGCCGCCGCCGCAGATGGTGATGAACATGCGCATCGGCAATATGAGCGGCTTTTGCGTCGGCGAGCCGTGGAACGCGCGCGCCATTAACGACCGCATTGGCTTCACCGCGGCCACTTCCCAGGATATCTGGCCCGAGCATCCGGAAAAGGTGCTGGGCACCCGTCGCGACTGGGTGGAACGTAACCCGAACACCGCCCGCGCGCTGGTGGCGGCCCTGATGGAGGCGCAGCGCTGGATCGCCGCCTCGCCGGAGAACACTCAGGAGACGGCCCGCCTGCTCGCCAGACGCGGCTGGCTCAATACCAAGGAACAGTACCTCACCGGCCGGATGCTTGGGGAGTATGACAACGGTCTCGGCCGCCGCTGGCAGGATGCCCATCCGATGCGCTTCTGGGCCGGGGGCGAGGTGAGTTTCCCCTGGCTGTCGGACGGAATGTGGTTCCTCACCCAGTTCCGCCGCTGGGGGTTGCTGAAGCAGGCTCCGGATTACCTCGCGGTGGCGTCGCGCATTAACCGCATCGACGTCTGGCAGGCTGCCGCCCAGGCGGTCGGCGGGATCAGCGCCCCGGCAGCCACGATGCGTAACAGCACACTGATGGACGGTACGGTCTGGAACGGGTCTGACCCGGAAGGCTACGCCCGCCATTTTGCCATTCAACGTAAGGGGGCATGAGATGAAGCAGGCACAACGTAAGCAACCGGTCGTCAGCGTGGAGAACGCGCCTGGCGAAGTGATTATCCTGCCGCCGGTGCAGGTCCGGCGCACCACGCCAACCGTCACGCGCTGGCTGCGTGAGCTCATTCAGCGCCTGCTGCCCCCGCTGTTGGGGTTGGGGGTGCTGCTGCTGGCCTGGCAGCTGGCGGCGATGCACAGCAAAGGTTTTCCCACGCCGCTGAGCACGCTGGACTCGGCGCTGACGCTGTTTGCCGATCCGTTCTATCAGGACGGGCCCAATGACATGGGCATCGGCTGGAACGTGCTGGCCTCCCTGCAGCGCGTGGCGGTGGGCTTCGGCCTGGCGGCGCTGGCGGGCATTCCGCTGGGGTTTTTGATCGGCCGTTCGCTGTTCTTCGCCCGCATGTTTAATCCGCTGATTGCCCTGCTGCGCCCGGTCAGCCCGCTGGCCTGGCTGCCGATTGGCCTGCTGCTGTTCCAGAAGGCGGAGCCGGCCTCCAGCTGGACCATTTTTATCTGCTCCATCTGGCCGATGGTGATCAACACCGCGGAAGGCGTGCGGCGGATCCCGCAGGACTATCTCAACGTCGCCCGCGTCCTCCAGCTCTCAGAGTGGACGGTGATGCGCAAAATTCTCTTTCCGGCGGTGCTGCCGGCGGTGCTCACCGGCGTGCGTCTCTCCATCGGCATTGCCTGGCTGGTGATCGTGGCGGCGGAAATGCTCACCGGCGGGCTGGGGATCGGCTTCTGGATCTGGAACGAGTGGAACAACCTCAATGTGGAAAACATCATCATCGCCATCGTCATTATCGGCGTCGTCGGCCTGCTGCTGGAGCAGGGTCTGATGCTGCTCGCCCGCCGCTTTAGCTGGCAGGACAAATAAGGAGCCAACATGAAACCATTAATTCAGGTACAGGCCGTCAGCCAGCGCTTTAACACTGCCAGCGGCGAGTTCCTGGCGCTGCAGAATGTCTCCTTCGATATCGTCGAAGGGGAGACCATCAGTCTGATCGGCCACTCGGGCTGCGGAAAATCGACCCTGCTGAATCTGATCGCCGGGATCACGACGCCCACCGAGGGCGGACTGCTGTGCGATAACCGGGAAATCGCCGGGCCCGGGCCGGAGCGGGCGGTGGTTTTCCAGAACCACTCGCTACTGCCGTGGCTGAGCTGTTTCGATAATGTGGCGCTGGCGGTGGATCAGGTGTTCCGTCGCACCATGAGCAAGAGTGAGCGCCGGGAGTGGATCGAACACAACCTGGCGCGCGTGCAGATGGGGCATGCGCTGCACAAACGGCCCGGGGAGATCTCCGGCGGCATGAAGCAGCGGGTAGGTATCGCCCGGGCGCTGGCGATGAAGCCGAAGGTGCTGTTGCTTGATGAGCCCTTCGGCGCCCTGGATGCGCTGACCCGCGCTCACCTTCAGGACACGGTGATGCATATCCAGCAGGAGCTTAATACCACCATCGTCATGATCACCCACGACGTTGATGAAGCGGTGCTGCTCTCGGATCGGGTGCTGATGATGACCAACGGTCCGGCGGCGACGGTCGGTGAGATCCTCGCGGTCGATCTGCCGCGTCCGCGTCACCGCGTTCAGCTGGCGGACGACAGCCGGTATCACCATCTGCGCCAGCAGATCCTGCATTTTTTGTATGAAAAACAGCCGAAAGCGGCGTAAGGAGGCGGTCATGACGCGGCGACTGGTGGTGATCGGTAACGGCATGGCGGCCACCCGACTGGTGCAGCGACTGGTTGAGCGCGACCCCGCGCGGTTTGCCATTACTGTCGTCGGCGACGAGCCGCACCCGGCCTATAACCGCATTCAGCTCTCGCCGCTGCTGGCTGGCGAAAAAACGGCGGCGCAGCTCCCATTGCTGCCGGCGGAGTGGTACACCCGGCACGGGGTGTGCCTGCGGTCCGGCGAGGCGGTCGATGAAGTCGATGTTGAGCAACGGCGGCTGCGCATCGCGGAAACCTGGCTGCCGTGGGACGAGCTGGTGTTCGCCACCGGTTCGCGGCCCTTTATCCCGCCGCTGCCGGGCAGTGATCGTCCGCAGGTTATCCCCTTCCGCACCCTGGCGGACGTGGAACGTATTCTGGCGATACCCGGGCCGGCGGTGGTGATTGGCGGCGGAGTACTCGGTGTGGAAGCAGCGGCGGCGCTGCGTCGCCACGGCGGGGAGGTCACTCTTCTGCATCGCGGCAACGGATTAATGGCGCCGCTGACCGACGCTTTTGCCGCCGATGAGCTCAGGCAGCAGCTTGAAGCGCGCGGCATCCGCTGTGTGCTGGAATGCCGGATCGCCGCCATCGAAGAGGATGGCGTGCGGCTGGCGGACGGGCGCGCTTTCCGTGCTGCCAGAGTGGTGCTGGCCGCCGGCGTGCAGCCTAACAGCCGTCTGGCGGCGCAGAGCGGCGTGCTGTGTCAGCGGGGGATCGTGGTTGACCGCCAGATGGCCGCCTCGCTGCCGGGGATCAGCGCCGTCGGGGAATGTTGCGAAATTGACGGCCAGACCTGGGGGCTGGTGGCTCCCTGCCTGCGCCAGGCCGAGGTACTGGCGGATCGCCTGTGCGGCGCCCCCGGTGAGGGCTTTGTCTGGCAGGACGCCGGGACCCGCCTGAAGGTTACCGGCATTGAACTCTTTAGCGTCGGGGAGCAGCAGGCCGGCGAACAGGATGACATCTATACCAGCTGGGACCCCATCGATCGCCACTACCGTCGCCTGCTGCTGCGCGACGGCCGCCTGCGCGGCGTGCTGCTGATGGGCGACTGCACCGCCGCCGCCGCGCTCACCGCGCGCCTGGAAAGCGACGAGCCCGCCACCGCGGACTGGCTTTTTGACCCCTCTTCAACGCAGCCGCAGGCTGCAGGAATAATGACGATGACGAAACCTGTATTAGTGCTGGTGGGACATGGCATGGTCGGCCACCATTTTCTCGAACAATGCGTGAGCCGCAACCTGCATCAGCAATATCGAATCGTGGTGTTTGGCGAAGAGCGTTACGCCGCCTACGACCGGGTCCATCTCTCCGAATATTTCGCCGGGCGCAGCGCTCAATCGCTGTCGCTGGTGGCCGATGATTTCTTTCACCAGCACGGCATCGAACTCCGCCTCGGCGAGGCGGTGGCGACGATCGACCGCGACGCGCGGCTGGTGCGAGACGCCGAGGGACATGAAACCCACTGGGATAAACTGGTGCTGGCGACCGGCTCCTATCCCTTTGTTCCGCCGATCCCTGGCAACGATCTCGACGGGTGCTTTGTCTACCGCACTCTTGACGATCTCGACCGTATCGCCGCCCATGCCGCCGCGGCGAAGACCGGAGTGGTTATCGGCGGCGGCCTGCTCGGGCTGGAGGCGGCTAACGCCCTGAAACAGCTGGGGCTGGACACGCACGTAGTGGAGTTTGCCCCGAACCTGATGGCCGTCCAGCTGGATAACGGCGGGGCGGCGATGCTGCGGGAGAAGATCGTCGCCCTCGGCGTGGGGGTGCATACCAGCAAAGCGACCACCGCCATCGTGCGCGAGGCCGACGGCCTGCGGCTGAACTTTGCCGACGGCGGCGCGCTGCGGACCGACATGGTGGTCTTCTCGGCGGGGATCCGTCCGCAGGACGCGCTGGCCCGCGGTTGCATGCTGCAGGTGGGCGAACGCGGGGGCATTCACATCGACGGCCAGTGCCGCACCTCTGACCCGGACGTGCTGGCGATAGGCGAATGCGCCCTGTGGGACAATAAAATTTACGGTCTGGTGGCGCCGGGCTATCAGATGGCGCGTATCGCCGCGGCCACCCTCGCGGGAGAAGACGCCTGCTTTAGCGGCGCCGACATGAGTACCAAACTGAAGCTGCTGGGGGTGGACGTCGCCTCATTTGGCGATGCGCAGGGGCGCACGCCGGGCTGCCAGAGCTATCAATGGACCGATGGTCCGCAGCAGGTGTACAAAAAAATCGTCGTCAGTCAGGACGGCAAAACCCTGCTTGGCGGCGTGCTGGTGGGGGAGGCCAGCGACTATGCCACGCTGCTGCAGATGATGCTGAACGGCATGGCGCTGCCGCCGCGTCCGGAGAGCCTGATCCTGCCCGCGCTGGAGGGCGCCGCGCCGAAGGCGCTCGGCGTCGCGGCGCTGCCCGATAGCGCGCCGATCTGCTCCTGCCATAATGTCAGCAAAGGCGATATCTGCCAGGCGGTGAACAATGGGGCGGGGGATATGGCGGCGATAAAAAGCTGCACCAGAGCGGCCACCGGCTGCGGCGGCTGCAGCGCGCTGGTGAAACAGGTGATGGAGTACCAGCTGGCGGAGCAGGGCGTCGAAGTGAAAAAAGACGTCTGCGAGCATTTCCCGTGGTCGCGCCAGGAGATCTACCACCTGGTACGGGTCAATCATATCCATACCTTCGAGCAGCTGATTAGCCGCTACGGCCAGGGGCACGGCTGTGATGTCTGCAAACCGCTGGTGGCCTCGGTGCTGGCTTCCTGCTGGAACGAGTACCTGCTGAAGCCGGCGCACCTGCCGCTGCAGGATACCAACGACCGCTATTTCGCCAACATTCAGAAGGACGGAACCTATTCGGTGGTGCCGCGGATGGCGGCGGGGGAAGTGACGCCGGACGGGCTGATCGCTATCGGGCAGATCGCCAAACGTTACCAGCTCTACAGCAAAGTGACCGGCGGCCAGCGTATCGATCTGTTTGGCGCGCGGCTGGAACAGCTGCCGGCTATCTGGCGCGAGCTGGCCGACGCCGGGTTTGAAACCGGCCACGCCTACGGCAAGTCGCTGCGCACGGTGAAATCCTGCGTCGGCTCAACCTGGTGTCGCTACGGCGTGCAGGACTCCACCGGGCTCGCCGTGCGGCTCGAGCATCGCTATAAAGGGCTGCGCGCCCCGCACAAAATCAAGATGGCGGTCTCCGGCTGCACCCGCGAATGCGCCGAAGCCCAGGGGAAAGATATCGGAGTGATTGCCACCGATAAAGGCTGGAATCTGTACGTCTGCGGCAACGGCGGGATGAAACCGCGTCACGCCGACCTGTTTGCCAGCGATCTCGACGAAGCGACGCTGATCCGCAGCATCGATCGTCTGCTGATGTTCTATATCCGTACCGCCGATCGCCTGCAGCGGACCAGCACCTGGATGGATAACCTGGAGGGCGGCGTCGCCTATCTGCGGCAGGTGGTGCTGGAGGATAGTCTCGGCATTGGCGAGGAGCTGGAGCAGGAGATGGCCCGGATCGTCGACAGCTACCAGTGCGAGTGGCAGACCACCCTCAACGATCCGCAGCGTCTGGCGCTGTTCCGCTCCTTCGTGAACAGCGACCAGCCGGACGAGGCGGTGCAGCGCCACGAGCTGCGTGGTCAGCCGCAGCTGTTACAGACTGAGACGTTGCCCGAGGGCGAACTCCCATCCCGGCCGTGGCAGGCGGTATGCGACCTTGACGCCATCCCGGCGCAGGCGGGGATCGGCGCCCGCTTAGGGGAGCGGCAGATTGCCCTGTTCCGCTTTGGCGATCGGGTCTACGCCCTGGACAACCGCGAGCCGGGCAGCGCGGCCAACGTGCTGTCACGCGGGCTGTTAGGGGACGTCGGCGGCGAGCCGGTGGTGATCTCCCCGCTGTACAAACAGCGGATCCGCCTGCGTGACGGCTGGCCGTGCGACGGCAGTGAACAGGCGGTACGCGCCTGGCCGGTGAAAGTGGAAAACGGCAAAGTGTGGGTGGGCAGCCAGCAGCTGCTGGCCCGAGCGGAGGCCTCCTGATGCAGACCATCCGAACGACCTGCCCCTACTGCGGCGTAGGCTGCGGGGTGCTGGCGAGCGTGGACGACGCGGGGCAGGTGAGCGTGCGCGGCGACGATCAGCACCCGGCCAACCTCGGCCGCCTGTGCGTCAAAGGGGCGGCCCTCGGGGAGACCACGGGCCTGGCGGGGCGGCTGCTGGCGCCGGAGGTCGACGGCCAGCAGGTAGCCTGGCCGCAGGCGCTGGCGGAGACCGCTGCGCGTCTGCAACAGGTTATCGACCAGCACGGCCCGCAGGCGGTGGCCTTCTACGCCTCTGGCCAGCTGTTAACCGAGGATTACTATGCCGCCAACAAGCTGATGAAGGGATTTATCGGCGCGGCGAACATCGACACCAATTCGCGGCTGTGCATGTCGTCGGCGGTGACCGGCTACAAACGGGCCTTTGGCGCCGATGTGGTGCCCTGTAGCTATGAGGATGTGGAAAACAGCGATCTGGTGGTGCTGGTCGGCTCGAACGCCGCCTGGGCGCACCCGGTGCTGTTCCAGCGGCTGGCGCAGGCGAAGCGGGATAATCCCCGACTGCGGATCGTGGTGATCGACCCCCGGCGCACCGCCACCTGCGAGATCGCCGACCGCCATCTGGCGCTGGCCCCGGGGAGCGACGGTGGGCTGTTCGTGGGGCTGCTTAACGCCGTGGCGCAGGCCGGAGCCTGCATCGACGGCTTTCGCGATGGCTCACAGGCGCTGGCCGAGGCGAGAGGCTGGGACGTGGCGAAGGTAGCGGATTTTTGCGGCCTGACTGTCGATGAGGTGGCGGCCTTCTATCGCGAGTTTATCGCCGCCCGGCGGGCGATCACCCTCTACACCATGGGAATCAATCAATCCGCCAGCGGCAGCGACAAATGTAACGCCATCATCAACGTCCATCTGGCCAGCGGGAAGTATGGCCGCCCCGGCTGCGGCCCCTTTTCGCTGACCGGTCAACCCAACGCCATGGGCGGCCGCGAAGTCGGCGGGCTGGCGACGATGCTGGCCGCGCACATGGATTTTGTGCCAGACGATCTGCAGCGGCTGGCCCGCTTCTGGGGGACGGAACGGCTGGCGCAGACCCCAGGGCTGACCGCCGTGGAGCTGTTTGCCGCCATTGGCCGCGGCGAGGTCAAAGCGGTGTGGATCATGGGCACCAACCCGGTGGTGTCGCTCCCTGACAGCCACGCGGTGAGCCAGGCGCTGGCCGCCTGTCCGCTGGTGATCGTCTCGGATGTCGCCGCCCAGACCGATACCGGACATTTCGCCCACATCCGCTTTCCGGCGCTGGCCTGGGGCGAGAAGAATGGCACGGTCACCAACTCGGAGCGGCGGATCTCCCGTCAGCGCAGCTTCCTGCCGCCGCCGGGGGAGGCGAAAGCGGACTGGTGGATCATCGCCAGAGTGGGGCAGGCGCTGGGGTATCGCGAGGCGTTTGCCTGGCAGCATCCGCATGACGTCTTCCGCGAGCATGCGGCGCTGTCCGGTTTCGAAAACGACGGTCAGCGGGCGTTTGATATCGGCGCGCTGGCGGATCTCAGCCGTGAGGCGTGGGACGCCATGGCGCCGGTGCGCTGGCCGGTCAGCCGCAGCGAGGCCGCCTGGGATATCGCGCGCGGCTGGCATGGCGATGGCAGGCTGCGGATGGTGCCGGTGACGCCTCAACCGACCCGGGCGACAACCGATGTCTTTTATCCGCTGATCCTCAACAGCGGGCGGATCCGCGATCAGTGGCACACCATGACCCGTACCGGCACGGTGCCGCGGCTGATGCAGCACATCGCGGAGCCGGTGGTGGAGGTGGCGCCGCAGGATGCCGTTCGCTACCAGCTTCCCGCCGACGGGCTGGCGCGGATCTGGTCGCGGCATGGGGTGATGGTGGCGAAAGTGACGATCAGTGAAGGGCAGCGCCCCGGCTCGCTGTTTGTTCCGATGCACTGGAACAATCAGTTTGCCCGTCAGGGGCGGGTGAATAACCTGCTGGCCGCCGTCACCGACCCGTATTCCGGCCAGCCGGAAAGTAAACAGGCGGCGGTGGCCATCGCCGCCTGGCAACCGGCCTGGCACAGCGAGCTGCTTTGTCGCGAACCGCTGCCGTTTCCAGCGGCCTGGCACTGGCGGCGGCGGGCAGCGCCTGGCGTGCTGCACTATTCGCTGGCCGGGGAGGCGTCTGCCCGACAGTGGATCAGCGCGTGGTGCGCCCGGCGCGGCTGGCAGCTACAGGTGGCTGACGGCGGCGCGGTATGGAACCTGCTGGCCTGGCATCAGGGGAGTCTGATGCTCGGATGGTGGAGCGATGCGCGCGAGCCGGCGGTGGATAGTGTATGGATAAGCGCCGCCTTTGCCGCGCCGCCGTCCGATGCCGTCCAGCGACATGCGTTGCTTAGCGGCCGACCGAGCGCCGCCGTCGCCCCGCGGGGGCGGATCGTCTGTAGCTGCTTTGGCGTGGGGGAACGGTCAATTAACGAGGCTATCGCCAGCGGCTGCGCCAGCGTCGGGGCGCTGGGTGGAAAGCTGAAATGCGGGACCAACTGCGGCTCCTGCGTGCCGGAACTCAACGCGCTGCTGGCGGCGCAACGAACCCGAACCCAGGCGTAACGGTGGCGCGCAGCGACGGCTCCGGTTGGGCGACACCTTGCCCAACCGGTTTCAGTATATTCCTGGAATTGCCCACAGGGCTGCGGGAGCAGGGAAAAAACGATAAACTAACATTTCTTCCCATTTTTGTGAGCCTGCTCAAAATCTGTTGATGCCTGTGTCCTTCCGTTTGTTGCCAACGTTGACCTTTCTCCTGCTGCTGCCGGGCGTTCCCGTCTGGGCGCTGACCGCCAGCGACACCACTCGCCCCGCGCCAGCGCAAGATCCGCTGCCCGATATGGGGATTGCTCCCCAGGTCGATGACGACGCCCGGCACTTTGCTGAGGTGGCGAAGAAGTTTGGCGAGGCCAGCATGAGCGATAACGGCCTGACGGCGGGCGAGCAGGCGCAGCTGTTCGCCATCAGTAAAATCGGCAATGAAGTGAGCCATCAGCTGGAGAGCTGGCTCTCGCCGTGGGGCAACGCCAATGTCGACCTGCTGGTCGATAAAGAGGGCAAATTCACCGGCAGTAAAGGGAGCTGGTTCGTGCCGTTGCAGGATAACGACCGTTACCTGACGTGGAACCAGTATTCGGTGACCCGGCGCGAGAACGATCTGGTGGGCAACATCGGGCTTGGTCAGCGCTGGCGGGTCGGTGGCTGGCTGCTGGGCTATAACTCGTTTTACGACAAAGTGTTGAGCGAAAGCCTGGCGCGCGGCAGCGTCGGCGCGGAGGCGTGGGGAGAATATCTTCGCCTGTCGGCAAACTATTACCATCCGCTGGGCGACTGGCAACTGCGCGATAATCAGACTCAGGAGCAGCGGATGGCCGCAGGGTATGACGTCACCGCCCAGGCGCAGCTACCGTTCTACCAGCACATTAATACCAGCGTCAGCGTCGAACAGTACTTCGGCGATAGCGTCGATCTTTTTCACACCGGTACCGGCTACCATAACCCGGTAGCCGTCTCCGTTGGGCTCAATTACACCCCGGTCCCGCTGGTCACCGTTACCGCTAAGCATAAGCAGGGGGAAAATGGTGTCAGCCAGAACAATGTGGGCCTGAAGCTAAACTATCGCTTTGGCGTCCCCCTTAAGCAGCAGCTGGCCGCAGACGAGGTAGCGATCAGCAATTCGCTGCGCGGGAGCCGCTTCGATAGTCCGGAGCGGGATAATCTGCCGGTGGTGGAGTATCGTCAGCGCAAAAATCTGACGGTCTATCTGGCCACGCCGCCCTGGGATCTGCAGTCCGGGGAGACGGTGCAGTTGAAGCTGCAGATCCATAGTCTGCATGGCATCAAGGCGCTGCACTGGCAGGGTGACACCCAGGCCCTCAGCCTGACGCCGCCGGTGGATGCCAGCAGCGCGGATGGCTGGAGCGTGATCATGCCGGTGTGGAACAGTGAACCGGGCGCCGCGAACCGCTGGCGCCTGTCGGTGGTGGTGGAGGATAAACAGGGGCAGCGCGTCTCCTCCAATGAGATCGCTCTGGCGCTGACCGAGCCGCTGGTCAAGTTCACCACGCCTGGCGTCTCCTGGACGGACTCGCCTTAGAAAATTCGCTCCTGGTGGACCCATACCGCGGCTTCCACCCGGGATTTGAGCTTCATTTTCTTCAGCATGTGCTTCACGTGTACTTTGACGGTGCTTTCGGTGATATCCAGGCGACGGGCGATCATTTTGTTCGGTAGTCCCTGGGCGATCAGCTTGAGGATGTCGCGCTCGCGCGGGGTCAACTGGCTGATGTCGCGATCGGAGGTGGCGCGGTTGGCGCGCAGGCTGGCGGCCAGCACCGGGGTTAACGCTTCGCTTAATACCATCTCTCCGGCGGCGGCCTGCTGCAGCGCTTTCAGCAGATCTTCCGGCTCCATATCTTTCAGCAGATAGCCATCGGCGCCGCGCTTCAGGGCGGTGACAACGTCCTCTTCATGGTTGGAGACGCTAAAGACCACCACCCGGCCAGAAAGGGATTTCTCACGCAGTTTGTCCAGCGTTTCCAGGCCATTCATGCCCGGCATATTGAGGTCGAGCAGGATCAGGTCCGGATCCAGCGATTCCGCCAGCTCGATACCTTGCGCGCCATTGCTGGCCTCGCCAATCACCTGGATGTCCGGCGCCATGCTGATCAACTGTTTCACGCCGGTGCGCAGCATCGGATGGTCGTCAATGAGAAGGATGGTTGCCCGTTCCTGTTGACTCATGGGGGTCTCCTTATTGGATGGAAAACGTTTTTTCCGGGATAAACGTGACGATCACTTCGGTTCCGCCGGTTTCCCGGCGTCGTACCTGACAGTCACCGCGCAAGCTCTGGGCGCGATCCCGCATAATAATTAAACCGTAATGGTTACTCCGCTCGGCGTGATCGGGCACGCCGCGGCCGTTATCCGCCACCACCAGACGGACCTGATTATCGCGTTGTGACACCGTCACGGTCACTTCCGTCGCGCTGGCATGCTTCAGGGCGTTGCTTAACGCTTCGCGGGCGATCTGCAGCAGGTGAATGGCCTGATGCGACGGTACAAAGCGCGGCGGAAGCTGATAATCAAGCTGTACCGTAAAGCCGAAGTGGGCGCTGTACTCCTGACAGCTGGCCTCCAGCGCCGGGCGCAGTCCCGGCTCGGTCAGCTGCAGGCGGAAGGTGGTTAACAGCTCGCGCAGCTGGGCCCAGGAGGTATTCAGCTCGTTGCGTATCTGCCCCAGCAGCTGGCGGCTCTCCGCCGGTAAGGCGTCGCCCTGCATCTGCAGACAGCTGACCTGCATCTTCATACAGGACAGCGACTGGGCGATGGAGTCGTGCAGCTCGCGGGCGATAGTGGCCCGCTCTTCCATGACGATCAACTGCTGCTGTTTCTCCTGATGGCGGTCCAGCGCCAGGGTACTGGTCAGTTGTTCCACCAGAGTGTCCACCAGCTGCTGCTGGTCGTGGCTGAGATGGCGGCCAACCGGCAGCGTCGCCAGCAGAATGCCGTACTGATTATGCGCATCCGATAGCCGCCACTTCAGCGTTGTTCCGCCATCCGGCAGCGGCGGCAGATTGCGTGGACAGAGGTAGCAGCCTTTATCATCACACTCATCATCCGAGTGGCAGGTAAACTCCTGGTGATTATCTTCGTCTTCCAGGTCGTAAACCCGTACCTCGATATCGCGCAGCAGCGTCAGCCCCTGCAGGCCATTCAGTACCGGTGAAATCCGCTCGCAGAGCGGGGCGCTGGCATGCAGCCGGCGATTGGCCTGCCATAAGAAAGCAAGGATCTCGTTCTTCTGTTCCAGCCCGGCGGTCTTCTCCTGCACCCGCCGCTCGAGCACCGCGTAGCTTTCCGCCAGCTCTTCCGACATGTTATTCAGCGCCATGCCGAGGGTCGCCATTTCGTTACGCCCGCTGATGTGCGCCCGCTGGGTGAAATCGCGCTGGCTGACCGCCCGCGCCATGCCCAGCAGCTGTTTCCACGGCCGCAGCAGGCGGGCGCGTAACCAGATGATGGTAAAAATCAGCAGCAGCGCCATACCAATGGCGAGAATGCGATGGATCCAGACTACCCGCTCGATACGCTGCTCGGTGGTGTGGTCGAATGCGGTGACCAGCTGGTCGATACGATCGACAAAGTCGGCGACATCCTGGGCCACTTCCGCCTGGTTAATCGCACGCTGCATGCCGGGGGCCAGCGCCTGCTGCCAGTATTGCTGCAGCGCTTTTAACTGTTGTTCCTGGCCGTCGCGGCGGGCGGAATTTTGCAGCTCGGGGCTGAAGACGGTGGCGGTCATGTCCGCCACCAGCTTTTGATCGTTTTCATTCAGCGGGATCGCCGCCAGCAGCCGGTAGCTTTGCATACGCAATGAACCGGCCTTGTTAATCGCGTGGGCGCTGCCCTGGACGCCGTTCACCAGACGCGCGGAGATCGCCATGCCGGCGACGCCAATAATGGTGGCGAGCAGCACGATTAACGCCAGTTGATTGACCAGCGTCAGCGGAGTAAAAAGACGTTTTAACATGGAATGCGTGGCTCCTGACCGGTGATCTCTCCGGGAGTGGCGCTTATTCTCGGCTATCCCCTGGAGTATACCCATACCCCTAAAGAGTTACTCCTTAATTGTCGGTGGTAGGCGCTATTGGGGGTGGGGTTATACGCAACCCGGCAGCCGCGTGAAAAACCACACTTTTTTCCTCACCTTTCTCTACTCACTTCGGAGCATGGTTTATTTTTGCACAAATTAGTGCGCGCTTTTCCTTTGATTTATATCAACTTACCGCCCCGGGCAACCCCTAAGGTAGCGGCAGGAAATATGAATAATCAGAGGTATCTATGAGTCAATCTTCCCTCCCGGAGAAGGCTAACCGCTCGGTCATTACCGACTGGCGCCCTGAAGATCCTGAATTCTGGCAACAGCGCGGTCACCGTGTGGCGAGCCGTAATCTATGGATCTCAGTTCCCTGTCTGTTACTGGCGTTCTGCGTATGGATGTTGTTCAGCGCCGTCGCCGTTAATCTCAACAAAGTGGGCTTTCAGTTTACGACCGATCAGCTGTTTATGCTGACCGCGCTGCCGGCGCTGTCTGGCGCCTTATTGCGCGTGCCTTACGCTTTCATGGTGCCGCTGTTCGGCGGCCGTCGCTGGACGGCATTCAGCACCGGGATCATGATTATTCCGTGCGTCTGGCTGGGCTTTGCGGTCCAGGATACTTCCACGCCGTTTAGCGTCTTCGTGATTATCTCGCTGCTGTGCGGCTTCGCCGGGGCCAACTTTGCCTCCAGTATGGCTAACATCAGCTTCTTCTTCCCGAAAGCGAAGCAGGGCGGGGCGCTCGGCGTCAATGGCGGCCTTGGTAATATGGGCGTCAGCGTGATGCAGCTGGTCGCGCCGCTGGTGGTGTCGGTCTCAGTGTTTGCCTTTTTTGGCGGGACCGGCAGCGAGCAGCCGGACGGCTCAATGCTGTATCTGGAAAACGCCGCGTGGATCTGGGTACCTTTCCTGATTATTTTCACCCTGGCGGCGTGGTTCTTTATGAACGACCTGTCGGCTTCTAAAGCCTCGCTGAGCGAACAGCTGCCGGTGCTCAAACGCCTGCACCTGTGGATTATGGCGCTGCTCTATCTGGCCACCTTCGGCTCCTTCATCGGATTCTCCGCCGGCTTCGCCATGCTGTCGAAAACCCAGTTCCCGGACGTGCAGATCCTGCACTACGCCTTCTTCGGCCCCTTTATTGGCGCGCTGGCGCGTTCGATGGGCGGGGCGATCTCCGATCGTCTCGGCGGGACTCGCGTGACGCTGGTCAACTTCGTGGTGATGGCTGTCTTCTGCGCGCTGCTGTTCCTGACCCTGCCGACCAACGGCCAGGGCGGCAACTTCATCGCCTTCTTCGCGGTGTTCATGGTGCTGTTCCTGACCGCCGGGCTGGGGAGCGCCTCCACCTTCCAGATGATCTCCGTGATTTTCCGTAAGCTGACCATGGACCGCGTGAAGGCCCAGGGCGGCAGCGAAGCGCAGGCGATGCGCGAGGCGGCGACCGATACTGCGGCGGCGCTGGGCTTTATCTCCGCCATTGGCGCCATCGGCGGCTTCTTTATCCCGAAAGCGTTCGGTATCTCGCTGGATCTGACCGGTTCGCCGGCCGGCGCGATGAAAATCTTCCTGATCTTCTATATCGCCTGCGTGATCATCACTTGGGCGGTATACGGCCGTAAGCGTCAGTAATCCGCCGCGTTCATCATGACGTTTGAAAAGGCGCGCTCCCAAGGCGGCGCCTTTTTTTACGTTACTCGTTAGTTACAACATACTAATGGATGATTTGATTCATATTGGCCCCAGAGCCGGGAAGGGACGGCTTGCCAGCGAAACGGCTCTACCCCTTAATACCTCCTTTGTTAACAAATCCTTCCATGATGACGGCTTTTTAGGAAAAAGAGCTTATAAAACATAAAATTAAAAAATAGTATCTCATACCACCTTGGTGGTAATCGCGATTTCCCTCCGCTTTGACAAGCCAGTCCGGATTGATCGCCATCAATTCTCGCCCTCTTTCATAGCGTTACCTTCGCTGCAAATCCAGCAATGTCGATTTATCAGAGAGCCGTCAGGCTCCATATCAGGAGAAACCCGATGAGTAAATTCCTGGACCGGTTTCGCTACTTCAAACAGAAGGGTGAAACCTTTGCCGATGGGCACGGCCAGCTTCTAAACACCAACCGGGACTGGGAGGATGGATACCGTCAACGTTGGCAGCATGACAAAATTGTGCGTTCCACTCACGGTGTCAACTGCACCGGCTCATGCAGCTGGAAGATTTATGTGAAAAACGGTCTGGTGACCTGGGAAACGCAGCAGACTGACTACCCGCGCACCCGTCCGGACCTGCCGAACCACGAACCACGCGGTTGCCCGCGCGGTGCCAGCTACTCCTGGTATTTGTACAGCGCGAACCGCCTGAAATACCCGCTGATGCGTAAACGTCTGATGAAGATGTGGCGGGAAGCGAAAGTTCAGCATAGCGATCCGGTTGAGGCATGGGCCTCGATTATTGAAGACGCCGACAAAGCCAAAAGCTTTAAACAGGCTCGCGGTCGCGGCGGGTTTGTCCGCTCCTCCTGGCAGGAAGTGAATGAGCTGATTGCCGCCTCCAACGTCTATACCGTCAAAACTTACGGTCCGGACCGCGTGGCCGGTTTCTCGCCGATCCCGGCGATGTCGATGGTTTCCTACGCCTCCGGCGCCCGTTATCTGTCGCTGATCGGCGGCACCTGCCTGAGTTTCTACGACTGGTACTGCGACCTGCCGCCAGCTTCGCCGATGACCTGGGGCGAACAGACCGACGTCCCCGAATCGGCGGACTGGTATAACTCCAGCTACATTATCGCCTGGGGCTCCAACGTGCCGCAGACCCGTACCCCGGATGCCCACTTCTTTACCGAAGTCCGCTACAAAGGCACCAAAACCGTGGCGATCACCCCAGACTACGCCGAAATCGCCAAACTCTGCGATCTGTGGCTGGCGCCGAAGCAGGGTACCGATGCCGCGATGGCGCTGGCGATGGGCCATGTGATGCTGCGCGAGTTCCATCTCGATAAACCGAGCCAGTACTTCACCGATTATGTGCGCCGCTATACCGATATGCCGATGCTGGTGATGCTCGAGGAGCGCGACGGTTATTATGCCGCTGGCCGTACGCTGCGCGCCTCCGACCTCGTGGATTCCCTTGGTCAGGAGAACAATCCGGAATGGAAAACCGTCGCCTTTGACGAGAAGGGCGACATGACCGTACCGAACGGTTCCCTCGGATTCCGCTGGGGCGACAAAGGCAAATGGAACCTCGAACAGCGCGACGGTAAAACTGGCGAAGAGATTGAGCTGCGTCTGAGCCTGCTGGGCAGCCATGATGAAGTGGCGAACGTCGGCTTCCCGTACTTCGGCGGCGAAGGTTCTGAGCACTTCAACAAAGTCGACCTCGAAAATATTCTGCTGCACAAACTGCCGGCCAAACGCCTGCAGTTGGCCGACGGCTCCATCGCTCTGGTGACCACCGTTTACGATCTGACCATGGCCAACTATGGCCTGGAACGCGGTCTGAACGATGAAAACTGCGCCACCGGCTACGATGACATGAAAGCCTACACCCCGGCCTGGGCGGAGAAGATCACCGGCGTCTCCCGCGCGCACATTATCCGCACTGCACGCGAATTTGCCGATAACGCCGATAAGACCCATGGTCGCTCGATGATTATCGTCGGGGCGGGCCTCAACCACTGGTTCCACCTCGACATGAACTACCGCGGCCTGATCAATATGCTGGTCTTCTGCGGCTGCGTCGGTCAGAGCGGCGGCGGTTGGGCGCACTATGTGGGCCAGGAAAAACTGCGTCCGCAGACCGGCTGGCAGCCGCTGGCATTCGCCCTTGACTGGCAGCGTCCGGCACGCCACATGAACAGTACCTCGTACTTCTATAACCACTCCAGTCAGTGGCGCTATGAAACCGTGACTGCGCAGGAACTGCTGTCGCCGATGGCGGATAAATCCCGTTACAGCGGCCACCTGATCGACTTTAATGTGCGCGCAGAGCGCATGGGCTGGCTGCCGTCTGCGCCGCAGTTAGGGGTGAACCCGCTGCGTATCGCTGATGAAGCGAAAAAAGCCGGCATGACCCCGGTGGATTACACCGTGAAGTCGTTGAAAGAGGGCTCGATTCGCTTTGCGGCCGAGCAGCCGGAAAATGGTAAAAACCACCCGCGTAACCTGTTTATCTGGCGCTCCAACCTGCTGGGCTCCTCCGGTAAAGGCCATGAGTATATGCTCAAGTACCTGCTGGGTACCGAGAACGGCATTCAGGGCAAAGACCTCGGCAAGCAGGGCGGCGTGAAGCCGGAAGAAGTCGAATGGCGGGATAACGGCCTCGACGGCAAACTGGATCTGGTGGTGACCCTCGATTTCCGTCTGTCGAGCACCTGTCTCTACTCCGACATCGTGCTGCCGACCGCCACCTGGTACGAAAAAGACGACATGAATACCTCGGATATGCATCCGTTTATTCACCCGCTGTCGGCCGCCGTTGACCCGGCCTGGGAATCGAAGAGCGACTGGGATATCTATAAAGGTATCGCGAAGAAATTCTCTGAAGTCTGCGTGGGCCACCTCGGCAAAGAAACCGACGTCGTCACGCTGCCGATCCAGCACGACTCCGCCGCGGAAATGGCGCAGCCGCTGGATGTCAAAGACTGGAAAAAAGGCGAATGCGATCTCATCCCGGGGAAAACCGCGCCGCATATTATTCCGGTTGAGCGTGATTACCCGGCGACTTACGAACGTTTCACCTCGATCGGTCCGCTGCTGGAAACCATCGGCAACGGCGGAAAAGGCATCGCCTGGAACACCCAGAGCGAGATGGACCTGCTGCGTAAGCTCAACTACACCAAGGCGGAAGGCCCGGCGAAAGGCCAGCCGAAGCTGGAAACGGCCATCGACGCCGCGGAAATGATCCTCACCCTGGCGCCGGAGACCAACGGTCAGGTGGCGGTGAAGGCGTGGAAAGCGCTGAGCGAGATCACCGGTCGCGAGCACGCGCACCTGGCGCTGAACAAAGAAGACGAGAAGATCCGCTTCCGCGATATTCAGGCGCAGCCGCGGAAGATTATCTCAAGCCCGACCTGGTCTGGCCTGGAAGATGAACATGTCTCCTATAACGCTGGGTATACCAACGTTCACGAGCTGATCCCGTGGCGGACGCTGTCCGGCCGTCAATCGCTGTATCAGGATCATCAGTGGATGCGCGACTTTGGTGAAAGCCTGCTGGTCTATCGTCCGCCGATCGACACCCGTTCGGTGAAAGCGGTGATGGGCGAGAAGTCCAACGGCAACCCGGAGAAGGCGCTGAACTTCCTGACCCCGCACCAGAAATGGGGTATCCACTCGACCTACAGCGATAACCTGCTGATGCTGACCCTGTCGCGCGGCGGGCCGATCGTCTGGATGAGCGAAGCGGATGCGAAAGATCTGGGTATCGAAGATAACGACTGGATCGAAGTGTTTAACGCCAACGGCGCCCTGACGGCGCGTGCGGTGGTGAGCCAGCGTGTACCGGCCGGGATGACCATGATGTATCACGCGCAGGAACGCATCGTGAACCTGCCGGGATCTGAAATCACCGGTCAGCGCGGGGGGATCCACAACTCCGTCACCCGTATTACGCCAAAACCGACCCACATGATCGGCGGCTACGGCCACCTGGCCTATGGCTTTAACTACTACGGTACCGTCGGCTCCAACCGCGATGAGTTTGTAGTGGTACGTAAGATGAAGAACATTAACTGGTTAGACGGCGAAGGCAACGACCAGGTACAGGAGAGCGTAAAATGAAAATTCGTTCACAAGTCGGCATGGTGCTGAATCTCGATAAGTGCATCGGCTGCCATACCTGTTCGGTGACCTGTAAAAACGTCTGGACCAGCCGGGAAGGGATGGAATACGCCTGGTTCAACAACGTGGAGAGCAAACCTGGCGTTGGCTTCCCGAACGACTGGGAAAACCAGGAAAAATGGAAGGGCGGCTGGATCCGCAAAATCAACGGTAAACTGCAGCCGCGCATGGGCAACCGCGCGATGCTGCTGGGTAAAATCTTCGCCAACCCGCATCTGCCGGGGATCGATGATTACTACGAGCCGTTTGATTATGACTACCAGAATCTGCATAACGCGCCGGAAAGCAAACATCAGCCGATCGCCCGCCCGCGCTCGCTGATCACCGGCCAGCGGATGGACAAGATCACCAGCGGTCCGAACTGGGAAGAGATCCTCGGCGGCGAGTTCGAAAAACGCGCCAAAGATCAGAACTTCGACAACATGCAGAAGGCGATGTACGGTCAGTTCGAAAACACCTTCATGATGTATCTGCCGCGCTTGTGCGAGCACTGCCTGAACCCGGCCTGCGTCGCGACCTGCCCGAGCGGCGCTATCTATAAGCGTGAAGAAGACGGCATCGTACTGATCGACCAGGACAAGTGCCGCGGCTGGCGGATGTGTATCACCGGCTGTCCGTACAAGAAGATCTATTTCAACTGGAAGAGCGGGAAATCCGAGAAATGCATCTTCTGCTACCCGCGTATTGAATCCGGAATGCCGACGGTGTGCTCCGAAACCTGCGTGGGCCGTATCCGCTACCTTGGCGTACTGCTGTATGACGCAGATGCGATTGAAAACGCCGCCAGCACCGAGAACGAGAAAGATCTGTATCAGCGCCAGCTGGATGTGTTCCTCGATCCAAACGATCCAAAAGTGATTGAACAGGCGTTAAAAGATGGCGTACCGCAGGGGGTCATTGAGGCTGCGCAGCAGTCGCCGGTCTACAAAATGGCGATGGACTGGAAGCTGGCCCTGCCGCTGCACCCGGAATATCGCACCCTGCCAATGGTCTGGTACGTGCCGCCTCTGTCGCCAATTCAGTCGGCTGCGGACGCTGGCGAATTGGGTAGCAACGGTATTCTGCCGGACGTGGAAAGCCTGCGTATTCCGGTGCAATACCTGGCGAACCTGCTGACCGCGGGCGATACCCAGCCGGTCCTGCTGGCCCTGAAACGCATGCTGGCGATGCGCCACTATAAACGTGCGGAAACCGTTGACGGCGTCGTCGATACCCGCGCGCTGGAAGAGGTGGGGCTGAGCGAAGCGCAGGCCCAGGAGATGTACCGCTATCTGGCGATCGCTAACTACGAAGATCGTTTCGTGGTGCCGAGCAGCCACCGTGAACAGGCGCGAGAAGCGTTTCCGGAGAAAAACGGCTGCGGCTTCAGCTTTGGCGATGGCTGCCACGGCTCGGACAGCCAGTTCAACCTGTTCAACAGCCGTCGCATCGACGCTATCGACGTCACCAGCAAAACGGAGCCGCACGCATGATTGAACTCGTGATTATGTCGCGTCTGCTCGAATACCCTGACGCTGCCTTATGGCAGCATCAGCAGGAGATGTTCGAGGCGCTCGCGTCATCAGAGAAACTCAGCAAAGAGGATGCCCACGCGCTGGGCGTTTTCCTGCGCGATTTAGTGGCTCAGGATCCGCTGGACGCCCAGTCGGCCTATAGCGAATTGTTTGACCGCGGCCGCGCCACCTCGCTGCTGCTGTTTGAACATGTCCACGGCGAATCCCGCGATCGCGGGCAGGCGATGGTGGATCTGATGGCGCAGTATGAGCGCCACGGTCTGCTGCTTGATAGCCATGAGCTGCCGGATCATCTGCCGCTGTATCTGGAGTATCTGGCGCAACTGCCGGAAGAGGAAGCGCTCGGCGGCCTGCGGGACGTCGCGCCGATCCTCGGCCTGCTCAGCGCGCGCCTGCAGCAGCGCGAAAGTCGCTATGCGGTGCTGTTCGAGCTGTTACTGAAGCTGGCTAATACTCAGGTCGACAGCCAGAAGGTGGCGGAGAAGATTGCCGACGAGGCGCGCGACGATACGCCGCAGGCGCTGGACGCGGTCTGGGAAGAAGAACAGGTCAAATTCTTTGCCGACCAGGGCTGCGGCGAGTCGGAAATTTCCGCTCACCAGCGTCGTTTTGCCGGAGCCGTAGCCCCGCAATATCTGAATATCTCTAACGGAGGACAGCAATAATGCACTTCCTGAATATGTTCTTCTTTGACATTTATCCGTACATTGCGGGCTCGGTGTTTCTGATCGGCAGCTGGCTGCGCTATGACTATGGCCAGTACACCTGGCGCGCCGCCTCCAGCCAGATGCTGGACCGTAAGGGGATGAACCTGGCGTCGAACCTGTTCCATATCGGCATCCTGGGTATTTTCGCCGGCCACTTCCTCGGCATGCTGACCCCGCACTGGATGTATGAGTCCTTTCTGCCGATCGACGTCAAGCAGAAGATGGCGATGATCGCCGGCGGCGCCTGCGGCGTGATGACCCTGGCGGGCGGGTTACTGCTGCTCAAGCGTCGTCTGCTCAGCCCGCGCGTTCGCGCCACCACCACCGGAGCGGATATTCTGATCCTCTCCTTGCTGATGGTGCAGTGTGCGCTCGGCCTGCTGACGATCCCATTCTCAGCCCAGCATATGGACGGCAGTGAAATGATGAAGCTGGTTGGCTGGGCGCAGTCGGTGGTGACGTTCCACGGCGGCGCGTCACAGCATCTGGATGGCGTGGCATTTATTTTCCGCGTTCATCTGGTGCTGGGCATGACCCTGTTCCTGCTGTTCCCGTTCTCCCGTCTGGTTCATATCTGGAGCGCGCCGGTCGAATACCTGACGCGCAAATACCAGATTGTCCGCGCCCGTCGCTAACTGGCCCGCGATTGCTCACTGACCCCGCCGCGGCGGGGTTTTTTTTCGCCCCAGCCGAGGTTATTCCCTGCGGCGGCAAACAGAATAAGCATCCCGCCAATCAACTGCACAGGGGTCAACGCATGGTGGAAGACCAGATAGTCGACCACCATTGCCACCAGCGGATAAATAAAGGAGAGCGAACCGGTAATGGGCGTCGGCAGTTTCTGTATCGCGCTATATAAAAGCTGATACATGATCCCGGTATGGACGATGCCGAGGATCAGCAGATAGCGCCAGGGGAAGCTGGCCGTCCATTCGGGGGCATGCACCAGCGGCAGCAGCATCACGACGCCAACGAGCACCTGAATAAAGGCGATATGCTGCGCGGGGAGCGGATGCAATTTGCGCGCGATAATGGCGGTCAGGGCATAGAAGAATGCCGCGCCCAGCGCCAGCAAAACGCCGGTGGTAAGCCCCTCTCCATGCGCAGACGTCAGCTCGCTTGACAACAGGATCACTACGCCGCCAAAGGCCAGCAGTAGCCATCCCCATTTCACGGCGCTGACCCGTTCCCCCAGCACCATCCCCATCAGTACCAGCATAAACGGCTGGGTGTTATAGACCACGGTGGCCATACCGATTGAGATCCGCGAATAGGCGGCAAACAGCAGCAGCCAGTTGACGACCAGCGCCGCGCCGCCAATTACTGCCAGAGCGAGAGTGAAACGCGTTAGCCGGCTGAAGGGCTGGCCGCTTAACACGATAAACACCAGTAAGGTTAGCGCGCCAATCAGGCAGCGCCAGAACACCACATCCATCACCGGCAAACCAGAGAGCAGCACGAACGCGCCGATCGAGCCGGAGATTATCATTGCCAGGCTCATTTGCCAGACGCCGCGGGTAAGTTGCATTTTTCACCTCCATCATTTTTCAGTTATTGTGCGAAAAACCCTGACAGGGTGATATGGCTGAATTAAGGTAGAAAGACGCGAATGCCTTTTATAATTAGGTGAAAAACATGAATGACGTACTTGATGAAATTGACCGGGCCATCCTCACTTGCCTGACTCAGGATGCCAGAGTCTCGCTAAAGGTATTGAGCGCGCGAGTAGGGCTGACCTCGCCGAGCACGGCCGAGCGGGTGAAGCGCCTGGAGGAGCGGGGCGTCATTCAGGGCTATGGTGCGCGGGTGAATCTCGCCGCGCTGGGCTACAGCCTCCAGGCGCTGGTGCGGGTCCGGCCGCTGCCTGGGCTGCTGCAGAAGGTGGATAAATATATCCAGGCGATGCCGGAATGCATTGAAAGTGACAAAGTGACCGGGGAAGATTGTTTCGTGATGCGCCTCGTGGTGCGCGATATTGCCCAGCTGGATACCCTGCTGGACGGTCTGGCCGAGTATGCGCAGTGTAACACCTCGGTGGTGAAAAGCTCGCCGGTAAAAAGGCGTTTGCCACCGCTGTGAGTTTCCCGGAGGCGGTGCTGCGCACCTGTCCGGGCTACCAGACGGCGCCACCTGTAGCCTCGCTAAGCGAAGCGCGAGCGAGGAGGTAGCAAAACAGTGCTTGTAGCCTCGCTAAGCGAAGCGCGAGCGAGGAGGTAGCAGTACAGGTGGTTGCAGAGAGCGCGAGAATAGAGGGGGAAGGATAACTCGTCGCTATCGCTCCTCGCCCTTCGGGCCGTTGCCTGCGGCAACGTTCTCTCGCTGGCGCTCGAGTCGAACCTTAGTCGAAGCTTCTCATCCTTCCCCGTAGGGTAGAATATAGAATATCGTAGAGTAATTGGATTGCGGTGTTTTTTAAGAGGATGGTGGTGGGGGAAGGATTCGAACCTTCGAAGTCGATGACGGCAGATTTACAGTCTGCTCCCTTTGGCCGCTCGGGAACCCCACCAGGGGTAAAATCACATTGTAGGCTATTCAGCAAAATGAATGGTGGTGGGGAAGGATAACTCGTCGCTATCGCTCCTCGCCCTTCGGGCCGTTGCCTGTGGCAACGTTCTCTCGCTGGCGCTCGAGTCGAACCTTAGCCGAAGGTTCTTACCCTTCCCGCTAAGTGCAAACATCGTTTACGCTTGTCGGGGAAACCATATCACTGTAGTGAATAATGGTGGTGGGGGAAGGATTCGAACCTTCGAAGTCGATGACGGCAGATTTACAGTCTGCTCCCTTTGGCCGCTCGGGAACCCCACCACGGGGTAATGCTTGGTACTGGCCTGCTTCCTTCTCGGGAAGCGGGGCGCATCATACCAAATGATGCGCCCCTGTAAAGCATTCGTTTGACAAAAATAAACTGGTTGCCTGATTTTTACGCGTAACGCCGTAAAGCTAACCAATTCATTTCTCAGTCGATTAAAGAATAATCGTCCGGTTACCGTAAACGAAGACGCGCTGCGCCAGTACCTGATACAGCGCCCGGCTCAAGACGTTTTTTTCGACATCGCGGCCAGCGCGCATCATATCTTCTGCAGTATAGGTATGATCGACATGAATCACGTCCTGCATGATGATTGGGCCTTCATCCAGATTGTCATTCACATAGTGGGCGGTGGCGCCAATGATCTTTACGCCGCGCTCATAGGCCTGATGATAAGGACGGGCGCCGATAAACGCCGGCAAAAATGAATGGTGAATATTGATGATTTTGTTCGGGAAGCGGGCGACAAACTCCGGGGTGAGGACGCGCATATACTTGGCCAGTACCACGTAATCCGGCTCATGTGCCGCAATGGCATCCCCCATCTGCTTGTCGTGTTCTTCGCGGCTTAACCCTTCGTGGCTGACCAGCTCAAACGGAATACCAAAACGCTCCACCAGCGGGCGCAGCGTGTCATGGTTGCCGATAACCGCGGCGATATCGACATCCAGTCCGCCGTAGTTGGCTTTCATCAGCAGATCGCCGAGGCAGTGCGCCTCTTTGGTCACCAGAATGACCACCCGGCGACGGCCTGCCGGATTCAGTTCGCGGATGGAACCTTCCGGTAGGGCGCTATCCAGATCGGCCAGCAGAATAGCGTCGTTAAAAATGCCCTCCAGTTCGGTGCGCATAAAGAAACGACCGGTACGGTGGTCAACAAATTCATTGTTCTGCACAATGTTAAGTTCGTGTTTGTAGCAGATATTGGTGATACGCGCGATGAGGCCTTTCTGATCAGGGCAAATAGTGCGTAGTACTTTACGTTGTAATGAATGCATCGCGAGGAAAATCCTGTAGTGTTTGCAAGCGCTACGGCAGCGTTACTGGCCGCAGCATTTTTTAAATTTTTTACCTGAGCCGCAAGGGCAGGGGTCATTACGACCAATCAGCGGTCGTGTCCCGTCGATATAGTACCACTGTCCATTTTCTTTTAAGAATCTGGAACGTTCAATAATGGCGCCCGGACGGTTATTGTCATTAAAGCGGGCGACAAAGCTGACAAAGCCTTCATTGGGGACTCGCCCTTCATCACTGGCGAACAGGGTTAAACCCAGCCACTCGGTCTGGCTGAACCCCTTCTCCAGCTCGGCGCGAAACGTCTGCGCCTGACAGGACGGATGCCAGGTTTTGATCAGATAGTCGGCATCTTTCATGACGAACGCGCTATAGCGGGAGCGCATAAGCTGTGACGGGCCTGGCGCAAGCTCTGCGCCGGACAGATATCGCTGGCAACATGAGCTATACTCCAGTGCGCTGCCACAGGGGCATAATTGCGACAAAACTGCCTCCATGGAAGAAAGAATTACGGCGCTTCAACGCCAAAGGTGTTTATGTTAACTGAGCCGTGACAATGTTGCCACGCTCAGAGTGGAAGGATAGTTATCAGTAATAATGAGAAAGCTTAAAATTGGTCTGGCGTTAGGGGCGGGAGCTGCCCGAGGATGGTCGCACATTGGCGTCATCAACGCCCTCCGTCGGGCTGGTATCGAGATTGATATCGTCGCGGGGTGTTCTATCGGTTCGCTGGTAGGGGCGGCGTATGCCTGCAACCGGCTCCCGGCGCTCGAGTCATGGATCTGCTCATTCAGCAACTGGGATGTCCTGAAGCTGATGGACCTCTCCTGGCGACGTGGGGGCCTGCTGCGCGGTGAAAAGGTATTCAATCATTACCGTCGTATTATGCCGGTGACCGATATCGAACGCTGCGAGCGTCGGTTTGCTGCCGTCGCGACCAATTTAAGTACCGGCCGGGAACTGTGGTTTACTGAGGGCGATCTGCATTTAGCCGTTCGAGCCTCCTGCAGCATGCCTGGACTGATGGCGCCGGTGAGGCATAATGGTTACTGGCTGGTCGATGGCGCAGTGGTCAACCCGGTTCCCGTGTCGCTGACGCGGGCAATGGGGGCCGATATCGTGATTGCCGTTGACCTGCAACATGATGCCCATCTCATGCAGCAAGATTTATTTTCCCTCGAAACGCCGCGGCCGGAAGCTGAAGAGAAGGAGGGCCCATGGCATACTCGTCTGCGCGCGCGATTGACGCAAATGAGCTCCCGTCGTACGGCCGTGACGCCGACGGCGATGGAGATCATGACCACGTCTATCCAGGTTCTGGAGAACCGTCTTAAACGCAACCGCATGGCGGGTGACCCGCCGGATATCCTGCTGCAGCCATACTGTCCGCAAGTGTCGACGCTCGACTTCCATCGCGCAGCAGAGGCGATTGCCGCGGGCCAATTGGCCGTGGAAAAGAAAATGGATGAACTATTACCCTTAGTGCGTACAGCGGTTTGACGTACAAGTACCTGACTTAAGTAAAATCTGACAGGCGATAGTGAGAATAGCGTGCCACTATTGAATTATCGTCAGCCAGGGGAGATATCATGACGCAGCCATTGGCGGGAAAACAGATTCTGATAGTTGAAGACGAACCCGTTTTCCGCTCACTCTTGCATGGATGGCTGGCCTCGCTGGGAGCAACGACCTGGCTGGCGGAAGATGGCATGGATGCCCTGCATAAAATGACTGAGGTACGTCCGGACCTGATGATTTGCGACATTTCAATGCCGAGAATGAACGGTCTGGAACTGGTTGAGACGCTGCGTAACCGCGGCGAGCAGCTACCGATACTGATGATTTCCGCCACCGAAAACATGGCGGATATAGCCAAAGCGTTACGGCTGGGCGTCCAGGATGTGCTGTTAAAACCGGTGAAAGATTTCGATCGCCTGCGTGAGACCGTTTATGCCTGCCTGTATCCCGCGATGTTTAGTTCACGTGTGGAAGAGGAAGAGCGTTTATTTGAGGACTGGGACGCGCTGGTCAGTAATCCGACCGCCGCATCGAGACTGCTGCAGGAGCTACAGCCTCCGGTGCAACAGGAAATGTCACATTGCCGCATTCATTATCGACAGCTGGTATCGGCGGATAAGCCGGGGCTGGTGCTCGATATTGCGCCGCTCTCGGAAAATGATTTGGCTTTCTATTGTCTGGATGTCACACGAGCAGGGGATAATGGCGTGCTGGCGGCTTTATTACTGCGCGCGCTATTCAATAGCCTGCTGCAAGAGCAACTGGCGCATCAGGGGCAACGGCTACCTGAAATGGGGAGTCTGTTAAAACAGGTCAATCAGTTACTCCGCCAGGCGAATCTTCCCGGTCAGTTCCCTTTGCTGGTGGGTTATTACCACAGTGGACTGAAAAATTTAATTCTGGTGTCCGCAGGGCTCAATGGCACGTTGAATACCGGTGAGCATCAAATTCAGATAAGTAATGGCGTTCCTTTAGGGACGCTGGGCGATGCCTATCTTAACCAAATTAGCCAGCGCTGCGCCTCATGGCAGTGCCAAATTTGGGGGGCCGGGGGGCGTTTACGCTTAATGTTGTCTGCGGAATGAGCAATTGCGTTTATATCTAAGCAGACGGCATTACCTGCAGCCCTATACTGGTGGTACCATCGAGCAGTTTTATGCGTAAAAGTCCTAATTCGAGGCTATCGGAACCTTTTCAGACCAGTGAATACGCGGTTGACTGATATACTCGACACGTTATTTGTAACGAGAAGTTTAAAAAACAAACAGTCCAGGAGATTTCAATGGCTGCCCTTAATTCTAAAGTCAGAAAAGCGGTTATCCCGGTAGCGGGATTAGGCACCAGGATGCTGCCTGCCACCAAAGCAATTCCAAAAGAAATGCTGCCGCTGGTAGATAAGCCGTTAATTCAGTACGTTGTTAATGAATGTATCGCTGCAGGAATTACTGAAATTGTTCTGGTAACGCACTCATCGAAAAACTCTATCGAAAACCATTTCGATACCAGTTTTGAGCTGGAAGCGATGCTGGAAAAACGTGTAAAACGCCAGCTTCTGGAAGAAGTGCAGTCTATTTGCCCGCCGCACGTGACAATTATGCAAGTTCGTCAGGGCCTGGCGAAAGGCCTTGGTCACGCCGTGCTGTGCGCACATCCGGTAGTGGGTGATGAGCCGGTAGCGGTTATTCTGCCAGACGTTATTCTGGATGAATTTGAGTCCGATCTGAGCCGTGATAACCTTGCGGAGATGATCTCTCGTTTTGATGAGACTGGCGCTAGCCAGATTATGGTTGAGCCTGTCGAGGATGTGACCGCGTATGGCGTGGTCGATTGCAAAGGCGAATCCCTGAAGCCGGGCGAAAGTGTGCCGATGGTGGGCGTGGTCGAGAAGCCAAAAGCTGACGTTGCGCCGTCCAACCTGGCGGTAGTGGGGCGCTATGTCCTCAGCGCAGATATTTGGCCGCTGCTGGCGAAGACCCCTCCGGGCGCCGGTGATGAAATTCAGCTGACTGACGCGATTGATATGCTGATCGAGAAAGAAACGGTTGAAGCTTATCATATGAAGGGCAAGAGCCATGACTGCGGCAATAAGCTTGGCTACATGCAGGCGTTTGTCGAATATGGTATTCGTCACAAGACGCTTGGTGACGATTTTAAAGCCTGGCTGGAAACCGCGGTGACGAAGTAATCCGCAGCGCGATTAAAAGCCAGAAACCGGGAGCGCGTCAGCGACTCCCGGTTTTGTTTATCGAGCCTGAGGGCAAAAAAAATCCCGCCGGAGCGGGATTTTTAATATTGCGACAACGGAGATTAGATCAGGAAATCGTCCAGTGATTTACCTTGTTCGTCCATTGCTTTTTTGATCACCGCAGGAGTACGGCCCTGGCCAGTCCAGGTTTTGGTTTCGCCGTTTTCGTCTACATAGCTATATTTAGCCGGACGTGCAGCACGCTTAGTTTTGGTACCGGCTTTAACGGCAGCCATAGTGCTCAGCAGTTCATTCGGGTCAATACCGTCAGCAATCAGCATTTCACGGTATTGCTGCAGCTTACGTGTACGCTCTTCAATTTCTGCTGCGGCGGCGTTTTCTTCTTCACGGCGCTCGTTAACAACGACTTCTAATTTTTCCAGCATTTCTTCGAGCGTTTCAAGGGTGCATTCTCTTGCCTGCGCACGAAGAGTACGGATGTTGTTCAAAATTTTAAGTGCTTCGCTCATTGTAGTAATCTCAAACTTATATTGTGGGGTGGTTTGTTGAACTAATAATAGAGCGATAAAATGCGTTGTGCAATAGGGGAGAATGTAAGGAATTCAAAATTACTGGTTATTTGTCGCGGGAATTAATTAATTTAAGTTAAAATTCTCGTGCCGCTTCACATCTTTGCTCCTTATAGCCATGAGTAGGGGGCCAGCTAAAACACTGAGACCATATGCTTTTTCTGAGGTTCAGTGAGAAAAATTATCCTTTGCATGGGTAAATAACCCTCGTCAGTATTAGCGCATTTTTGGTTACGCGCCTTAATATAAAACAACCCGCAAGCCCGCTTATAGTGCATGGATACTGGTCCTATAAGCACGAAAAGACAATGGTTACCTCACCGATAGCGTAACGGGGCGTACAAATAATGGCCCTGTAAATTCAATTCATCCACGTCACCCTTTCCGTTTCCATGCCCTTCAGCGCTGCGACAATACCCCTGCGGAAAGGGCGGCTGTACGCATAAAATATGGTACAATCGCCGCCGCGATAAAACACTTTGATTGGGGTCACGCAGCCGATGGCACAACTTTATTTCTACTACTCTGCAATGAATGCAGGTAAGTCGACCGCTCTGTTGCAATCTTCGTACAATTACCAGGAGCGGGGGATGCGTACCATCGTTTATACCGCTGAGATAGATGACCGCTTCGGTGCTGGAAAAGTCAGCTCGCGTATCGGCCTCTCCTCGCCGGCCCGGTTGTATAATCCGCAGACGTCGCTATTTAACGATATTGCGGCAGAGCACAAGCTTAAGCCAATTCACTGCGTGCTGGTGGATGAAAGCCAGTTTCTGACGCGCGAACAGGTTCATGAGCTGTCCGAAGTTGTCGATACACTGGATATTCCGGTGCTGTGCTATGGACTGCGGACGGATTTTCGCGGCGAGCTCTTTACCGGTAGCCAGTATTTGCTGGCATGGTCCGATAAGCTGGTGGAGCTGAAAACCATTTGCTTCTGCGGCCGTAAGGCGAGCATGGTGCTACGTCTCGATCAAGAGGGGCGACCTTATAATGAAGGCGAGCAGGTTGTCATCGGCGGCAATGAGCGGTATGTGTCCGTCTGTCGTAAGCATTATAAAGAGGCGCTGAGCGTGGGTTCTTTAACCCAGGTACAAAACCAGCGTTATTCCTGCTGAGTTGCTCAGAAGCTCATACAGGCGCCTGTGGGCGCCTTTTTTATACTCTGGAAGGCTGGAGCTCGGGATTGGCTGACAAGCAGGCATAAAAAAGCCCCGTCATCTGACGGGGCTTGCAGTATGTTTACCGTTGTTGATTAAGCGGATTTCTTCGCTTTTTTCTCAGCTTTCACCGGAGCCGCGTCGGTTTTCGCAGCAGTTTCGCCTTCGACGAACTCGCGGCCGTAGTAGGTATCCAGCAGAATCTGTTTCAGTTCGGAGATCAGCGGGTAGCGCGGGTTAGCGCCGGTGCACTGGTCATCGAATGCATCTTCAGACAGTTTATCAACGTTAGCCAGGAAGTCAGCTTCCTGAACGCCAGCTTCGCGGATAGATTTCGGAATTCCCAGCTCAGCTTTGATGCTTTCCAGCCATGCCAGCAGTTTCTCGATCTTCGCTGCGGTGCGGTCGCCCGGTGCAGAGAGACCCAGGTGATCGGCGATTTCAGCGTAGCGACGACGAGCCTGCGGACGGTCGTACTGGCTGAACGCAGTCTGCTTGGTCGGGTTGTCATTCGCGTTGTAGCGAATAACGTTGCAGATCAGCAGGGCGTTGGCCAGACCGTGCGGAATATGGAACTGAGAGCCCAGTTTGTGCGCCATGGAGTGACACACCCCGAGGAAGGCGTTCGCAAACGCGATACCGGCGATAGTCGCAGCACTGTGTACGCGCTCACGGGCAACCGGGTTCTTGGAACCTTCGTGGTAGGAAGCCGGCAGGTACTCTTTCAGCAGTTTCAACGCCTGCAGAGCCTGGCCGTCAGAGAACTCAGAAGCCAGCACGGAAACGTAAGCTTCCAGGGCGTGAGTCACCGCATCCAGACCACCGAACGCACACAGCGATTTCGGCATATCCATCACCAGGTTGGCATCGACGATGGCCATATCTGGGGTCAGCGCGTAGTCTGCCAGCGGATATTTCTGACCGGTTGCGTCATCGGTCACTACGGCGAACGGCGTCACTTCAGAACCGGTACCGGAGGTGGTGGTGATGGCGACCATCTTGGCTTTGACGCCCATTTTCGGGAACTTGTAGATACGTTTACGGATATCCATAAAGCGCAGCGCCAGTTCTTCGAAGTGGGTTTCCGGATGTTCGTACATGACCCACATGATTTTCGCCGCATCCATCGGGGAACCGCCGCCCAGCGCGATGATGACGTCTGGTTTGAAGGAGTTCGCCAGATCGGCACCTTTACGTACGATGGTCAGGGTCGGGTCAGCTTCAACTTCAAAGAAGACTTCGGTTTCAACGCCCGCTGCTTTCAGTACGGAAGTGATCTGATCGGCATAGCCGTTGTTGAACAGGAAGCGGTCAGTCACGATCAGCGCGCGTTTGTGACCATCAGTAATCACTTCATCCAGTGCGATTGGCAGGGAGCCACGACGGAAGTAGATAGATTTCGGAAGTTTGTGCCACAACATGTTTTCAGCTCGCTTAGCAACGGTTTTCTTGTTGATCAGGTGTTTCGGACCAACGTTTTCAGAGATGGAGTTACCACCCCAGGAACCACAACCCAGAGTCAGGGAAGGCGCGAGTTTGAAGTTGTACAGGTCACCGATACCACCCTGAGAAGCCGGGGTGTTGATCAGGATACGTGCGGTTTTCATCATCTGGCCGAAGTAAGCCACGCGAGCCGGCTGGTTGTCCTGGTCGGTGTACAGGCAAGAGGTGTGACCGATACCGCCCATGGCAACCAGTTTTTCTGCTTTGGTGACCGCGTCTTCGAAATCTTTCGCACGATACATCGCCAGCGTCGGAGACAGTTTTTCGTGAGCAAACGGTTCACTTTCGTCAACGTTGGTCACTTCGCCAATCAGGATCTTAGTCGTAGCCGGAACGGTGAAGCCTGCGAGTTCCGCGATTTTTGCCGCTGGCTGACCAACGATAGCGGCGTTCAGCGCGCCATTTTTCAGGATGATGTCCTGAACCGCTTTCAGCTCTTTACCCTGCAGCAGATAGCCGCCGTGGCTGGCGAAACGTTCGCGAACCGCGTCATACACTGAATCAACGACGACAACAGACTGCTCAGAAGCACAGATAACGCCGTTATCGAAGGTTTTAGACATCAGAACGGAAGCAACAGCACGTTTGATATCAGCCGTTTCATCAATGACCACCGGGGTGTTACCGGCACCAACGCCGATAGCTGGTTTACCGGAGCTGTACGCTGCTTTCACCATACCTGGACCACCGGTCGCAAGGATCAGGTTGATGTCCGGGTGATGCATCAGCGCGTTAGACAGTTCTACGGACGGCTGATCGATCCAGCCGATCAGGTCTTTCGGCGCGCCAGCCGCGATGGCAGCCTGCAGTACGATATCAGCCGCTTTGTTGGTGGCTTCTTTTGCACGCGGGTGCGGAGAGAAAATGATGGCGTTACGTGTCTTCAGGCTGATGAGCGATTTGAAGATGGCTGTTGAAGTCGGGTTAGTTGTCGGTACGATACCGCAGATGATGCCGATCGGTTCAGCGATAGTGATGGTACCAAAGGTGTCGTCTTCTGACAGGACGCCACAGGTTTTTTCATCTTTATATGCGTTGTAAATGTATTCGGAAGCGAAGTGGTTTTTGATCACTTTGTCTTCAACGATGCCCATGCCGGATTCGGCAACGGCCATTTTAGCGAGAGGGATTCGAGCATCTGCAGCGGCCAGAGCGGCAGCGCGGAAGATTTTATCGACTTGTTCTTGAGTGAAACTGGCATATTCACGCTGGGCTTTCTTGACACGCTCAACAAGCGCGTTCAGTTCAGCGATATTAGTAACAGCCATAATGCTCTCCTGATAATGTTAAACTTTTTTAGTAAATCAGTCGCTCGATTCGACATTATAGACAGGCTGTTAACAGCTTGCATGTAAATGTTTATGTAGAAAAATCAGGACACTGTTTTACCGATTTACTAAAAAAGCTCTATTACTTTAACTTTCAGGTCATGCTGCCTTCCACTCTGTTGGTGTCATCAAGATTACTCACTTCTGAGTACAAAATACGTGATTTAGATCAAGTATTGGCGTGGCTGATACCTTTCAGCTGGCTGCTTTTTAACCGATTCGATCAAGTGTAATGGAAGGGTTTTGAAATTAAAAAAACGATTAGCATTAAAGCTACAAATAACTAACATTCGATACATATCACCGGGTTATGCATATTTATAATGAATATTGCATGCAAAAAGCGTATGTTTCGCGCAGTTATTTTATGCTGTTAATAGTCAACCGCCAATTTTGATGATGCTGCGGAGCCCATTGTGACTCAACCACTGTTCGATTTTGCTACCTATTTCAAGTTTTTCATTGGCTTATTTGCCCTGGTCAACCCGGTCGGCATCATTCCGGTGTTTATCAGTATGACCAGCTACCAACCGGCAGCGGTGCGCAACAAGACCAACCTGACCGCAAACCTGTCGGTGGCGATCATTCTCCTGACGTCGTTGTTTCTCGGCGATGGCATTCTGCAGATTTTTGGCATCTCGATTGATTCCTTCCGCATTGCCGGCGGCATCCTGGTGGTGACCATTGCGATGTCGATGATCAGCGGCAAGCTCGGCGAAGATAAGCAGAACAAGCAGGAGAAGTCGGAGACGGCGGTCCGGGAGAGCATCGGCGTCGTGCCTCTCGCGCTCCCCTTAATGGCCGGACCGGGGGCAATCAGTTCAACTATTGTCTGGGGCACCCGATATCATTCCTGGGTGCACCTGGTCGGGTTCTCACTGGCGATAGCGGTATTCGCTCTTTGCTGCTGGGGCATTTTCCGAATGGCGCCGTGGCTGGTTCGTCTGCTGGGACAGACGGGAATCAACGTCATCACCCGTATCATGGGGTTGCTGCTGATGGCCCTGGGGATCGAGTTTATCGTAACCGGTATTAAAGCGCTGTTCCCCGGACTGCTTAATTAGTGGAACACCATGCAAGCGTGGAGGCTTCACTTCGCGCTTGCGCGATTATTAGCAAAACCTATTAACCAGCGCGAGATCGGCTGTTGAGATAACGTTTTGCGATAATATCTTTAAATCCATATTTTTCATTAAGATATCTGTTTTTGTTCATTGTTTTCCCCTCACGCTCTTCCTGCCTGCGATGTTATTTTCTTCACATCATTCTCTGGCACTTGCTGTCGGATCATCGAAATGATATTAGTAATTTTAACAAGGCAGTAGATGAATGTGCTAAAAAGTAACCTGTTGTTAAATTTTTGTACAAAAAAGCATCTTTTAGCCGATACTCGATTCTCAACGCGATTAAAAAATCATATCACTATGATTAACAATGATATTTTTTTGTCGGTAGTCCGCGAAGATCTTGAGCATCGCGGGCAATATCGGCGATAAAAGAGAATCCGGTAACATATTTGCAAATTGCATTGGCGGAGGTGTTTACCTTTTGGTAATTTCCGCCGTTATCGTCTGCTGAATTATATGCGTAAATGAGAATCATTATTAATAATCTCACTGCGCCGGAACTGCCCTCCAGCGAGGGGGCAAAGAATCGACGTTAAGGCTGCCGTTCGAGCGGTCGTAATAAATAAGTCGGTGATAGCAATCTGCCAATCGCAAACGCTCCTGCGTTGGACAGATCCCCGCAAACGGGAAAAAAACAGGCTGGTTAAAAAACCAGTAATTATAATGACTGGAGTTACAACACAATGACCATCATCACTAAAAAACGTTTGATCGCCGCGGGAGTGCTATCCGCACTGCTTGCCGGCAATATGGCTATGGCAGCGGATGTCCCAGCCGGTGTGCAGTTGTCGGATAAGCAAACGCTGGTGCGAAATAGCGGCGCTGAGCCGCAATCACTGGACCCGAATAAAATTGAAGGGGTACCCGAGGCCAATATTAGCCGCGACCTCTTCGAAGGCTTGCTGAATACTTCGCCGAAAGATGGCCACCCGATCCCTGGCGTAGCAGAGAGCTGGGATAATAAAGATTTTAAAGTCTGGACCTTCCATCTGCGTAAAGATGCGAAATGGTCTAACGGCGAGCCGGTTACTGCTCAGGACTTCGTCTACAGCTGGCAGCGTCTGGTGGATCCGAAAACCGCTTCTCCTTATGCCAGCTATCCGCAATATGGTCATATCGTTAACGTCGACGACATCATTGATGGCAAGAAAGCGCCGAGCGAACTAGGCGTAAAAGCCATTGACGACCACACGCTGGAAGTAACCCTCAGCGAGCCAGTCCCTTATTTTTATAAGCTGCTGGTTAACCCGGCGATGTCTCCTGTCTACAAACCGGCTATTGAAAAATTTGGCGAGAAATGGACACAGCCTGGCAATATCGTCACCAACGGGGCGTATACTCTGAAAGACTGGGTGGTCAACGAACGTATCGTGATGGAGCGCAACCCGCACTACTGGGATAATGCAAAAACCGTCATTAACACCGTTACCTGGCTGCCGACCTCTTCCGAAGTGACCTATGTTAACCGCTATCGCAGCGGTGAACTGGACATGACCTATAACCAGCTGCCGATCGAACTCTTCCAGAAGCTGAAAAAAGAGATCCCCAACGAGCTGCACGTCGACCCGTATCTGTGTACCTATTATTACGAAATCAACAACCAGAAAGCGCCGTTTACCGACGTACGCGTCCGTACCGCGCTGAAGCTGGGTCTGGATCGCGACATTATTGCTAATAAAGTGAAAGGACAGGGCGATCTGCCGGCCTACGGCTACACGCCGCCGTACACCGATGGCGCGAAGCTGAGCGAGCCGGAATGGTTTACGTGGTCGCAGGAAAAACGCAACGAAGAAGCGAAAAAACTGCTGGCCGAAGCCGGCTATACCGCGGATAAACCGTTGACCTTTAACCTGCTGTATAACACCTCCGATTTGCACAAGAAGCTGGCGATTGCCGCCGCCTCGCTGTGGCGTAAAAACCTGGGCATTGACGTGAAGCTGGTTAACCAGGAGTGGAAAACGTTCCTCGATACCCGTCACCAGGGCACCTATGACGTGGCACGCGCAGGCTGGTGCGCCGACTATAACGAGCCAACTTCCTTCCTGAATACCATGCTCTCTGACAGCTCAATGAACACTGCGCACTATAAGAGCCCGGCGTTCGACAAGATTATGGCTGAATCCGTAAAAGCGTCTGATGAAGCGCAGCGTACGGCAGCCTATGCGAAAGCGGAACAGCAGCTGGACAAAGACAGCGCGATCGTACCGGTCTATTACTACGTCAACGCCCGCCTGGTGAAACCGTGGGTTGGGGGCTATACCGGTAAAGACCCGATGGATAACGTCTATACCAAAGATCTTTACGTTATCAAACATTAATGGCAATACGTGGGGCGGGCCTGTGCTCGCTCCATCGTGTCTTATTTGAGAGCAGTGCAAAGGCACACGCCAGAAGGTACGGGCAATGTTAAAATTTATCTTACGTCGCTGTCTGGAAGCGATTCCGACGCTATTTATTCTTATTACCATCTCATTCTTCATGATGCGTCTGGCACCGGGAAGTCCTTTTACCGGGGAGCGCACCCTGCCGCCGGAAGTCATGGCGAATATTGAAGCAAAATACCATTTAAACGACCCTATCATGACGCAGTACTTCAATTATCTGAAGCAACTGGCGCATGGCGATTTTGGTCCCTCCTTTAAATACAAAGATTATTCGGTCAACGATCTGGTGGCCGCCAGCTTCCCGGTTTCTGCGAAACTGGGCTTCGCCGCCTTTTTACTCGCGGTGGTGATCGGCGTAGCCGCCGGGGTGATAGCCGCTCTGAAGCAAAACACCCGATGGGACTACGCGGTGATGGGGGTAGCCATGACCGGCGTGGTTATTCCGAGCTTTGTAGTGGCGCCGCTGCTGGTGATGATTTTTGCCATTACCCTGCACTGGCTGCCGGGCGGCGGCTGGAACGGCGGAGCGCTGAAATTTATGATCCTGCCGATGGTGGCGCTTTCCCTGGCCTATATCGCCAGTATCGCCCGTATCACCCGCGGCTCGATGATAGAAGTGTTGCACTCTAACTTTATCCGAACCGCGCGGGCAAAAGGGCTGCCGATGCGCCGCATTATTTTGCGCCATGCGCTGAAGCCGGCGCTGCTGCCGGTGCTCTCCTATATGGGGCCAGCTTTCGTGGGCATCATCACCGGCTCAATGGTCATTGAAACCATTTACGGCCTGCCGGGGATCGGCCAGCTGTTCGTTAACGGGGCGCTTAACCGCGACTACTCGCTGGTGCTGAGCCTGACGATCCTCGTTGGCGCCCTGACTATCCTGTTCAACGCCATCGTTGACGTGCTGTACGCCGTTATCGATCCGAAGATTCGCTACTGAAGCCGGAGTTCGCCATGATGTTAAGTAAGAAAAATAGCGAGGCGCTGGAAAACTTCAGTGAGAAGCTGGAAGTGGAGGGGCGTAGCCTCTGGCAGGATGCGCGTCGCCGCTTTATGCACAACCGCGCCGCGGTGACCAGCCTGATCATGCTGGTGCTTATTGCGCTGTTTGTCACCTTTGCGCCGATGGTGTCGTCGTTCTCCTACTTCGATACCGACTGGGGCATGATGTCCAATGCCCCGGATATGGCTTCAGGCCACTACTTCGGAACCGACTCCTCCGGGCGCGACCTGCTGGTGCGCGTGGCGATCGGCGGGCGTATTTCGCTGATGGTCGGGGTGGCAGCGGCGCTGGTGGCGGTGATCCTCGGCACGCTGTACGGTTCGCTTTCCGGTTATCTCGGCGGCAAAGTGGACTCGGTGATGATGCGTCTGCTGGAGATCCTCAACTCCTTCCCGTTTATGTTCTTCGTCATCCTGCTGGTGACCTTTTTTGGTCAGAATATCCTGCTGATCTTTGTTGCCATCGGCATGGTTTCCTGGCTGGATATGGCGCGTATCGTGCGCGGACAGACCTTGAGCCTGAAGCGTAAAGAGTTTATCGAAGCCGCGCAGGTCGGTGGGGTCTCCACGGCCAGCATCGTGCTGCGCCATATCGTCCCCAACGTACTGGGGGTGGTGGTAGTGTACGCCTCGCTGCTGGTCCCCAGCATGATCCTCTTCGAATCCTTCCTCAGCTTCCTCGGGCTGGGAACCCAGGAGCCGCTCAGCAGTTGGGGAGCATTGCTCAGCGATGGCGCCAACTCAATGGAAGTCTCGCCCTGGCTGCTGCTGTTCCCGGCGGGTTTCCTGGTGGTGACCCTGTTCTGTTTCAACTTTATCGGCGATGGTCTGCGTGATGCCCTCGACCCGAAAGACCGCTAAGGAGCGCTGCCATGACCATGATTGAAACGGCAAAGGCGCCGCAAGCGCAGAGTCACAGCGGCCTGCTGCTGGACGTGAAAGATCTCCGCGTCACCTTTAAAACGCCGGATGGCGATGTCACTGCCGTCAATGACCTGAACTTCACCCTGCAGGCGGGCGAGACGCTCGGCATTGTGGGCGAATCTGGCTCCGGTAAATCGCAAACCGCCTTCGCTCTGATGGGGCTGCTGGCGGCCAACGGCCGCATCGGAGGATCCGCCACCTTTAACGGTCGGCAGATCCTCAATTTGCCCGAGCGTGAACTGAACAAACTGCGCGCCGAGCAAATCTCGATGATTTTCCAGGATCCGATGACCTCTCTTAACCCGTATATGCGGGTGGGCGAGCAGTTAATGGAAGTCCTGATGTTGCATAAAGGACTGAGCAAAGCCGAAGCGTTTGAAGAGTCGGTGAAGATGCTCGATGCGGTAAAAATGCCGGAAGCGCGCAAGCGCATGAAGATGTTTCCGCACGAGTTTTCCGGCGGGATGCGCCAGCGCGTGATGATTGCCATGGCGCTGCTGTGTCGGCCGCGGCTGCTGATTGCGGATGAACCCACCACCGCGCTGGACGTCACCGTGCAGGCGCAGATCATGACGCTGTTGAATGAGCTTAAACGCGAATTCAATACGGCAATCATCATGATCACCCACGACCTCGGGGTGGTGGCCGGGATCTGCGATAAAGTGCTGGTGATGTACGCCGGGCGCACCATGGAGTACGGTCAGGCGCGCGATGTCTTCTATCAACCGTCACATCCATACTCTATTGGCCTGTTGAATGCAGTTCCTCGTCTGGATGCCGAGGGCGATGCGTTGTTAACCATCCCTGGCAACCCGCCAAACCTGCTGCGATTGCCGAAAGGCTGTCCATTCCAGCCGCGCTGCCCGCACGCCATGGAGCAGTGTAGCAGCGCACCGCCGCTGGAGTCGTTCGCGCCAGGCCGCCTGCGCGCCTGCTTTAAACCGGTGGGGGATCTGCTATGAACGCCGTAACTGAACAACGAAAAGTCCTGCTTGAAATTGCCGACCTGAAGGTGCACTTCGATATCAAAGATGGCAAGCAGTGGTTCTGGCAGCCGTCGAAAACGCTGAAAGCAGTGGATGGCGTGACGTTGCGCCTCTATGAGGGGGAAACCCTCGGTGTGGTAGGGGAGTCAGGCTGCGGCAAATCGACCTTCGCCCGCGCCATTATTGGCCTGGTGAAAGCGACCGATGGCAAAGTGGCCTGGCTTGGGAAAGATCTGCTGGGTATGAAGCAGGAAGAGTGGCGCGATGTGCGCAGCGATATCCAGATGATCTTCCAGGATCCGCTGGCCTCGCTGAATCCGCGCATGACCATCGGGGAGATTATCGCTGAACCGCTGCGCACCTATCATCCGAAGATGTCGCGTCAGGAAGTTCGCGATCGCGTCAAAGCGATGATGATGAAGGTCGGGTTGCTGCCTAACCTGATCAACCGCTATCCGCATGAGTTCTCCGGCGGTCAGTGCCAGCGTATCGGCATCGCGCGGGCGTTGATCCTTGAGCCGAAGCTGATTATCTGCGATGAGCCAGTATCTGCGCTTGACGTGTCGATTCAGGCTCAGGTGGTCAATCTGCTGCAGCAGCTGCAGCGTGAGATGGGGCTGTCGCTGATATTTATCGCCCACGATCTGGCGGTGGTTAAACATATCTCCGACCGCGTCCTGGTGATGTATCTGGGCCATGCGGTGGAGCTGGGCACCTACGACGAGGTGTATCATAATCCGCTGCATCCCTATACCAAAGCGCTGATGTCGGCGGTACCGATCCCCGATCCTGATCTCGAGAAAGCGAAAACTATTCAGTTGCTGGAGGGCGAATTACCCTCGCCAATTAACCCTCCGTCGGGCTGCGTGTTCCGCACCCGCTGCCCGCTCGCCGGGCCAGAGTGTGCGAAAACCCGCCCGGTACTGGAGGGCAGTTTCCGCCATGCGGTTTCCTGCCTTAAGGTAGACCCGTTATAATCTCAGGGGCTGACGCAGGTCAGCCCTTTTTTTTGCGAGGTTAACGAAGTGGGTATGCTTTCTGCCGCTCGTCTGCGGCTTTATCATTTACTTTTCGATCAGAACCGACGTTCCGGCCGCCGCTTCGAAGGGCTGTGCGGACTTTTCGCCTTGCTCAGCGTGCTGGTGATTTTTATCGAGTCGGGGCTGGGCACGCAATATCATCTGACATTAGATGAATGGCATGTTTTCGTCTGGCTGGAGCTGCTGGTGACCGCGGTTTTTACCGTGGAGTACCTGCTGCGTATCGCCACCTGGCCCAATCCGCTCCACTATATTTTTAGCTTTTGGGGACTGATTGACCTGGCGACGATTTTGCCGCTCTATGTGATGTGGCTGTGGCCGGAGATTAGCCTGAATTATGTCTTTGCCTGGCGAGCAATGCGAGCGATCCGCGCGCTGCGTATTCTCAAACTGTTGCGCTTTATGCCTTCGCTCAACGTGTTCTGGCGAGCAATCGTCAGTGCGCGTCACCAGCTGATTCTGTTCTATTCGTTTATCGCCATTGTGATGGTGATTTTCGGTTCGCTAATGTATTTGATCGAGGGGCCGGAGTACGGCTTTACGACGCTCAACGCCTCGGTCTATTGGGCCATCGTGACCATCACCACCGTCGGCTATGGCGATATCACCCCGCATACCCCACTGGGCCGCATTCTGGCGTCGATCCTCATCCTGATCGGCTACTCCATTATTGCGATACCGACCGGGCTTATCACTACCCATATGACCAGCGCCCTGAACCGTCGGCGTCAGCGTCGCCTGTGTCCGCAGTGTCAGCAGGGCGACCATGACGATAACGCCCGTTTTTGTCACGCCTGCGGCCATGCGTTGCCGAAATAAGCTGCCAGCATAAAAAAAGCCTGCCGGGTGAACCGCGGCAGGCTTTTCACTGGATAGTGAGCGTTATTCACGCCACAAAATATGACACAGCTTATGATCTTTTTCGCGGCACAGCAGAACACGGGCGAAAATGTCATTAATTTCCCCGCCATCGGTATCCGCCAGGCCAATCACCACTTCGGCGAAGAAATCTGGATTCAGATCGTAATCCACATGCTCTTCCCAGTCTGCGGACGGGTCGAACAGTTCGGCGCCCCCGCGCTCTTCAAACTGCAGGTTAAACAGAATGATGTCCGCCGGGTCGAGGTTGTCGGCCGCCAGCTCGAGGAAGATATCGTAAGCCTGCTCAAGCGTTTCGTCTTCGGTCAGGCGGTTGTTTAAATCCATATCCATGATTGCTACTCATTCGGTATCTGATGGGCACGTTTTACAGCAACGGGCTGAAGAAGTAAAACAGTCGCTCGACGATCCGCTGCCAGAGCGGTCGTTTTAGCCAACGACGGGCGTCAAGCAGGCGCGAACGCGAGATATAGTCATCCTGGACCGCCGCCAGATCGCTGCCAAAACCGGCGTCATCAATGACCAGCGTAATCTCAAAATTGAGCCACAGGCTGCGCATATCCAGATTCACCGTCCCCACCAGGCTCAGTTCGCCATCCACCAGCACGCTCTTGGTATGCAACAATCCGCCTTCAAACTGATAAATTTTGACCCCGGCCGCCAGCAGCTCGGTGAAAAAGGCCCGGCTGGCCCAGCCCACCAGCAGTGAATCGTTCTTGCGCGGTAAAATAATACTCACGTCGACACCGCGCTGGGCGGCGGTACAGATTGCGTGCAGCAGGTCGTCGCTGGGCACGAAGTAAGGTGTCGTCATGATCAGATGCTCTTTCGCCGCGTAGGCGGCGGTGAGGAGCGCCTGATGGATCAGATCTTCCGGAAAGCCCGGGCCGGAGGCGATTGTGTGGATGGTATGCCCGCTGGCCTCTTCGAACGGCATGATATTGACGTCCGGTGGCGGCGGCAGAATGCGCTTTCCGGTTTCGATTTCCCAGTCGCAGGAGTAGACGATGCCCATCGAGGTCGCCACCGGGCCTTCCATCCGCGCCATCAGGTCAATCCACTGGCCGACCCCCGAGTCCTGCTTAAAGTAGCGCGGATCGACCATATTCATGCTGCCGGTATAGGCAATATAGTTATCGATCATCACCATCTTGCGATGTTGACGCAAATCCATCCGGCGCAGGAACACACGCATCAGGTTAACTTTGAGGGCCTCGACGACTTCAATACCGGCGTTACGCATCATCGCCGCCCATGGGCTGCGGAAAAAGGCCACGCTGCCCGCAGAATCGAGCATTAGCCGACAGTGAACCCCACGACGCGCGGCGGCCATCAGCGATTCGGCGACGCTGTCGGCCATACCGCCTGGCTGCCAGATATAAAAGACCATCTCGATATTGTGGCGGGCCAGTTGAATATCGCGGATCAGAGCCTGCATCACGTCGTCAGATTCTGTCAGCAGCTGCAGCTGGTTGCCTTTTACGCCACCAATGCCCTGACGCCGTTCACACAGCTTGAACAGGGATTCTGCCACCGGGCTGTTATCTTCCGCGAAGATATGTTTGCAGGCTTTGAGGTCGTTTAACCACTTGGCCGTCGAGGGCCACATCGCCCTGGCGCGTTCCGCCCGGCGTTTGCCGAGATGCAGTTCGCCAAAGGAGAGATAGGCGATAATCCCCACCAGCGGCAGGATATAAATGATCAGCAACCATGCCATGGCGGACGGGACAGCGCGGCGTTTCATTAGAATTCGTAATGTTACACCGGCGATCAACAGCCAGTACCCCAGAATGACCAGCCAGTTCACCACCGTGTAAAAGGTTGTCATAGATGTAAAATCCTTTTGAATGACGTTATGTGATGAGTTTACGCATCAGTATTTTTCTGGCAAATAAAAACGCAGCGAAAGCGGTAGTCAGTTGCTGGCAGAGGTTTATAATGGAGGCTGTTTTCACTCGTAGAGTCGTTGCAATGAAGCGTAGTAGAACGGAAGTAGGGCGCTGGCGCATGCTGAGACAGGTGAATCGCCGTAAAGCGCGCTGGCTGGAAGCCCAATCGCGCCGCAATATGCGGATCCTTGCTATCAGGAAGGGACTGGTGAAACGGCAGCGTCATGCTCTGCTGTTTATTTTCCCCGACTGTTAAGCGAGCAGGCTAACGGCACCGTACGCGGTGCCGTTGTCGTTTTCTCAGCCCTGCGCTGTATTATCGTTATCATTGCCATCTTGACATCATTATTTTGCTCGACTGCGGTGCAACGACAGTTTGCGCCTGGCTTGCTTTCACGTCTCATTAAAATAGGTATGTCACGTTATTCCGGGCGGTTTGTTTCAGGCAGAACCTATTCCTGCCGCCACAGGAATTAATTGCCATGCAGTATTTATTGTTACCCAGACAGGAGCGGCGCTGTCGAATGCATGCCCACACTGGCCAGCAGATGCAGCCTGAAGTAAGTTGAGAAGAACGATGAAACAGGCGCAGTCAGATCATGGCGCATGAGGCTAAGCGTGCCGCTCCTGGTCTTAAATAATCTGCGCCTGTTTGTTTGCCTTTCAGAACGGTTGTTTGGATAACGCGCCTGAATAAAATGCACGCTATTACGCGTGCATTACTTTATTTTGCATAGGCTTCAGTGGATAAAGTGATGGTCACGTTATCACTTACCGCGGGCACATACTTATCAAGCTTGAAGTCTGAACGTTTGATTACCCCTGTTGCATCAAATCCAATCGCCTCTTTTTTCACCATTGGATGCATGTCCTGCTTATTGAGGGTTGCATGCAGAACTACCGGTTTGGTGATGCCTTTAATGGTCAGGTTACCTTCGACATCATATTTATTGTCGCCCTTGCTTTCCACTTTGGTACTCCGGAAAGTGGCCTCGGGAAACGTTTTGACATCAAAGTATTCTTTGCCTAAAAATTCATCGGTTAACGCTTTGACATGCGTGTCAATGGTTTTTACCGGCAGAGTAACGCTAACAGAAGATTTTTCAGGATTTTCTTTGTCAAAAGATAATTTCCCTGAAACATCAGAGATATAGGCGGTAGGGTTAGAGAAACCGAAATGATTCCAGGCAATCACCACCGACGTGTGCTGCGGATCCAGGTTATATTCCGTCGCCGCAGCTTGTGATACAGGGATATATAAGGCAAGCAGAGAAAGAAATACTGTTTTTTTCAGAACGTTCACAAAAAAGTCCTCAAAATGAGCAAGTACACAAAGGGTAGCTTAAAAACAGGGAAGTCTTATTGAAAACATTTGTTATTCCCTTTCAAAATTTTTAATCAAGCACGAATAACCCTACCGTAACGCAGCGTGAACTTTACGCAAGGCAATTAATAGAAGTTAAAAAATGATCATCGGCAATTTTAACCTGACGGTGAGATTTTTATTGGGCCATGTCAGGATATTGTGTGTGGTTATATCATTGCGGGGCTATTTTCCCTGGGGAGAGAAATCACCGCGAGCCTGAATGCAGGAAGGTTGTTTAAGACCGGTTCAGTACCTTGCGAAAACCGGACATTAATCCCCGTTTATTCCATGGCTTAATATCGGCAGGGAGAAATTACCCGCATCAACATGCTTATCCAGTCAATGTAAAAAAGAGCAATAACCATAAATTAGGCATTTATCCAATCTAATGTCGATGTGAAACGAATAAATGTCGATATATTATTCTGTGTTATTTATTTTTTGTAGTCATTCCCTTTTAATTCTTCCTGGCGTTTTTTTAGCTTTATCACAATAGTGTCGAGCAAAAAACAATCAATAAATAAATAAAATACAAGATCTTACATAACGGACTTACACAATTTATTAACAATTAAATATAATTCCCGACATCGATGCTTTATCGCCATTTTCTATCCCGGCATTATGCTTCATTTATGCCGTTTGGCTTACTGCGGGGAAAACATCGATAGTTAAATAAGAAATAGTTTTATTTCATGGTGTTATCAGGAGAGTTATTATGTCAGATACGAATCCCCGCTCATCCGGCTGGTTAGGCCTGTGGTGCCTGCTGGTCGGCGTGATACTGCTTGCGACAGGCCTGTTCTTTGTCATCGGCGGTTATAAACTGGTTTCCCTGGGGGGAAGCTGGTATTTCCTTATTGCCGGGGTTATTACCCTGCTCGCCGCGATTCAGTTTTTCCGCCGCAGGTCGTCCGCGGTGTGGCTGTTTGCTCTGGTATTCGTGGGTACCCTGATTTGGGCACTGTTTGATGCCGGCTTCGACTTCTGGCCGCTCGTTTCCCGTTTGATGGTACCCGCCGGGTTGATGCTGCTGGCGGCGGCCACCTGGCCTGCGCTACGTAAGCATGAAGGAAAGCCTTACAGCACCAAAGGGGTATGGGGGGTCTGCGTTGTTCTGGTTATCGCCATGGGCGTCACCTTTGTTCAGATGTTTCAGCCCCATCCCACAGTGGCGTTCAGCGGCGAGAAATTACCGCTGGTGCCGGTAAAAGAAGACGCTAAACAGCAAAACTGGGACCACTACGGCAATACTGCCGGCGGTAGCCGCTTTGTGGCGTTGGACCAGATCACGCGTGACAATGTAAAAAACCTGAAACCCGTCTGGACCTTCCATACTGGCGACACCCCGTTAAGCCCGGATGGCAATGGCGCAGAAGATCAGCAAACACCGCTGCAGGTAGGCGATCGTGTTTTCCTCTGTACCCCGCATAACAATGTGATCGCCGTCGATGCCGATAGTGGAAAAGAGATCTGGAGAGCGGAAATTAATGCGAAATCCGCCATCTGGATGCGCTGCCGAGGCCTGGCGTATTTTGATGCGACGAAGCCACTGACGCAGCCCACTGTGGCAGGCTCCTCCCCGGTTCTGCCGGCACAGGTCGCGCCAGGTGCAGCATGCCAGCGTCGCATCCTGATGAATACGATTGATGACAGATTGATCGCCTTAGACGCAGATAACGGCCAATTCTGCCCGGACTTCGGGACGAACGGCAGCGTGAATCTGCGGGAAGGGATGGGCGCTGCGGCAGATCCAAGCTATGTGTTGACTTCAGCCCCGACGCTGGCTGGCACCACGGTGGTGGTTGGAGGCCGCGTGGCGGATAACGTCAGTACTGACATGCCTGGCGGCGTGGTGCGCGGTTATGACGTGATTACCGGCCAGCAGCGCTGGGCATTTGATCCGCGTAATCCGGATCCCAATCATGTTCTGCAACCGGGGGAACATTACAAACGCAGTTCCGCTAACTCCTGGGCGCCCATGTCATGGGATGCGTCGATGAATACCCTCTTTATTCCGATGGGGAGCTCCTCTGTTGACCTGTGGGGCGCGGACCGTATTCAGGGCGATCACAAATACGCCACTTCAATCCTGGCGCTGGATGCGACCACCGGGAAAGAGAAGTGGGTATACAAGACCGTGCGTAACGATCTGTGGGACTTCGATGTCCCGATGCAGCCAAGCCTGGTCGATTTCCCGACCAAAGAGGGCAACAAACCCGCCGTGGTGGTGGGGACCAAAGCGGGTCAAATCTATGTACTTGATCGCCTGACGGGTCAACCGCTTACCGAAGTGAAAGAGGTCCCGGTGAAACCGGCTGATATCCCAAATGAACAATATCCGGCGACGCAGCCGCGCTCTGTTGGGATGCCGCAGATTGGGGCGGAAACCCTGAAAGAATCTGATATGTGGGGGGCAACGCCGTTTGATCAGCTGGTCTGTCGTATCAGCTTCAAATCGATGCGTTATGACGGGCTGTACACCATGCCGGGGACCGATGTTTCCCTCAGCTTCCCGGGCTCTTTGGGAGGAATGAACTGGGGCAGCCTGTCTACCGATCCGAACAACCACTATATCTTCGTCAATGATATGCGTCTGGGTCTGTGGGTGCAGCTGATTAAGCAGGATCCACAAAGCGCGGTGGCTAACACCGGTGGTGAAGCGGTGAACGCCGGGATGGGGGCGGTCCCGATGAAAGGAACACCGTACTCGGTCAACAAAAACCGTTTCATGTCGCCGCTGGGGATCCCATGTCAGAAACCGCCGTTTGGTACGCTGTCCGCGATTGACCTGAAAACACAGAAAATCGTCTGGCAGGTGCCGGTCGGTACCGTCCAGGATACCGGTCCGTTTGGCATAAAAATGCGTGCTCAGATGCCGATCGGTATGCCGACGCTGGGTGGAACCCTGGCAACTCAGGGCGGCCTGGTGTTCATTGCCGGAACCCAGGACTACTACCTGCGCGCCTTCGATTCATCTACGGGTGAAGAAGTCTGGAAAGCCCGTCTTCCGGTAGGAAGCCAGGGGGGACCCATCAGCTATGTTTCGCCGAAGACCGGCAAACAATACATTTTGATTTCCGCCGGTGGAGCCCGCCAGTCGCCGGATCGCGGTGACTACGTGATTGCCTATGCGCTCGATAAGTAACAGATAATTGGATCAGCGATAACGATCAGAGGCCCCCGCCGGACAGCGGGGGCTTTTGATATTAATGCATGGATGGTGTGGCGTTGTGTTAGGCGACGATGTTGAGGCAGGAGAGGGGATCTGACCCTGTACAGGACATGTCAGTGAGAGAACAGCCAAACTTTTCGCGTGATGGAAAAGGGCGGCATTTTAATGTTGTGTACCAAAATGCGCCCTTTAATCTGATGGCCTGGTGTCTTTTTTATGGCTAACCAGAAAAATAGCAGGGAATATTTATCAAAACACTTTCTTATAAGGCTTAACAGAGACCTGGCGGTAGACGCCAGCCGCAATATACGGATCATCATTGGCCCAGGACTGCGCCGCTTCCAGCGACTCAAACTCGGCAATCACCGTTGAGCCGCTGAACCCTGCTGCGCCCGGTTCGTTGCTGTCAACGGCCGGCATTGGCCCGGCGGTAAGCAGCCGGCCTTCATCGTGTAAGAGTTGCAGACGCGCGAGATGCGCAGGGCGAACCGAGAGCCGCTTTTCCAGAGAATCGGCGATATCTTCAGCGTAGATAACGTAAAGCACGGCAAAGCTCCTTATCAATAATCAGGCGAATTACGTTAAGTTAAACCGCCTTGGACTGCAATGCAAAGATGCATACCGGTGTCGAATGCGCTGCCGACGCGGCTTTTTTCTGCAAATGGTGGCAAAAATTGACTCAGGTTAAGACGCCTTATTGAATATGATTGCTATTTGCATTTAAAATCGGAGCATCATTTTTCAACAGAAACGACTATGAGCGCAATGACCCTTGATTTACCTCGCCGCTTCCCGTGGCCAACGCTGCTGTCCGTGGCTATCCACGGTGCCGTTGTGGCGGGGCTGCTTTATACCTCGGTACATCAGGTTATTGAACAGCCTTCTCCGACGCAGCCGATTGAGATTACGATGGTCGCGCCGGCCGATCTTGAGCCGCCCCCGGCGGCACAGCCAGTCGTGGAACCCGTTGTCGAACCTGATCCTGAGCCGGAACCCGAGGTGGTGCCTGAACCGCCGAAAGAGGCGCCGGTGGTGATCCATAAACCGGAACCGAAGCCGAAGCCTAAACCCAAACCGAAACCCAAGCCGGAGAAAAAGGTTGAGCAGCCGAAGCGGGACGTGAAGCCGGCAGCAGAGCCGCGTCCGGCCTCGCCGTTTGAAAACAACAACACGACGCCAGCGCGCACCGCGCCAAGCACCTCGACCGCGGCCGCCAAACCCACCGTTACTGCCCCGAGCGGCCCGCGGGCGATCAGCCGTGTCCAGCCGACCTATCCGGCCCGCGCCCAGGCGCTGCGCATCGAAGGGACGGTACGGGTGAAGTTTGACGTGACGCCAGATGGCCGAATCGACAACCTACAGATCCTCTCTGCCCAGCCGGCCAATATGTTTGAGCGCGAAGTGAAAAGCGCGATGCGCAGATGGCGTTACGAGCAGGCAAGACCGGGAACCGGCGTGACGATGACTATCAAATTCCGTCTGAGTGGGGTCGAGATCAACTGATAATGCGTTGCGGCGGACCCCCTGGTCCGCCGTGAGTCTTGTCTAACGCGTTTTTTCCGTCAATACATCGTCCAGCGCCTGCTGGACCGTCACCAGGTGCTGGCCACCAAACAAAATCGCCCGGTTCAGCAGGGTGTACAGCTGATAGATGGGCTGGCGATCGAGAAAACCTGCTGGCAGCGGTGAAACGGACTGGTAGCCGTCATAGATCTGCGGCGGTTGTTCCGGGTGCATCGGCAGCATGGCTAAATCGCACTCGCGATCGCCCCAGTAGCAGGCCGGATCGAAGATATAGGGGCCATCTGGTCCTAAGGCGCAGTTACCGGACCACAGGTCACCATGGAGCAGTGAAGGTTGCGGCTGATGGTTGGCCAGCCGCTGCTGAACCACATCGACTAAGGTATCGATATCGCCAAAGTGCAGCCCTTTCTCCGCCGCCAGCTCCAGTTGCCAGCCGATACGCTGCTCGGCAAAGAACACCGACCAGCGACGCTGCCAGGCGTTGGGCTGCGGCGTGGTGGAAAGATCGTTGTCGAAATCCAGACCAAACTGCGGCTGATCGCTCCACTGATGCAGATGCGCTAACTGCTGGCCGAGCAGGAAGGCATTATGCGCATCCAGCGGACGGGGAGGGAGGTATTCCATGACCACAAAACTGTAGTCACGGTCGCTGCCGACCGCATAGACCTGCGGCACGCGAACGGTTTTGCTTCGCGACAGCAGTTCCAGCTGATCGGCCTCGGCGGTGAAGATGGGCAGAAGCTCACGTTCGTCGCATTTCACGAAGTAATCTTTCCCGCCGAAGCGTAAATGCCAGGCCGAATGGATTTCCCCACCGGGCAGCTCGGTTTTCAGTTCGATTTCAGCGTTTTCGGAATGCCAATCGCGTAAAAGTGTACTGATTGCTTGCCACATGCTGTCTCTCCCCATGTTTTCCACCATATCATAAGGTTAGCGCACTGCTACCGGGTAAACCTGGAACTGACGCACAACTGACGCTTTCCGTTGCGTTAAACGCACTTATTGAGCTTTTAACCACTCGGCGAATGTGCTGACCGTAATCTCTGCCGGGCGGCCCAGAGCTGATTCCGCCAGCCCTGCGCTGAGGGCCTTAACTTCATCAGCATCCTGGGCGCTGAGCAGGCCAAAGGTGTTCGTCCCCAGCTCATGGGGATTGCCGTCTTCATCATTGAGCGTCAGTACGAACCCGGCGCGGGTAAAGTGGTTGCTGACCTCGTTGATCTCCGTCAGCGCCTGTTCGTGAAAGGTGACGCTGACGACCCAGGCGGTTATCTCATTGCTCATCTCTACACCCCATTGTTATCCATAGCCTTTCCAGCATAGACCATCCAGCCAATATCGTGGCTCCCTCCGCCAGCGCGGAGGGGCAGGGAAGATCAGCGACCGCAGAGATAATCGTAGATTTTTTGCGTATTGGCCTGCGAGCAGAGACGGGTGCCCTGATTGATTGTCGCGGCGCTACCGGCAGCGACGCCAAAGCGAACCATATCTTCCAGCCCGGCGTTTTCCGCCAGACGCAGGGTCATGGCGCCCACCATGCTGTCGCCGGCGCCGACGGTGCTCTGGCTTTTCATCGGCGGCGGCACCACCTGAACGCTGCCGCTGGCGTCAACGCCTAACGCCCCCTGCGGCCCGAGCGAAACCACCACCCGGCGTACTTTACCGGACTGGATCAACGACTGGGCGGCAAGGCGTACGTCATCGGGTTGGCTCAGATCGCGCTGTACGAGGGCGCTGAGCTCTTTCTGGTTCGGCTTCACCAGCTCAATATTGCCGACGTCCAGCGCCGCAGCCAGCGCGTCGCCGGAGCTGTCGATAATGCAGCGCAGTCCCTGCTGTTGCGCATTTTTCACCAGTTGCATCAGGTTTTCGACGCTGATACCTGGCGGCAGGCTGCCGCTTACCACCAGCAGTGAGCCGGGTTCGATAGTCAGGACTTTCTCTTCCAGCCGACGGAACTCATCATCCGTCAGCGCTGCGCCGGGCATGACAAAACGATATTGTTCGCCGCTGGCGGCCACGTGAACGTGCAGGTTTTGCCGCGTCCAGTCGCGGGTTTCGACGGTCTCGACCGGCACCTGCTCATCGGCCAGCAGGGCTGCTAAGTGCTCGCCGGTGGCGCCGCCAACCGGGAAAATGGCGGTGGCTTTGCCGCCAAGAAAGGTCACGGCACGGGCAACGTTGATCCCGCCGCCGCCGGGCTCAAATACTGGCGCGCTGCAGCGGAGTTTACCTTCGGGATAAATCTGTGGGGTCTGCGTGGCGCTATCCAGCGAGGGGGCCAGCGTTAACGTATAAATTTTGGTCATTCCTTCTCCTCCTTAATACGGCGACTGTGCTTTATTTAAGCATGGCACGATGGCTCCGGGAGGGAAAGTGATGTTCCTGAGAGATTTGCAAAGAAGCCTGTATTTTCATTATGAAATAAAGATTGTTTCCGGAGCTGTCTTATTCAAAAAACGAAAGAGTAAGTGATTGCTATGTTATTCGTGCTTTTTTATAATTTGCTACCTTTCTTAGGACCTGCACACCGCGATCCTCGCGAAAGTTTCCGGGACCCTCAGGTCTCTTTTATGTTGTACGGACGCTAAATTCAATGAGCGGGCAGGTTGTGTCTGTTCATCATTTGTACTGTCCTAAAAAATGTATTTTAGAGAGTTATAATGAAGCTTTTAAAGACAGTACCCGCAGCGGTTATGCTGGCGGGGGGGCTTTTTGCGTCTGTTGGCGCAATGGCCGATGATTCTGTATTTACCGTCATGGATGACCCTTCCGCTGCTAAAAAACCTTTCGAAGGTGTGGTTAACGCAGGCTACCTGGCGCAGTCCGGCAACACCAAAAACTCCTCGATGACGGCAGATTCCACCTTGACCTGGTATGGTAATACCACCGCCTGGTCGCTGTGGGGGAATGCCAGCAACACCTCTTCCAACGATGAGCGATCCTCAGAAAAATATGCAGTCGGTGGGCGTAGCCGCTACAACCTGACCGATATGAACTATATCTTTGGTCAGGGCAGCTGGCTGACCGACCGCTATAATGGCTATCAGCAGCGTGATGTCCTGACGGCGGGTTATGGTCGTCAGATCCTCAACGGTCCGGTGCACAGCCTGCGGTTTGAATTCGGTCCTGGCGTTCGCTATGACGAGTTTACCGATGGAGAAACCGATACTCAGCCGCTGGGTTACGCCTCCGGCACCTGGGCCTGGCAGATGACCGATAACGCCAAATTTACGCAAGGGGTCTCGGTGTTTGGCGCTGAGGACACCACCGTCAACTCTGAGAGCGCGTTAAACGTGGCGATTAACGCCCATTTCGCGCTGAAGGTCGCCTACAACGTGACCTGGAACTCGGCACCGCCTTCCTCTGCGCCGGAGCATACCGATCGCCGGACGTCGCTGTCCCTTGGGTATAAAATGTAATATTTTCAGGCCGGGTTTCCCCGGCCTGTTCGTTTTAAATTTAGCAATGAGTGCCATTATTTTTTCTGGCCTTTCGTTTTAGTTTTTATAAAAAGAAATAGCCCTCCATCTTTTCTCCATTATTCCCGGTTTGTTGACAAATATTCATTCTATTTGACACGAAAAGCTAAATATTCGACGGACAAATATGTGATCTGGATCTATAATGATATGCACTGTCCGGGCGGAGAAATCGCGCGGTCTGTCTTCCGTAATAAGAGAATGAATATCATGAAAAACACTTCATTTACCATCGCAGCCCTGGCGCTGTGCGTGCTTTCTTTTGGCGCATCCGCTGCCACGCCCGTTCCGCCATCAGGCAACCAGGACCATACTCAGGTTGGCATCGCCAAAGCGACTGACGTTGAGGCTGGCTCGAATATCGCCCCCGGTTCCCGAACTACCGGACAATCCATGAGCGATGCCTTTAATGTGCATACGCTGGTGGCCGGCGAGTGGTCATAATATACCAGACCTTTATTTCGTCATACGTCAATTAAGCCGGGTGGAGCGGTACCGGTTTAACGCGCTGTGTTAAAGATTAAGTATGCAATATCATTGCGTCTCTACTATCACGTCCGAATAATATTATCCGGCTTTGCCGGGGATTATTCTCGCCTGCAGTAGCAGGATATTCGTCTTTTTATCTCAATCTCTCTTGTTTTCTCCACATTCCGCCATCATTTATACGCTTGCGGCTTTAATCACGTACCAATGATGTGTAAACTACTCCCCGGTGTTATCAGCAGGCGGTGGCAGGCGGGAACGGTCTATCCGGTCGTCCTCCTATTTTCGCAGAGTGAAGCGGGAACTGCGCCTTAACCTGATGATAATTATGATTATATAGTTTTGTATGTGCTCTTTCGTGTGGGGCACCACTGCAAATAAGGACATAAAATGCCTGTAATTACGCTTCCTGATGGCAGTCAACGCCATTTTGACCACGCTGTTAGCCCCATGGATGTTGCGCTGGATATCGGTCCAGGCCTGGCGAAAGCCACCATTGCCGGGCGGGTAAACGGTGAACTGGTAGACGCCTGCGACCCGATCGAAACCGATTCCACTCTCTCTATTATCACTGCGAAAGATGAAGAAGGGCTGGAGATCATTCGTCACTCCTGTGCGCACCTGTTAGGCCATGCCATTAAACAGCTGTGGCCCAACACCAAAATGGCTATCGGTCCGGTTGTTGATAATGGCTTCTACTATGACGTAGACCTCGACCACACCCTGACTCAGGAAGATATCGACGCGCTCGAAAAACGTATGCATGAGCTCGCCGAGAAAAACTACGATGTCATCAAGAAGAAAGTCAGCTGGCACGAAGCGCGTGAAACCTTCGTGAAGCGCGGCGAAACCTATAAAGTTTCTATTCTTGACGAAAACATTGCTCATGATGATAAGCCGGGTCTGTATCATCATGAAGAATATATCGATATGTGCCGCGGCCCGCACGTACCGAATATGCGCTTCTGTCATCACTTCAAGCTGATGAAAACCGCCGGTGCCTACTGGCGCGGCGACAGCAACAATAAAATGTTGCAGCGTATCTACGGTACCGCGTGGGCAGATAAAAAAGCGCTGAATGCCTATCTGCAGCGTCTTGAAGAAGCCGCCAAGCGTGACCACCGTAAAATTGGCAAGCAGCTTGACCTGTATCATATGCAGGAAGAGGCGCCGGGGATGGTGTTCTGGCACAACGACGGCTGGACTATCTTCCGTGAACTGGAAACCTTTGTTCGTTCTAAACTGAAAGAGTACCAGTATCAGGAAGTCAAAGGTCCGTTCATGATGGACCGTGTGCTGTGGGAAAAAACCGGCCACTGGGACAACTACAAAGATGCGATGTTCACCACCTCTTCCGAGAACCGTGAATACTGCATCAAGCCGATGAACTGCCCGGGTCACGTGCAGATCTTCAACCAGGGATTGAAATCCTACCGCGATCTGCCGCTGCGTATGGCGGAATTCGGTAGCTGCCACCGTAACGAACCGTCTGGCGCGCTGCACGGTCTGATGCGCGTTCGCGGCTTTACCCAGGATGATGCGCATATCTTCTGTACTGAAGATCAGGTTCGCGATGAAGTGAACGCCTGTATTCGTATGGTCTACGATATGTACAGCACCTTTGGCTTCGAGAAGATCGTCGTCAAACTGTCAACTCGCCCGGAAAAACGTATCGGTAGCGATGAGACCTGGGATCGCGCGGAAGCGGATCTGGCGGTGGCGCTGGAAGAAAATAACATCCCATTTGAGTATCAACTGGGAGAAGGGGCGTTCTACGGCCCGAAAATTGAATTTACCCTGTATGACTGCCTCGATCGCGCATGGCAGTGCGGAACGGTACAGCTGGACTTCTCTCTGCCGCAGCGTTTAAGCGCCTCTTATGTGGGCGAAAATAACGAGCGTCAGGTACCGGTCATGATTCACCGTGCGATTCTCGGTTCCCTGGAGCGCTTCATTGGCATCCTGACCGAAGAGTTCGCTGGCTTCTTCCCAACCTGGATTGCACCAGTGCAGGTAGTGGTCATGAATATTACCGATTCTCAGGCTGAATACGTTAACGAATTGACGCGTAAACTACAAAATGCGGGCATTCGTGTAAAAGCAGACTTGAGAAATGAGAAGATTGGCTTTAAAATCCGCGAGCACACTTTACGTCGTGTCCCGTATATGTTGGTCTGTGGCGACAAAGAAGTCGAAGCCGGCAAAGTGGCCGTGCGCACCCGTCGCGGGAAAGACCTCGGCAGCATGGACGTAAGTGAAGTGATTGAGAAGCTGCAACAAGAGATTCGCAGCCGCAGTCTTCAACAACTGGAGGAATAAGGTATTAAAGGCGGAAAACGAGTTCAAACGGCACGTCCGAATCGTATCAATGGCGAGATTCGCGCCCTGGAAGTTCGCTTGACAGGTCTGGAAGGCGAAGCTTTGGGTATTGTGAGTCTGAGAGAAGCTCTCGAAAAGGCTGAAGAGGCCGGAGTAGATTTAGTTGAAATCAGCCCTAACGCCGAACCGCCAGTTTGTCGTATCATGGACTACGGCAAGTTCCTTTATGAAAAGAGTAAGTCTTCTAAGGAACAGAAGAAAAAGCAAAAAGTTATCCAGGTTAAGGAAATTAAATTCCGTCCTGGGACCGATGATGGTGATTACCAGGTAAAACTCCGCAGCCTGGTTCGCTTTCTCGAAGATGGCGATAAGGCTAAGATCACACTGCGTTTCCGCGGTCGTGAGATGGCCCACCAGCAGATCGGTATGGAAGTGCTTACGCGCGTCCGTGACGATCTGAGTGAACTGGCAGTAGTCGAATCCTTCCCTACGAAGATCGAAGGCCGCCAGATGATCATGGTGCTCGCTCCTAAGAAGAAACAGTAAGGCCTTCAAGTAGCGATGTCAGTGGAGCCTTAGGGCTTCACTGATGTTGTTCGCCTATGTTTCGTTTATTAACAATGCGAAGTGGAAGTTATTAAGATGCCAAAAATTAAGACCGTACGCGGTGCTGCTAAGCGCTTCAAAAAAACCGGTAAAGGTGGTTTTAAGCATAAGCACGCTAACCTGCGTCACATTCTGACTAAAAAAGCTACCAAGCGTAAACGTCACCTGCGTCCGAAAGCCATGGTTTCCAAAGGCGATCTGGGCCTGGTTATCGCGTGCCTGCCGTACGCATAAGTCGTTAACGTTTAACTTTTTTAACTTAGAATAGATACAGGAGAGCACACATGGCTCGCGTAAAACGTGGTGTAATTGCACGTGCACGTCACAAGAAAATTTTGAAACAAGCTAAAGGCTACTACGGTGCGCGTTCTCGCGTATACCGCGTTGCCTTCCAGGCTGTTATCAAAGCTGGTCAGTACGCTTACCGTGACCGTCGTCAACGTAAACGTCAGTTCCGTCAACTGTGGATTGCACGTATCAACGCAGCAGCACGTCAGAACGGTATTTCTTACAGCAAATTCATCAATGGCCTGAAAAAAGCCTCTGTTGAAATCGACCGTAAGATCCTGGCTGACATCGCCGTATTCGACAAAGTAGCGTTCACCGCTCTGGTCGAAAAAGCGAAAGCAGCTCTGGCATAAGCCAGTTGAAAGAGGGAGCTTGTCTCCCTCTTTTCGTTTCAACACCATCAATACATTGACTTTTATTGGCGCAGGCTTTTCAATACAGGTCTGACGTTTCTTACCAGACAAGGTAATGCAAGCATGAATGCTGCTATTTTCCGCTTCTTTTTTTACTTTAGCACCTGAACTCAGGAGGCTAGCGCGTGAAAGAAGAAACGGAAAACAGCGCCAGAAAGCCTCCCCTGTGGAGGCTTTTTTCGTATATGGATTCGGGATATTAATTTCACTATAACCGGTGTCTGCACCGACATAATGAGGAAAACCATGTCACATCTCGCAGAGCTGGTTGCCAGTGCCAAGGCAGCCATTAACGAGGCATCAGATGTTGCTGCGCTGGACAACGTCCGCGTGGAATACCTGGGTAAAAAAGGGCATCTGACCCTGCAAATGACCACCCTGCGCGAGTTACCGCCGGAAGAGCGTCCGGCAGCCGGCGCGGTCATCAACGAAGCGAAAGAGCAGGTGCAGCAGGCGCTGAACGCGCGCAAAGCTGATCTGGAAGGCGCAGCGCTGAATGCGCGTCTGGCCGCAGAGACCATTGACGTCTCGCTGCCGGGACGCCGCATTGAAAATGGCGGCCTGCATCCGGTCACTCGCACCATCGACCGTATTGAAAGTTTCTTCGGTGAGCTCGGCTTTACCGTGGCGACTGGCCCGGAAATCGAAGATGATTACCACAACTTCGATGCGCTGAATATTCCGGGTCATCATCCGGCGCGCGCTGACCACGACACTTTCTGGTTCGATGCCACTCGCCTGCTGCGTACGCAGACCTCCGGCGTGCAGATCCGCACCATGGAAAACCAGCAGCCGCCTATCCGTATTATCGCGCCGGGCCGCGTCTATCGTAACGACTACGACCAGACCCATACCCCGATGTTCCACCAGATGGAAGGTCTGATTGTTGATAAAAACATCAGCTTCACCAACCTGAAAGGGACGCTGCACGACTTCCTGAACAACTTCTTTGAAGAAGACCTGCAGGTGCGCTTCCGTCCGTCCTACTTCCCGTTCACCGAGCCGTCCGCAGAAGTTGACGTGATGGGTAAAAACGGCAAATGGCTGGAAGTGCTCGGCTGCGGGATGGTACACCCGAACGTGCTGCGTAACGTCGGTATCGATCCGGAAGTTTACTCCGGCTTCGCCTTCGGTATGGGGATGGAGCGTCTGACCATGCTGCGTTATGGCGTGACCGATCTGCGCGCGTTCTTCGAAAACGATCTGCGTTTCCTCAAACAGTTTAAATAAGGGCAGGACAGAACAATGAAATTCAGTGAACTGTGGTTACGCGAGTGGGTTAACCCGGCGATCGACAGCGAAGCGCTTTCCGATCAGATCACCATGGCGGGCCTCGAAGTCGACGGCGTTGAGCCGGTTGCCGGCAGCTTCAACGGCGTAGTGGTCGGTGAAGTGGTGGAGTGCGGCCAGCATCCAAATGCTGACAAACTGCGCGTCACCAAAGTCAACGTGGGCGGTGAACGCCTGCTGGACATCGTCTGCGGCGCGCCAAACTGCCGTCAGGGGCTGAAAGTCGCCGTGGCGACCATCGGCGCCGTGCTGCCAGGCGATTTTAAAATTAAAGCGGCGAAGCTGCGCGGCGAACCGTCAGAAGGGATGCTGTGCTCTTTCTCCGAGCTGGGTATTTCCGACGACCATAGCGGTATCATCGAACTGCCGGCGGATGCGCCGATCGGCACTGATATTCGTGAATACCTCAAGCTTGACGATAACACTATCGAAATCAGCGTCACGCCAAACCGTGCCGACTGCCTGGGTATCATCGGTGTGGCGCGCGATGTCGCTGTGCTGAACAAAGCGCCGCTGAACGCGCCGGAAATCACGCCGGTTGCCGCGACCATTGACGACGTGCTGCCGATTCAGGTTGACGCGCCGCAGGCGTGCCCGCGCTATCTGGGCCGCGTGGTGAAAGGCATCAACGTCAAAGCGCCGACCCCACTGTGGATGAAAGAGAAGCTGCGCCGCTGCGGGATCCGCTCCATCGACGCGGTGGTTGACGTGACTAACTATGTCCTGCTTGAGCTGGGCCAGCCGATGCACGCCTTTGACCGCGACCGTATCGAAGGCGGGATCGTGGTGCGCATGGCGAAAGAGGGTGAAACCCTGGTGCTGCTCGATGGTTCTGAAGCGAAGCTCGACAGTGACACCCTGGTTATTGCTGACCATAACAAAGCGCTGGCGATGGGCGGGATCTTCGGCGGGGAACACTCCGGCGTTAACGACGAAACCCAGAACGTGCTGCTGGAATGCGCGTTCTTCAGCCCGCTGTCCATTACCGGCCGCGCGCGCCGTCATGGCCTGCACACCGATGCCTCTCATCGCTATGAGCGCGGCGTCGATCCGGCGCTGCAGTATAAAGCGCTGGAGCGTGCCACGCGTCTGCTGATCGACCTCTGCGGCGGTGAAGCTGGCCCGGTGATCGACGTGACAAACGAAGAGACCTTGCCAAAACGCGCCACCATTACCCTGCGTCGTAGCAAACTGGATCGCCTGATTGGCCACCATATCGATGACGCGCAGGTCACCGACATTCTGCAGCGCCTCGGCTGCGAAGTGACGGTGGGTCAGGACGAATGGCAGGCAGTCGCCCCGAGCTGGCGTTTCGACATGGAGATCGAAGAAGATCTGGTCGAAGAAGTGGCTCGCGTTTATGGCTACAACAACATTCCTGATGCGCCAGTACAGGCGGGTCTGATCATGGGTACCCATCGTGAAGCCGACCTGTCGCTGAAGCGCGTAAAAACGCTGCTGAACGACAAAGGCTATCAGGAAGTGATCACCTACAGCTTTGTTGACCCGAAAATCCAGCAGCTGATCCACGCCGGGGAAGAGGCGCTGATCCTGCCAAGCCCGATCTCCAGCGAAATGTCGGCGATGCGTCTGTCGCTGTGGACCGGCCTGCTGGGTACCGTGGTCTACAACCAGAACCGTCAGCAGAGCCGCGTGCGCATCTTTGAGAGTGGCCTGCGCTTCGTGCCGGATACTCAGGCACCGCTGGGCATTCGTCAGGATGTGATGCTGGCCGGGGCGATCTGCGGTAACCGCTACGAAGAGCACTGGACGCTGGCGAAAGAGACGGTCGATTTCTATGATCTGAAGGGCGATCTGGAATCCGTACTGGATTTAACCGGTAAATTGGCCGACATCGAGTTCCGTGGCGAAGCGATCGCCGCGCTGCATCCAGGTCAATCCGCAGCGATTTATCTTAAAGGTGAACGCATTGGTTTCATTGGGGTTGTTCATCCGGAACTGGAACGTAAACTGGATCTGAACGGTCGCACTCTGGTGTTCGAACTGGAGTGGAACAAGCTCGCAGACCGCGTGGTGCCTCAGGCGCGCGATATTTCCCGCTTCCCGGCGAACCGTCGCGACATCGCGGTACTGGTCGCGGAAAACGTGGCTGCTGCCGATGTTTTAGCCGAATGTAAGAAAGTTGGCGTAAATCAGGTAGTTGGCGTAAACTTATTTGACGTGTACCGTGGTAAAGGTGTGGCGGAAGGGTATAAGAGCCTTGCGATTAGCCTGATCCTGCAGGATACCAGCCGTACACTCGAAGAAGAGGAGATTGCCGCTACCGTTGCCAGATGTGTAGAGGCATTAAAAGAGCGATTCCAGGCATCATTGAGGGATTGAACCTATGGCGCTTACAAAAGCTGAAATGTCAGAATATCTGTTTGATAAGCTTGGGCTTAGCAAGCGGGATGCCAAAGAACTGGTCGAGTTGTTTTTCGAAGAGATCCGTCGTGCTCTGGAAAACGGAGAACAGGTCAAACTCTCCGGGTTCGGCAACTTCGATTTGCGGGATAAAAACCAACGCCCGGGACGTAACCCGAAGACGGGGGAGGATATTCCCATTACAGCCCGGCGCGTGGTGACCTTCAGACCCGGTCAGAAGCTGAAAAGCCGTGTCGAAAACGCGTCGCCGAAAGACAAATAATCTGAACTAATTAAAAAGGCCGCATTGCGGCCTTTTTCTTTTCTACACGTCCTTACGCTTTGACGGCGGTGAGCATGATCTCCACCAGGATATCCGGTCGCGCCATCTCCGCCTGTACTGCTGCTCGCGCCGGGCTCTGGCCTTCCGGCATCCACTGTACCCACACGTCATTGAATGCGACAAAATCACGTTCGATATCTTTCAGCCAGATCTGCGCGGAGAGAATTTGCCGCTTATCGCTCCCGGCAGCCGCCAGCAGGGCGTCGATCTTCTCCAGCACTTCACGGGTTTGTAAAACGATATCGTCTTCGCTGCTTTTTGGCGTCTGCCCGGAGAGGAACAACAGATTGCCATACGCAACGCTGGCGGAAAGGCGAGGTTGTGGATTATTGCGAATAATGGTCATGCGGTTTGTTTCCATGTGAGACCTTCTAAAGAAATAGTGGGTGCCTGATTGTCGATTAACGCGCCCAGCACCACCGCGCTGCCGGCGGCGAGGGTAAAGCCGAGACTACCCTGGCCCAGGTTCATCCACAGATTGGGGTATCCGGCGCGACCCAGCATCGGCGGGCCTGCTGGTGTTGACGGGCGCATGCCGGTCCAGGCTTCGGCCTTGTCCAGCCCTTCGAGTTCGGGAAAGCTACGGGCGACGATGTTTTTCAGCGCCTGAATGCGGCTCTCGCGCAGTTGGTCGCCGTCGTAGCCGATGTCCACCATCGCCGCGATGCGCAGTTGTTGGCCAAGGCGGGCATAAACGATTTTGTGCCCGTAGTCGGTGACGCTGATGTCAGGGGCAATACCTGCTTTTTCAGGATAGGGCAGGGTCAGGCTGTACCCCTTCAGGGCGCACAGCGGCACGCGAACGCCCAGATGCCCAAGCAGAGGACCACTGCCGTTACCGGCGGCAACGACATAATCATCGCCGGTGATGGTTCCCCGGTTGGTCTCCAGGGCGCTGATGCGTCCGCCGCGCTTATTGAGCCGCTGCACCTCACAGTGGGTCAGCAGGCTAAAGTCGTTGCTGGCATTGAGCTTGTCGAGCAGGGCAAGGCAGAACTGATGGCAATCTGCCGTTTCATCGCCCGGCGAATAAATTCCGCCCTGCAGCGAAGGGCTGATATGTCTGAGTGCCGGCTCCAGCTGCAGACAGGCGTCAGCATTCAGCGCTTGTTGATACTGAGGATCTATCCCTTTTGCCGCTTTATTAAAATCATATTCGCGGCGATGGATAATTAATTTACCGCTGCGCCGCCAGTGAAAATCGGCAAGATTATCCTCATCCAGCCACGACTGCATGACCTGACGGCTGAGCAACGACAGGCGCAAAATATGATCGCCGTTCATTTTATTGGTCTGGCTATTACAGGCACGCAGGAACTGCAGCAGCCAGCGCCACTGCTGGAAAGACATCTTAAGACGCATATTCAGCGGCGAATCGGCTTTGCCCATCCATTTAATCCCCTGCAGGGGAACGCCGCTATCGGCAAGGGGGGCAACGTAGCGATAACTTAATTGTCCGCCGTTAGCAAAACTGGTGGCACTGCCCGGTTCAGCATTGCGCTCCAGTAATTGCACCTGATGGCCGCGCTTAATCAGTTCCCAGGCTGTGGCCAGACCGACCACGCCGCCGCCGATAATGACAATGCGTTTGTTCATAACCCGATATATCCACCGCTAATCAATTTATCGGGTTATGTCAAAGCATTTACCCCAGCGGCGCAATTGACTTTTTATGGTCAGGGTATAACCGCAGGTTAATCTCCTTGAGTTGCTGGCGCAGACGCTGGCAGAGAAAATCGACGAACTTTTGCGCCATCGGGCTCAGCGAAACATCGGCCCGGCGCAGCAGGCAGAGGTTGATGGCAATCGGCGGCGTAATGGGGTGGATCATCTCGGGATCCAGGTTGTGCTGGGCGGAAAAAATATCAGTGATGCTGCAGCCCATGCCGCGCTTCACGAACTCGGTGGCCATATAGTAGGTCTGGACGTTAAGCCGGGTGGTGGAAAAGTCGCGACGGGTGGCGATGGCGGCAGAGAGCGAGTGCGGCCCTGGCGAGATCCAGCGCTGCTGGTCGATCTGGCCGATGTCCACCGCCCCCTGACGATAATGACGGTCGATGTACACCAGCGGTACTTCGGCAATCAGGGTGGTCAGGATCTCTCCCTGCTGCACCGGCTGCAGCGTCAGCGCCAAATCTATCTCGCGCAAATCCAGTTTCCTGACCAGCGTCTCGGTGTGCTCGGTGGTGAGCGTCATCACCAGGTTGCTGTTTTGCTGATAAAAGTCGGTCACCAGCTCTGGCACCAGGCTTAACCCCAGGCTCGGCAGGCAGCCTAAGGTGATTTTGGCGCGCGGATCGCGGGCCAGATTGTCGGCCAACAGGCGCAGGTTATCGAGGTCCTGATAAATGCTCTGCGCTTTTTCGAAAAGTGTGATCGCCTCGCTGGTCGGCAGCAGCTTGCCGCGCACCCGCTGAAAGAGGGTAAAACCCAGTTTCATCTCGGCGCTTTTTAGCGCTTTGCTGGCCGCTGGCTGAGAGATATTGAGCGCTTCCGCCGCCCGTGACAGCGAGCCGCAGGTCATTACGGCGTGAAAGATTTCCAGATGACGCAGTTTCATGAACAGTTAACTCAGGGTTATAGCCTACCGATAAAAAGTCATTATCCACTAACACAAAGTTAACATAAATTTAATCTCCAATCAGCGCTCCGGTTACATATTGTGCTGTAGACCCCGCCTAATGGCGGAATATTACGCTCTCAGAATCTATTCCTTTGTACCCAAACGCCCCCTCAGGCTCGCGGCCAATAATGAAAAAGAGGGAGGATGTTTTCTGAGCAGGTACCAATACACCTCCTGACCCTTACGGTCGGATTGATTGGCATTAAGGAGTGTTATGAGTGACTCAACGCTCACAGGCAATGCGCCTGTCAGACGAAATATCACGCGGAAAAACGTTATTACTGGTCTGTTATTGCTGCTGTTCGTGTTGATCGCGCTGTGGTGCCACGGTCGACCGGGCAGTGAGCTTGGCCTGCTGGGATTTACGCCGCTGGTGGCACTAGCGATATTATCGCTGATCGGCGTTGATATTGTGCTGGCGGTGATCTCCTCGATTATTATCGCCATGATAATGACCTCGACCGGCCTGCCGGAAATGGGCACGATGCTGGCGAAATCCACCGGGTCATTTATCGCCACCGTAGGGCTTATCATTATGCTCGGCGCCGGCGTGGGGGAAGTGGCCACCCGCACCGGCGCAGCGGTTGAGCTGGTGAAATTCGTGGTTCATCGTATTGGGCTGTCGAGCCAGACGCGGGTTAAGTTCGGCATTGTGGTGTCATCGATTTTAATTTGTGGTTCGCTGGGCACCATGGCCGGTGGTAACGCCATTATCGTGGCCGTGATCATTCCGGTGGCGGCAGCGGTACGCTTAACGCCGCCGACGGTCGCCGCGCTGATGATGACCGCCGGCTCCGTTGGGCTCTTTACCGGGCCCTTCACCCCCAGCACCGTGACAATCCTCAGCCTCGGCGGGTTGAGCTATCCGGATTATCTGCTGTACGTCGGTCTGCCGATGAGTGCGGTGACGCTGCTGGCCGGCTGGATAATGGCGGGGCGGATCCAGAAGATGACTGAAGGCAAACTGCGCTATGACGTCGATCTTTCGGAGAAGCCAAAAGACGATCTCAGCGCCGCGCAGCAGCGTCGGCGTAAATTAAGCGCGCTGGCCTTCGCCGCGACGATCATTGTGATGGCGGTCGTTGGCGTGGTGATCAAAGCTGGCTTCAGCTTTGCGATTATCGTGATGCTGCTGGTGGCGCTGATGACCGGGCTGGTAGGCGGCCTGCGACCGACGCAGATCCTGCAGGCGCTGTATCACGGCTGCGGCCGTCTGGTGTGGATGTTTATCCTCTACTGGCTGTATAACCCAATCCTTGAACTGATGGATGGTCTGCATGCCTATCAGGGGCTGCTGGAGTATACCCAACCGCTGCTCGAGGGGATCTCCCCGGCCTGGCTGTGCTTTAGCATCTTCGCGTTCAATATTATCGGCCATGTGCCCGGTGCGGCGGTGGCGCAAATGACGTTTACCCATAAAATCTTTGGCCCGATGCTGATGGCCGCCGGCGTGCCGCCGCAGGGGACCACCGCGGTGCTGCTCGCCTCTTCTCAGGTGGACTGGTTCGGTCCGTTTCCCTCATCGGACATGTTCGGCCAGATGGGGCTGGCGCAGTCCACGCATCTGAAATATATGCTCTATAACGGCTGGGCAATTGTGGTGGCGAATATCATTCTCTTTGCGCTACTGTTTCAGATCCTGGTGTAACGAACGAACGCAGACGCGGGGGAGGTCTTCCTCCGCGTCGACGAACGGCCGCGAGGTTTTCCTTTTCTCACCGCGACACCCACCGTAAAATCAGCCTCTTGTTCCCACTGCGTAATGGAATCTATGCTGACTCTCGCCCATCTTCAACAGCGCCGCAGCCGGCGTTGGCTCTTCGGATTAACGCTGTTGCTCCTGGTCACCCTGCTGGTCAGCCTGTGCGCGGGCGATCAATGGATCCCGCCTGGGGAATGGCTGAGCGCGAAAGGCCAGTTGTTCATCTGGCAGATCCGCCTGCCGCGAACCCTGGCGGTGGTGCTGGTGGGGGCGGCGCTGGCGCTCTCCGGGGCGATTATGCAGGCGCTGTTTGAAAATCCGCTGGCGGAGCCGGGTCTGCTGGGCGTCTCCAACGGGGCGGGCGTCGGGCTGATTGCCGCCGTCCTGCTGGGCAAAGGAGTCTTGCCCGGCTGGGCGCTCGGGCTGTGCGCGATCCTCGGCGCGCTGCTGATCACCTTTATTTTGCTGCGTTTTGCCCGCCGCCATCTCTCTACCAGCCGTCTGCTGCTGGCGGGGGTGGCGCTGGGGATCATCTGCAGCGCCCTGATGACCTGGGCGGTCTACTTCTCCACCTCTTTTGACCTGCGTCAGCTGATGTACTGGATGATGGGCGGGTTTGGCGGCGTCGATTGGCAGCAGCTGTGGCTGATGTTAGCCCTCCTGCCGGTGCTTTGCTGGGTTTGTCTGCAGTCGCAACCCCTGAATTTACTGGCGCTGGGCGAAGTCTCCGCTCGTCAGCTTGGGCTGCCGCTGTGGCTATGGCGCAAGCTGCTGGTGGTGGCGACCGGCTGGTTGGTCGGCGTTAGCGTCGCGCTGGCGGGAGCCATTGGCTTTATCGGCCTGGTGATCCCGCACATTCTGCGGCTATGCGGTTTAAGCGATCACCGGGTGTTGCTCCCTGCCTGCATGCTGGCCGGGGCGAGCGCCTTGCTGGGGGCGGATATCATTGCCCGACTGGCGCTTTCCGCCGCAGAGCTGCCGATTGGCGTGGTGACGGCGACGCTGGGCGCGCCGGTCTTTATCTGGTTGCTGCTGCGTTCGCGGGGGCGGGGATAGCGCGGCGCCGTCGGCAGGGACGGCGCCGGTTCAGGCTTACCAGCCTTTGATCGCGTCGCCTTTGTAGACTTCCTTCGCTTTTTCCGCGACTTCGCTGGTCTGGAAGGCGGCTTTCAGCTCCTGAATTTTCTTGCTGTCCTTATTATCATCGCGGGCGACAATCGCATTCACGTAAGGAGAATCCGGCCCCTCCATAAACAGACCGTCGCGGGCGGCCGACAGGCCCGCCTGGGCGGAGAAGTTGGTGTTAATGATTGACAAGCTAACGTTCGGATCATCAAGGGTACGGGTCAGCTGTGGGGTATCCACTTCAACAATTTTCAGCTGTTTCGGGTTGTCGATGATATCCAGCGTGGTGGGTAAATAGCCGACGCCCGGTTTCAGCTTGAGTAACCCCTGCGCCTGGAGCAGCAGCAGGCTGCGGCCCAGGGTGGTGGTTTCATTAGAAATGGTCACCGTCGCCCCTTCGGGCAGTTCGCTGATGTTTTTGATCCGGTGAGAATAGGCGGCGATAGGGAAGACAAAAGTTTTACCGACCACCGCAAATTTATAGCCGCGCTCTTTCGACTGCGCCTCAAGGTACGGCAGGGTCTGGAAGGCGTTGGCATCCACATCTTTGTTGTTCAGTGCTTCGTTGGGCAGCACATAATCATTGAAGGAGACCACTTCGACGTCGAGATGATATTTATCCTTCGCCACCTGCTCCACCACTTTCCAGATGGCTTCGTCCGGCCCGGTATTGATAGCGACTTTCACTTTATTATCTTCATCCGGAGAGCAGGCGCTCAGCAGGGCGACAGAGGTGGCGATTAACGCCAGGCTAAACAACTTCTTCATCAATAAAACTCTCTTAAATTAACAAGTAACGAAACCATATTACATTACCGGGACACTGTACACGGAAATGGTCGACTGCCCAATTGAGAGGATTTCATGTTGCTGGCGGCCAGCGAAGCGCTGTTACATCATGCGACAACTCGGGGGGATTGGCAGTAGAATGGCGGCCGCTGAATCCGCTACAGTAGATAGGGATCACCTTCACCGGAAACCGGTTTATCCATTGAGGACAGGCTATGCAACATGACATTCTGAATACCGAAGTGACGACCATTGATGGCGAGAAAACCACCCTGGCATCCTTTGCCGGCAAGGTGCTGTTGATCGTCAATGTGGCCTCGAAATGCGGCCTGACGCCGCAGTATGAGCAACTCGAGGATCTGCAAAAGCAGTTTGCCGGGGAGGGCTTTAGCGTGCTGGGGTTCCCCTGCAACCAGTTCCTCGGCCAGGAGCCGGGCAGTGAAGAAGAGATTAAGACCTTCTGCAGCACCACCTACGGCGTCACCTTCCCGCTGTTCAGCAAAATTGACGTCAACGGTGAACATCGCGCGCCGCTGTATCAAAAACTGATTGCCGCCGCGCCGAAAGCGGTGGCCCCGGAAGGCAGCGGTTTTTATGAGCGGATGGCCAGCAAAGGCCGGGCGCCGCTGTATGTGGACGACATTCTGTGGAATTTCGAAAAATTCCTCGTCGATCGCCAGGGCAACGTCATTGAGCGCTTCTCTCCGGATATGACGCCGGACGATCCGCAGCTGGTGGCGGCGATTAAAGGAGCGCTGGCGAAATAATGGCGTTTCTGATGCAGCTACAGGATGTAGAAGCGGCGGGGCGTCTGGCCCCGTTTTCTGCGGCCTTTCGCGCCGGGGAGATTGTCCACCTGGTGGGGCCGAACGGCGCAGGGAAGAGCACGCTGCTGGCCCGCATGGCGGGGCTGTCCGACGGCCCCGGCACGGTTCATTTTAACGAACGGCGGCTTGACGAGTGGCCGGCGGCGGAGCTGGCGCGCCGTCGCGGATATCTATGTCAACACCAGACCCCGCCGTTCGCCATGCCGGTGTGGCACTACCTGACGCTGCATATGCAGCAGCAGGGCGATAGCGGCCGTCTGAGCGATATCGCGGCCAGGCTTGGTCTTGACAATAAGCTGGACCGTCAGGTTAATCAGCTTTCGGGCGGTGAGTGGCAGCGCGTGCGGCTGGCGGCAGTGATCCTGCAGATCGATCCCTTGAGTCATCCCACGGGTCAACTGCTGCTGCTGGATGAGCCGATGAACAGTCTGGATGTGGCCCAGCAGGCGGCGCTGGATCGGCTGTTACGTGAGCTGAGCGCGGCGGGGATTGCGGTGGTGATGAGCAGCCACGATCTCAACCATACCCTGCGCCATGCCGGACAAAGCTGGCTGCTCTGCCAGGGGGAAGCCATCGCCTGCGGAGAGACCGCCGAGGTGCTGAATGAGGAAAATTTAACCGCTGCCTATGCGATCCCGTTCCAGCGCGTGGAGGTGGCCGGTCATATTATGCTCATCGCGTCACAGTAGCACGCAGTTATCTTGTCACTATATTGATAAACAAGCTAAATTATTGCGATAAAGAGACTAGGGACAGAGGGATCATCTGAAATGCGCTTCTGGTTCATGTTGGCGGCGGCGTTAATTTTAGCCGGCTGCAGCAGCCATCGGGCACCGCCGCCGAATCCACGGCTGGCTGACTCCATCACGGTGGTGGCGAATCTGAACGAGCAGTTGCGTAGCTGGCGTGGCGCACCGTATCGCTACGGCGGCATGACGCCGCGCGGCGTCGACTGCTCCGGCTTCGTGGTGCGCACGTTTCGCGATAAATTTGCCCTCCAGCTGCCGCGTGAAACCCGCGAGCAGGCGGAAATCGGCACCCGCATCGATAAGCGCGATCTGCTGCCCGGCGATCTGGTGTTCTTCAAAACCGGCTCAGGGGAGAGCGGTTTGCACGTTGGCATCTACGATACCGACAACCAGTTTATCCATGCCTCCACCAGCCAGGGCGTCACCCGTTCCTCGCTGGATAACGTCTACTGGAACAAAAAGTTCTGGCAGGCGCGGCGTATCTGACGTCATTCAGAAGCAAGAGGGAAGCGAGCGCTTCCCTTTTTTATGCCGATAACCCTGCACTCCGCCCGTGTTAATCCGCTGTTTGAGGCACTACACTGAAGGAAGGAGGAACCATGACCCTTTCTTTTACCACCCACTGGCGGGATGAACTGCCGGATTTTTACACTTCCCTGTTACCGACGCCGCTGGATAACGCCCGACTCATCTGGCGTAACGCCCCGCTGGCGCAACAGTTGGGGGTGCCCGACGCCCTGTTCGCGCCTGAAAATGGAGCCGGTGTCTGGGGCGGCGAAGCGCTGCTTCCGGGCATGTCGCCGCTGGCGCAAGTATACAGCGGCCATCAGTTTGGTGCCTGGGCCGGCCAGCTGGGCGACGGACGCGGGATCCTGCTCGGTGAGCAGCAGCTTGCGGATGGTCGCCGTTACGACTGGCATCTGAAAGGCGCCGGCCTGACCCCCTATTCGCGGATGGGGGACGGGCGCGCTGTACTGCGCTCGACGATCCGGGAAAGTCTGGCGTCGGAGGCGATGCACGCCCTGGGGATCCCGACGACGCGCGCCCTGGCGATGGTGACCAGCGATACCCCGATCTACCGCGAGCACGTGGAGCCTGGCGCGATGCTGATGCGGGTGGCCGAGAGTCATGTCCGCTTCGGCCATTTCGAACATTTTTACTATCGCCGTGAGCCGCAGAAGGTCCAGCAACTGGCCGACTATGTCATTCGCCACCACTGGCCGCAGCTGCAGGATGAGGCAGACAAGTATCTGTCATGGTTCCGTGACGTTGTCACGCGCACCGCGCAGACCATCGCCAGCTGGCAAACCGTGGGCTTTGCCCATGGGGTGATGAATACCGACAACATGTCGATTCTCGGTCTGACCATCGACTACGGCCCGTATGGCTTCCTTGACGATTTTCAACCGGACTTCATCTGCAACCACTCCGATTATCAGGGGCGCTACAGTTTTGAAAACCAGCCGGCGGTGGGGCTGTGGAATCTGCAGCGTCTGGCCCAGTCGCTGTCGCCGTTTATCAGCGCCGAGGCGCTGAACGCGGCGCTGGATGATTATCAGCACGCCTTGCTGACCGCTTATGGCCAGCGGATGCGCGATAAACTCGGCCTGTTCAGCCAGCAGAAAGGGGATAACGACCTGCTGGACGGGCTGTTTGCCCTGATGATCCGTGAGAAGAGCGACTATACCCGAACGTTCCGCCTGCTGAGCCACAGCGAACAGCTCAGCGCCGCCTCGCCGCTGCGCGACGAGTTTATCGATCGGGCGGCTTTCGACAGCTGGTTTGCCGGGTATCGTGCGCGCCTGCGTGATGAACAGGTGGATGACGCGCAGCGCCAGCAGCGGATGCAGGGCGTAAATCCGGCGCTGGTGTTACGCAACTGGCTGGCGCAGCGGGCGATAGAGCAGGCCGAGGCGGGCGATATGGGCGAGCTGGAGCGCCTGCATGCCGCGCTGGCAGACCCCTTTACCGATCGCGAGGACGACTACGTCCGCCGCCCTCCGGACTGGGGGAAACGTCTGGAAGTCAGCTGTTCGAGCTAACTCGCCTCGCCCCGCGCTCAGCGGGGCGCTTACTTGGTCAGAATTAACTTCCCGGCGTTGGTCTGGCGCAGCAGATAGCGCTGGCCGCCATGTTCAATGACTACCCGTCCTTCGCTACCTAACAGCACCCGACTGCTAATCTGCCTGTCCGTCGCCACGGGATAAGGGGCATTGTCTTTTGGTTTTTCAGCTGTGGCAGTGTTATCCATACGCGTCATAGCTCTCAAAATAAAAATCAAAGCAACAATGATAATCATTATCAATAATGTTGTTTTTGACGGCAAGCGTTATTTATCGTGTTACCGGATTTGGTAGGGGAGTCACCGAAGGAAATAGCCCGCCGCAGGCGCGACGGGCGGAGCGGTTACAGACGGGTAGCGGTGGCGGCGGCCAGCTCGCTCAATAACCTTTCGCTGTCATCCCAGCTCAGGCAGGGGTCGGTGATCGACTGGCCCCAGGTCAGCGGCTGGCCGGGGACCACTTTCTGGGTGCCTTCCTGCAGGAAGCTCTCTGCCATAATCCCGGCGATGGCGGTGGAGCCCGCGCGAATTTGCTGACAGATATCGGCGCACACCTCCAGCTGACGGCGGTGCTGCTTCTGGCAGTTGCCATGGCTGAAATCAACGACCAGCTGTTCCGGCAGATCGAATTCACGCAGCGCCTCGCCGGCGGCAGCGATATCCTCGGCATGATAGTTTGGCTGTTTGCCGCCGCGCATAATGATATGCCCGTACGGGTTGCCGCTGGTCTGGTAAATCGTCATCTGCCCCTGCTTGTCCGGGGAGAGGAACATATGGCTGGCGCGGGAGGCGCGGATGGCGTCCACCGCGATGCGCGTATTGCCATCGGTGCCGTTTTTAAACCCGACCGGGCAGGAGAGCGCTGAGGCCATCTCACGGTGGATCTGGCTTTCTGTGGTGCGCGCCCCGATGGCACCCCAGCTGATGAGATCGGCGATAAACTGACCGGTCACCATATCGAGAAACTCGGTGGCCGTCGGTACCCCCAGCTCATTAACCTGCAGCAGCAGGCGCCGCGCCAGCTCAATTCCGTGGTTGACCCGGTAGCTGCCGTTGAGGTCCGGATCGGAGATTAAGCCTTTCCAGCCCACCACGGTACGCGGTTTTTCAAAGTAGGTGCGCATCACGATCTCCAGCTGCGGCTGGTAGCGCTCGCGCATGCCCTGCAGGAGGCGGGCATACTCCAGCGCCGCGTCGGTATCGTGAATGGAGCAGGGGCCGATAATCACCAGCAGGCGGCGGTCTTCGCCGTTGAGGATTTTTTCAATTCGGCGGCGGGAGGCCGAAACGTGGGCGGCCACGTCGGCCGTGACGGGATGGCGCTGGGCCAGTTCCGCGGGCGTTACCAGGCTTTCAATGCGCGCGGTACGCAATTCGTCTGTTTTATTCATTGGGGTCTCAAAAATCTGTTTCTTCCGCGGCGAAAATGCCGGGAAGTGATGCGCATCACGATAAACCAATCCCTGCTTATTGCAAGAGCAGGGCATGATCCTGTATAGGCCACGGGTGATAGCATAAACAAATTTTTAATAATGTACTAGTGTATTAGTACATTCTGCGATTCAGCCCCATGATGTCCATGATTTTTGTCGCAATTTCCTCAACAGAATAATTGGTACTGTTCAGGCACGGGATTTTATTTTTGCGATACAGGGCCTCCACTTCGGTCACCTCCATCCGACACTGACGCAGAGAGGCGTAGCGGCTGTTTTCCCGACGCTCTTCGCGGATGGCCGCCAGCCGTTCGGGGTTGATGGTCAGGCCGAACATCTTATGTTGCAGGGGCTTCAGCGACGCCGGCAGCACCAGATTGTCCATATCGTCGGCGATAAACGGATAATTGGCGGCGCGAATGCCGTACTGCATGGCGAGGTACAGACTGGTGGGCGTCTTGCCGCAGCGCGACACACCGAGGAGGATCACCTGGGCCTGATCGAGGTTACGCAGGGAGATGCCATCGTCGTGGGCGAGGGTGTAATCGATGGCGGCGATACGCGCATCGTATTTGATCAGGTTCCCGGGGTTCAGGCCGTGAGTACGGTGGGCCACTGGCGTCGGGTCGAGGTTGAGCTCCTGCTGCAGCGGGGCCACCAGCGCCTGCACGATGTCCTGACAAAAACCTTCACTTTGCAGAATAATGTCGCGGATTTCCGGGATGACGATGGAATAGAACACCAGCGGGCGAATACCCGTTTGCTGATAGATGGCGTCGATCTGCTCCTTTACCGCCCGCGCGCGGCTGATGTTTTCGACAAACGGCAGAGTCACGCTGCTGATGGCAACCGGGAATTGCGACATCACGGCATGCCCCAGTACTTCTGCCGTAATGGCGGTACCGTCAGAAATATAAAATACGTGGCGATCTACAGCACTTTCCATTTTGACCATCCGGTATAATGAGTTTAATTGCCTGAATACGGATATTAAATTTAAGCATATCCCTGTTTGATTTGTCTCTTGTTAAAATTGAAACGCTATTTTTGTTTTTTATGAAAAGGGTGGTTCATTTTCTTCTTTTTGCCGTTATTTCCAGCGTTTTTCGGCATAATTCCTAAAAATCATTAAGTTAACTATATCGCGGGAACAGTCCGAAAATTGAAAAAATAATTTGCTTGAACGATTCACCGTTTTTTTCAGCCCCATAAATATGTCAGGATAATCCTGCAGTCGATCGTGAAATTTTTTTCACTGGTATTAAATCACAAAAGGATTGTCTCGATGTCCAACAATGGCTCGTCACCGCTGGTGCTTTGGTATAACCAACTCGGCATGAATGATGTAGACAGAGTTGGGGGCAAAAATGCCTCCCTTGGTGAAATGATTACAAACCTGTCCGGTATGGGTGTTTCCGTGCCTAACGGGTTTGCCACCACCGCTGATGCTTTTGATCAGTTCCTGGACCAAAGCGGTGTTAACCAGCGCATTTATGCACTGCTGGATGAAACCGACATTGACGACGTTTCCGCATTAGCGAAAGCGGGCGCGCAGATCCGTCAGTGGATCATCGACACCCCTTTCCAGAGCGAACTGGAAAACGCGATTCGCGATGCTTATGACCTGCTGTCCGCCGATGACGCCGAGGCGTCATTTGCCGTGCGCTCTTCCGCTACTGCGGAAGATATGCCGGACGCCTCCTTCGCCGGGCAGCAAGAGACATTCCTCAACGTGCAGGGCTTTGACGCCGTGCTCGTTGCCGTGAAGCACGTGTTTGCCTCACTGTTTAACGATCGCGCGATCTCCTATCGCGTGCATCAGGGTTACGATCACCGCGGCGTGGCGCTTTCCGCCGGGGTGCAGAGGATGGTCCGCTCCGATCTGGCCTCCTCCGGCGTCATGTTCTCTATCGATACCGAGTCCGGTTTTGACCAGGTGGTGTTTATCACCTCGGCGTGGGGCCTCGGCGAGATGGTGGTGCAGGGCGCGGTGAACCCGGATGAATTCTACGTCCACAAGCCGACGCTGGCCGCTGGCCGCCCGGCCATCGTGCGCCGCACCATGGGGTCGAAAAAGATCCGCATGGTATACGCGCCGACTCAGGAGCACGGCAAGCAGGTGCGTATCGAAGATGTGCCGCAGGCGCAGCGCGATGTTTTCTCGTTAACTAACGAGGAGGTGCAGGAGCTGGCGAAGCAGGCGGTGCAGATCGAGAAGCACTACGGCCGTCCGATGGATATCGAGTGGGCGAAAGATGGCCACACCGGTAAGCTGTTTATCGTCCAGGCGCGTCCGGAAACCGTGCGTTCCCGCGGCCAGGTGATGGAGCGTTATACCCTCCACGCTCAGGGGCAGATCATCGCCGAAGGGCGCGCCATCGGCCACCGCATTGGCGCCGGCCCGGTGAAGGTGATCCACGATATCAGCGAGATGAACCGCATCGAACCTGGCGACGTGCTGGTCACCGACATGACCGACCCGGACTGGGAACCGATCATGAAGAAAGCCTCGGCGATCGTCACCAACCGCGGCGGACGTACCTGCCACGCGGCGATTATCGCCCGTGAGCTGGGGATCCCGGCGGTGGTCGGTTGCGGCGATGCCACCGATCGCATTCAGGAAAACCAGAACGTGACCGTCTCCTGCGCCGAAGGCGACACCGGCTACGTTTACGCCGAGCTGCTGGACTTCAGCGTCAAGAGCTCCAGCGTTGGCGAGATGCCGGATCTGCCGCTGAAGGTGATGATGAACGTCGGCAACCCGGATCGTGCGTTTGACTTTGCCTGCCTGCCGAACGAAGGTGTGGGGCTGGCGCGGCTGGAATTTATCATCAACCGCATGATTGGCGTTCACCCGCGCGCGCTGCTGGAGTTTGACGACCAGGAGCCGGGCCTGCAGAACGAAATCCGCGAGCTGATGAAAGGCTACGATTCGCCGAGAGAGTTCTACGTCGGCCGTCTGACCGAAGGGATCGCTACCCTTGGCGCCGCCTTCTACCCGAAACGCGTCATCGTGCGTTTGTCGGACTTCAAGTCGAACGAATATGCCAACCTGGTGGGCGGCGAGCGTTATGAGCCGGAAGAAGAGAACCCGATGCTCGGCTTCCGTGGCGCCGGACGCTACGTTTCCGAAAGCTTCCGCGACTGCTTCGCGCTGGAGTGTGAAGCGATGAAGCGCGTGCGTAACGACATGGGGCTGACCAACGTTGAAGTGATGGTGCCGTTTGTGCGTACCGTCGCCCAGGCGAAAGCGGTGGTCGAAGAGCTGGAGCGTCAGGGGCTGAAGCGCGGCGAGAACGGGCTGAAGATCATTATGATGTGTGAGATCCCATCGAACGCCTTGCTGGCCGAGCAGTTCCTCGAGTACTTCGACGGCTTCTCCATCGGTTCGAACGACATGACCCAGCTGGCGCTCGGTCTGGATCGCGACTCCGGCGTGGTCTCTGAGCTGTTTGATGAGCGCAACGACGCGGTGAAAGCCCTGCTGTCGATGGCGATCCGCGCAGCGAAAAAACAGGGCAAATACGTCGGCATCTGCGGCCAGGGGCCGTCTGACCATGAAGATTTTGCCGCCTGGCTGATGGAAGAAGGGATCGACAGTCTGTCCCTCAACCCGGATACCGTGGTGCAAACCTGGTTAGGTCTGGCGGAACTGAAAAAATAAGTTCGCCCTGACAGCACCGATCCCCGGCAGCGATGCCGGGGATTTTTTTTGCCTGTTGCAGGCTGTCCGCTGTGGCGATGCGCAGGACAAAAAAAAGCCCATCGTGGGAGATGGGCAAAGACTACACACAGCAATTCGTTGTTTCACTCAGGGGATTTCCATGCTTATAAATCAAGGTGTTGATTTATAACCGTGAGCTAATAGTAGGCAGCGGGGCCTTTGCCGTCGATCAGATTCCTCTCAATAGTTAAATTGTTGTGAAGGACCGGGGGAGGAAAGCGAGGGGAATGGCGCTCAGGGCCAGCGCTTTGCCGGCGATCAATAAATTTTGCTTAACAATAGGCGGGCAAGGAAACAGGCGGGTCTCCCCGCCTGCCAGGGCATTACTTGCGCCCAGCCTCCAGCTCGCTAAGCTCTTCGAGGACGACATCGGGGTCTTTCGGCGGCGGCGGCACTTCGTGTACCCAGGCGTCATACAGACGCCAGGAGACGGCCAGCAGCACTGGACCGATAAACAGACCGATCATGCCGAAGGCGATCAGTCCGCCAATGACGCCGGTAAGGATGAGGATCATCGGCAGGTCGGCGCCCATACGGATAAGCACCGGACGAATGACGTTGTCCATGGTGCCAACCACGCAGCTCCACACCAGCAGCACGGTGCCCCAGGTGGTGTCCCCGCTCCAGTAAAGCCAGATAATCGACGGCACCAGAACCAGCAAAGGGCCGAGCTGGACCAGACAGGTAAAGATCATCACCACGGTCAGCAGAGCGGCGTAGGGCACGCCGGAGATGGCAAGGCCGATCCCGCCCAGCACCGCCTGAGTAAGGGCCGTCACCACCACGCCCAGCGCCACGGCGCGCACGGCCTGGCCGGCCAGCAGCACCGCCGCATCGCCGCGTTTGGCTGCGAGGCGTGTAGCGAAGTAGCGGAAACCATAGGCCACCTGCTCGCCGCGCCAGTAGAGCAGCGCGCTGAACAACAGCATCAGACCGCAGTAGACCAGCAGCTTGCCGATGTGCGCCGCTTGCCCGACAAACCAGCTGGTGGTAGTGCCAATATAGGGGCGAACCTTGGCCATAATCGCCGAGCCGCCCATATCCAGCAGACCATGCCAGGCGGAATACAGCTTATCGCCGACCAGCGGCACGCTGTTCAGCCAGGCGAAATCCGGCAGCGTCACATTTCCACTGCTGATAAGTTTGATCAGCGGGACGCTGTTATCCACCAGGCTGTTGACCAGCAGAGCGATAGGAATAACGAATAACAAAAACAGCAGCAGGGTCATCGCAAGCACCGCCAGCAGTCGTTTGCCAAACAGCACGCGCTGCAGACGCAGCAGCACCGGCCAGGTGGCGATCACCACCGTACCGGCCCAGGCGAAGGACAGAATAAACGGCTGCACAACCCACAGGCAGGATATGATAATCAGGGCCAGGAACAGCACCGACAGCAGTATTTGCGGAATGTCCCGAGGCTGATGGGGGTTTATCATAGAGAAATTTTACCTTTCCAGTCGCGCCAAAAAGCTGGCGCCGCGTAAATCCATGTACTGATAATAATATCAATAATATTGCCGGGCTGATTTTGCACAGAAAACACGTGGGCGCATATGAAAAAAATGTGATAAAAAGTTGAATGCGCTACGCAAACGTTTAGTTAGCACCAACACAATATTTTCAAACACAACATAGTCAGGCAGGGTCAAGTGTGATGATCCCACAAATTTCTCAGGCACCAGGGGTAGTTCAGCTGGTGCTGAATTTTTTGCAGGTACTGGAGCAACAGGGTTTTACCGGCGATACCGCCACCAGCTATGCCGACAGGCTGACGATGGCCACCGACAACAGCGTCTATCAGCTGCTGCCGGATGCGGTCCTTTTCCCGCGTTCTACGGCGGACGTGGCCTTGCTGGCGCGCGTCGCCGCCGAACCGCGCTTTACATCGCTGGTCTTCACGCCGCGCGGCGGCGGCACCGGCACCAACGGCCAGGCGCTGAACGGCGGGATTATTGTCGATATGTCCCGCTATATGAATCGCATCATTGAGATTAACCCCGAAGAGGGCTGGGTGCGCGTTGAAGCCGGGGTCATCAAAGATCAGCTGAACCAGTTTCTTAAACCCTATGGTTACTTCTTTGCACCTGAGCTTTCCACCAGCAACCGCGCCACGCTGGGCGGGATGATAAACACCGACGCGTCCGGACAGGGATCGCTGGTGTACGGTAAAACGTCGGATCACGTGCTCGGTCTGCGAGCGGTGCTGATGGGCGGCGATATCCTCGACACCCAGGCGGTGCCAGTAGCGCTGGCGGAGACGCTGGGCAACACCCCATCGACGATTGGCCGGATCTATAACACGGTCTACCAGCGCTGCAAGACGCAGCGTGAACTGATCATTGATAAGTTTCCTAAACTTAACCGCTTCCTCACCGGGTACGATCTGCGCCATGTCTTTAACGATGAGATGAGCGAGTTCGATCTGACCCGTATTTTAACCGGTTCGGAAGGCACGCTGGCGTTTATTACCGAAGCGCGGCTGGATATCACCCGCCTGCCGAAGGTGCGCCGTCTGGTCAACGTTAAATATGACTCCTTTGACTCCGCGTTGCGTAATGCGCCCTTTATGGTGCAGGCGAAAGCGCTGTCGGTGGAGACTGTCGACTCCAAGGTACTGAATCTGGCGCGCGAGGATATCGTCTGGCACTCGGTAAGCGAACTGATCACCGACGTGCCGGATAAAGAGATGCTCGGGCTCAATATCGTCGAATTCGCCGGGGATGACGCTACGCTGATTGACCAGCAAGTCACTACCCTGTGCCAGCGGCTGGATGAGCTGATGGCCGGCAGCGAGGCGGGCGTCATCGGCTGGCAGGTCTGTCACGATCTCGATGGCGTAGAGCGGATCTACGCCATGCGCAAGAAGGCCGTCGGCCTGTTGGGCAATGCCAAAGGCGCCGCCAAGCCTATTCCTTTCGCTGAAGACACTTGCGTACCGCCTGAGCATCTGGCGGATTACATCGTCGAGTTCCGCGCGCTGCTCGACAGCCACGGCCTGAGCTACGGCATGTTTGGCCACGTTGATGCCGGGGTGCTGCACGTGCGCCCGGCGCTGGATATGTGCGATCCGCAGCAGGAGGTGCTGATGAAGCAGATCTCCGATGACGTGGTGGCGCTGACGGCGAAGTATGGCGGCCTGCTGTGGGGCGAACACGGCAAAGGCTTCCGCGCGGAGTACAGCCCGGCCTTCTTTGGCGAGGCGCTGTACGGCGAACTCAGGAAGATCAAAGCGGTCTTCGATCCCGATAACCGCCTGAACCCAGGGAAAATCTGTCCTCCGGAAGGGGTCGACGCGCCGATGATGAAAGTCGATGCGGTGAAGCGCGGCACCTGGGATCGGCAGATCCCCATCGCGGTGCGCAGCAGCTGGCGCGGGGCGATGGAGTGTAATGGCAACGGGTTGTGCTTCAACTTTGACGTCAAGAGTCCGATGTGTCCGTCGATGAAAGTCAGCAACCAGCGCATCCACTCGCCGAAAGGGCGCGCGACGCTGGTGCGTGAATGGCTGCGCCTGCTGGCCGACCGCGGCGTCGATCCCAACCAGCTGGAGAAGGCGCTGCCGGAGCAGGGCGTCAGCCTGCGTTCGCTGGTGGCGCGCACGCGGAACAGCTGGCATGCGCGTAAAGGGGAATATGACTTCTCGCACGAGGTCAAAGAGGCGATGTCCGGCTGTCTGGCCTGCAAAGCCTGTTCGACCCAGTGCCCGATCAAAATCGATGTGCCCGAGTTCCGTTCGCGCTTCCTGCAGCTGTATCACAGCCGCTACCTGCGCCCGGTACGCGACCATCTGGTGGCCTCGGTCGAATCCTATGCGCCGCTGATGGCGCAGGCGCCGAAGACCTTTAACTTTTTTATTAACCAGCCGTGGCTGAAAAAGCTGTCGGAGAAGCACATCGGGATGGTCGATCTGCCGCTGCTTTCGGCGCCGTCGCTGAAGCAGCAGATGGCCGGCCACCGCTCTGCCAACATGACGCTGGAGCAGCTCGAAGCGCTGAGCGCTGAGCAGAAAGCGAAGATGGTGCTGGTGGTGCAGGATCCGTTCACCAGCTACTACGACGCCCAGGTGGTGGCTGACTTTATTCGCCTCGTCGAAGCGCTAGGCTATCAGCCGGTGCTGCTGCCATTCTCGCCGAACGGCAAAGCGCAGCATATCAAAGGGTTCCTCACCCGCTTTGCTCGCACCGCGCAGAAGACGGCTGACTTCCTCAATCGCGTGGCGCAGCTTGGCATGCCGCTGGTCGGCGTCGATCCGGCGCTGGTGCTCTGCTACCGCGATGAGTATAAGCAAACCCTTGGCGATAAGCGCGGCGATTTCCAGGTGCTGTTAGTCCATGAGTGGTTGCCGAAGGCGTTGACGACCGCCGCCCGTCCCGAACAGGGAGGCGAGCCCTGGTACCTGTTCGGTCACTGTACGGAAGTGACCGCGCTACCGGCGGCGACAAAACAGTGGGCAGAGATTTTTGCCCACTTTGGCGCGAAACTGGAAAACGTCAGCGTTGGGTGTTGCGGGATGGCAGGGACCTATGGCCATGAAGTGAAAAACCATGCCAACTCGCTGGCCATTTACGCGCTCTCCTGGCAGCAGGCGATGCAGCGGCTGCCGCGTAACCGCTGTCTGGTGACGGGCTACTCCTGCCGCAGTCAGGTGAAGCGCATTGAAGGCAGCGGCGTTCGCCATCCGCTGCAGGCGTTACTGGAGATAATAGGATGATTTGGAAACGTCAGGCTACGCTGGAGCAGCTCAACCGGCTCGGTGAGGGAAACATGGTAGGGCTGCTCGATATTCGCTTTGAGACCTTTACCGACGATACGCTGGAGGCCACGATGCCGGTGGATAGCCGTACGCAGCAGCCGTTTGGCCTGCTGCACGGCGGGGCCTCGGTGGTGCTGGCGGAGACCCTGGGGTCGGTAGCGGGTTATCTGTGCAGCGAAGGCGAACAGAAGGTGGTGGGGCTGGAGGTTAACGCCAACCACATTCGTTCGGCGCGCGGGGGCCGGGTGCGGGGGGTCTGTAAAGCGCTGCACGTCGGCACTCGTCATCAGGTCTGGCAAATCGAAATCTTCGACGAACAGTCGCGATTATGCTGTTCATCGCGGCTAACCACCGCAGTAATATAAGCAGTGACCGGGAGGCGAATAGCCTCCCTTTTTTCAGGGTAATAAACGGTAACGGGTTTGTCAGGACCAGAGATTTTGTCGCACGGACCACCCTGCAGCGGCAAGGAATTATCTAATAAATATATTATTGCCGATCCACTCGCGTTATATATGCTACTCTTTTCAATACTAAATGCTTAAAGGTAACAAGAGGACGGTTAACCATGGGTATTCTTTCCTGGATCATTTTTGGACTTATTGCCGGTATTTTAGCCAAGTGGATTATGCCGGGGAAAGACGGCGGCGGGTTTATTGTCACCGTTATTCTGGGGATCATCGGCGCCGTGGTCGGCGGCTGGATCAGTACCCTGTTTGGTTTTGGCAAGGTCGACGGGTTTAATTTCGGCAGCTTTGTGGTTGCGGTAATCGGCGCGCTGGTCGTGCTGTTTATCTACCGGAAAGTGCGCAGTTAATTCTCAGCCATTCTGTTTCATTCTCGTTAACAAAGCTGCCGCGATAAGCGGCAGCTTTTTTATTGCAGTGCCCAGGTCAGGCGACCCGCGCAAGGGCTATTGCCCGTCGGCATCGCCGGTAACGGGCACCACCTCAACGTGAACTTCGTAGTGCTTCGCCGGGCTGGCCGGGATCAGCGCGGTCAGTTTGTTAATGGTTTCTGCCGGCGTATCGGTCGCTACTGTGGCCGAAAACAGCACCGGTCTGTGCGGCGGAAGCTGCGGCGGGAACGGCGGCAGGGGGCCACGGCCCATCTCCAGCGGGGGGCGGGCCCCGTTATCAACGGCGGGCGCCGGGACGTCGGTTTTATCGGCCGCAAAGGCGCTGGCGGCGGCAACCGCGGCGATGGCGAACAGGGCAGTCAAAGCTTTTTTCATCTGGTATTCCTCGATTAGCAAGTATCAAAAGAGTAGAGGGCGGCGGCAGGCGGGACAATCCCATGCGACGCGAATCCTCTGAATCTCCTTTTTTCTTCGCGAATGTGAAGGTCAGATGAGAGCTTGTGTCATTGGGGAAGCATTTTAGTTCAGCAGTACGCTCATAATCAGCAGCACGGCCATGCACATCGACATAATACTGATATCAACAATCATTCTTTACGACAAAAGCTCCAGCAAACGGGTACGGCACGGCGGCGACGTCAAAGCACGTATTATAGTGGTTAAAGATTGTACCCTGGCATATATTCACTGGACAAATGATTATTCGCCAGACGTTGCCTGAGTTGCCCGCGCCTGACCATAGCGCCATCACCACGACCGGTTCCACACCTTGCAACCAGCGCTCAGCGGAGCAACATGAGGATGGCTCATGTTGCAATGAATTTAAGTCGCTTTCCCTCCACCGCCGACTCTGGCAAAAATAGACTCATTAACGAATCAACAACATTTATCGGTTGAAGCGCGCCAGGCCTGACCCCGCGTTGCTTGTGGAATGGCAATCTGCTCATTCAGCTTCATACCCAACACCAGAATGGACAATCGCCATGACTAACGAATTTACCTATACGATTAAGCGCAGTCGTTTTGATGAAAACTATAACCCCGCGGAAAATACGCGTATTACCACCAACTTTGCCAATTTAGCCAGAGGGGAGAACCGTCAGGAAAATCTGCGCAATACGTTAATCATGATGAATAACCGGTTTAATACCCTGGCGCACTGGGATAATCCTCATAACGATCGCTATGCGGTGGAACTGGATATTATTTCTGTCGAGATGAATATTGCTCAGGATGGTGCCAGCTTCCCGGTGATAGAGATCCTGCAAACGCATATTGTCGATAAAAAGAGCGGAGAGCGCCATGCCGGTATCGCCGGTAATAACTTCTCCTCCTATGTGCGGGATTATGATTTTAGCGTTCTGCTGCTGGAACATAATAAAAACCGGGGTAGCTTTAGCGTGCCCGATAACTTTGGCGAGCTGCATGGCAATATCTTTAAGGATTTCGTGCAATCCAGCGCCTATAAGGCCAGCTTCAGCAAGGCGCCGGTGATTTGCCTGAGCGTCTCCAGCAAAGATGTTTACCGGCGTACCGGTAATGAACATCCGGTCCTCGGCATTGAATATGCTCAGGATGGCGTGTCGCTGACGGAGCGCTATTTCAGCAAAATGGGCCTGCAGGTGCGCTATTTTATGCCGAAGCACAGTGTCGCGCCGTTAGCCTTTTATTTTACCGGCGATCTGCTCAGCGATTACACCAGCCTGGAGCTGATCGCGACCATCAGCACGATGGAGACGTTCCAGAAAATATACCGCCCGGAGATCTACAATGCCAATTCCGCGGCGGGGCAATACTATCAACCCAATCTCAACCACCTGGATCATTCATTAACAAAAATTGTTTATGACCGGGAAGAGCGCAGCCTGTTGGCGATAGAGCAGGGTAAATTTACACAACAACATTTTATCAACCCGCACAAGACGTTGCTTGAGCAATGGTCTGCTAACTTCGCGCTTTGCTAAACCAAAATAAAAGGCTACTTATTATGAATACATGGCTTCCGACATCGACCGCCGGCAGTTTACCGAAACCGTCCTGGCTGGCGCAGCCAGAGACCCTGTGGTCGCCCTGGAAACTGTCCAGCGAGGAATTACTGGCCGGCAAGCGCGATGCCCTGCGTTTGTCCCTCGACGACCAGCTGCGTGCCGGGATCGATATTGTCAGCGACGGCGAGCAAACGCGGCAGCACTTTGTCACCACCTTTATTGAGCACCTCAGCGGCGTTGATTTTGCCAAACGCGAGATCGTGAAAATTCGTAACCGCTATGAGGCCAGTGTTCCAACCGTGGTGGGCGCCGTGGAGCGCCAGAAACCGGTCTTCGTGGAGGACGCGCGTTATCTGCGTCAGCTCACCAGTCAGCCGATCAAATGGGCGCTGCCAGGGCCAATGACCATGATCGACACGCTGTATGACAACCACTATAAAAGCCGGGAAAAGCTGGCCTGGGAGTTCGCCAAAATCCTTAATCAGGAAGCGAAAGAGTTAGAGGCCGCCGGGGTCGATATTATTCAGTTCGATGAGCCGGCCTTCAACGTCTTCTTTGATGAAGTCAACGACTGGGGGATCGCCGCCTTAGAAAGAGCGACCGAAGGGCTGAAGTGTGAAACGGCGGTGCATATCTGCTACGGCTACGGCATCAAGGCGAATACCGACTGGAAAAAAACGCTGGGTTCTGAGTGGCGACAGTATGAGGAGGCCTTCCCGCAGCTGCAGAAATCCTCCCTCGATATTATCTCTCTCGAGTGCCACAACTCGCGGGTGCCGATGGATCTGCTGGAACTGATCCGCGGTAAAAAGGTGATGGTCGGGGCGATCGATGTCGCCAGTCATGCTATCGAAACCCCGGAAGAGGTGGCAGAAACCCTGCGCAAGGCGCTGGCGTTCGTCGATGCCGACAAACTCTACCCGTCCACCAACTGCGGTATGGCGCCGCTGCCGCGCCATGTCGCGACCGGCAAACTGCATGCCCTGAGCGCCGGCGCCGAGATCGTTCGCCGCGAGCTGGCGGCAAAGTAAGGCGGGGCGCATTCCCGTTATCTTCCTTTGGCGGTGTCACTCATCGCCGGTTCACCTCCTGAGCGGGCTGTTGCCCGCTCAGCGTCATGTTGCCGCCAGCGGGCGGCAGATCGCCCGCAAGGCGACGGCACTGCACAGCGGAAACAGCGCCAGCAGAAGCCAGGGATAAACCGCCTGCGGCGAGGGGGTGAGCGCCTGGTCAAGCAAATGACCGAGCAGTAAATTTCCGGCTAACACCGCGCAACCCCCCGCGGTGGCGAGCGCCCCGTAGTGGGCGCCCAGCGTCGACTCATCGGCGAACAGCGGGATCAGATCCTTGGCTGAAGGCACCAGCAGCATCTGGCCGAGGGTGAGCAGCGTGACAAAGCAGGCCGACGGCAATAATCGCAGCCAGCCTTCGGCGGGCGGGGTGGCGGCAAATAACGCCACGCTGACAAAAGAAGCCGACAGCAGCAGAAAGCCCACCGGCAGGATGCGCACGGCGCCAATTCGTCGGGCGAAGCGGGCGAGAGGGAGCTGCAGGGTGATAATCAACAGCGAGGCCAGCATAAAGAGCGGCGCCAGATCCTGCTCACGACCGCCGGAACGTTGGATCTCCACCGGCAGGGCGAGGTACAGCTGGTTGTAGCTCAACAGCCAGGAGCTGTAGGCGAGAATAAACGCGACAAAGCGCGGCTGGCGCAAAGGCATCCACCATGGGACTCGTCTGCGCGTTGTTGTCGTGTGCCCGTCGGCGGGCAGACAGAAAAAGAGCACCAGCAGCGCCAGGAGAAAGATTCCCGCGCCGGCGAGGGCGATATGCCGAAAGCCGATCCCGCTCAGCAGCCCTCCGGCCACCGGGCCGATAACCGCCCCCAGCTCACCGCACACCGCAAACAGCGCAAACCACTCGGCGCGGCTGCGTTTCCCGTTGGCCTGGCTGTGGGTACCGGTCCGCGCCAGCAGGGCCTCGATCGACGGGGAAAACAGAGCGCCGCCGACGCCGGTCAGGCAGGCGCCGAGGATAATGGGCCACAGCGACGTAGCGCACGCCAGCAGCAGATAACCGGCGACGCGAACGACGCAGCCGGCGAGGATGATGGCCTTAGCGCCATAGCGGTCGGCCAGCGTCCCGCCGATGATAAACATGCCCTGCTGAGAGAAGGTGCGCAGCCCGAGGATCAGGCCGATAAGTCCCCCCGAGAGCAGCATGTCGTCGCGCAGGAAGAGGGCGAGGAAAGGAACGACCGCGTAAAAGCCAATATTAAAAACGAACTGACTTCCCAGTAACACGGGAGGCCAGAGGGTTGCCGCAGGGCGCAGGGAGAAGAGAGGCATATCCGCCCAACCTAAACGATGAAATGAATGTGTTTTTTACCGTGGTAAGGGGAGATCTCGATTTTGGTTTTCACCCGGAAAACGTCCCACAGCAGCGCTTCGGACAAAATCTCCTCCGGCGTCCCGCTGGCGAGGATCTGCCCCTGCTGCATCACGATCAGCGAATCGCAGAACATCGCGGCATGGTTAAGATCGTGAATGGCCACAATGCTGGTCACCGGCAGCTCGCTGATCAACTGCATTAACTGCATCTGATGGTGTATATCCAGATGGTTGGTAGGCTCATCCAGCAGGATTTCGCTTGGGCTCTGCGCCAGCGCGCGGGCGATATGCACCCGCTGCCGCTCGCCGCCGGAGAGGCTTAACCATCCCTGCTCGCTTTTCTCCAGCATCGCTACCCGCTGCAGCGCGGCGGTGATCGCCTCATCATCCTGAGCGCTCCAGTTTGAAAACGGGGAGTGGTGGGGAATGCGCCCCAGGCGCACGACGTCGCGCACCCGCATATCGGCCTCGGTCATGCCGTGTTGCTCGACGAAAGCCACGCGGCGGGCGAGCTGCTTTTTCGCCATCCGGGTGATGTCCTGGCCGTCGAGGGTGACGCGACCCGCATCCGGGCGGCGCAGGCCCGCCAGAACGCGCAGCAGCGAGGATTTGCCGCAGCCGTTGGGCCCCAGCAGTCCGACCGTTTCGCCGCGCGACACCCGCAGCGAGACATTATTGACGATGACCTTTTTGCCTGCCTTCCAGGTGATATTTTCAGCGCAAATACTCATCACTTATTCCTTGAGCGGTAGATAATCACGGCAAAGAAAGGCACCCCAACCAGGGCGGTTACCACCCCAACGGGCAGACTCTGCGGGGCAATCAGCAGGCGCGACGCAATGTCCGCCAGTACCATCAATATCGCCCCTGCCAGCGCGCTGGCGATCAGCAACGTCCGGTGTAGCGGGCCAAAGAAGAAGCGCATCACGTGCGGCACCACCAGGCCGACAAAGCCGATCGAGCCGGCCATACTGACGATGGTGGCGGTGATCAGCGCCGCGGTGGTGAAGAGGATCAGACGTACCTGTGGCACGGCAATCCCCAGCGAGGCGGCGGCATCATCGCCGAAGGTGAATGCATCCAGCGCCCGGGCATACCACAGGCAGACCGCCAGGCCCGCGAGCACCACCACGATGACCAGCTGGAATTCGGGCCAGCGGACGCCGCTGAAGCTGCCCAGCAGCCAGAACATCACATCGCGCGCCTGCTGCGCGCTGGCGGAGGTGCTGATGGTGTAAGCCGTGATGGCGTTAAATAACTGTGACGCGGCAACGCCCGCCAGAATCGTACGCTCATTGCCGCCGCGCGCGCCATTAGTCAGCAAGGCGACAAAGGCGAAGGCGGCGAAGGCCCCGGCAAAGGCGCCTGCCGAGAGGGAAATCGCGCCAGCGCCAAGGCCCAACACCACGATCGACACCGCGCCGGTGGAGGCCCCGGCGGAGACGCCGAGGACGTAGGGTTCCGCGAGGGCATTTTTCAGCAGGCTTTGCAGCACGACGCCGCAGATAGCGAGGCCTGCGCCGCAGCAGGCGGCGACCAGCGCGCGGCTGAGGCGGAAATCCCAGATCACGCTCTCATAGATACGGTTGAGAGGCTCAGCGGTTAAGCCGGTTCTGTTGCTGATAGCGTAAAAGACATTCTGCAGCGGGATGGCCAGCTCGCCGACGCTGACGCCCACCGCTATCACCAGCGCCAGCACGATCACGGCCAGTAAACACCAGCCGGTGAGCAGCATGCTGCGGCGCGTCTGAAGCACGGCGACGCTCATCAGTTCAGCCCCATTTTTCTCAGCTGCTCGCCCACCTGTTCCGCGCCATAAAGCGTGCGGATGGTCGGGTTCATCGCCTGACCGTCCATGACCACGATATGGCCTTTTTTCACGGCCTCCAGCTGGCTGACGGCGGGATCGCTTTTGAGGAATTTGATCTTCTCCTCGGCCTTATCCAGCGCCCAGCGGTTACGATCCAGGCTGGAGACCACGATCACATCCGGGTTGGCGGCAATAATGCTCTCCCAGCTCACCGTGGGCCACTCGGTTTCGGAGGTAATCGCATTATGTCCGCCCAGCACACTGGCGATAAATCCGGAGGCGCTGTTTTTGCCGCCAACATAGGCATCGGCCGAAGGTGAGGCGCTGGAGAACCAGAAGACGAAGGAGAGATCCTTTTTGCTTTTACCAAACTCCTGGCGCAGGTCGGCTTCACGTTTTTTGAAATCGGCAATCAGCGCCTGACCACGATCTTCGACGTTGAAAATGCGGGCAAAATCGCTAATTTCCTGATACACCCAGGTCATATCCCACAGCTTTTGCCGGCTGCCATACATATCGCCGGTGGCCTTTTTGGTGGCGCACATCCCCGGTGAGACGTAGCTGTTTACGCCGACGGTAGCGAGATCTTCACGCTTAGCGACTTTGCTTTCCGGCCCCAGTAGCAGCGGCAACTGGGCGGGAACGAAATCGGGATTTTGCGCCAGCACGGATTCCAGGCTCGGAATTTCCACCGTCAGGGTTTTAATCTTCGCGTTTTGCTCAGCCAGCTGCGGTAAAACGCTGGTCGGCCAGAAGGCGCTGGCGACCACCTGCTTTTGCAGCCCGAGCAGCAGCAGAATTTCGACCGTATTTTGCCCCAGCGCGACCACGCGCTCCGGCGGCCGGGTGAAGGTCTCCTGATAGCCACAGTTTTCAATCGTCAGGGGGTAGGTTGTTGCCAGCGCGGAACTGACGGCGGTGAACATCAAGCCTAACGCGCAGAGGACCTTCTTCATTAAACGCTATCCTTGTAAACAGGCGAGTGGATGACCAGCAAATGGGAGTAATGCAAATGAAACTCATTATTGGGGCGGGGTTTTATACAATGCCATATTTACAGTGTCAATGAGTGACTATTTCGGCAGGCAATGAAATGCCCGCGCGATGGGGCGGGTCAGCTCGCCAGTGGGCCACGAATATACGCCTGCAACCCCTGGGCGAGAAAATCAAATACCCGCTTACAGGCTGGGCTGTGGCGCAGATCCTCATGCATTACCAGCCAGGTATCGAGATTCAGGGAAAAGTCGGCCGCCAGCACTCGCTGCAGGGGAATAATGCCATCCGCAAGGGGCACCTGGCAGATGCCGATCCCCGCTCCGGCGCGGATCAGGCTCAACTGGGCGAGGTCGCTATCGGTCCGCATCGCGAACGCTTCGCGCTGAAATCGGGGGTAAGCCTGCAGGGCCCGGCGAACAAGTGGGGTGGCGCTATCGAAACCAATCAGCGCGTGGCTGGCCAGATCGTCGAGGGTTGCGGGCAGCCCCTGGCGCGTCAGGTAGGCGGCGGTGGCATGTAACCCAAGCTCGATCCTGCCGAGACGGCGGGCGATAAGCTGCTCCTGCTGCGGGGCGACCATCCGCACCGCAATATCCGCCTCCCGGTGAAGCAGATCCTGAAACCGATTGGAGAGCATCAGTTCGATGACGATATTCGGGCACGCCTGCCTGAGCCGGGCAACCAGCGGCGGCAGCACCTCGGCGCCGACCACCTCGCTGGCGGCCACCCGCACCACGCCACGCAGTTCGGTTCGGTCGCGACTAAAGTTAGCCGCCGTGCGTTCCAGCGCCTGGGCGGTATTGTCCATCGCCTCGGCGTGCACCCGCAGCGCCAGCGCCGCGTCGGTCGCCAGCAGGCCGGTCTGCGAGCGGGTAAATAAGGCCTGGCCGAGCGCGGCCTCCAGCCCGGCAATATGGCGCCCCGCCGTCGGCTGGGTGATGTTCAGGGTGCGCGATGCGCCCGATAAGGAACCTTCCTGCAGGACGGCGAGAAAGGTTCGGTACCACTCCCAGGGAATAGAGGTATTCATACAAAAATGTATAGCTGCTCGATGATGGTATGCAATTTCATTTGATATGAGCGGCAGGTAGGCTGTCAAGCATCCATTAGTGAACGGGGAAAGAGGATGAACAGCAGCGGCAAAGTACTTATTCTGGGAGCAAGCGGGGGGATTGGCGGGGAAGTGGCGCGCCGGCTGGTGGCGGACAACTGGCAGGTTCGGGCGCTGAAGCGCGGCGCTCAGATTCGCGGTCCCGCAGATGGCATGCAGTGGATAGCCGGCGACGCGCTGAATGCCGGGCAGGTTGCGGCGGCGGCTGCCGGTTGCGACGTTATCGTCCATGCGGTCAATCCGCCGGGCTACCGGCACTGGCGGCAGCAGGTACTGCCCATGCTGCACAACACCCTGCAGGCCGCCGAACAACAGCGGGCGTTAGTTGTCCTGCCCGGCACGGTCTATAACTATGGACCGGATGCCTTTCCGCTGATTGCTGAAGCGGCCCCTCAGCAACCGGTGACCCGTAAAGGCGCTATTCGGGTGGAGATGGAGCAGGCGCTGGAGGATTACGTGCAGCGTGGTGGCCGGGCGTTGATTGTTCGGGCGGGCGATTTTTTTGGTCCACGCGCCGGAAATAACTGGTTTTCTCAGGGGCTGGTCAAGCCTGGTCAGCTTCCCCGCGTCATTAGCCGCCCGGGGGCGATCGGCGTCGGGCATCAGTGGGCTTATCTGCCCGACGTCGCCGACACCATCGCCGCGCTGCTGGCCCGCAGGCATGAGCTTGAGCCGTTTGCTCGCTTTCATATGCAGGGCCACTGGGACCCGGACGGCAGCGAAATGAGTCAGGCGATCCAGCGGGTGGTCGCCCGCTATGGCGGCCGAGCGGCAGTGAAGTCTTTTCCCTGGTGGCTGGTAAAGCTGGCGGCGCCCTTTAACGCCACCCTGCGGGAAATGGTCGAGATGCACTATCTCTGGCGTCTGCCGGTACGCCTGCGCAACGATAAACTGGTTGATTTTTTAGGTGCGGAGCCGCATACCCCACTCGACAGCGCGGTGCTTCAGACGCTGCAAGGCATGGGTTGTCTGCCCGCCGGCGCGATAAACCAAGAGGCGGGTGAGGCGTAACGCGGCAAGAGGATCACAGAGCGGGGTGTTATTGTGACCAAATCATAATAACGTCACTCGTTGTCAAACGATAGCGATCGCATTAAGCTAAACGGATGACGAAAAATACCCCCACCCCTGCAAGCCGTGGTCCCCATGACCACAGCGTTCGGGACCAGATTCTTGACGCGGCCATGGCGCACTTTAGTCGCTATGGCTATGAGAAAACGACGGTCACCGATCTCGCCAAAGCGATAGGCTTTTCCAAAGCCTATATCTATAAATTCTTTGACTCCAAGCAGGCGATTGGCGAGGCGATTTGCGCCAGCCGGCTGGAGAAGATCATGGTGGCCGTCAGCGCGGCTATCGCCGATGCGCCGTCCGCCAGCGAGAAACTGCGCCGCCTGTTCCGGGCACTGACCGAGGCCGGCAGTGAACTGTTTTTTGAGGATCGCAAACTGTACGACATCGCCGCCGTCGCAGCGCGCGATAGATGGCCTTCAACGGAACAGTATGCCGGTCATCTGCAGCAGCTGATTGGTCAAATCCTTGTCGAAGGCCGCCAGGCGGGTGAGTTCGAGCGCAAAACCCCGCTGGATGAGGCAACCCTGGCGGTCTATATGGTGATGTGTCCTTTCATCAACCCGGTGCAGTTGCAATACAATCTCGACACCGCGCCCACCGCGGCGGTGCTGCTTGCCTCCCTGATCCTGAGAAGTCTCTCCCCCTGATTGGTGACTATTGACTTTATTGGTCACTAGTCTGAGAATGCGGTCACTGTCCGGTCTTTTCATTAAGGTGACCCATGCTCAGGCTCAATGCCGTCCATCTTGCCGTCTGCCTCCTGCCGCTGGCCCTCGCGGGCTGCGGCGAACCTGCCGATCATGACGATCCCCGCACCCGGCCGCCGCTGGTCCGGGTGGCGACCGTCGAGCGCGCGGAGGCCAGCTCGCGGGCCTTTACCGGCGTGGTGGTCGCTCGTACCCAAAGCGATCTCGGCTTCCGGGTATCGGGAAAAATCCTTGCCCGGCTGGTGGAGACCGGGCAGAGCGTCAAGCGCGGTCAACTGCTGCTGCGTCTGGATCCGGCTGATTTAACCTTGCAGGCGCAGTCTCAACAGCGGGCCGTGGATGCCGCGCGGGCGCGAGCCAAAAAGGCGACCAACGATCTGGCCCGCTATCGCGGCCTGGTGGCGAGCGGCGCCGTCTCGGCCGCGGAATTCGACCAGATTAACGCAGCGGCAGAGGCGGCGAGAGCCGACCTGAGCGCGGCCCAGGCGCAGGCCAATGTGGCGCAAAACGCCACCGGCTATGCCGGACTGCTGGCGGACGCTGACGGCGTGGTGGTGGAAACGCTTGCCGAACCGGGGCAGGTGGTCAGCGCCGGACAGGTGGTGATCCGCCTGGCGCGGGCGGGGCAGCGCGAAGCGCGGGTGCAGCTTCCGGAGACGCTGCGCCCGGCGGTCGGCAGCGAGGCGCTGGCGACACGCTATGGCAGCGAATCTCAGCCGGTCACGGCGACCCTGCGACTGCTTTCGGACGCGGCTGACGCCACCACCCGCACCTTTGAAGCGCGCTATGTGCTGAACGGGGCGCTGGCGAATGCGCCGCTGGGGTCTACCGTGACCCTGCGTATCGGCAGCGACCAGGCGCCAGGCCAGGTGCTGGAGGTGCCCCTGGCGTCGGTCTACGATCCGGGCAACGGCCCTGGCGTCTGGCGCATTGCCTCGCGTCCGGCCACCGTCTCCTGGCAACCGGTGACCGTGCTCGGCCTGAATGATGAAACGGCGCGGGTGACCGGCCCGCTGAAGCCCGGCGAGCCCATCGTCGCCCTGGGCGCCCATCTTCTGCACCAGGGCGAGGCGGTGCGTCTGGCGGAACGACGCGAGCATAATGCCGCCGGGAGCCAGCCATGAGCGCCGGGCGTTTTAATCTCTCCGCGCTGGCCGTCCGCGAGCGGTCGGTGACCCTGTTTTTGATTATCCTCATCTCCGTCGCCGGGCTGGTGGCGTTCTTCGGACTCGGGCGGGCGGAAGATCCGCCCTTCACGGTCAAGCAAATGACGGTCATTACCGTCTGGCCCGGCGCCACCGCGCAGGAGATGCAGGATCAGGTCGCCGAGCCGCTGGAAAAACGGCTCCAGGAGCTGAAGTGGTACGATCGCACGGAGACCTATACCCGCCCTGGTATGGCGTTGATCACGTTATCGCTGCAGGATCAGACCCCGCCGTCCGAGGTGCCGGAGCAGTTTTATCAGGCGCGCAAAAAGCTCGGGGATGAGGCGAAAAACCTGCCTGCCGGCGTCTCCGGCCCGATGATGAATGACGAATTCGCCGATGTCACCTTTGCCCTCTTTGCTCTGAAAGCGCGGGGAGAGCCGCCGCGGCAGCTGGTGCGTGACGCTGAAGCCCTGCGCCAGCAGCTGCTGCATGTACCCGGGGTGAAAAAAGTGAATATCCTCGGCGAACAGGCGGAGCGCATTTATCTCTCCTTTTCTCATGATCGTCTCGCCACCCTGGGCCTTTCGCCAGAGGCGATTTTTGCCGCGCTGAACAGCCAGAATGTGCTGACCGCCGCCGGGGCCATTGAGACCCGGGGCGGGCAGATCTTTATCCGCCTCGACGGGGCGTTCGACCGCCTGCAGCAGATCCGCGACACGCCGATTATTGCCGGGGGCAGAACGCTGAAACTGGCCGATGTCGCCACGGTTGAGCGAGGGTATGAAGATCCCGCGACCTTCCTGATCCGCAATCAGGGCGAACCGGCGCTGCTGCTGGGGGTGGTGATGCGCGAGGGCTGGAATGGTCTGGCGCTGGGGAAAGCGCTGGACGCCGAAACGGCCAGCATCAATCAGAGCCTGCCGCTCGGCATGTCGTTGACCAAAGTGACCGATCAGTCGGTGAATATCAGCGCCGCAGTCGATGAGTTCATGATCAAATTCTTTGTCGCCCTGCTGGTGGTGATGGCGGTGTGCTTTGTCAGCATGGGGTGGCGCGTGGGGGTGGTGGTCGCGGCGGCGGTGCCTTTAACCCTGGCCGTGGTGTTTGTGGTAATGGAGGCGACCGGCAAAAACTTCGACCGCATCACTCTCGGCTCGCTGATCCTCGCCCTGGGCCTGCTGGTGGATGATGCCATCATTGCCATCGAAATGATGGTGGTCAAAATGGAGGAGGGGTACGACCGCCTCAAAGCCTCCGCCTATGCCTGGAGCCATACCGCGGCGCCCATGCTGGCCGGTACCCTGGTGACGGCCGTGGGCTTTATGCCCAATGGATTTGCGCAGTCCACCGCCGGGGAGTACGCCAGCAACGTGTTCTGGATCGTCGGTATCGCGCTGATTGCCTCCTGGATTGTGGCGGTGATTTTTACCCCCTGGCTGGGGGTGCACCTGTTGCCGGACAGAAAGCCCGCGGCGGCAGGCCACGCCGCGCTGTATGACACCCCACGCTATCAGCGTTTCCGTCGGCTGCTGACCCGGGTTATCGCCCGCAAATGGCGCGTGGCCGCCAGCGTGGTGGTGCTGTTTATGGTGGCGATACTGGGAATGAGCGCGGTGAAAAAGCAGTTTTTCCCCACCTCCGATCGTCCGGAAGTACTGGTTGAAGTACAGATGCCTTACGGGTCGTCGATTATCCAGACCAGCGCCGCGACGGCGAAAATTGAGCACTGGCTGCAGCAGCAGCCGGAGGCGAAGATTGTCACCAGCTATATTGGCCAGGGCGCGCCGCGCTTTTACCTGGCGATGGCCCCGGAGTTGCCCGATCCCTCCTTTGCCAAACTGGTGGTGTTGACCGACGGTCAGGACGCCCGCGAGGCGCTCAAGCGGCGGCTGCGGGAGGCTGTGGCCAATGGCCTGGCGCCGGAAGCGCGGGTGCGCGTCACTCAGCTGGTCTTTGGCCCTTATTCGCCCTATCCGGTTGCCTGGCGGGTGATGGGGCCCGATCCGCACACCTTGCTCGACATCGCCGAACGGGTTAAATCGGTGCTGCAGACCAGTCCGCTGATGCGCACCGTCAATAGCGACTGGGGTTCGCGGGTGCCGGTGATGCATTTCAGCCTCAATCAGGACCGGCTGCAGGCGAGCGGACTCAGCTCCCAGTCCGTCGCCCAGCAGCTGCAGTTCCTGCTGTCAGGGATCCCCATCACCACCGTTCGGGAAGATATTCGCGCCGTGCAGGTCATCGGCCGCGCGGCGGGCGATATCCGTCTGGATCCGGCGAAAATCGCCGACTTCACCCTGGTGGGCAGCGGCGGGCAGCGGGTTCCCTTATCACAGATTGGCGACGTGTCGATCAGAATGGAGGACCCGCTGCTTCGCCGTCGCGATCGCACGCCGACCATCACCGTCCGCGGAGATGTCGCGGATAACCTGCAGCCGCCGGATGTCTCCACCGCGCTGATGAAATCGCTGCAGCCCATTATCGACTCGCTGCCGCCGGGGTATCGCATCGAGACGGCGGGGTCGATCGAGGAGTCAGGCAAAGCCACGCGGGCGATGGTGCCGTTATTTCCCATCATGATCGCCCTCACGCTGCTGATCATTATCCTGCAGGTGCGTTCGCTGTCGGCGATGGTCATGGTTTTCCTGACCGCGCCGCTGGGGCTGATTGGCGTGGTGCCGACACTGCTGCTGTTCAATCAGCCGTTTGGCATCAATGCTCTTGTGGGCCTGATCGCCCTGTCGGGGATCCTGATGCGCAATACGCTGATCCTGATTGGCCAAATCCACCATAACGAACAGGCAGGGCTCGATCCGTTCCACGCGGTGGTGGAGGCGACAGTACAGCGCGCCCGCCCGGTTCTGCTGACCGCGCTGGCGGCGATCCTGGCGTTCATTCCGCTCACCCATTCGGTCTTCTGGGGAACGCTCGCCTATACGCTGATTGGCGGGACGCTGGGGGGAACCATCATGACCCTTATTTTCCTGCCGGCCATGTACGCGATCTGGTTCCGCATCCGACCTCAGCCCCCGGCTGACGCAGTGCAACACCCGGCGCTGCACCCGCAGGGGTAATTCCCTCTTGCCGGACCTGGCCGATAAACGCGGTCAGGCCCGGCCCTGGGCAGCGTCAGGCGGGTAAGGATACCGGCACCGCATGAGTGCGATGTTGATCCTGTTCAAGGCGGTCAAGGCAATCGAGGCTGATGGCCGATGGCGAGGTCGCGCCGGTGAGGGTCATGGTGACCTTCATATCCTCGGCAAATAAGTGCAGCAGATGCGCCACGCCCGCTTCGCCCGCCGCGGCCAGGGCATAAATATAGGCCCGCCCGAGCAGCACGCCCTTCGCGCCGAGGGCCAGCAGGCGAATGACGTCCACGCCGGAGCGCACCCCGGAATCAGCAAGTACCGTCAGATCGTCGCCGACCGCATCCACCACCCTTGGTAGCGCCCGGGCAGTGGGGATGGCGCCATCGAGCTGTCTGCCGCCATGATTCGACACCACAATGCCATCGGCGCCGAGGCGCACGGCATTGCGCGCATCGTCGGCATCGAGGATCCCTTTGATGATTAATTTCCCTTGCCAGCTGTCGCGGATCCACTCCAGATCGTGCCAGGCGATGGACGGGTCGAAGTTGTTGCTGATGAACCCCATGTAGTCGTCCATGGTCATTTTGTGGCCGGTGTAGGCTTCTATATTACCGAACGACAGGGGCCTGCCCGCCAGCCCGACGTTCATTGCCCAGCGTGGATGAGTACAGGCCTGGAGATACTGTCGCAGGGTGGCGTGCGGCCCGGACATGCCTGATCGATTATCCCGATACCGCGAGCCGGGGATCGGCATATCGACGGTGAATACCAGGGTTTTCATGCCGGCGGCCCACGCGCGCTCCAGCGCATTACGCATGTAGCCGCGATCTTTCAGCACGTACAGCTGGGACCAGAGTGCGCCGCTGGCCTGGCTCGCCACCTCTTCAATGGAGCAGACCGACACCGTGGACAGGGTGTACGGGATCCCGGCGCGGGAGGCGGCGCGGGCCGCCTGAACTTCGCCGCGGCGGGCGTACATCCCGGTGGCGCCGACCGGCCCCAGCGCCACGGGCATCGCCCATGAGGCATCAAGGATCGTGGTGGCCAGCGTCGGTTCGCCCGCCCCGCACAGCACGCGCTGGCGAAGGGCTACCGAAGCAAGCTCGGTGGCGTTGGCGTTCATGGTATTTTCCGCCACCGCGCCACCGTCAATATAATCGAAAAGGAAGCGGGGCAGACGGCGACGAGCGGCTTCGCGATAATCGCTGGGGGCTGAAACAATCATTATTATGTCCTTATGTCTTTTAACCTAAGTGGATGTTCTGCAGGCAAAAAAACTATAGGCTTCTAAAAACCGGTGGGGAAATGAAATATTAGCATCCCAGCTATTCCCTGCTGGAATAATCTGGTTTTATCGCTGAGGCTGTTATTTCCTTTTTTTACTCTTCGGCGCGCGCGTTATTTTTATTTATTTCCGCGCAACGTGAAGCTGGCAAAATAAAGACCCGGTATGAGGCGGCAGCGCTTTGCGCCATCGCCACCAGGGGGAAGGAGAGGTCAGCGCGGCGCCTGCGTTTTCCGGGAGGTGTAAAGAAGATGAATTTGAAATTGAGCTGGTGGTATCTTTTGCTAGCCTTTCTCTGGAGGACAGACGGAGCGACACCATGAAAGATAAAGATGAACAAACGGCATTGATTGGCATGGCCATCGGCGCGGCGGTCATTAGCTTAGTGGCTACACAGAAGCAGATTAATCAGGGGAGTATCGTGGATGAACTGGTGAGACTGGGCAGACAGAAGGGGGACGGGGTGGAAGATGAGGTTTTTGTTCAGGCCGCCCGCCTGGTCAGAAAAGGCACCTAGCCAACCGCGACCCTGCCTGGCAATCCATTTACCCGTTTCATCACAGTTTTCATTCCCTGGATCGCGGCCTGGCGAGCGGCGATTGTTGCTTTCCGAAAGCGTCACGGACTGGCGCTTTCTTATCCCGACCACCGGACCTGCGCCTTCTCGGCCTTGTTGGCCTTTAGGTGACACTGTCACTTTTCCTTCTCCAGGCTGTGCGATAAACAGGAACCGGGTCATCTGCTATTGCATAAATCGGTATTTTCGATACATCTTTACCATTGCGTGCGAATATAGAACGATTTCAGAATAACATATTATAAATCAAAAGATTAAGTTCACCCTGCACACCCTGATAATCCCCGGGCGAGGGTCTATGCTTATAAAAAGCGCTAAATGGGGCAATACCCCTGCTGCAGATGGGTTGAAGTGATAATCATTATCACTAACATGGCGGTATGCCTTGATGGCGCCAACCTGGAGGTCTATCGATGGAAGTACAAGCAGGAACCTTTAATCCCGCCGATTTTAGCTGGCAGGGACTGACCATGACGCCGGCCGCTGCCGCGCATATTCGCGATCTGATGCGCAAGCAACCGGACAAAAAAGGGCTGCGGCTGGGGATAAAAACCAGCGGCTGCGCTGGTTTTAGCTATGTGCTCGAAATGATTGCCGAGCCGGCAGCCGACGATCTGCTCTTTGAATCTGACGGGGCGAAACTGTGGGCGCCGCTGCAGGCGATGCCGTTCATTGACGGCACGGAGCTCGATTACGTCCGGGAAGGTTTAAATGAAATCTTTAAATTTCATAACCCGAAAGCGCAGCACGAGTGCGGCTGTGGCGAAAGTTTTGGGGTGCAGGCGGAGTAACTATGTCGCGTAATACTGAAGCAACTGACGATGTCAAAACCTGGACCGGCGGCCCGCTCAATTATAAAGAGGGCTTTTTCACCCGGCTGCAGACCGATGAGCTGGCCAAAGGGATTAATGAAGAGGTGGTCCGGGCCATTTCCGCCCGTCGCAATGAGCCGCAGTGGATGCTGGAGTTTCGGCTCAATGCTTTCCGGGCATGGCTGGAGATGGAGGAGCCGCACTGGCTGAAGGCGCATTACGATAAGCTGAATTATCAGGACTACAGCTACTATTCCGCCCCCTCCTGCGGCAACTGCGATGAGACCTGCGCTTCAGAGCCGGGCGCGGTGCAGCAGACCGGGGCCAACACCTTCCTGACCAGCGAGGTGGAAGAAGCCTTTAACCAGCTGGGCGTGCCGGTACGTGAAGGGCGCGAGGTGGCGGTGGACGCCATATTCGACTCCGTGTCGGTGGCGACCACCTACCGCGAAAAGCTGGCGGAGCAGGGGATCATCTTCTGTTCTTTCGGCGAGGCGATCCACGACCATCCGGAACTGGTGAAAAAGTATCTGGGCACCGTGGTGCCAGGCAATGACAACTTCTTTGCCGCGCTGAACGCCGCGGTGGCCTCGGATGGCACCTTTATTTATGTGCCGAAGGGCGTCCGCTGCCCGATGGAGCTGTCGACCTATTTCCGCATCAACGCCGAAAAGACCGGGCAGTTTGAACGTACCATTCTGGTGGCCGATGAAGGCAGCTACGTCAGCTATATTGAGGGCTGCTCGGCGCCGGTGCGCGACAGCTATCAGCTGCATGCGGCGGTCGTTGAAGTCATCATTCATAAAGATGCGGAAGTGAAATACTCCACGGTGCAGAACTGGTTCCCCGGCGACAACAACACCGGCGGCATTCTCAACTTCGTCACTAAGCGTGCGCTGTGCGAAGGGGAGAACAGCAAGATGTCATGGACCCAGTCGGAAACCGGCTCGGCCATCACCTGGAAATACCCTAGCTGCATTCTGCGCGGCGATAACTCGATCGGCGAATTCTTCTCGGTAGCGCTGACCAGTGGTCACCAGCAGGCGGACACCGGCACCAAAATGATCCATATCGGCAAGAACACCCGCTCGACCATCATCTCGAAAGGGATCTCCGCCGGACACAGCCAGAACAGCTATCGCGGGCTGGTCAAAATCATGCCGACCGCGACTAACGCCCGCAACTTCACCCAGTGCGATTCGATGCTGATCGGCCCGGACTGCGGGGCGCATACCTTCCCGTATGTGGAATGCCGCAACAACAGCGCCCAGCTGGAACATGAAGCGACCACTTCGCGGATTGGCGAAGATCAGCTGTTCTACTGTTTACAGCGCGGGATCAGCGAAGACGATGCCATCTCGATGATCGTCAACGGTTTCTGTAAAGACGTCTTCTCCGAACTGCCGCTGGAGTTCGCCGTCGAAGCGCAAAAATTGCTGGCCATTAGCCTTGAACATAGCGTCGGCTGATAATTAAGGAAAAAAGATGTTAAGTATTCAAGATTTACACGTCGCCGTCGAAGATAAAGCGATCCTGCGCGGGCTGAACCTTGAGGTGCGCCCGGGGGAGGTCCACGCCATTATGGGGCCAAACGGCTCGGGGAAAAGTACGCTTTCGGCCACCCTGGCCGGGCGTGAGGATTACGAGGTGACCGGCGGCCGCGTCGAATTTAAGGGTAAAGACTTGCTGGAACTTGCCCCGGAAGATCGCGCCGGAGAAGGTATCTTTATGGCCTTCCAGTATCCGGTGGAAATTCCCGGCGTCAGCAACCAATTCTTCCTGCAGACCGCGCTGAATGCCGTGCGCAACTATCGCGGCCAGGAGCCGCTGGATCGCTTCGACTTCCAGGACCTGATGGAAGAGAAAATCAGGCTGCTGCAGATGCCGGCAGATCTGCTGACCCGCTCGGTGAACGTTGGCTTCTCCGGCGGTGAGAAAAAGCGTAACGATATTCTGCAAATGGCGGTGCTGGAGCCGGAGCTGTGCATTCTTGATGAGTCAGATTCCGGGCTGGATATTGATGCACTGAAGATTGTCTCGGAAGGTGTCAACTCGCTACGCGACGGCAAACGCGCCTTCATCATTGTCACCCATTATCAGCGCATTCTTGACTATATCAAGCCGGACTACGTCCATGTTCTGTATCAGGGGCGGATTGTGAAGTCGGGGGATTTCACCCTCGTCAAACAGCTGGAGGAGCAGGGCTATGGCTGGCTTACCGAACAGCAGTAACGCGCTGCAGCAGTGGCACCACCTGTTTGAAGCGCAGGGCGGCCAGCGTACGGCGGAGGCCACCCAGCATCTGCAGCAGCTGCTGCGCCTGGGGCTGCCGACACGTAAGCACGAGGACTGGAAATACACCCCGCTGGACGCGCTACTCAACGGTCACTTTGTCGCCGACGAGGGGGCATCGCTCAGCGCTGAACAGCGTGATGCGCTGGCGCTGCCGCTGGACGCCTGGCGGCTGGTGTTTATCGATGGCCGCTATCATCCTGAGCTGAGCGACGATCTCGCCGCCAGCGGCGTGGAGGTCAGCGTCGATAACCAACGCCAGCATCTGCCGGATGCTTTGCATCCGGAGGTGTTTCTCCATCTGACCGAAAGCCTGGCGCAGACGGTGACCCGCCTTCGCGTACCGCGCAACCGCCGCCTGGATAAGCCGCTGCTGCTGATGCATATCACCCGCGGTCTGGCCGGCGATGCGCTGAATACCGCCCATTATCGCCATCACCTGGCGCTGGAAAGCGGGGCGGAGGCGACTGTGGTCGAACATTACCTGAGCCTCAATGAGCAGCCGCACTTCACCGGCGGGCGACTGACCATGACGGTGGCCGATAACGCGCACCTCCAGCATATCAAGCTGGCGTTTGAGAACGCGCTCAGCTACCACTTCGCCCATAACGACCTGCTGCTGGGCCGCGACGCCTCGGCCTTCAGCAGCAGTTTCCTGCTCGGCGGCCAGGTGCTGCGTCATCACACCAGCACCCGCCTGGGCGGTGAAAACAGCAACCTGCGCCTCAATTCGCTGGCGATGCCGGTGAAAAATGAGGTCTGCGACAGCCGCACCTGGCTCGACCATCAGGTCGGCTACTGCAACAGCCGCCAGCTGCACAAAACCATCGTCAGCGATAAGGGTCGGGCGGTGTTTAACGGGCTGATCAACGTCGCGCCGCACGCGCTGAAAACCGACGGCCAGATGACCAACAACAATCTGCTGCTTGGGCGGCTGGCGGAGGTCGATACCAAACCGCAGCTGGAGATTTACGCCGATGACGTGAAATGCAGCCACGGGGCGACCGTCGGGCGCATTGATGAAGAACAGCTGTTCTATCTGCGCTCGCGCGGTATCGAACAGCAGGCGGCGCAGCAGATGATCCTCTACGCCTTCGCCGCCGAGCTCACCGAGGCTATCCGCAGCGACGCGCTCAGAGAGCAGGTGCTGGCGCGGATTGGACAGCGTTTGCCGGGAGGCACAGTATGACATTTTCAGTAGAACGGGTTCGCGCCGATTTTCCGGTACTGAACCGGGAGGTCAACGGTCAGCCGCTGGCCTATCTCGACAGCGCCGCCAGTGCCCAGAAGCCGGAGGCGGTGATCGGCGCCGAAGCGGAATTCTATCGCCACGGCTACGCGGCGGTGCACCGCGGCATCCATACCCTCAGCGCGGAAGCCACCGCGCGGATGGAAGCCGTGCGTCAGCAGGCGGCCACCTTCCTTAACGCCGGGTCGGCGGAGGAAGTGGTGTTCGTCCGCGGCACCACCGAGGGTATCAACCTGGTGGCCAACAGCTGGGGAAACGCCAACGTCGGCGCCGGGGATAACATCATCATCAGCGAAATGGAGCACCACGCCAACATTGTGCCGTGGCAGATGCTGTGTGCCCGCGTCGGGGCTGAGCTGCGGGTGATCCCCCTGAACCCGGACGGCACACTGCAACTGGATGTTGTCCCGGGACTGTTTGACCCGCGCACCCGCCTGCTGGCGATAACCGAGGTCTCCAACGTGCTGGGGACGGAAAACCCGCTGGCGGCGCTGATTGCCCTTGCGCATCAGCATGGCGCGAAAGTGCTGGTGGATGGCGCCCAGGCGGTGATGCACCACCCGGTAGATGTGCAGGCGCTGGGGTGCGATTTCTACGTCTTCTCCGGACACAAGCTGTATGGCCCGACCGGGATCGGCGTGCTCTATGGCCGTTCCGAGCTACTGCAGGCGATGGCGCCATGGGAAGGCGGCGGGTCGATGATCGCCACCGTCAGCCTGACGGAAGGCACCACCTGGAACCGGGCGCCGTGGCGCTTTGAGGCCGGTACGCCGAATACCGGGGGGATCATTGGCCTCGGCGCGGCGCTGACCTACGTCAGCCAACTGGGGCTGACGCAGATCGCGGAGTACGAGCAGACCCTGATGCGCTATGCGCTGGAGGCTCTGCGCGCCGTGCCGGATCTGATCCTCTACGGGCCGGCGCAGCGCAAAGGGGTGATCGCCTTTAACCTCGGCCAGCATCACGCCTATGACGTCGGCAGCTTCCTCGACAACTACGGTATCGCGGTGCGAACCGGGCACCACTGCGCCATGCCGCTGATGGCCCGGTATCAGGTACCGGCTATGTGTCGGGCCTCGCTGGCGATGTACAATACCACGGAAGAGGTGGACCGCCTGGTGGCCGGCCTGCAGCGGATCCACAAATTATTAGGGTAAAGGACGTGACGATGGCGGCACTACCAGACAAAGACAAACTGTTGCGCAATTTTAGCCGTTGCGCCAACTGGGAAGAGAAGTATCTCTATATCATTGAGCTGGGCCAGCGGCTGGCGCCGCTAAGCCCGGAAGAACATAGCGTGCAGAACATTATTCAGGGCTGCCAAAGCCAGGTGTGGATTGTGATGGCGCAGGACCCCTCCGGCGTTATCACCCTGCGCGGTGACAGCGATGCGGCGATCGTCAAAGGGCTGATTGCGGTGGTGTTTATCCTTTATGATCGGATGACCGCCCAGGATATCATCGAGTTCGATGTGCGCCCGTGGTTTGAAAAAATGGCGCTCACCCAACACCTGACACCTTCCCGCTCGCAAGGGCTTGAAGCCATGATCCGTGCGATCCGCGCGAAAGCCGCAAATATTAGCTAGAATAAACAGGTAGATTTCATTCTGTTACGTCCGGTAGGGGTTCTGCTCCTGCCGCCGTTCAGTCTCCTGGCGTTTTATCAGCGAAAGAAGGAATCTCAGTATGAAACGCAAAACGATGATCACCTTAGCCCTTCTCAGCGCGCTTGGCGTCTCCTCGGCCGCCTGGGCCGTCGACTACCCGCTTCCTCCCGCCAACAGCCGGCTGATTGGCCAGAACCAGTACTGGACCGTACAGGAGGGAGACCGCAACCTGCAGGCGATCGCCCGCCATTTCGATACCGCGGCGATGCTGATCCTCGAAGCCAACGATACCATCGCGCCGGTGCAGCCGAAGCCTGGTACTCAGGTCCTGATCCCCTCCCAGATGCTGCTCCCCGACGTACCGCGAGAGGGGATTGTCGTCAACCTTGCGGAACTGCGGCTGTATTACTTCCCGCCGGGAGAGAATCAGGTGCAGGTCTATCCGCTGGGTATCGGCCAGTTAGGGCTGGAAACGCCTGAGATGACCACCCGCATCGGGCAGAAGATCCCCAACCCGACCTGGACGCCCACCGCGGGCATTCGGGCGCGTTCGCTGGAGAAAGGGGTGACGTTACCGGCGGTGGTCCCGGCCGGGCCGTACAACCCGCTGGGGCGCTACGCGCTGCGTCTGGCCTATGGCTACGGCGAATATCTGATTCATGGCACCAACGCGCCGGACAGCGTCGGTTTACGCGTCAGCTCAGGCTGTATGCGAATGAACGCCGATGACATCAAAGCGCTGTTCAACCAGGTGAAAACCGGGACGCCGGTACGGATTATCAATCAGCCGGTGAAGTTTGCCGTCGAACCGGATGGTAAACGCTATGTCGAGGTCCACAGGCCGCTTTCGCAGACGGAAGGGGAAAACACCCGGACCATCGCCTACACGCTGCCTGCGGCGTTTCACGCCTTCGCAGAGGATAAAGCGGTCGATGATGCACAGCTGAAAAAAGCGATGTCGAGAAGGGCGGGATATCCGGTGGTGGTGTCCACGGGGACGGGGAGTGCGCCAGCTACGCTGTCGGCGCAGAACACGCCGTCAGACAACAGCCTGCTTACCCAGTAGCCCTCATGCTGAGGGCAAAAAAAATGGCGCACAGAGTGCGCCATTTTTATTACCAGAACTCTTACTTACGGTAAGAGTGAGCCTGGTTGTCCAGACGCTGGTTAGCGCGAGCTGCGTCGTCTTTAGCAGCCTGAACGTCGGAACGGATTGCGTTCACGTCGTTGCTCAGCTGGTCAACTTTAGCGTTCAGAGTCTGAACGTCAGAAGACAGCTGATCGATTTTAGCATTGCTGGAGCAACCAGCCAGCAGAGTAGAACCCAGGATTACCGCGCCCAGTACCAGTTTAGTACGATTCATTATTAATACCCTCTAGATTGAGTTAATCTCCATGTAGCGTTACAAGTATTACACAAAGTTTTTTGGGATGAGAATATTTTTTTTACCTGAACGCACTTATTTTTGATCGTTCGCTCAAAGAAGCATCGAATTGGACAAAATCGCTGAAAAAGGCGAGTGAAAACAGCGCGCTTCCATCGGATTCATCTTAGATAATCTCTTATTAAATAGTAAATTCCGATTTGCATTTTTAATAGGAAGAGCTAATCAATGAATAAAAAAAGCGCCCCGAGAGGCGCTTTATTAAAAAAAACCAATTAACCTGTAAATTATTACAGCACGTGTACGGAAGCCGTATTAGTGGTACCGCTCGGCACTAATGCGCCGGAAACCATCACCACCACGTCGCCTTTACGCGCGAGGCCGCTTTTCAGCGCCAGATCTTTGCCCAGATGATAGAAGTCATCGGTAGAGGCGATCTCTTCCACCAGCTGCGGCACAACGCCTTTGCTCAGCACCAGCTGGCGAGCGGTGGTTTCGTTGGTGGTCAGGGCCAGGATGGTGGCGTCCGGGAAGTATTTACGCACAGCGCGTGCGGATTTACCGCCCTGGGTGGCGACAACGATCAGCGGCGCTTCCAGTTTCTCAGCGGTTTCTACCGCGCCGCGGCACACCGCTTCGGTGATGCGCAGTTTACGATTGTCGTTATTGAAGTCCAGACGGCTGGTCATCACGCGGTCAGTACGTTCGCAGATGGTGGCCATGATGGTGACGGCTTCCAGCGGGTATTTACCTTTCGCGGATTCGCCGGACAGCATCACTGCATCGGTACCGTCGAGGATGGCGTTGGCCACGTCGCCGGCTTCAGCGCGGGTCGGACGCGGGTTCTTGATCATGGAGTCCAGCATCTGAGTCGCGGTGATAACCACTTTGCGCGCGCGGATACATTTTTCGATGATCATTTTCTGGGCGAAGATAACTTCTTCAACCGGGATCTCAACGCCCATGTCGCCACGAGCAACCATGATGCCGTCAGAAGCTTCGAGGATTTCGTCGAAGTTGTTCAGGCCTTCCTGGTTTTCGATTTTGGAGATGATCTGGATGTTTTCGCCGCCGTGGGCTTTCAGGTGCTCACGGATCTCGACGACGTCGGAACGTTTACGGATGAAGGAGGCCGCGACAAAGTCCACGCCCTGTTCGCAACCGAAGATCAGATCCTGTTTGTCTTTCTCAGCCAGCGCCGGCAGGGCGATGGAGACGCCCGGCAGGTTTACGCCTTTGTTCTCGCCAAGGTCGCCGTTGTTCAGCACTTTACAGATAACTTTGTTACCTTCGATAGCCGTCACTTCCATGCCGATCAGGCCATCGTCCACCAGAACGGTGTTGCCGACGGTGAGGTCAGACGTGAAGCCTTCGTAGGTCACTGCAACGATTTCGTTGTTGCCGACGACGGATTTATCGGTGGTGAAGGTGAAGGTCTGGCCTGCTTTCAATGAGACGTCGTTGCCGCCTTCCAGCTTGATGGTACGAATTTCCGGGCCTTTGGTGTCCAGCAGAATAGCGGCTTTCTTACCGGTTTTGCTCATCACATTGCGCAGGTTCTGGATGCGCTGACCGTGTTCCGCATAGTCACCGTGGGAGAAGTTCAGACGCATCACGTTCATGCCGGCTTCCAGCATTTTGGTCAGCATCTCTTCAGATTCGGTTTTCGGACCGATGGTGCAAACAATTTTGGTCTTTTTCATGACAGTTTTAGTCTTTAAGTTGTGAAGGATATGGAATTCTCGCTCCGCGGGCGCACTGCCGGGGAGCCAAACCTGTATTACGAAAGTTGCTAAGCCACGCCCTAAGGATAGGTGACAACCCCGGAGCGTGCAGAAGAATGTGTGCTGGCGGTTCAGCCCATGAAATGTGGCAAGGTGTTATGCGTTTTATCATGCAGTCCAATGCGCTGAAACCATTCAAGAAAGAATCGAAGCGCATTATACGCTGCCGAAATCAAAAAGGAAAATAAAAACCTCGTTTCAAATTATGGACAAAACGCGTAACAAAACCGGCACGTTATGCATAAAAGTACGCAACACATTTTTTCATCACCGGGCAGGCAAAGGGGCAGCGGAAGGCGCTTTTTCTCGCGTGATGAACCAGTAAAATGCGCCATTGGCCCATTCCGCCGGGGATAATTTGCGTTGCGGAAAAAATCTATCAATAATGAATTGATTGATAATAATAAAGTGCGAGCAAAACCAGATGGGAAATAAAGCCAAAGACGACGAGCTGTACCAGGAAATGTGCCGCGTGGTGGGTAAAGTGGTGCTGGAAATGCGAGACCTGGGCCAGGAGCCGAAACACATTGTCATTGCCGGCGTACTGCGCACCTCGCTGGCGAACGCCAAAATTCAGCGTTCGGCGCTCACCGTGGAGGCCATGGAGAAAGTCATTCACGCCCTTTCCGGGCATTAACGTCTTTCGCCGGCGGGTCAGGAAATCACGAAGCGGATCACCGCCCGGACGGCAATGTCGCAGTGGTGGGCCACCATCGCTTCGTCGTCGATGGCGGGCAACGGATCGTCAAGGTACAGGCTGCTGAAGGTGTAGAAGTTCGACACCTGATAAAAGCTGAAGCTGCTGATTAACCGGTGCACATCGCGTGCTTCGAGCCCCGCCTGAAAGACGCCTTGCTGCTGGCCGCGCTGTAAAATGTCTTCCAGAATCGACAGGGCGGTACGATTCAGCGGTTTCAGTTCACCCGAGGTTTGTAACCACTTGCCGCGCTGCATATTCTCCATGCAAATCACCCGCATATAGTCCGCGTGGGTGGCGTGATAACGCACGCTCCAGCGCACCAGCCGCACCAGCGCCTCCACCGGCGGCACATTCTCCAGCCCCAGCTGCTGCTCGGTTTCGCGGATCCGCGCATACACATACTGCAGCACCTCCTGATAGAGCTGCTCTTTGCTTTTGAAGTAGTAAACCACCATGCGCTTGGTGGTCTGCGCTTCGGTGGCGATCTGCTCCATGCGGGCGCCTGACAGCCCGTGTTCAGCAAAAACAGCGATAGCGGCGCTGAAAATCCGCGCCTTCAGGGATTGTGCTTCATCATGAGCAACGACGGTCATGGCAACTCCTTTTTCTTGGGTGACAAAAAATACACATAATGATCACAATTTAGCAACCTAGTATGGCGCAAATGAACCAAATGATACATATTCAAGGCTCACGTCAGTTGTTGACCCGAGGACCTTATGCTGCGCTCTATCGCCACCGTTTCGATTTCCGGCACCCTGCCTGAGAAGCTGCACGCTATTGCGGCGGCGGGCTATCAGGGTGTGGAAATTTTCGAGAACGATCTGCTCTATTATACGGGGACGCCGGCGGAAATCCGCCAGCTTGCCGCCGATTTAGGGTTAAAAATCACGCTTTTTCAACCCTTTCGCGATTTTGAAGGCGCCAGCCGGGCGCAGTTTGCGGCGAATATAGCCCGCGCTCGGCGCAAGTTTGCCCTGATGCACGAGCTGGGCTGCGACACGCTGCTGCTGTGCAGCAATGTGCAGCCGGACTGCTCGGCGGATAGCGAATTGCAGGTCGCGGATCTGCGGGCGCTGGCCACGCTGGCGGAAGAAGAGGGGATCACCATCGGCTATGAGGCCCTGGCCTGGGGAACCCATGTGAACCGCTGGCAGCAGGCCTGGGAGCGGGTACGGCGGGTGGACAGCCCGGCGCTGGGCCTGGTGCTCGACAGCTTCCATATTCTGGCTCGCGGCGACACGCTGGACGCGCTACCGTCGGTGCCGGTGGAGAAAATCACCTTTGTTCAGCTCGCCGATGCGCCGTACATGAAAATGGATCTCCTGGAATGGAGTCGCCATTTCCGCTGCTTCCCCGGGCAGGGCGAGCTGCCGCTGGAGCCGTTTGCCGAGCAGGTCACCCGCTGCGGCTATCGCGGCCCCTGGTCGCTGGAGATCTTTAATGACGGTTTTCGCGCCTCGCCGAACGGCGCGACGGCCAAAGATGGTTATCGTTCGCTGCTGTGGCTGGAGGAGCAAACCAGCCGTCGGCTCCCGACGTGCGATGCCGATCTGTTTTCACCGCCGCCGCTGCCGGTCTATCACGGGCTGGAGTTTATCGAGTTTGCCGCCAGCGCCGCCGAGGCGCAGCGCCTGGGGCAGCATCTGCAGGCGCTGGGTTTTCAGCACGAGGGAAGCCACCGCTCCAAACAGGTGACGCTGTGGCGCAACGGCGGGGCGCGGATCGTCATCAACCATCAGCCCCACAGCTGGGCCGATCATTTCTATCAACGCCACGGCGTTTCGCTCTGCGCCATGGCGCTGCGGGTCGATCGCAGTGCGCCGATTGTGGCCCGCGCCCGCGCGCTGGGGTATGCCACCTGGCAGGGCGATGCCGGGCCGAACGAAACGCCGATCCCGGCGATCTGCGCCCCGGACGGTAGCCTTATCTATCTCATCGAGGCCGGGGAAGGGATCTATGAGCGCGATTTTCATCTGCGCGACGGACTGACGGTGCGCGAGGATTATCTCGGTATCGACCATCTGGCGCTGGGGATGGAGGCCGACAGCCGCGACAACTGGGTGATGTTCTTCCGCACGGTGTTTGGTTTTACCCTTGAGCATGAGCAGACGCTGCCGGACCCGTATGGACTGGTGCGCAGTCTGGCGGTGCGCAGCCCGCAGGGCGATATCCGTCTGGCGCTGAATATTTCGCAGAGCCGGGCGACGCAGATTGCCCGCTCGGTCGCCTGCTACCAGGGGGCAGGGCTGCAGCATGCGGCCTTTGCCTGCCGCGATCTGCCGGCCACCTGCGACCAGCTTGCCGACGTTGCCCGCCATGCGCTGCCGATCCCGGCCAATTATTATGACGATCTGCTGGCGCGCTTCGGCGGCGAGCTGGACGTTGGGCAACTGCAGCGGCGGCAGCTCCTCTACGACCGCGATCCGCAGGGCGGGGCCTTCCTGCATCTTTATACCCGCCCCTTTACCGCCGGGCGCTTTTTCTTTGAGTTAACCGAACGACGGGCCGGTTACGCGCTCTATGGCGCGGCGAATGCCGCCGTCCGTCTGGCGGCGATGCAGTATTGTTAGCCCGAATCAAATGGTTCATTATGCTTTAAACACAATAACAACATCCTCTGTACCCGAGACAGGAACTGACTATGAGCTCATATAGCCCTAACCCGACGGCTGCCGCCCAGCCTGCCGTCACCGTGCGCCGCTCCCGGCGGCGCATCGGCATCCTTGCGCTGTTGGCCGTTGGTACCATGATCAACTACCTCGATCGCACCGTGCTGGGGATCGCCGCCCCAAAGCTCACCGGTGAGCTGGGGATCGACCCGGCGATCATGGGTATCCTTTTTTCCGCCTTCGCCTGGACCTATGCCCTGGCGCAGATCCCCGGCGGGCTGTTCCTTGACCGCTTTGGCAACAAAGTGACCTATTTTCTGTCGCTGACCCTATGGTCGCTGTTTACCCTGTTCCACGGCATGGCGGTGGGGCTGAAAACACTGTTGCTGTGCCGCTTCGGACTCGGCATTAGCGAAGCGCCGTGCTTTCCGGTCAACAGCCGGGTGGTCAGCGCCTGGTTCCCGCAGCATGAGCGGGCGAAAGCCACAGCGGTGTACACGGTAGGGGAATACCTCGGGCTGGCCTGCTTTGCGCCGCTGCTGTTCTGGATCATGGACGGCTTTGGCTGGCGGGTGCTGTTCGTCAGCGTCGGCGCGGTCGGTATTCTGTTTGCCCTGGTGTGGTGGCGCTGCTACCGCGAACCGCATGAAGATCCGCGCCTCAGCCAGCAGGAGCGCGAGCATATCGAAAACGGCGGCGGCCTGAGCGCCCCGACGGACCAGCAGGTGGCGTTCAGCTGGCCGCTGGTCCGCCAACTGCTGAGCAAGCGGCAGATCATCGGCGCCAGCATCGGCCAGTTTGCCGGCAATACCGTGCTGGTGTTCTTTCTCACCTGGTTCCCGACCTGGCTGGCCACCGAGCGGCATATGCCCTGGCTGAAGGTGGGCTTCTTCTCCATCCTGCCGTTTGTCGCCGCCGCGGGCGGGGTGATGTTTGGCGGCTGGATCTCCGACAAACTGCTCAAGGCGACCGGGTCGGCCAACCTCGGCCGTAAGCTGCCGATCGTCGCCGGTCTGCTGATGGCCAGCTGCATTATCACCGCCAACTGGCTGCAGAGCGACCTGGCGGTGATCCTGGTGATGTCGTTTGCCTTTTTTGGTCAGGGAATGGTGGGGCTTGGCTGGACGCTGATCTCCGATATTGCCCCGAAGGGGCTGGGCGGCCTGACCGGCGGCCTGTTTAACTTCTGCGCCAACCTCGCGGGGATCCTCACCCCGCTGGTGATCGGCTTTATCGTTGCCGGGTTCGGCAATTTCTTCTACGCGTTGATCTACATCGGCGGCGCCGCGCTGCTGGGCGTGGTGGCCTATCTGTTTATCCTCGGCGACGTCAAACGTATCGAGTTATCGCAGTAAGCAAAGGAGCAAGGCATGGTGATTAGTGGAAATACGCGGCTGATAGCGCACCTTGGCTATCCGACCGCCAGTTTTAAGGCGCCGATGATCTATAACCCGTGGTTCGTCGACCAGCAGGTGGACGTGAAGGTGGTGCCGATGGGGGTCAGGCCGGAGGACTACGCCGCGTTTATTCCGCCGCTGTTTACGATGACCAACATCATCGGCGCGCTGGTGACGATGCCGCATAAAATCGCCACCTGCGATCTGGTCCAGCGCCTGAGCCCGACGGCGGCCATCGCCGGCGCCTGCAACGCCATCCGTCGCGAGGCCGACGGTAACCTGAGCGGGGATATGTTCGATGGCGACGGCTTTGTGCTGGGCCTGCGTCGTAAAGGGTTTAATCCGCAGGGGACGCGGGCGCTGGTGGTCGGCAGCGGCGGGGTGGGGTCGGCTATCGCCGCCTCCCTCGCGGCGGCGGGAGTCAGCGCCCTGACCCTGTACGATACCCGGCCCGAGGTGGCGCACGCCCTCGCCGGACGGCTGCATCAGCACTATCCGCTGCTCGATATCACCCTGATGCAGCACGATCCTGTCGGACACGAGCTGGTGGTCAATGCCACCCCGCTGGGGATGAAGGCCAGCGATCCGCTGCCGCTGGACGTTGACCGTCTGGCGCCAGGCACCTGGGTGGGGGAGGTGGTGATGACCCAGGAGTACACCCCGCTGCTGAGGGCCGCTCAGGCGCGACAGTGCCATATCCAGCGCGGGACCGACATGTTGTTTGAAATGATCCCCGCTTATCTGCGCTTTTTCGACCTGCCGGTAGCCACCCCCGAGCAGCTGCGCGCGCTGGCGGAAATTCGCTACTGACGCGACGGCAAACCGGGTAATATAGCGTTATATTATCCGGTTTATAGCGACTCTCTATGATGTCCACTCCTCTCACGCTGCTGGCGGCGGGAAGCCTGAGAAGCGCTTTCCTGCCGCTGGTGGCGCACTTTCAGCAGCACACTGGCCTGGCGGTCGATGCGCAGTTTGGCCCTGCCGGCCTGCTGCGCGAGCGGATCGAGGCCGGGGCGCCGTGCGCGGTTTTTGCGTCCGCCAACGCGGCGCACCCGCAGGCGCTGCTGCAGGCCGGTCTGGCGCAGGAATGCCAGGGATTTGCCGGCAACCAGCTGATGCTGACCGCCCGGCGGTCGCCGGACAACGATGGCCTGGACTGGCTGGAGCTGCTCAGCACGCCCCGCCTGCGGCTGGCGACCTCCACGCCGGGATGCGATCCGTCGGGAGATTATACCTGGCAACTGTTTGCCCGAATTGAGGCGCACTATCCTGGGTTGGGCAACGCGATAGCCGGGCGGGCGCAGCCGCGGGTCGGCGGCAGAGACTCACTGAGCGTGCCGCCGGGCGAGATAGCCGGCGCGTGGCTTATTCGCCAGAATCTGGCGGATCTGTTTATCGGCTACGCGCACTATGGCCCCGCGCTGGCCGCCTGCGACGATCTGCGTACCCTGACCATCCCGGCGCCGTGGAATATTCGCTGCGATTACCAGCTGGCGCGCCTCAGGGCGGATCCCGCCGCACTGGCCCTGTATCGCTTTATACTCGGCGACGTTGGCCAGAGGTATCTCCGGCAGGCGGGTTTTATGCCGTTTAGCGACGCAGAGTAAACCCCGGCGCCAGCAGAGGGGACGCGGAGGCGGCATAGTGGATCAGACGTACCGGCAGGCCGTACGCTTGCCGGAGGTGCGTTTCGCTCAGCACGTCGGCGGTCTCGCCTGCCAGCCACTGGCCCTCCGGCAGAAGCAGCAGCGTATGGCTGGCCACCTGCAGCGCATGGTTTGGATCATGGGTCGTGAACAGGACGGTGCGTGCCTGGCGGTGAGCGAGGTCGCCGATCAGCTGCAATACCACCTGCTGGTTACCGAGGTCCAGCGCCGAGCAGGGCTCATCCAGCAGGATATTCTGGCTGGCGCTGACCAGCGCGCGGGCAATCAGCACCAGCTGCTGCTGGCCGCCGGAGAGGGTGCCGAAGTCATCCCCGGCCAGGGCGGCAATCCCCAACTGCGCCAGCGCGTTCTCAACCCGCCGGGCATCCTCCTCGCCAGGCTGGGCAAAGAGATCCACATGACGGGCGCGGCCCATCAGCACCACATCGCTCACGCGCCAGCGAAAAGCGGGACGAAACGACTGCGGGACCAGGGCGACGCCCCCCTCGCACTGCACCTGGCCGCCCAGCGGCGGCAACACGCCGGTCAGGGTGTCCAGCAGGGTACTTTTTCCCCGGCCATTGGTGCCCAGCACCGCCCAGATCTCACCGGGCCGGCAGGTCAGCGTGAGCGGGGCGAAGAGCGGCTGACGGTGGCCGTAGCGTAGCGCTTCCAGCGATAATGAGCTGTTCATCGGGCGGTACTCCGGCGCCGGGATTGCACCAGTAAAAAGGTAAACAGCGGCGCCCCGAGCAGGGCAGTGATGATCCCGATCGGGATTTCCGCCTGGGTCAGCGTGCGCGCCAGATCGTCCACCACCAGCATCAGCGCGGCGCCAAGCCAGAAGGCGGTGGGCAGCAGGCGACGATGGTCAGCGCCCACCAGCAGGCGGGCGAGGTGCGGGACCACCAGCCCCATCCAGGCGATGCTGCCGCTGACCGCCACCTGGGCTGCCACCAGCACTGCACAGCACACCAGCACGCCGCGACGCAGCGCGGCCACCGGAACGCCAAGACTGCGGGCATCGCTTTCCTCCAGCGCCAGCAGGTTGATACGCCAGCGCAGCTTCCACAGCACCCCGACGGCTAGCGCCATGGGCAGGGACATAAGCAGAACCTTATGCCAGCTGGCGGTCGCGAAGCTGCCGAGCAGCCAGAAAACAATGTTCGGTAACGTCTCTTCGCTATCGGCGAGGTACTGCATCAGGCTGACCAGCGCGGCGAAGAAGCCGCTGAGAATGATCCCGGACAGAATCAGCCCCAGCGTGCTGTCCCGCCCCTGCAGGGCGGCGAGGGCGTAAATCAGCCCCAGCGCGATGAGGCCGAAGAAAAAGGTCGAGGCCATCATCAGCAGACCGCCGACGCCCAACAGGATCGCCAGCGTGCCGCCGAAGGCGGAGCCGGCGGTCACCCCGATGATGTGCGGGTCCACCAGCGGGTTCTGGAACACGCCCTGCAAGGTGGCGCCGCACAGCCCCAGCGCGCCCCCGGCCAGCAGAGCCATGACCACGCGCGGCAGGCGAACCGACCAGACGATCTGCCCGATCACCCCTTCACCTGGCGGCAAATGGACCAGGGTGTGGCCAACGGCGCGCAGGCTTAACGGGTACTGGCCGAAACAGAGCGAGGCGACCGCGATCGCCAGCGTCGCCAGCGCCAGGCTACCCTGCAACCGCCAGGGATGGTGGTTAGCGCGCATCTGGCGTCCACGCCACGCGGTAAAAACGCTGATAGTAATCCCTGGCTTTACTGTCCACATCGATGCTCTGGTAGCGCGAAGGATAGAGTTTTTTCGCCATCCATAGCTCGCCCAGCGCCAGGGCCTCCGGCATCGGGTAACCCCAGGCTTTGGCGTACTCCGGCATCAGCCACACGCGGTGGTGTTTCACCGCATCGATCGCCTGCCACTGCGGGTCGTTCTCTATCTGTTTGACCACCTGCGGATAACGGTCCTGGACGAAGATCACCTGCGGGTTCCACTCCAGTACCTGCTCCAGCGACACCTGACGGGCGCCTTTTACGCTGGCGGCCGCCACGTTCAGCGCCCCGGCGTGCGCCATCATCAGCCCGGTGTATTTACCGGCGCCGTAGGTATTCAGATCGGGGTTGGCCATATACACCCGCACCCGCTGGTTCTGGGGAATATCGGCCACCGGCGCATTGGCTTTTTTGCGCGCCGCAAAGGTGTAGTGAATCAGCGCCTCGGCCTCGGGCTGGCGCTCGACGACCTCGCCGATAAGGCGGATCCCCTCCACCAGCCCGGCGTTATAGGCCTGCTCTTCGTCAGCCATGGTAGGGTTCATTTTATTTTTTTCCCCGGCGGCGTCCTGGCGCAGCGAGATGGCCACCACCGGGATCCCGGCCTGTTGGATCTGCGCGATCATCGCCGGCGGCGCATAGTTGGCGACAAAAACCACCTGCGGACGCAGCGCCAGCAGGCTTTCAATATTGACCTGGGTGAGATCGCCCGGGGTCGCCAGTTGCCCGATCTCAGGCATAAAGCGGGCGAACTGCGGCCCGAGCTGTTTCTGCCAGCTGCTTAAGACGCCGACGATATCCTCTGCGGCATGCAGTTGCACCAGCAGGTTGAGCGTCTGATGTTGCAGAACCACGACGCGGGTGATGTGGTCGGGGAGCGTGACCTGGCGACCCAGCTGGTCGGTGACGGTGCGGTCGGCAAAGGCCTGGCCGGTGAACAGGCTGGCGCTGAGCAGCGTCAGGCCCAGCAGTAAGGGGTGTTTTGACATGGTGTGGCCCGAATGGCGTGAAAAATTCGTTATGTATTAAAGTATATAACGAAGCCGGGCGCAATGGGTGATCGCATTTACCCTCATCACGATTAAGGCATTTCGTACCACACTTCTTCCTCTTCCATGCGGGCCTCTATCTGACTCGCCACCCTCTGCAGGGCGGAAAGATGCTTCTGCGCCGCCTGCTCAATGGTCATCGCGCTGGCGATATAGACCAGATTCAGGCAGCCGATAACCCGCTGCTGGCTGCAGACCGGCACGGCGATGGAGGCGATTTTCTCCTCCTGCCGCCAGCCGCGGAAGTTTTCACCGTAGCCGTTCTGGCGGGTGCGGGCGAGGATCGCCGCCAGCCGTTCCGGTTCGCGGGCCAGCTGATACTCAGCTTCCGGACGGGCGGCCAGCATGCTGACGATGGCGTCGCGTTCCGCGTCGGGGGCAAAGGCCAGCCACGTCAGCCCGGAGGCGGTGAGCAACAGCGGCAGCCGCCGTCCGACCATCGCGCGGTGAAACGACAGTCGGCTGAAGCGGTGGGTAGTCTCGCGCACCACCATGGCGTCGACGTCGAGGGTGGTGATATCCGTGGGCCACTGTACCTCGCGCAGCAGCTCGCCGAGCAGCGGTGTGGCGAGGGCAGAAATCCAATGTTCGTCACGAAATCCATCGCTCAGCTGGCGGACGTTAATGGTCAACCGGAAGCTGTCGTCGGAGCGGCTGCGGCGGACAAAACCCTCCTCCTGCAGCGTCTCCAGCAGCCGGCGCACGGTGGTGCGATGCAGGCCGCTAAACTCCGCCAGCAGGCCCGGCGTCGCGCCGCCGTCGAATTTATTTAACAATTTTAATAACAATAAACCCCGGCTTAACCCACGCACCGTTTTGTACTCAGTGGACCCATCGTCACGCATAAATCCTTCCTTAAAATGCTTTATAAACAGCGTTGTGCACCTGGTGCACATTCGGCGATGTTTTGATTGTAGCCGAAAACCCCCGCCCTATACTCAGCCCATTATAAAAATACGTTTACACATGATTAACAAATTGCCTGTCAGCCGGGCAGTTTCCGAGTCGTGAGGTCGCTGAAAATGACAACATCTACACCCGATATTCAACCCGCCGTGCAGCATACCGCTCAGGTCGCCATCGCCGGCGCCGGTCCGGTTGGCCTGATGATGGCCAACTACCTTGGCCAGATGGGCATCAGCGTGCTGCTGGTGGAAAAGCTCGACACACTGATCGATTACCCACGGGCCATCGGCATTGACGATGAATCCCTGCGGGCGATGCAGGCGGTAGGGCTGGTGAACGACGTGCTGCCGCACACCACGCCGTGGCACGCCATGCGCTTTCTGACCCCGAAGGGGCGCTGCTTTGCTGATATCCAACCGATGACCGATGAGTTTGGCTGGTCGCGGCGCAACGCCTTCATTCAGCCGCAGGTCGATGCGGTGATGTATAACGGCCTGCAGCGTTTCCCGCAGGTCCGCTGCCTCTTCTCCCGCGAAGTAGAAGCCTTTAGCCAGAACGGTGACGGTGTCACGTTAAATCTTAAAGGACCGGACGGCGAGCGGGAGACGGTGCGCGCGGACTGGCTGGTGGCCTGCGACGGCGGCGCCAGCTTTATTCGTCGTACGCTGAACGTCCCCTTCGAAGGCAAGACCGCGCCGAATCAGTGGATCGTCATCGATATCGCTAACGACCCGCTGGCCACCCCGCACGTTTACCTGTGCTGCGACCCGGTGCGACCCTACGTTTCCGCCGCGCTGCCCCATGGCGTGCGCCGCTTTGAATTTATGGTGATGCCCGGAGAAACCGAAGCCCAGCTCAGCGAGCCGCACAATATGCGTCGTCTGCTGAGCAAAGTGCTGCCGGACCCGGACCGCGTCGAGCTGATCCGCCAGCGGGTCTACACCCATAATGCCCGCCTTGCCGAGCGCTTTCGCATTGACCGGGTGCTGCTGGCCGGCGACGCGGCGCACATCATGCCGGTCTGGCAGGGGCAGGGATACAACAGCGGCATGCGCGACGCCTTCAACCTGGCGTGGAAGCTGGCGCTGGTGGTCAACGGTAAAGCGGGAGAGGCGCTGCTCGACAGCTATCAGCAGGAGCGCCGCGACCACGCGAAAGCGATGATTGATCTGTCGGTCACCGCCGGCCACGTGCTGGCGCCGCCGAAGCGCTGGCAGGGGGCCGTGCGCGACGGTCTCTCCTGGCTGCTGAACTACCTGCCGCCGGTGAAGCGCTACTTCCTCGAAATGCGCTTTAAGCCGATGCCGCAGTACCGCGAGGGGGCGCTGCTGACCGACGGCGCCGGCAAGACCTCGCCGGTGGGCAAAATGTTTATTCAACCGCAGGTGACGCTGGAGAGCGGCGAGAGCGTGCTGCTCGACGACGTCATCGGCGCGAATTTCGCCATTATCGGCTGGGGCTGCAACCCGCAGTGGGGGCTCGACGCCGGGCAGATCGCCCGCTGGCGCGCGATTGGCGTGCGCTTTATCCAGGTGGTGCCGGCGGTGCAGATCCATCGCGAGCAGGATAACGCCCCCGGCACGCTGCGGGTGGGCGATACGCAAAACCGCCTGAAGAGCTGGTTTGCTCAGCATAACACCGCCATCGCCGTGGTCAGACCGGACCGCTTTGTCGCCGCTCTCGCCATCCCGCAGACCCTCGGCGCACAGCTGACCGCCCTGGCGGAAAAAATGGCCCTCGCAACCGGGGATACCGCCCACGCTGAAGAGAAGGTGGCCTGATATGCATGCCTATTTGCACTGTCTCTCCCACACTCCGCTGGTGGGATTGGTGGACCCGGAGCAGGCGGTTCTTGATGAAGTGAACGGGGTGATTGCCGACGCCCGGCGGCGGATCGCCGCCTTCGAGCCCGAGCTGGTGGTGCTCTTCGCTCCCGATCACTACAACGGTTTTTTCTATGACGTGATGCCGCCGTTCTGCCTCGGCGTCGGCGCCACCGCCATCGGCGACTTCGCCAGCGCCGCCGGCGACCTGCCGGTGCCGACCGAGCTGGCGGAAGCCTGCGCCCACTCCGTGATCAACAGCGGTATCGATCTGGCGGTGTCGTACAACATGCAGGTGGACCATGGCTTCGCCCAGCCGCTGGAATTTCTGCTGGGCGGCCTGGACCGCCTGCCGGTGCTGCCGGTGTTTATTAACGGCGTCGCCGCGCCGCTGCCGGGTTTTCAACGTACCCGGCTGCTGGGCGAGGCGATGGGCCGCTTCCTCAACACCCTCAATAAGCGGGTGCTGATCCTCGGCTCGGGCGGACTCTCGCACCAGCCGCCGGTGCCGGAGCTGGCGAAGGCCGACGCCCATCTGCGTGACCGTCTGCTTGGCAGTGGCAAACAGCTGCCGCCGGACGAACGCGAACTGCGCCAGCAGCGGGTGATCAACGCCGCCAGGCGGTTTACCGAAGATCCGCACTCGCTCCATCCCCTCAACCCGGTCTGGGACAACCGCTTTATGAGCCTGCTGGAGCAGGGGCGGCTGGCGGAGCTGGATGCGATCGGCAACGACGAGCTGTCGACGATGGCCGGGAAATCGACGCACGAAATTAAGACCTGGGTGGCCGCTTTTGCCGCGCTATCCGCTTTTGGCCGCTGGCGCAGTGAAGGCCGCTATTACCGGCCGATCCCCGAGTGGATCGCCGGGTTCGGCTCGCTGAGCGCCACCACCGAGATTTGATTAACCGGGAGACTAACATGAGCTATCAACCGCAAACCGAAGCCGCCACCAGCCGATTCCTCAATGTCAACGAGGGGGGCCGCACGCTGCGCATCCATATCAATGACTGCGGCGACGGGAAAGAGACTGTGGTCATGCTGCACGGATCCGGGCCGGGGGCCACCGGCTGGGCCAACTTCAGCCGTAACATTGACCCGCTGGTCGAGGCGGGCTATCGCGTGCTGCTCCTCGACTGTCCGGGGTGGGGCAAAAGCGATGCTATCGTCAACAGCGGCTCGCGTTCGGACCTCAACGCCCGGATTCTGAAAAGCGTGGTCGATCAGCTGGGGATCGATAAAGTCCATCTGCTGGGCAACTCGATGGGCGGCCATAGCGCGGTGGCCTTCACCCTGAGCTGGCCGGAGCGGGTGGCGAAGCTGGTGCTGATGGGCGGGGGGACCGGCGGCATGAGCCTGTTTACGCCGATGCCGACGGAGGGCATCAAGCTGCTGAACGCCCTGTACCGCGAGCCGACCATAGAAAACCTGAAGAAGATGATGAGCATCTTCGTCTTCGACACCCGCGACCTCACCGAGGCGCTGTTCGAGGCGCGTCTCAACAATATGCTGTCGCGTCGCGATCATCTGGACAACTTCGTCAAAAGCCTCGAAGCCAACCCGAAGCAGTTTCCTGACTTTGGCCCGCGGCTGGGCGAAATCAGCGCGCCAACCCTGATCGTCTGGGGACGCAATGACCGCTTCGTGCCGATGGATGCCGGGTTGCGCCTGCTCGCTGGGATCGCCGGTTCGGAACTGCATATTTACCGCGACTGCGGCCACTGGGCGCAGTGGGAACATGCCGACAGTTTTAATCAGCTGGTGCTCAATTTCCTCGCACGGGCTTAAGGAGTAAATGATGACTTTTTCTCTTGACGCGCTGGCCCGGCAGCTGCGCGACGCGGAACAGACCGGCCAGGCGATCGCCCCGCTGCGCGATATCCTCGGCGTCGACAATGCCGACGCCGCCTATGCCATCCAGCGTCTGAACGTCCAGCACCACGTGGCCCATGGCCGGCGGGTAGTGGGCCGCAAGGTGGGCCTGACCCATCCCAAAGTGCAGCAGCAGCTGGGGGTCAACCAGCCGGATTTCGGCACCCTGTTTGCCGACATGTGCTACGGCGACAACGCCGAGGTGCCGTTTAGCCGCGTGCTGCAGCCCAAAGTGGAAGCCGAGATCGCCCTGGTGTTGAAGCAGGATCTGCCGCATGCCGATACCACCTTTGATGAGCTGTATAACGCCATCGAATGGGTGCTGCCGGCGCTGGAGGTGGTGGGCAGCCGCATTCGCGACTGGTCAATCGGCTTTGTCGACACCGTCGCCGATAACGCCTCCTGTGGCCTGTACGTCATTGGCGGCCCGGCGCAGCGCCCGGCAGGACTGGATCTGAAGCAGTGCGCCATGCACATGACCCGCAACCAGGAGCTGGTCTCCAGCGGCCGCGGCAGCGAGTGCCTGGGACATCCGCTGAACGCCGCAGTCTGGCTGGCGCGCAAGCTGGCGAGTCTCGGCGAACCGCTGCGGGCGGGGGATATCGTGCTGACCGGGGCGTTAGGCCCGATGGTGGCGATTAACGAGGGGGACAGCTTTGTCGCCCATATCGAAGGTATTGGCTCAGTTGCGGCACGCTTCGTCGCCGCCGGAGAAGGACATCGTGATGCGTAAACGTAAAGTCGCCATTATCGGCTCCGGGAATATCGGCACCGATTTAATGATTAAAATCCTGCGCCACGGCCAGCATCTGGAGATGGCGGTGATGGTCGGCATCGACCCGCAGTCGGATGGCCTGGCCCGCGCCCGGCGCATGGGCGTCGCGACCACCCACGAAGGGGTGGGCGGCCTGATGCAGATGGCGGAATTTGCCGACATCGATTTTGTTTTTGACGCCACCAGCGCCGGGGCGCACATCAAAAACGATGCCGCGCTGCGCGAAGCGAAGCCGGGGATCCGCGTCATCGACCTGACGCCGGCGGCGATTGGCCCGTACTGCGTACCGGTGGTCAACCTCGCGGCCAATCTCCATCAGGGCAACGTCAATATGGTGACCTGCGGCGGGCAGGCGACCATCCCAATGGTCGCCGCGGTCTCGCGAGTGGCGAAGGTGCATTACGCGGAGATCGTGGCCTCGATCGCCAGCCAATCCGCCGGACCGGGCACGCGGGCCAATATTGACGAATTTACCGAAACCACCTCGCAGGCGATTGAAAAAGTCGGCGGCGCGGGCAAGGGCAAAGCGATTATCGTGCTGAATCCGGCGGAGCCGCCGCTGATGATGCGCGATACCGTCTACGTCCTGAGCGAGCTGGCGTCGCAGGAGGCGATTGCCGCCTCGATCGCCGAAATGGCGGCGGCAGTGCAGGCTTACGTCCCAGGCTACCGGCTGAAGCAGCAGGTGCAGTTTGAGGTTATCCCCGAGGATAAGCCGGTCAACCTGCCCGGCATCGGCTGTTTTTCCGGCCTGAAAACCGCGGTTTACCTCGAAGTGGAAGGGGCGGCGCACTATCTGCCAGCGTACGCGGGCAACCTCGATATTATGACCTCGGCGGCGCTGGCGACGGCGGAGCAAATGGCCGGGGCAATGCACAGCGCGGCGGGAGCGACAGCATGAACGGTAAAAAACTTTATATCTCGGACGTGACGCTGCGCGATGGCATGCACGCCATTCGTCACCAGTATTCCCTGGCGCAGGTGCAGCAGATCGCCGGCGCGCTGGATAATGCTGGGGTCGACTCCATCGAAGTGGCCCATGGCGATGGCCTGCAGGGATCCAGCTTCAACTACGGCTTTGGCGCTCACAGCGACATCGCGTGGATTGAAGCGGCGGCGGAGGCGGTCAGCCAGGCGAAAATCGCCACCTTGCTGCTGCCGGGCATCGGCACGCTGCACGATCTGAAAGCGGCGTATCAGGCCGGAGCGCGGGTGGTGCGGGTCGCCACCCACTGCAGCGAAGCAGACGTCGCGGCGCAACATATTGCCTTTGCCCGCGAGCTGGGAATGGACACCGTCGGTTTTCTGATGATGAGCCATATGATCTCCCCGCAGGCACTGGCGCAGCAGGCGCTGAAGATGGAATCTTATGGCGCGACCTGTATCTATGTGGTGGATTCCGGCGGGGCGATGAACATGAACGACATTCGCGACCGTTTCCGTGCCCTGAAGGCGGTGCTGAAGCCGGAGACCGCCACCGGGATGCATGCCCACCATAACCTGAGCCTCGGGGTGGCGAACTCGATCGTCGCGGTGGAAGAGGGGTGCGATCGCATTGACGCCAGCCTGGCCGGGATGGGGGCGGGGGCGGGCAATGCGCCGCTGGAGGTATTTATTGCCGCCGCCGACAAGCTCGGCTGGCAGCATGGCACCGATCTCTACGACCTGATGAACGCGGCCGATGAGCTGGTGCGGCCGTTGCAGGACCGCCCGGTGCGTGTCGACCGCGAAACGCTGGCGCTGGGCTACGCCGGGGTCTACTCCAGCTTCCTGCGCCACAGCGAAGCGGCGGCCGAGCGCTATGGCCTCAGCGCGGTGGATATTCTCGTCGAGCTGGGCAAGCGGCGGATGGTCGGCGGCCAGGAGGATATGATCGTCGACGTCGCACTGGATCTGCTTAACCGCAATAAATAACGAAAAACGTGCGGCTGACAAAGCATCAGCCGCCAGTCACCTGCTCCGTTTGTTCGGCTATCGCCAAGGTACCCTATGACCAAGATAACGACTGCAAACCCCTCGCGCCTGGTGGTTACCATCGGGCTCTGTTTTATGGTGGCCCTGATGGAAGGGCTGGATCTGCAGGCGGCGGGGATCGTCGCCGTCGGCATGGCGCAGGCCTTTGCGCTGGATAAAATGCAGATGGGCTGGATCTTCAGCGCCGGGATCCTCGGCCTGTTGCCCGGCGCGCTGATGGGCGGCATGCTGGCGGACCGCCACGGGCGCAAGCGCATTCTGCTGGGGTCGGTGCTGCTGTTTGGCCTGTTCTCGCTGGCCACCGCGGTGGCATGGAGCTTCCCGACGCTGCTGCTGGCGCGCCTGCTCACCGGCGTCGGGCTCGGGGCGGCATTGCCGAACCTGATTGCCTTAACCTCGGAAGCCGCTGGCTCACGCTTCCGCGGCCGGGCGGTAAGCCTGATGTACTGCGGCGTGCCCATTGGCGCCGCGCTGGCGGCGGCGCTGGGCTTTTCCGGTCTCGCCGCGGCCTGGCAGACTATTTTCTGGATTGGCGGCGTGGTCCCGTTACTGCTGATCCCGCTGCTGATGCGCTGGCTACCGGAGTCGCAGGCGTTTCAGCGCGCGGAGGCCAGCGTGCCGCTGCGCACCCTGTTTGCCCCGGGCCAGGCCGCCGCCACCCTGCTGCTGTGGCTGGGCTATTTTTTCACCATGCTGGTGGTCTATATGCTGATCAACTGGCTGCCGATGCTGCTGGTGGGCCAGGGATTCCGCGCCAGCCAGGCGGCGGGGGTGATGTTCTCTCTGCAGATCGGCGCCGCCTGCGGCACGCTGCTGCTGGGAGCGCTAATGGATAAGCTCACCCCGCTGCGGATGTCGCTCCTGATCTACAGCGGGATTCTGGCTTCCCTGCTGGCGCTGGGCAGCGCGTCGTCGCTAAACGGAATGCTGCTGGCGGGGTTTGTCGCCGGCCTGTTCGCCACCGGCGGCCAGAGCGTACTCTATGCCCTGGCGCCGCTTTTTTACCCCGCAGCGATCCGCGCCACCGGGGTCGGCACCGCCGTGGCGGTGGGCCGTCTCGGGGCGATGAGCGGCCCGCTGCTGGCCGGCAAGATGCTGGCCCTCGGCACCGGCACCGTCGGGGTGATGGCGGCCTCGGCGCCCGGCATTGTGCTGGCCGGCGTGGCGGTGTTCTGGCTGATGCATCGTCAGCAGCGCGCCGCGATTGTCTGAGACGCATCCGGCGGTCTGGCAAAAAAATGCCGGGCCGCCGCCTTGCCTGTCCGCGTCACCTGGCCTATGGTAAGACATCATTCCCTGACGCTTATCGTCCCTATGGCTTACACCTCCCGTTTGCTCAATGCTATCCCTGGCATCCGCCACGCTTTTCTCGATGTCCACGAAACCGCCGCCTTTCCCTATGCCGAGCTGGCTCCGGTGAAGCTGGTGCATGGTAATGAGGTTCATCATTATCAGCAGCCGCTGCCGACGCGCCCGCACGCCGACGCGGTGTTTACCGCGGTAGCCGGGCAAAAGGTGGGGGTGGTGACCGCCGACTGTCTGCCGCTGCTGATCGCCTCGCGCGACGGTCGCTTCGTCTGCAGCGTGCATGCCGGCTGGCAGGGGCTGGCCAGCGGTATTGTCGATAATAGTCTGGCCTGTTTTCGCCAGCAGGGGGTGGCATTGGCCGATCTGGTCATCGCCGTGGGGCCGCATATTCACCCTTGCTGTTACGAAGTCTCCGCCGCATTTTATCAGCAACTGCTGGACCAGCCCGGCGGTGATCGGGTGGCCCGCCATCGCCAGCGGCTGTTTCATTCCCGTTCGGGCCCGGTCAGCGATGCGCTCAAAGCCGCCGCACGCGGCAGCGATAATCTGTGGTTTGATCTGCGCGCCTTTGCCGAAGCGATCTTCGCAGAGGCGGGAGTGTCGCCGGCGAGCGTTGAATGGCTGGGGAGTTGCACCTACTGCACCCCGCAGTCGCTGGGCTCCTACCGACGCCGGACCCATTTTCCGGCGCCGAAGAGCTTTCAGTATTCGTGGATCCTGCGCGAGGCCTGAGGCGCGCTCGCGCTAGAGCACCCGAAAACCGTGGGTGCCGTCGCGGGCCAGCTGATCCACCAGGCCATACTCCCACTCCAGATAGGCCTGCATGGCCTCGGCGGAATTATCGGTTCCTTCGTACGGACGACGATAGCGGTCACGGCGCTCGACGGCGAGGCCGCTGTCGCCATGCGCCAGCGGCAGACCGGCGGCGATCCACGCCAGCGTCCCGCCGGTAAGCAGCTGCACCGGTTTACCGGTCAAGGCCGCCACCTCCGGCACCGCGTAGCGGGCCAGCAGACTGCTGCCGCAGGTCACCACGTATCGCTGTGCGGGAGGGATCACATCCAGGGCCTGGCGCAGCTGCGAGCGCGTTAGCCACCACGCGCCGGGGATATGGCGAGCGACAAAGTTGGCGCTGGTGGTAAAATCGAGCACCACCGTACCGGGTTCGTCCAGCTGTTGCGCCAGCTGCGCCGGGCTTATCTCCTCCGCCTGCGGGCCGGGCGGCACCTCGGCGGCCGGCACCCCGCGTTCGCTCAACTGGCTGGCCGACAGCGCGCTCAGCCGCGCCGTCTCCCAGCCCATCTGCGCCAGCCACGAGCCGGTTATCGCCGCCCGGATGCCATCGTCATCCAGCAGCACAATTCGCGCCCCTCGTACGCTGGCGAAGTGATCGGTCTCCTGCAGCAGCTGGCCGCCTGGCGCGCTCAGGCTGCCGGGATAGTGACCCGCCGCGTACTCCTCGGGGCTGCGGACATCAAACAGGAAGGTAGTGCGGTCGCTCTGCTGCAGCCAGCGTTGCAGCGTGGCCTCATCGATGACCGCCACCCCGGCCCGTTCGGCAAGATGCGCCACCTCAGCGGCCCGGACGCCGGAGGCGCGGGCGGAGGGATCGTATTGCCGCTGCTGCTGGTGCGCCAGCGTCTGGCCGGCCAGCGTCCAGCCGATAGTGCCATTGCGCAGGGCATGGACCGGGTTTGGCACGCCGGCGTTGATCAGCGACTGGGTGCCGATGATGCTGCGGGTGCGTCCGGCGCAGTTGACGATAACCGGCGTCTGCGGGGAGGGCGTCAGGCTCTCCACCCGCAGGGCCAGCTCGCCGCCGGGCACGCTGATGCTGCCGGGGATGCTCATGGTCTGGTACTCATCGAAGCGCCGGGCGTCGACGATCACCACCTCCTGCCGGCTGTCGATGAGCGCCTGAACCTCCTGGGCGCTGAGCGACGGCGTGTGACGCACGCTTTCCACCAGTTCACCAAAGGCTTTGCTGGCGGAGTTGACATCCTGAAACAGCTCGCCGCCGCTGCGGCGCCAGCCGGCGAGCCCCTCTGTCAGCAGGGCCACATCCTGATAGCCCCAGGCCCGTAGCCGTTCGACGGCGATCTCCGCCAGACCTTCGCCGTTGTCGTAGACGGTGAGCGGGGTGGTGAAGCGCGGTATCCGCCGGCGGACCTCCAGCTCCAGTTTGCTGAGCGGCAGATTGACGGCAAACAGCGGATGAGCGGTGGCGAAATCGGCCTCTTCACGGACGTCGATCAGCGCCAGTTCACGACGGTCGAGCAGCGCCTGGCGTATCCCGGCGGCCTGGCGATAAGCGTAGGTGGGCATAGTGGTTATCCTTGATTTTCGCGGGACAAATCCCAGATATTGGGTAAATGGCGGTTAGAGTAGCCGGAGATAAACGGTTTCTGCTGCCCTTCCGGGGTATACACGGCGCGCTTCACCGCGCCGATATTGCCGCCGTAGATGTGAATGCTGATGGAGACGCGATCCGCCAGCGCATTGCTGACGCGATGAATATCGCCATCGTCAGCGGAGACTTTCTCCACCTGGCCTGCTTCCAGAAGCGTGGCGGCGCCCAGCGCGCGCGGGATGCCATCGGCATCCAGCTGGTAGCGCTGGTTTTCCTCCGCGCCGCGCAGCATACCAATGGCCCCCCACACCCGGTGGTCATGGATCGGCGTCGCTTGCCCCGGTCCCCAGACGAAGCTGACAATCGAGAAGCGCTCCCCGTAGTCGGCATGCAGCAGATACTGCTGGTAATGGTGCGGATGCGGCAGAGTGTACTCTTCCGGCAGCCAGTCGTCGTGACGCACCAGCGCCGCCAGTCGCTGCGCCACGGCGTCAAGCAGCGGGGCGGTCTGGTGGTGCTCACGGTGCAGGCGGTCTACCTCATGAATGAAATGGCGTAATTTTTCCAGTCGTGGTGCAGTCATGTGCGGTTCCTGTCAGAGGGACTGGTCAAAACGCTAACAGAGGCGTTAATATTATTTAAATGCAATTTACGCATATATTAATATGCATATTTCACATAAGGATCCTATGCGCATTGACGATATTGACGCTTTGCTGGCCACGGTGCAGTTTTCCTCCCTCAATCAGGCCGCGGAATATCTGGGGATCACCCAGTCGGCCATCACCCGGCGTCTTCAGCGTCTGGAACAGGAGCTGAACGTGACGCTGTTGGAGCGCCAGACCCGCCCGCTGACCCTGACCGCCGCCGGACACCGGGTGTACGAGCAGTGTCTGAGCATTAAGCGTGAGACGAAAAAACTCTACAGCCTGTTGGATCCGCAAGGCGAGCCGCGCGGCGCGCTGCGTCTCGGCGTGCCGCAGAGTCTCAGCGAGATTGCCCTGCCGGCGGCGCTGTCGGCGCTGAGCCAGCAGTTTCCCGGACTGTCGCCGCAGATCACCTGCGGCTGGAGCGGACAGCTGCAGCGCCGGCTGGAAAACGGCGAGCTGGACGGCATGCTGGCGATGGGGCCCGCCCAGCAAAGCTTCGCCGAGGGCTACAGCGGACGGCTGCTGTGTCCCCTGGAGGTGGTGCCGATCGTCGGCCGGCGTTTGAATTTGCGCGCGTCATCCCTGCGGGAGTGCGCCGAACAGGGCTGGATCCTTAACCCCGACGGCTGTGGCCTGCGCGCCGGGCTTATTCGCCAGCTGCAGAGTCAGGGATTGCGGTTGAAGCTTAATGTCGAAAGCGCGGGCGCGCAGCTGCAGATAGCGCTGGTGGCGCAGGGACAGGGGCTGGGTCTGGTGCCGCGGGCGGCGCTGGCCAGCAGCCCGTGGCGGGACGAGATCGCGGTCCTCAATCTCAGCGATTTTCAGCCTGCGGTCTCACTGTGGCTGATCCACGCCCAGTATCTGGCAAACCTGCAGCCGCCGCTGACCTTTTTCGCCAGCAAAGTGGTGCAGCAGCTGACAGTATCCGACTGAAAGCACTATGCATTTTTGTTTAATGCTAATTCAGCATATTAAGATATGATAAAAATGCATTTTGCTCATTAACACACTCTGTATAGGGTAATGACCAGCGCCGCTGTCGCGGCCACTCCATTACCCTGACGCAAGGAGTTGTTCATGAGCATTCAGTTTCTCGGCATGATTGGCCACCGCCTCTCTTCCGAAACGATTGCCCCGGTGGGGCCGATCTTTGACCGCGACTATATCGTTCGCTTTGCGCAAACCCATGAAGCCGCCGGGTTTGATCGTCTGCTGGTCGGCCACTGGTCCGATCAACCCGACGGCTTTCTGGTGACGGCCCTGGCCGGGCTGTCGACGCAGAAAATCCATTACCTGCTGGCTCATCGCCCCGGTTTTGTTTCGCCAACCCTCGCCGCGCGCAAATTCGCCACCCTTGAGCACCTGTTGGGGGGCCGGCTGGCGGTGCATATCATCAGCGGCGGCAACGATGCCGAGCAGCGCCGGGATGGCGATTATCTCGACCACGACCAGCGCTACGCCCGCACCGACGCCTTCCTCGACACCGTGCGCCAGGTGTGGACCAGCGAGCAGCCGGTGGATATTCACAACGATTTTTATCAGGCCGAGCAGGCCTGGTCCGCCATTCGCCCGCTGCAAAAACCGCATCTTCCCATCTACTTCGGCGGCTCGTCGGAAGCGGCCATCGCCGTCGCCGGCAAACATGCCGACGTCTTCGCCCTGTGGGGCGAGTCGCTGGCGCAAACCGGAGAGACCATCCAGCGCGTGCGCGCCGAAGCGGCGAAACACCAGCGTGATATCGGCTTCAGCGTCTCGTTCCGGCCGATTATCGCCGACAGCGAAGCCGAAGCCTGGGAGAAAGCCGAGCATATCCTGCACGTCGCCACCGAGCAGGCGGCGCAACGCGGAGGGGGTTTCAAAGCCAAACCGGACAGCATCGGCGCCCAGCGGCTGCGGGCCACCGCGGCGCAGGGCAGGGTGGTGGACAAACGTCTGTGGACCGGCATCGCCCAGCTGGTGGGCGGCGGACATAACTCCACCGCCCTGGTGGGCACCCCGGAGCAGGTGGCGGATGCGCTGCTTGATTACTACGACCTCGGCGTGCGTAACTTCCTGATCCGCGGATTCGATCCGCTGAACGACGCGGCCGACTATGGCCGGGCGCTGCTGCCGATCGCCCGGGAAAAAGCTGCCCGGCGTGCGGTGGCGGAGCGCGCATCGTGATCCATCCTGAGCGCGACGACTGGGCCCGGCAGCTGACGGCGCTCCGCCAGCAGATGGCGGAGCAGGCGGCCAGCCTTGATGCCAGCGGCGAGTTTCCCCAGCGTAATATCGACCATCTGCGCGCGGGGGGCTGGTTAAGTCTCGCCGTGCCGTCATCCTGCGGCGGCGCGGGCGCCACTCTGGCCCAGCTTCAGCAGGCCATCGCCGCCATCGCCTGGGGAGAGCCGGCGACAGCGCTGATCGTCTGCATGCAGTATCTGCACCATTTGCGGCTGGCGGAAAACGACGCCTGGCACGCGCCGCTGCGCCAGCAGGTTTTTCACGATGCTGTCGAACACGGTGGCCTGATCAACAGCCTGCGCGTCGAGCCGGAGCTGGGATCCCCGGCGCGGGGCGGCCTGCCGGACACCGTGGCGACCCGTCGCGCGGAGGGCTGGGACATCAGCGGCCATAAAATTTATACCACCGGCATTGAAGGGCTGCGCTGGCTGGCGGTGTGGGCCAGAAGCGATGATAACCCGCCGCTGGTGGGCACCTGGCTGGTGGCTGGCGACAGCCCGGGTATCAGCGTGGTGAAAAGCTGGGATCACGCCGGGATGCGGGCCACCGGCAGCCATGAAGTTATTTTTAACCACGTGCGGGTGGCGGCAGAGCACGCGGTGGATGTCTGGCCGGCCGATGCGCCACCCGCCGCGGAGGCCGAACCGTTTCGCCTGTTCGCCAACCGGCAGACGGCGCTGCTGGCGGCGATCTATGACAGCATTGCCCACGCCGCTCACGACTGGCTGGTGAGGTGGCTGGCGGGACGGGTACCCGCCGGTCTCGGTCATCCGCTCTCTCGTCTGCCACGGGTGCAGGAGAAAGTCGGGCAGATCGCCGGGCTGCTGCTGGTCAACCGCAGCCTGCTGGAGCAGGCCGCCGCGCTGCGCTTTTCCGCTATCGAGGCCAATCTGGCGAAAGTCACCATCACCGACAACGCCATTCAGGCGGTGAATATTGCGCTCGAGCTGACCGGCAATCATGGCCTGAGCCGACAGAACCCGCTGGAACGCCACTACCGCAACGTGCTCTGCGGACGGGTACATACCCCACAGAGCGACAGCGCCTGGCTGGCAGCCGGCAACTTCGTCTTTCAATCACAAGGATAATCACGATGCGTCTATCATTTTCAGGCCGGGTGGCGGCAGCGCTGATGCTGCTGGCGCTGGGCGGCTACGCGACAGCGCAGGAGCGGATCACCCTGCGTATCGCCGATCAAAAAGGCGGCATGCGTTCGCAGCTGGAGGCGGCCAACGCCCTGCAAAATCTCCCTTACGACATTAAGTGGGCCGAGTTCCCGGCCGCCGCGCCGCTGGCGGAAGCCCTCAACGCGGGCGCCGTAGACGCGGGGATCATCGGCGATGCGCCGTTGCTCTTTGCCCTGGCCAACGGTGCGCCGGTCAAGGCCATTGCCGTGGATAAAAGCAACCCGGCGGGGACCGCGGTGCTGGTTTCCCCCGGCAGCACGTTAAAAAGCGGCGCCGATTTAAAAGGCAAACGCATCGCCACCGGTAAAGGGTCGATTGGTCATTTCGTGGCGCTGAAAGCGCTGGAGCAGGCGGGGATTTCACCGAAGGAGGTGCAGTGGGTGTTCCTCGGCCCGGTGGACGCCAAAGTGGCGCTGCTTAACGGTTCGGTGGACGCCTGGGCGACCTGGGAGCCCTACACCACCCAGATGGTGAAGACCAACGAGGGGCAGATTCTGGTGAGCGGCAAAGGGCTGCTGCCGGGGAATACCTTCCTCGCGGCAACGGATTCCGCGCTTAACGATCCGCAAAAACGCGCCGCGCTGCAGGATTATCTCCAGCGCCTGGCCGGCGCCGAGCGCTGGGCCTACGCCAATCTCGACAGCTACGGCAAAACGCTGGGGGAGATCATTCGCTTCCCGGCGGAGATCGCCCGCGCGCAGTTTGCCAACCGCCAGTCGCAGTGGCAGCCGCTGGCAGAGGAAACGGTGACCCAGCAGCAGGCAACGGCGGACTTTTATCTCGCCAACGGCCTGATCCGCACCCGGCTGGACGTGAAGCCGACCTTTGACCCCAGCTTTAGCGTGCCCGCCGCCGAGGTGACACCATGACCAGAAACGCTTTTTCCCGCCGCCGTTTTTTACAGCTCAGCGGCGGCCTGGCGCTGGCCGGGGTCTCTCTGCCGCTGTGGGCTCACGATATGGCGAACATGGCCAGCGGCGATGCCCATCCGGCGCTGCGCCTGCCAGAGCCCTACAAGATCAAGCTGGCGATCAATAAAAGCGCGGTATGCCTTGCGCCGGTCGCCGTCGCCGAGCAGCAGAAGATTTTCAGTAAATATAACCTCGACGTTGAGTTTGTTAACTTCGGCAACTCCACCGATGTGCTGCTGGAGGCGATCGCCACCGGTAAGGCCGACGCCGGGGTGGGGATGGCGCTGCGCTGGCTGAAGGCGCTGGAGCAGGGCTTTGACGTCAAGCTCACCGCCGGAACCCACGGCGGCTGTCTGAACCTGCTGACGGCCAAAGACTCGCCGTTCGGCGGCCTCGAGAGCCTGAAGGGACAAACCATCGGCGTCACTGATATGGCCGGGCCGGATAAAAACTTCTTCGCCATTCTGCTTAAGCGCCACGGTATCGACCCGATCAGCGACGTGCAGTGGAAAGTCTACCCGGCGGATCTGCTCAGCGTGGCGCTGGACAAGCGCGAAATCGCCGCCATCAGCGGCAGCGAGCCATTCAGCTATCGTCTGCTGGAGACCGGCAAGTATCAGCTGATCGCCAGCAATATGACCGGGGATTATGCCAACCTCAGCTGCTGCGTGCTGGGGGTGAGCGGGAGCCTGGCGCGGGACCATAAACCGGCCGCCGCCGGGCTCACCCAGGCGATCCTTGAGGCGCACAGCTATGCCGCTGCGCATCCGGAAAGCGTGGCGCAATCCTTCCTCGCCCATGCCCTGAACACCAGTGAAGCGGAGGTGAGCGGCATCCTGCACGGGCAGGGCCACGGCCATCATGCGGTGGGCGAAGCATTCGTGAAAGAGCTGACGCAGTACGCGGTCGACCTGCAGCGGGTGCAGGTGATCAAGCCGGGTACCGATCCCCATCAGTTCGCGGAGAGTATCTATGCCAACGTATTCGCCTGAGCAGGCTCTGGCGCGCCCCACCGGCCGCGCGCCGCTGTGGGGAGAAGGGCTGCTGGCCGCCGCGCTGTGGCTGCTGGGCGGTCTGTTTACTCTGACCTGGCCCGATGCCGGGCGGCGCTGGCCGTTTAGCGAAGGGTGGGCGCTGGCGCAATTCACCCTCGGCAGTGGATTACTGCTGCTGGCGCTGAGCTATCGCTACTGGCGAGCGCGCGGCGCGCGTGTGCGGCATGCCGGCAAGTGGCTGGCGCTGTTGCCGGTGCTGTTTGCTGTCTGGGAAGGGCTGACCGCCAAGAGCGCCGTGCTGCCGGTGCCGTTTTTCGCGCCGCCGCAGGCGCTGATCGAGGTGCTGCACGACGACTGGCCGCGCCTGCTCGACAGCCTGTTGCACTCGCTGGGGCTGCTGGGGCTGGGCGTGCTGCTGGGCACCAGCAGCGGGTTCATCACCGGTCTGGCCATTGGCTGGTCGCAACGGATTGGCTACTGGGTTCATCCGGTGTTACGTCTGCTGGGGCCGGTGCCGTCCACCGCGCTGCTGCCGCTGTGCCTGTTTATTTTTCCCTCGAGCTTCGGGGCCAGCGTGTTTTTGATCGCGCTGAGCACCTGGTTCCCGGTCACGGTGCTGACCTGGTCCGGAGTGATGGGCATTGATAAGGCGTGGTACGACGTGGCGCGGACCCTCGGCGCCAGCCAGCGTTTCCTGATCCTGCGGGTGGCGATCCCCGCCGCGCTGCCGAACGTCTTTGTCGGCCTGTTTATGGGGCTCGGCGCGTCGTTTTCGGTGCTGATTGTCGCCGAAATGGTCGGAGTGAAGTCAGGGATCGGCTTTTACCTCCAGTGGGCCCAGGGCTGGGCGGCCTATCCGAATATGTACGCCGCGCTGCTGGTGATGGCGTTGTTATGCTCCGGCCTGATAAGCGGATTATTTATGCTGCGTGACCGGCTGCTGAGCTGGCAGCGAGGAGGAATGCAATGGTAACAGCGACGCCAGATTCGCCGGCGATAGCGCGCGGCGCGGCGGTATCCATCAGCCATCTTCATCATGCGTTTACACTTGGCAAACAGACGGTACCGGTGCTGGAGAATATCAGTCTGCAGCTGCGCCCGGGGGAAAGCGTGGCGCTGCTGGGCCCTTCCGGCTGCGGTAAATCAACCCTGCTGCGGCTGCTGGCGGGGCTGGAAGCGCCGCAGAGCGGACAGATGCAGATCGACGGTGCGGCGCCCGGCGCCCCGGGGCCGGAGCGGATCCTTGTGTTTCAGGATCCGACGCTCTACCCATGGCTGACGGTACGGCAGAACGTGCTGCTGGGCCCGCAGGCACAGGGCAAAAAGGGGCTGGAGGCAAAGGCCGACGCGCTGATTGACCGCATCGGGCTGCAGGCCTTCAGCGAGGCGTGGCCGCGGCAGCTGTCCGGGGGGATGGCGCAGCGTGCGGCGCTGGCGCGCGCCTTGTTGAACGAACCGCGCCTGCTGCTGCTCGACGAGCCGTTGGGTAAGCTGGATTCCCTGACCCGCATCAGCATGCAGCGGGAGCTGATCGCCCTCTGGCAGCAGCAGGGGTATACCAGCCTGCTGGTGACCCACGATATCGAAGAGGCGCTGCTGCTGTGCGAGCGGGTACTGGTGATGTCGCCGCGTCCAGGGCGGATTATCGCCGAGTTCGCGCTGCCGCTGGATTTTCCTCGTCATCGCGATAACCCGCAGCTGCTGCAGCATCGTCAGGATATATTGCGCATCCTCGGCCAGGAGGAGGACTGGTAAGCTGAACGCATTGCCCGGTGGCGGCTGCGCCTTACCGGGCCT
>NZ_QEQO01000001.1:169482-1043870 GCF_003097195.1 Klebsiella sp. GL120222-02
CGAACTCGACAGGAAGGGGAAGGACCCCAGGCTATGCAGTTGTAGGCCGGCGCAAGCGCAGCGCCGCCCGGCAATGAACATCCGGCGCGACGCCATGGTCCGGCTTAAAAATCCATCTTCACCGTGAACTGCACTTCGCGCGGGTCGCCAATCTGGTTGCCGAGATTATTGGTGCCGATCGAGGAGGTGTAATAGGTCTTATCAAACAGGTTCTTCACATTCACCTGCAGCGTCACCGGATACTGCAGCTTCATCTTATAGGCGGCGAACACATCCGCCACCGCATAGCCCTGCAGATAATAATCCGCGCCGTTGGTGCCGGAGCGCTTGCTGACCGCATGGCCGCCGCCGCCGACGGTCAGGGTGTTGCTGTTATAGACGTTATGAATGTCATAGGTCAGGAACAGCGAACCGGTATGTTTCGGTACGTTTGGCAGCGGTTTCCCGGCGTAATCCGGATCTTCCAGCACTTTGGCGTCGGTGTAGCCGTAGCTGGCGATCACGCTGAGGTTATCGGTGATGGACCCCGCCAGATCCACTTCCACGCCCTGGGAACGCACCTTGCCCGCCGTTTTGGCCACCGTCTCATCACCAATGCTCTCGGTGTACAGCACGTTACGCTTATGAATATCAAACAGCGCGATATTGGCGGTAATGCCGTTTAACAGGTCGAATTTGGCGCCCACTTCGTAAGAGGTGGACTCTTCCGGCGGCAGTTCGCCGATATAGCTGGCGATCGATGACTGTGGCATAAACGACTGGGCGACGTTGGCGAACAGGGAGACGTTCGGCGTCACCTTGTAGACCAGGCCGGCTTTCGGCGTCCATTTCTCATCGCGGCTGTCGGTATTGACGTTAAACGGTCGGCCTTTACCGGCGTACTGGGTGTAGTACTGGTAGCGCACGCCAGCGACGGCGATCCAGTTGTCAGTCAGGTACAGCGCGTCCTGCACGTATGCGGCATAGCTCTCCTGCTGGATACGCTGATCGCTGTCGGAGGCGGAGACGGTATTACAGGTGTCGAGGGTGCCGTAGACCGGATGATAGATGTTAAAGCCTTTCACGTTCTTGCAGCGCAGCATATCGGTGCGCAACAGATCGTAATTCTCATAGGCGACGCCGGTCAGCAGTTCGTTATAAAAACCGCCTACCACCACGTTGCCCTGCAGGTCGGCGCGGGTGGAGTGCATCTTCTGCGTTGAACCGTGGGTACCGTCGACCCGGCGGGTGAGGTTGCCGGTCGCCGAATCATAGGCCACCACCCGCGCCTGGTTATCGTTGTAATTATCCTGGCTGTAGCTGTAGTCGAAGCGCGCGGTCCAGGCGTCGTTAAGGCGATACTCGGCGTTAAGCTGAGCGAGATCGGAATAGCCATCGGTAATATTAAACGCTTCATCGAAGCGGGTTTTGCGATCGACGTTCACCGCATGGCCGGTATTCAGATCGAAAATAGTGCCGCGGTCAAAAGGCGCGCTGTAGTCGCGGTGCGAATAGGACGCGGTCACCGTCGCCCGTTCACCAAACCAGGTCAGGGAAGGGGCGATAAAGCTGCTTTTGTTTTTACCAAAATTGCGCCAGTAATCCTCATTCTGGTATTCCCCAATCAGCCGGTACGCCAGATTCGTGCCTTCGATGGGGCCGGTGACGTCGAAGCTGCCGGTACCGCCGCCAAAGCTGGTGGACGTCGCGGAAACCGAACCAGAGAACTGCCGCTCCGGCCGTTTGGTGATGACGTTGATCAGCCCGCCGGGGTCGAGGATACCGTACAGCGTCGAAGCTGGCCCCTTCAGGACTTCCACCCGTTCGGTGGCGGCGTTAAAACTGCGTGGCAGCACGGTGCGCAGACCGTTGGTCATGATCGAGCCGTCGCGGTTGGCGCCGAAGCCGCGGCGGGTAAAGGCGTCCTGGGTACCGCCGAGGGTGTTGGTCTGCACCACGTTAGCGACGTTATACAGCGCCTCATCGAGTGAGGTGGCGTGCTGATCTTCGAGAACCCGATCGCTGACGGTATTAACCACCTGCGGAATATCCAGCAGCGGCATCGAGGTCAGCGTCGCGGTGGCGGAGCTGAGTGGCTGATAGCCGCTGGTGGCGCTCTGCTGCGCGCCGTCGGCCACCACGGTGATGGTCTCTTCCGCGTCGTTATTACTTTTCGCCGCGCTATTGTCGGCGGCCATTAATCCCGGTGAGGCTAAAAAAAGAAGCGAAAAAAGCGCGCGCCCTTGCAACGCTCTGCAGGCGACATGGGGTTGAGTCATTATCTGTTTCTCGTGAACGAATCTGCCTTTGCGGTCAGATTAAGCCAATAAAATCATTGCCCTGAATAATAAAAGCACTCTGTTTAGCGTCTGAACGCGCCTTCAGATGTGTAATTGAGAATCATTCAATCATGAAGAGATGTAGTAGTAAATGTTATGTAAGATAAAAAATTGGCGGTGGGAAATGGCGGGGTCATCACGTCTTTTCAATGAGGTGGTGTGTTGTTATTTTATTGATATTAAATGATTTTATTGGTTTTACTGTTGCGCAACCTCGCTGTAGTGCTCGCGACGGACGGATGACGATGGCGAGTATTGACTACTACATCTATCCCCGTCATGATCAAAAGAGAATGAGATTTATTTTTGTTTGACTGCAGATTGTTCAGCGATGGCTGGAACGCTGCGGCGCAGGAGCGAGTTATGCCACAGCGGGTGAAACCTGCAGAGCAGGGGATCGTACTGGATGCCCTGTCGGCCGGATACGGCCAGACCCTGATCGTTGACGATATCAACCTGACCATTCCCACCGGCAAAATGACGGTGCTGGCCGGGGCGAACGGCTCCGGTAAATCCACGCTGCTCTCGACCATCGCCAGAATGCTGAAACCGCTCGGCGGCTGCGTGCGTCTGGACGGGCAAGCCATTCACCAGATGCCGACGAAAGCCGTCTCGCGCCAGCTGGGCATCCTCCCGCAATCGCCGCTGACCCCGGAAGGGTTAACGGTTTTCGAGCTGGTCTCGCGCGGGCGCTACCCATGGCAAGGGCTGATGCGCCAGTGGTCCGAGGCCGATGAGCTGGCGGTGGAGGAGGCGCTGCGCTTAACCGGTACCGCCGAATTCGCCCATCTGCCGGTGGACAGCCTCTCCGGCGGCCAGCGTCAGCGCTGCTGGATCGCCATGGCGCTGGCCCAGCAAACGGCCACCATTCTGCTCGATGAGCCGACCACCTGGCTCGATCTGCGCTATCAGGTCGATATCCTCGAGCTGCTCCAGACTCTCACCCGCGAACATGGCCGCACGGTGGTGACGGTGCTCCATGACCTCAACTTTGCCGTGAACTACGCCGATCTGCTGGTATTCCTCAAACAGGGGCGCATCGCCGGCATGATTAGCGACAACGATGTCTGTAGCCCTGAGCTGATTAAACGCGTGTTTGACGTTGACGTGCAGATGTCGATTAACCCGCAAACCGGCAAACCGTTCTTTATGCCGTTTCGCGCCCGCCAGGCCGTTGAAGCATGAGCGCCGCCGTTATGTACGCCGCGCGGCGTCATGCCCGCCCCCGACTGGCGCTCTTGCTGCTAACGCTGCTGCTTATCGCCGCCTCGCTGGTGCATCTTGGCTTAGGCGCCCGCTGGATAGCCCCACAGACGGTGCTGCAGGCGCTGCTGGAGTACAATCCGCGCAACTTCGACCAGCGAATCATCGTCGATCTGCGCCTGGTGCGGCTGGCGGCAGCGCTGCTGACCGGCGCGGCGCTCGGCGTCGCCGGGCTGCTGCTGCAGACGGTGATCCGTAACCCACTTGGCGAGCCGCATATTCTTGGCCTTAACGCCGGCGCTTCGCTGGCGGTGGTGGCGACCTCTGCGCTGGGCCTGTCTCTCGGCGCTTTCCCCGCCGGGCGCCCGCTGACCGCCGCCTGCGGCGCGGGGCTGCTGTTCGGTGGCGTGATGGCGCTGGCCTCTGCCGGGCGCGGCGGGGCGACGCCGCTGCGCATCACGTTGTGCGGAGTGGCGCTGTCAGCGTTTGCGTCGGCGGTGACGGCGGCGATATTGATCCTCGATGAACAGACGCTGCTGGCGATGCGTACCTGGCTGGCCGGCGACCTGGCCGGACTGAACTGGAGCACGCTGCAGACGGCGCTGGTTCCGGCGCTGATCGGCCTTGGCGTCGCGCTGCTCATTGCCCCACGGCTTAATGTGCTGGCGCTGGGGGATAAGGTGGCGCTGGGCCTTGGCATTAATCTCGTCCAGACGAGGCTGCTGGGTCTGCTGGCGATTGCGCTGCTGTGCGGCGCGGCGGTGGCGGTGGCCGGGCCGATCGGCTTTGTCGGGCTGGTGGTGCCGCACGTGGTGCGCCGTCTGGTGACGGAAGATATCCGTCTGGCGCTGCCCCTGGCGGCGCCGGTGGGGGCGCTGGTGCTGGTGCTGGCTGACATCGCCGCCCGGACGCTGATCGCGCCGCAGGAGCTGGCGACCGGGGCGATGACCGCCCTGGTGGGCGCGCCGCTGTTTATCTTTATCGCCGCGAGGTTTTTTAAATGACGCGCGCCGTTCACCGGGCCGGTTTTCGGCCGCTGGTTATCGCCTCCCGCCAGTTGCTGCTGCGCCCGGCGGCGCTCAACATTGCCGCCATCATGATGCTGATGCTGCTGGCGCTCGGGCTGTACAGCCTCAGCCGCGGCAGCTTTCCGTTGCCCGCGTCGACGCTGGCGCGGGCCCTGCTGGCGCCGCAGGATATGGGCGAGCAGCCGCGCTTTATTCTGTTTGATATCCGCCTGCCGCGGATCCTGATGGCGCTGCTGTGCGGGGCCATGCTGGGGCTGGCCGGCGCGGCGATGCAGAGCATCACCCGTAACGGGCTGGCCGACCCGGGGCTGATTGGCGTCAAAGAGGGGGCCAGCATCGTGGTGCTGGCGCTGGTGCTGTTTTTCCCGGCGGTAGGCCTGGTCTGGCGGCCGCTGGCGGGAATGGTCGGCGGCGTGGCGGTGGCCTTGCTGGTCCTGACGCTGGCGCGCGACTGTTCGCGGCCGCGCTTTATTTTAATTGGCATCGGCGTCTCCTGGACTCTGGCGGCAGCGGTCGGCATCTTTATGACCACCGCCGACGTTCGCGACGTGCAGACGGCGATGATCTGGCTGGCGGGCAGCCTGCAGGCCGCCACCTGGCCGCTGCTGGCGGTGGCCTTTTGCTGGGCGCTGCCCGGGGCCATCATCCTGTTCTGTACCGCCCGGGCGGCGGACGTGGCGCTGCTGGGCGACCGGACCGCCATCGGCCTCGGCGTACGTCTGCAGCAGCTGACGATGCTGCGCTTTTTCGCGCCGGTGCTGCTGACCTCGGCCAGCGTCTCCTGCGTCGGCAGCCTGGGCTTTGTGGGCCTGATGGCGCCGCATATGGCGCGTTTCGTGCTGCGCGGCGGTCAGGTATCGCTGCTGTGCGGCAGCGCGCTGATTGGCGCCTTGCTGGTGCTGGTAACCGATACCCTTGGCCGGCTGGCGTTTGCGCCGCTGCAGATCCCGGCGGGGATTGTCATTGCCCTGGTGGGCTGCCCATTCTTTGTTGTCTTGCTCTGGCGTCGCCGTGATGCCCTTTAACCAGGAAGGTAGTATGCGTTGGTTCGTCTCATTGCTGCTGTTGCTGACGGGGGCCGTCAGCGCCGCCGCCCCACAAACTCAAACTTTCACCGATGATTTAGGCCGCACGGTCACCGTCCTGCTGCATCCGCAGCGCATTGTTTCGATGCACGATCTCGATATTACCATTCCGTTGATTGAGCTCGGGGTGCCGCCGATCGCCAGCCACGGCCGGACGCGCCCGGACGGCAGCCACTATCTGCGCGCCAGCGCCCAGCTCACCGGTGTCGATTTCGACAACAGTGATATCCGCTTTATTGGCACCGCCGATATCGATCTGGAAGCGGTAGCCGCCGCAAAGCCGGATCTGATTATCACCGAGCCCAGCCGCCATGTGTCAGTGGAGCAACTGGAGAAGATTGCCCCGACGGTGAGCATCGACCATCTGCAGGGTAGCGCCCCGGAGATTTACCGCAAGCTGGCGCAGCTGACCGGCACCCAGCCGCGGCTGGCGATCCTTGAGCGCCGCTATCAGGAACAAATCAAACAGCTGAAAGCGATGGTCAACCCACCGCAGTACAGCGTCTCCGTGATCCAGGCGAACAACGGCAAGGTCACGGTGCATCATTCGTATCATGCGCTGGGCCGGGTGCTGCGCGACGCCGGGTTCCGCTTTCCGCCGCTGATTGAGCGGATCCCCGACGGTCAGCGCATTGATGTCAGCGCTGAACAGTTGCCGGAGCTGGACGCCGATTTTGTCTTCGCCACCTGGCGGTCGGATACCGGCGGTAAGCCGCAGGATGAGCTGCAGGCGATGGAAGGTGTGATGCCCGGCTGGTGTGACTTTTTGCGTGCCTGCCGCACCGGGCACTATATTTTGCTGCCGCGGGAAGAGGTGATCTCTAACTCCTACGCCGCGCTGTCTCTGATGGTGGCCCAGGTGCAGTCGCATATTGCCGGCAGGCCGATCCCGGCGGAGGCCAAATGAAAAGCGCGGTAAAAAAAGAGAAGGGCAAAGTCGATCTGTTCGGCGAACGCTATCGCGCCCGGGCGCACCAGCTTTCCCCCCGGCTACGGGCCGTGGTCAGCTATATTAACGACAACCGCGAGGTGGTGTTGGAGCATACGGCGATGGAGATCGCCACGGCGACCCAGACCTCCGACGCCACGGTGGTACGCGCCATCCAGGCGCTGGGTTTCGCCGGGCTGCGCGAGCTTAAGCAGACCATGGAGCGCTGGTTCGGCACCTCGGTCACCTCGGCGGAAAAGATGCGCTCGACGGTCACGGCGCTCTCCAGCGACGTCAACTCCAGTATTGATTTTGTGCTTGAAGGCCATCAGCGGGTGTGCGAGGTCCTGTCGCGGGCCGACAACCGCGCGGCGGTGGCTCAGGCGGTGGCGTTGCTCAGCGACGCGCGACAGGTAGGGATCTTTGGCATCGGCGCCTCGGGGATCCTCGCCGAGTACACCGCCCGGCTGTTCAGCCGCATTGGCCTGCCGGCGTATGTGATGAACCGCACGGGCTTCAGCCTCGCCGAGCAGCTTATCGGCCTGCAGCGCGGCGATGTGCTGATCATGATGGGGCAAAAATCCCCCCATCGCGAAGGGATGACCACCCTGCGCGAGGCGAAGCGGCTGGGTATTCCGACCATCCTGCTGACCCAGGCGGTGGACTCGCGCTTCAGCCAGGAGGCGCAGGTGGTGATCGACGTCCCGCGCGGCGGGGACAGCAGCCGGATGCCGCTGCACGGCACGGTGCTGGTCTGCCTGGAGATGATTGTCCTGTCGGTGGCCTCCACCACGCCACAAAAAACGGTGAAATCCCTGAAACGAATCAACGACCTGCACCGGGCCATCGGTAAATCCGGCGGTAAACGGGGCAGTTGAAGAGATAATTCACCAGCGGGAAGGTTTCCGGTTGCATATAAAAGTCAGTGTGTGTATTTTTATGCAAAATAAATGCATAAAAAGGAAATCTCATGGTCAAGAATTTGCTCAAGGCGTGTTTCATGATGGCCGCGCTGACGGCAGCCGGACAGGCGGCTGCGGAAACCTATACCGTCGGTTCCGGCGGCACCTACCGGCCGTTTGAATTTGAAAACAGCCAGAAACAGCTGGAAGGTTTCGACATCGACATCATCAAAGCCATCGCTAAAGCCGAAGGCTTTGACGTCAAGCTGGTCAATACCCCATGGGAAGGCATCTTCGCCACGCTGAACACCGGCGACCGCGATATCATCATCTCCGGGATCACCATCACCGATAAACGCAAACAGATGGTCGATTTCTCCGCGCCGTACTTCCCGGCCGAGCAGTCTATCGTCGTCGCCCAGGACTCGCAGGTTGATTCGCTGGCGGCCCTGAAAAACGAGAAGGTCGGGGTGGTGAACTCCAGCACCGGCGATATCGTGGTTTCTGAGGTGCTGGGCAAAAACAGCACCGCGATCAAGCGTTTCGATAATACCCCGCTGATGCTCCAGGAGCTGTTTGAGGACGGCGTCAGCGCCGCGGTGGGCGACGTCGGGGTGGTGAAGTACTACATCAAACAGCACCCGGAGAAGCAGTTCAAGCTGGTGCCGGATGCCAAATTTGAGCGTCAGTATTTCGGTATTGCGGTGGCGAAAGGCAACAACGAACTGCTGGGCAAGATCAACGCCGGGCTGCAAAAGATTGTTGCTGACGGGACTTACGCCAAAATCTATAAAACCTGGTTCGACGACAACGTGCCGACGCTGCCAGCGCAATAATCCACCTTTTTCAGTGACCACGGCTATCGCCCAGGCGATAGCCGTATTTTTTAGGGAAGGACTATGACGGGATTCCGTTGGGAGATCATCGAGGAGTACGGCCCGCTGTTTGTGGACGGCGCCCTGATGACGATTAAATGTACCATTATCTGCGTGATCCTCGGGACGCTGTGGGGGTTAACTCTCGGTCTCGGGCGGATGGCGAAGGCCGAGCACGGGCCATGGAAATATATTCTCCGCTACCTGGTGCAGTTTCCGGTGCGTTTTTACGTTAGCGCCTTCCGCGGTACGCCGCTGTTTGTGCAGATTATGGTGGTGCACTTTGCGCTGGTGCCGCTGTTTATCAACCCGCGCGACGGCCTGCTGGTAACCGGCGGCCTGATGAGCGCTGACTTTGCCCGCGAGCTGCGCGCCAGCTACGGGGCGTTCCTCTCCTGCATCGTGGCGATCACCCTTAACGCCGGAGCCTATGTGTCGGAGATTTTCCGCGCCGGCATCCAGTCGATCGACAAAGGGCAGATGGAGGCCTCCCGCGCGCTGGGCATGCCGTGGTGGAAAACCATGCGCAAGGTGATCCTGCCGCAGGCGTTTCGCCGCATTCTGCCGCCGCTGGGCAACAACGCCATCGCCATTGTCAAAGACTCGTCGCTGGCCTCGGCGATTGGCCTGGCCGATCTGGCCTACGCCGCGCGCACCGTCTCCGGCGCCTACGCCACCTACTGGGAACCCTACCTGACCATCTCTCTGGTCTACTGGGTGATCACCTTCCTGCTGGCGCAGCTGGTTAACCGTCTGGAAAAGAGGTTTGGCAAAAGTGATTCACATTAATAACTTACATAAGCGCTTCGGCGACAGCCACGTGCTGCGCGGCATTAGCTGCGATATTAAACCGCAGGAAGTGGTGTGCATCATCGGCCCGTCCGGCTCGGGAAAAAGTACCTTCCTGCGCTGCATGAACGCCCTGGAAACGGTCAGCGAAGGCGAGGTGGTGGTTAACGGCTTTGCCGCCCACGACCGGACCACCGACCTCAACAAGATGCGCGAAAGCGTCGGCATGGTGTTCCAGCGCTTTAACCTGTTCCCGCATATGACGGTGCTGGAAAACCTGATTATGGCGCCGATGAATCTGCGCAATATGCCGCGCCAGCAGGCGGTCGACCTGGCGGACGCCTTGCTGGCGAAGGTGGGCTTAAGCGATAAGCGCGACGCCTGGCCCTCGAGCCTGTCCGGCGGCCAGCAGCAGCGGGTAGCCATCGCCCGTGCGCTGGCGATGAAGCCGTCGATTATGCTGTTCGATGAGCCCACGTCGGCGCTGGATCCGGAGTTGGTGGGCGACGTGCTGGAGGTGATGAAAAACCTCGCCAGCGAGGGGATGACCATGGTGATCGTGACTCACGAAATGGGCTTTGCCCGCGAAGTAGCCGACCGGGTGATCTTCATCGACCAGGGCGTGATTCAGGAAGAGGGCAAGCCGGGGCAGATCTTTAGCGCGCCGAGCAACCCACGCACCGCCGCGTTCCTCAGCAAGGTGCTGTAAACCGAGCGGGCTGGCGCCAGGCCAGCCCGCTGAGATACGCAAAACACGACCAATAGTGAGATACAAGGGAAGACGTTGGTTGAGGCAGAAACTAGCAAAACGGCCATCAATTTCCGCCCTCTGCTGGCTGAGCGTAACGGCACAGGTATCACACATGGAAAATACGATATGCCGCCGACGACTCACCCAATTACTATGAAGACGTTACAGTAAGAGCACCGCCGGTTAGCCGTCCGGACGATGATCGCTTTATTCCTTCTCTGCTTCAGAGGGATAGTTACAACCCGGAACTGGGCTGGCGTGACAGTTTCCCAGCGGTGTTGTCTGTAACGGCTCATGTTGTTCTGAGTAGACATATTGCTGGATCTGTTGCTCCGAACGTACTGGCTGTTCAGTAGAAAAAGGCAGCTCTGGCGATGTGCTCTGAAAGGCCATGACCTGAGTGGCGTAGAGACAAAGTGCGGAGAGCAGGATAGAGTGGATGAGTAGTTTCATAATTAATTCGATTGCCGTTACCTTTTGCATGCCGCAAGTATTGCTTCAATGTCATCAAAACGGTTTACGCTGTGTGGCAGGTAATAAAAATCAACTGCTGTTACATCGTTTCCCCTCGCACTGATCTCAACTTCAGCAATATTCTTTTGCTGAATTCCCTGGAGCAACAATTTATCGGTATTGTCGGGAAGAATCCCGCTGTGGACTAAATGCAACTGATGCACTTTCGCAGCCTTACCCAAACACTGTTCGACCTCCAGGCGCGGGCGTTCAATCAACGTCGTCCTCAGTTCCGGATGAATGTCAATTTGATCCAGATCGCCACATCCCAATAATAACCCGGGAAGTAAAAATACTCCGGTCAGTCGAATCATTGACATCGTTCATCCTTTAAACCTAAGTCGCGTGAATCTCATGGTATGACATATTAATTCAATAAATTTTTAACAGACGCACTTAAAATGAGGTCTGACGCAGACCTCATAGGCTTTTAATTAGTGAGGAAGATTAAATAAATTCAGCGCATTGTGACGAGATATTTTCAATTTATCATTTTCACTGAGCGGTAGCGTATCAAACCAGTCTGATGCCCATTGCATCTCTTCAAAGGGAAAATCCGTAGAGAACATTATGCGTTCAATGCCAAGTTCCTGAAGAGCAACTTGCAGAGCGGAGCTGCGGAAATTTCCAGAGGTGGTTACGTGAAAATTATGGCTAAAGTAGTGCTGGAAAGAATGGCTGCACGGATACCCTCGTGGCTCATTCTCAACCCGATGATCAATTCGCCAGATAAGGGCAGGTAAACCTTCGCCAAGGTGACCCAGAACGAGCTGGAGATCGGGATGACGGTCAAACAATCCTGAACCCATCAGGCGCAACGCATGAGTGGCTGTTTCAACGCCAAACGCCCAGGCAGACCCCAGTAGCCAGGGATGCCCCTGGTAGACCTGCGCTCGGGACGGGAGCGGATTACGTGGGTGGAGATAAAAAGGGCGCTGGAAGGCGGCAAACACCTCCCAGAACGCATCATAACGACCATCGTCGAGATAAAGAGCGGTATCCTCACTTTCATGTTGAGAAAAACCGTTGACCAGTGCACCTACGAACCCCAAATCCACAAAACATCGGGTCATTTCTTCCGTAGCAGCATCCGGGTCTTGCATTGGCAAAGCGGCGAATCCACGAAAGCGATCGCGATGTTTTTCGATCTGTTCCGCCAGCGCATCATTGGCTCTATGCGCGACCTCTATAGCACGAACAGGATCGTGGATGCGCTGAATAGCAGGTGCATTTAATGACACTATTGCCAACTCAATACCCGCGTTATCCATTTGACGTAGACGTTGCTCGCCGACCGCCTGAATATGATATTTAATTTCATGCCATTTCTCTGGATAGATAGAGTCATAGGAGTCTTCTAAAGTATCCTCAGTAGCGAAATGTTCCTCTAATGCAATTTTATTTTTCATATTGAAATACTCTTCCGTATATTTATACTGATATTAAACGAGCTTCAAAGTATGTTTTAAAAAAGTCCGCTATTGAAATATCATTATGGTCTTCAGAATATCAGCTTGATATAGAGTTGTATCATTTTCTTACAACCAGGAGGGCTCGATGGATCTAAGGCGTTTAAAGTATTTTGTCACCGTGGTGGAATTAGGCTCATTTTCCAGAGCCGCCGCTCATCTTTGTATATCGCAACCACCATTAAGCCAGCGGATCCAGGAGCTGGAGAATGAAATGGGTGGGGAACTTATCGACAGGCGTTCCCGGCCATTAAAGACAACCGTAGCGGGGGCGCTTATTTATCAGCAAGCAAAAGAGATTTTGCAGCGCACAGAACAGATGCAAGGCTACGCGCAGCGCATGTTTCATCCGGAAGTCAACGTAATCAAAATTGGTTTTGTCTCAGCCAATTTTCACGCCCATTTAGCGTCCGTTGTCAGACGTTTCATACAGTTGTGTCCTGAAGTAGAAGTTCAGGTAGTAGAGATGAACAGTATACAGCAGGTGGAAGCGCTACGTGCTGGGCATATTGATATTGGTATAGGCCGAATCAATGTGGTTGCTGATGATATAGAACAAATCACGCTGTATCAGGAACAGCTTATCGCCGTATTACCACAAACACATCCCCTGGCCAAACGCGGTTGCGCTGTTTCACTGGCCACGTTTAACGGGGGACGATTCATCATTTATACCAACCAAAAAAGACCGAGCCTTGCCGATGAGTTACTGGCACGACTGGTTTCACTCGATGTGAAACCTCAGCGAGTCATTGAGGTAGAGCAGTACGACTCGGCGCTACTGCTCATTGCCTCTGGTTACGGAATGACCGTGGCACCGGCCTCAGCCCGTATGATTTCAATGCCCGGGATAGCCTATATACCGTTGATAGAAACGCTCACCATTCCAATGGTGATGTTCCACCGCAAGGAAACTCGCTCTCGACTATTGCAGCAATTCTTTACCGCGCTCGACGAAGTGAGAATCGATGCTGCTTGCGCAAATACTGTATCAGAGCCGCAGGGGGACAGCCTCGAGCCAGCAACGCAGCCCACAGGTTCATAACGGGCTGAATATGCTTGAAAAAATGCTGATAACCCGCGCACAGATAATTATGTCCTGCCGTGCCTGATGACGACCGGCTAAAGCGATGTTTTGGACAGCCCCCCTGACAGGCAAAGCGAAACTGACAGACTTTGCAGTCATCGGTGAGGGTTAACTTTTTGGCCAGACCAAACGCCATGGCGGCTTCACTGTTATTGATTGCATCAATACTATCATGATGGATATTACCAAGAAGATGTTGCGGATAGACATAGTGATCGCAATTGTACAGATCGCCATTCGCCTCTAATGCAAAAGCATGTCCACAGGTCTCCGCATGAACGCATAGTACGGCTGGTTGTCGAGTCCAGGCCGCAATGGCGACATCAAACATTTGCACCGCAATCTGGCCAATATCCCGGCGGATCCAGATGTCAAATACCTGACTCAGAAACTCGCCGTACTGCTTCGAAGGTACTGACCATGGGGCCAGACGCGCTTTCCGTTCGTCGGGTGTTACCAATTTGAGTCGTGGGTTTGCTTCTGTACTCACTCGTTCAACCAGCGGAATGAATTGCATGTAGCGTGAACCACTATGCCTAAGAAACTCATAGACCTCACCGGCGTGGGCGACATTATGGTGTCCCACTACCGTCAGCGTATTGAAATCGACCTGGAAGCGATGCAGCAGCGATAATGCTTTCATCACAAATCGATGGCTACCTTTCCCCGAATGACTGATGCGGTAACGATCGTGGAGAGTTTCGGGCCCATCAACAGAGAGCCCAACCATAAAACGGTGCTGTGCGAGAAAGGTTGCCCACTCTTCGTTAAGCAGTATCCCGTTGGTCTGCAACGTGTGCGTTATCTTCACCCCTTGACCATAGCGCTGACAGAGTTCGACAACCCGCTTAAAAAAGGGAAGCCCTAAGAGCAAGGGCTCACCGCCTTGCCAGGAGAACGTCACCGGATGGGAGTGTTGTGCCGCGATGTGCTGCTTAACATACTCCTCCAGAGTCTCTTCTGACATTTTCCAGTGCTGCTTACGCTGTGGATATAACGACTGCTTTTCATGATAGAAGCAATATTTACAATCGATGTTGCATTTCGCACCACCGGGTTTAGCCATAACATGACATTGACGATACATGATGTTTTCATCTCAATTAAAATTAATCTCTTATTAAACGACGAACTCTTTCAGGATCGAGATCCCAGCGGATACCATGAAGGGGAGGGATCCAGCTTCCGTCGTCTTTTCCTGTGATTTCGTTTGAGAACAATGCATTCAATTTTTCGTTCATGCTCAAAATTAGGGATACGTTTTGGTGATTATTTGCCAGATTGTTCATTTCATGGGGATCCGTCTTCAAGTCATATAACTCAATATCATTAAGGCTAAAAAGTGCATCCGGGGTCTGAGGCGTATGGTGCTGCTGTAATGAAAAATAGCGTGTAAACTTATATCGTCCATCGAAGATCATCCGGACGCCACCTCTTTTTCTGAGGTCAGGGGACAGTACAGAAAAACGTTGTTGCTTTTCTTCTTTACTTAACGTTTCATTTCTAATGATTTTAAACATATTGCCAATATAGGTCGCATCAGAAAATAACAGCATGTCGTAGCAATATAAAATGCCTTTTCTTATAGCATCAATGGGAGATGATTCTGGATTAAATAAAAGTGTACTAAAGTCATATCCTTTACGGTTTTTCAGTGTAAGGCTTTTGGCTTTGTTTGCTTTGCCCGTCAAGCCAACCAGGGTGGGAGCGATATCTACATGGGAAGTGAGCGATGAACATTTTCTGCCACCAGGAAATGCAGGGTGACTGATTATCATTGGCACATGAACTTGCTCTTTATAGGTACAAGTACCTTTGCCGTTCATCTGGTGAGCGCCACATAACTCACCATGATCGGCGGTATAAACAATGATAGTATTTTTCGTTAAATTTAACGCATCTAGTTCATCGAGGATCCTGACCAAATGAGTATCGTTATCCCGAATGCAGTTAAAATAGTAATCCTGGAGAATTCGCCAGCGCCGATCCTGATCGGCAATATTTCCAACCATTAAACCATTACAGAGTTGATACTCAAGATGCGCTGGTGGTCTGCCATGCTCACTGAACGCCTGGTGTCTGGAGGGGGCGAGCGGAACCTCGGGCCATGAGTCCAGATAAATCGTATTTTGTGGTGCTTTATTTGGTGTTGAAGAGTTACTGTTGAGAATCAGAGCGCCGTGCCATTGGTTTGTATCGGTGTCACTGTCTGTATCTATGTACATCGTGTCGTGAGGGTTAACCAGGTTGACTGCCAGAAACCACGGCTTATTATTAGATTGCATTTCACTACCTTTATCTCTCAACCAGTTTATCGCTTCTGCAGCAGTGAGTTCATCGTATAAATAACCGCCATGGCTATGCCCAATAATGTCACCAATTCCGGTATAGTCGTGAAAACCATATCCTTCCATAATTTCATGTAGTTTGATCCTGGGTATCATGCCGAGATCAGTACTTCCATCAGTGTTTTTGGTTACTGGATCTTCCATTAAAGTACTTAGGTGCCATTTCCCTTTATAGGCAGGATAATAGCCCATGTCACTCATGATATTACCAATGGTGCCTAATTCAGGGTCAAGGCTATCCGGCATCCACGGGAAACCAGGATTATCGAACATTTTGGTTTCTGGCATATGTAAACCGGTATATAACACCGAGCGCGATGGCGTACAAACACTACTGCAAATATGATGGTTAGTGAATGTGGTGCCTGATGCCATTAAGCGCTCACGTCCAGGTACGGGGAACGGATATGGATCAAAATAACGCTCCTGATCTGATGTGATAAGTAGAATATTGTAGCCTTCGGGGATTTGATCAGGCAGCTTTCCACTAAAATGATAACGATAATTTTTGGATAATACCTCCTCTTGTTGGTGGGTGAGATTATCAGCTACGGGGGAGGGCGCTAAATTCTTTGCTAATGTTTCTGGTGCGGTGACTAAGGTTGCGGCCGTAATGGCTCCAGATCCTAACAAGAAGTTCCGGCGTGAAATCTTTATTTTATCCGTCATGTTAATTTCCTCTTTAAAATACCTTGATGGATAAAAGTATGATAGTTTCCGCGGGCAATAAAGCCTGATTATGTAAGATATTGTGCGATTATTTTCAACTTTACCTAACTTTTCTATCTCCTCGATATTCGATGAAATCATGTGTCATTACGTTTATCCCTGTAATTAAATTTAGCCGACAACCATTATTCAATGACAATGGAAATATATATATCAAAATGAACATGTCGTATTATTTGGATACATGGATTATTATTTTGTCATAGCTAAACAGTTCATAACCAGAAGTGATTCTTTTATTTACGAATGAGGATGCATAGTTATAATAGGACATCTTTAAAACAGGAGTCGGACATTGAGCAGTTACTCTACAATCAATAACAAGGCAAACTAGCGAAAAATTGCTGGCGCTGCTTGCCGGTCCCGATGGGAAGCAATCTTACCTGGAACATGAGATTGCGCTATAACATTAGCATTGAGGTAGTGCGGTGTGCTTATCAATAATATCCAGATACCGCTTAATTAATCCAGTATCTTCATGAGGAGACATGATATGACACTCAACATTTCTGATGAGCCTCCATCGAGAGGGCTAGCTACAGGCTGACTATCTGCATTGAAATTAGGTGGATGCAATGGAGGTAGTCATTACAGTTGCCTTAAAACTGTCGAGAATGACCTTTCATTTTATGCACTTAGATGAGGTGTAGCATGTTGCTCACAACCAAACGTTATATGTTTTTAATTGATGTTGATAGCACTATTCCTTTTTCAGCGTTGGCGAATGTCTGCCAACCACCGCGGAATTCATCACCTTTCTTCATTCATAAAACCTTCCCGGGCAGGAAAAGTCTCGTTAGTCGTATCTTGCATAAATTAGCAAAAAAAAGACAGCGTGCTGTTATAGATTATATAAATACGCTGCTGCCTTAATTCATAATACGCCACAGAGGATCGGATAAAACGGGGTACCTCTGTGGCTGTTTGGAGTTTTAAATTCCATCTTAAATTATTCATTTGCGTCCAGTGAATGGTATTTTCTGTGCGTGAATTGATGAGCGGAGACTCTTATTATGTATTCATTGACAGAACACAGAAGTAAGACAACTTCATGGCTTAATGATGTAGTCGTCTGTTTCATTTTTATGGCAAGTATTGCTTCATTTATCTACGGTTGGCAGGGGATGCATAGCGTATTCAATGGGCGTGATTTACCTGTGATTAGACTGGATTATCATGTTCTTCCTTATTATACGCTGCGCACCACTATGCGCCTGGTTATCGGGCTTTTTTACTCAATGCTATTTTCAATTGTCTTCGCGGTTCTGGCAGCAAAATATGCACCGATGAGAAGAGTTATTTTGCCCTTTGTCAACTTTATGGAGTCTGTACCGTTAGTAGGATTCCTGACTTTCACTACCGCCTTTTTCCTGGGACTTTACCCACATAGTGTTATGGGGCTTGAGGGTTTAGCGATATTTGCCGTGTTTACCGCGCAAGCCTGGAATATGATGTTGACGCTGTACCAGACGCTAAGAGTGGTGCCTAACGAACTGGTAGAAGCGGCGGATGCATTCCGCTATAACCCATGGCAGAAATTCTGGCGGCTGGGGTTTATCTACTCATTTCCCGGGTTACTGTGGAATACGATGGTATCGCAGTCTGCGGCTTGGTTTGCATTGATAGCTTCCGAGATGCTGACAGTAGGTAATGGGAGTACAAATTTACCTGGCGTTGGTTCTTATATCGGTATTGCGCTTCAGGATGGTAGTGTTCCTGGTGTTATTCGCGGGGTATTGGCGCTTATCGTTAATATCGTCATCTTTGACCAATTACTCTTTCGCCCGTTAGTCCGCTACGCTCATCAGTTTAAATATGAGGATGTGAGTGACAGAAAAGTACCCAGTTCATGGTTCTATCACTGTCTGAGTCATTCAATGATTGGACATGGGCTGGAGCACGTTTGTAAACAGTTCTCCCGGATCTGGTTGTTTGTATTACCAAAAATCTGGTATGGATTACGGCTTCATCGCGTGTTTGCTATTCTGGGCCAAATGAACTGGCTGTGGTCAAGCTTGTGGTATCTGGCAATCGTAGTTGGCTGCATTTACTACGGTCATCAGCTGTGGTTGTTTATTCCTAAGGAGTATCTGACTTCACTTCCGGGCTGGATGGGGTTAACTGCGGGGCGGGTCATTGCCGCCATGGTACTTAGCGTCATTATCTTTACGCCGCTTGGTGTCTGGATTGGTCTACGGCCCGGTCTGGTTCGTTTTTTCCAGCCAATTATTCAGGTTTTCGCTGCGGTTCCTGCCAACGTCTTTTATCCGTTGATTGCTTTTATGATTGTGGCGTGGCACCAGAATTTGGGGAGCTGGACCATCCCAATGATCATGCTCGGTACACAATGGTATGTTCTGTTTAACGTCATCGCTGGCACATCAATGATCCCCAGCCAGATGGTTGAGGCGAGTAAAATTTTTCATCTTCGCGGATGGCTGTGGTGGACTAAATTCACGCTTCCGGCCGTCTTCCCTTATATCGTCACAGGCGTTATTTCGGCAGCCGGGGGGGCATGGAATACTGCGATTGCTGCTGAGGTATTAAACTGGGGAAAAATTACCCTACAAACGTATGGTCTGGGCGCCTTTATCTCTATCGCCAGCGATGCCGGGCAAAATCCGCAGGAAGCATTAGGATGTCTGGCGATGTGCTTGATGGTGCTGCTGTGCATTATTTTCGTCTGGCAACCCCTGTATCGCTATGCAGAAAATCGTTTCAAATTCGATTAACAATTAAAAGTTCGCTATCAGGACATAATATGAAAAATTCAAACTTGGTATTGGAAGTTAAGAATGTCTCCAAATTTTATAAAAAAGACCGGAAGCAAAAAATCACGGTGTTGGAGCATATCAATCTTGAGGTCAAAGAGAATGAGATTGTTGCATTACTCGGGCGTTCCGGCTCAGGTAAATCGACGTTGTTGAGAATGGCTGCCGGTCTGGTCGAACCTGATTTGGGCACGATTGTGTGCTGCGATTTGCCTGTCAACGGTCCCGGCAAAAATACCAGCATGGTCTTTCAGTCATTTGCGTTATTCCCTTGGTTAAATGTTTTTGACAGTGTGGCATTTGGCCTTCAGGCGCAGGGGCTTTCGTCTGATGAAGTGGATAAAAGAACAATGGATATGCTGGATTTGATTGGCCTGACTGGCTATGAAAAAGCCTACCCGCGTGAGCTTTCAGGAGGGATGCGCCAGCGCGTCGGGTTTGCTCGTGCACTGGCAGTTGAGCCGGATCTTTTACTCATGGATGAACCATTCTCTGCGTTGGATATTTTCACTGGCAATAAGCTTCGCCAGGATCTGATTGAATTATGGGAAGAGCGGGTCATTAATACACGCTCGATGCTGCTGGTGACACACAGCGTTGAAGAAGCCGTGATGCTTTCGGACCGGGTATGTCTACTGGGGGGACTTCCCAGTACAATCACAGATACTTTTGACATTGATATCAAACGCAATCAGAGAACCAAGGAAAGTATTTCATCGCTGGTTGAGAAGATAAGCACCACGCTCAATGAGCGGATCGCCGCATGCGCATAATTTAGGGAGAGCGGATACGGCTCATGGATGAGCTAAGCACGACAAGCAGTATTGATATCTATTTCCATAGGTAACAATACTAAGTGTAATGTTAAACAATGAGTTAATGGTTGCCTTAAATAGCATTTCGCCGTATACCTGAGGGAAATCCCTTATTTACATGTAATCTGATCATTCTATAGTGACAAGGCTATATCATTAATCTCAGGAGAATATCATGACTGCAACTACCTCCAATGACAAACATCCGACAGCGGACCCGGCTGAATATGATGCTTTTTTCCCTTCACCGTACTCACTAAGCCAGTTTACATCAGCTCGATCAAATCTTAGCGACGCCAATTATCCTTCACCTTACACAGGGGGACGTTGGAAGATCCTGATGTTATGTACCGACGAGCGCTATTTGCAAATGGATAACGGGAGTTTCTTCTCCACGGGAAACCATCCGGTAGAAACGCTGTTGCCCATGTATCATCTCGATAAAGCAGGCTTTAGTTTCGATATTGCCACTCTATCCGGTAACCCGGTAAAGTTCGAGTATTGGGCCATGCCAACTGAGGATATTGAAGTTACGGGGCTGTTTTCTAAATACCATCAGCACTTTAAATCACCGCTGAAACTCGCAGATGTCCTCAGCACTGAACTGGGGGACAATTCGGATTATCTTGGCATATTTATTCCCGGTGGCCATGGCGCACTTATCGGACTTCCTGCTAGTATCGAAGTGAAAAATCTTCTCGAGTGGGCCATCGCCCACGATAAATTCATCATTTCGCTTTGTCATGGCCCAGCTGCATTTCTCTCAGTTGAACGTAGCGATCTGTTTGCTGGGTATAAGATTTGCGCTTTCCCGGATACACTGGATGCGCAGACACCTGAGATTGGGTATATGCCAGGCCACCTGACCTGGAAATTTGGCGAGCAGCTAAAAAGCATAGGTTTTGAGATAGTTAACACGGATATCAGCGGTGCTACATGTCAGGATAGGAAAATGCTGACCGGCGATAGCCCGCTGGCCGGTAACGCGTTAGGTCAACTTGCCGCGAAAGCTTTATTAAGCGAAGTCAGTAAAGAACTACGACATGCTGGAAAATAATGCAGTTCGTACGGCAATCACTATCGAAAATAGCAACAGCCTGCTGGAGATACAGGTTGCCGTATGCCAATTTGCGACATGATTAGGCTAGAGCCGCGATGTTTTTTATTCTGCTTCTGCATATCACGTGGCCATGATTGACAGAATTTTCTGGGTCGAAGGGGACTGGTTTAACAACGGTGGAACCGTCGATGAACAGACATATATGCGCCGTTGCCCGATGACCCAACATGTATTAGAAACTGATGAGCATTTTACTGGAGCAAGTTTTCAGAACAAACAGGCGAGTTGTATCGAGTTGTGCGTAAACCACAGGAAAGTGGCGTCCACGGTTTACAAACCCCGGTGATTGGCCTGCACGGGGCTGGAGGGGGCGGTAAGCTTTGGCGGTGAGAAGGTCGACAGCTCCTCAGAGGAGCAACCAGGGATCCCACTGGTTGCTGTTACGGTTTTCTATCGTTTGCGCAGAATGATGGGACTTGTTCGTGGGCACAATGGCGGAACGCTTTCGAGACATGAGCATGAGGTACTTGCATGGACTGCAACCGGTCGGAGACAGGCTGACATCGCAGCGATGCTGAGAATTTCCCGCCGTACGGTCGAAAACCATCTTCGATCAGCCTGGCAGCGATTAGGTCTTGCGGCGACTGCAGAAGCTATCAGAATGGCGATCACAAACGGAGACATCGAAGGGTAAAGGGGCTTGGGTGAAGAAGAGGTAGTGAAAATAGCCGCGACGAAGCCAGGTTTTAATCAAAAGCGATAGTGAATAGCAGTGGCTGTCAGACTCAACATAATAATGACCTTTTAACAGGGTAAACTGTTCAGACCTCTCATCTGCAGAGGTGATAAAATGGTAATGATTATTGTTATCATCTCTTTACGGTGTTACTATCGTAAAAACGAGAATGGAAAGAACGGGTTTTACGTAATAAATTGCTTAATAGACAAGGATTTTCGGTGTTGATAGTTTTAAGAAATGGATTTTTGGTTATTCCGCTGTTTGTGTTGACAGCTTGCAATTCTGGTAATGTCCGGACCTGTTGCTACGAAACCATGAGAAAGCGCAATGGTGTTTATCCATATAATAGTTTGGCATCCTCCTATGGTCTCAACAAAATCTGTCATATGAGTAAAGAGCAGAAAAAAGAATACTTAAGACAGCAATGTATACAACGACTTCAGGAAAGAGGACGCACAGGCAATAGTACTGATAGCGTCGCTCGCTTCGGTTGGTAAATAACAATATTAATCCTGTGTGATTATTCTATCGTCTTCTGGTAGGCAAGCGGATATGCATAATACTACAAAATATACACTCACTATTTTCATCCCCTTTATTTTGGTTGCTATTGCAGTTAACGCAATGGCCGAACTTCCTGCCGGTCGCTATGGTTATAGCGGCCCGGAGCCAGCGAGTACAGTATCTTCATCTGCTGCTGAATACAAAGAGAAGCAGCTTAAGTGGCATGATGAAAAGGCCAACTATCCTGAGTTCACGCAAAAGAAATCGATGTTCGGCGGGGGTTATCAGGAAGAAACCTATACGACGAAAAGTGGGAAAATAAGTATTAGCGGTACCACGAAGTTCAACCCCTACACCGGTGAGAAAGAAGAAGAGTCGGTCAGCCTTGGCTACGACTGGTAGAAGTTTGGATCAGGCATGGAGAATATCCATGCCTGGGAATGACTACTGTCAGGTTTTTTGCAGTAAGTCCCAACGAGTACCGTATAGATCTTCAAAGACCACTACGGTACCATATTCTTCTTCTCTCGGCTCTTCACTGAAATGTACGCCAGCAGCCTTCATTGAGTTGTAATCCCGCCAAAAATCATCGGTTTGTAGAAACAGAAAAACACGCCCACCACACTGATTGCCAATAAAGGCCTGCTGCGTTTCATTAGATGCTTTTGATAATAACAAATGACAATCGCTTTCTGGGTTTGGTGAAATGACAACCCAGCGCTTGCCCGGTTGAGGTGTATCCTCTATAAGCATGAACCCAAGTTTTTCTGTGTAATACTCGATAGCCTCATCGTAGTCATCAACCACAATAGAGACATATGCAAGACATTTTTTCTGCGTTCTCATTTTTTATCCTTTTTCGAACCCCTATAATAACCTATAAGAGGTTGAACTGGGTGATAAGAGTGTCAAAACTGGTATGCTAATCCGACGGCAACAATGTTATCTGTTGATATTCCGGCGCGTTGTGTAAAGTCGTTGTCCTTAAGAAGGTTTATTTTATAGTCAACATAAGTCGAGATATTTTTATTGATGTTATATGTCGTACCAACATCTATATACTTCAATAAATCCTGATCCCCGAAACCTTCAATATCTTTCCCTTTAGATTGTAAGTACGCGATGGAGGGTTGCAGGCCCGAGTCAAACTGATACTGAGCAACCATTTCCAGGTTCTGCGCTTTGTTAGCAAAACCGCTAATGGAATCCTGTCCGCCATTCCCCCTCAGCTGAGTGGCATTATAGGTTTGCGTGAACTGTGTAGCAAGATAGACTCTGTTCGCATTGTACTTCAGCCCGCCCGTATAAGTTTCAGCGTCATCGCCGCGTCCAACAGCTAGCTTGTTCTGAGCATCAGTACGTCTGGAATGAGAGTAGGCGACACCTGCGCTAAAACCATCTCCGATATCATAGGTGACGGAAGTACCGAATCCGTTACCGTTCTGACTGAGTGCGCCCCGACCATTATTGGTAGCATCTTCGCCGCTAGTGCTACCATTTTTTCCCTGATATTGCAGAGCAAAATTAAGACCATCGATCAGCCCAAAGAAATCACTATTCCGGTATGTAGCTAGTCCATTCGCATGGGATTGCATGAAATTATCGGAATCATAGGTTCCGTTACTACCGTCACTGCCGAACTCGGGAAGGACGTCAGTCCAGGAGGTTATATCGTAGACCACGCCAATATTCCGTCCATAGTCAAACGATCCGGCGTCACCAAAGTTCAGGCCGGCGAAAGCCAGACGAGTCCATGATTGATTGCTGGCACTCTCGGTGTTGTTTGCCTGAATGTTGTATTCCCACTGGCCGTAACCCGTGATTTGATTATTGATCTGCGTTTCGCCCTTAAAGCCACTACGAACGTATGATTGATCGCCATCAGCATTTTTATCTTTAGAGACGTAGTGTAAGCCGGCAATTTTACCGTAAATATCTAATTTATTTCCGTCTTTGTTATAGATTTCCGCTGCATTTACAGCACCCGGTATTAACATAACCGGCATCAGATAAAAAAGAATTTTATGTTTCATAATTTAACCTCAATGTTATTGTTTGTGGCATATTATCAAGAGATAATAAAGTGGTGGTTAAATAATTTATTAGATAACCTCGGCTAAGGAATCGGGCCGGTCGTTAGAACGCCAGGTAGTGTAATAAATTTAAATTCCATGGCTCCTTGAAATAATTACGCAAGTTAATAATATTATTGGTTACTATTGTTTATTACAAAGGCGATCTTTTTGAAGCCAATTTAAAACTACCCTTGATTGAAATGGTTTCAGTTGCGTTTGAATTTGTGTGGATGTAAAAATATAAAACATAGTTAAACAACATTCCTGAAAATGATAACGAGGTAATAGAACGGTTATTCTTAATGTTCACTATCTGTCATTTATAATGCAATCACAAATGACTCCTCTTGCACACCTCTATGCTCAAAATAGCACCGTTTTACGGGGACATTGAAATATTCACCAAGACGCTCCTCCTGGAGAACCACCTCTTTATTACCAAAAAAATACTCCTTTCTCTTCATCAACAAACATTTGTCCGCAATACTGTTTGCATGATTTATAAAATGCGTGTTAAGAATGATAGTGACATTCTTCTCTCGCGATAGTTGTTGCAATAACTTAATAATACGTGCCTGGTTATTGAAATCCAGATTGGATTCAGGCTCATCAAGTACCACGATGTCTGGTTCAGAAACCAGTGCTCTGGCGATATAGCACATTTGCAGTTCACCGCCGCTAATCTGGTTAATGTTTTTAGACTCAAGATATGAAACACCAAGATCGGCCAACATCTGTGCAGATTGTTCAAGGTCCTTGCTTCCGGGAGAGGGCAATATACCACCGCATAACGGACGTCCAAATGAAACAAAATCAAGTACACTATAGGAAAATTGAATGTGCCTTGCCTGCGGTACATGTGCCAGACGGGCCTTTCTACCGTCTATTCCTCCGATATGGCATGTGCCGCTTAAGGGTTGGTACAGTCCCGTTATCGTTTTAAGCAACGTGGTTTTTCCCACACCGTTCGGGCCCAGAATGCACAGTATTTCCCCCTCCGGCAAAGAGAAACTGATGTTTTCAAATGTAGGGCTACGTCCTTTGAATGCAAACGTGAGATTATTTACTTCGATCATAGCGATTACTCATAATGAAGAGTACGGCAAATAGAGGAGCACCAATTAGCGCAGTCAGAATGCCAATTGGGATTTCTGCGTAGGTCACTGTTCTGGCCAGGTTGTCGATGACCAGTAAAAACAGAGCTCCACATAATGCAGATGCAGGGATAAGCTTTCCATGGTTATAGCCGACAAGCGTCCGGACCAGATGCGGGATCACCAGACCGACCCAGCCAACCACACCGGCAATCGTGACGGATGCGGCGACCAGAATTGAGGCGGTGATTAACAATGTGGCCTTTAGCGATTGCGGTTTCATTCCGGCAATTCTGGCATCGTCATCGCCGAGTGATAAAACATTCATTTTCCATCTGAGCCTGTAGATTATCAGGTAGCAAATCACAAACAGAGGTATTAATTCATATACTTGCCCTTTAACCAGCGAAGCAAAACTCCCCATTAACCAGAATACGATGGCTGGTAATTGATCCTGTGGATCGGCCACGTATTTAATAATTGAAACAAAAGACATGAATACAGAAGCAACAATAATACCTGATAGAATAGTGGTTAGTTCGCTGTGATTTTTTTTGAGATGGCAAAGGCCCATAACGCAAAACAGGCTAACAACGCCAAACATGAACGAAGAAAACGCGCTTAACTGCAAGGGGAGGCCGAGCAAAATTCCTAAAGCAGCACCGAACGCCGCCGCCGAAGATGTGCCAAGTACATCCGGACTCGCCAGCGCATTGCGTAGTACAGCCTGATAGGTACATCCCGCTACCGATAGCCCGGCTCCAACCATCATGACAGCAATTATTCTTGGCAACCGGAGATTGGAAATAACAGCAAGTCCGGTACTCAGACCGTACTTGCCATCATAGTGTACTAATTCTCTTAGCATATCACTAAAAGATAACGTATAGCGTCCGATGAAAAGTGAAGAAATTGATATAATAATGAGTAATACCAACAACACTGTCATTACCAATAAGTATTTTTTGTTCTGCATGCATCGTCATCCCGAAATATTTGTTTTATTGAACACAACATTTAATGTTGGCTGAGCTCATCATCAAGTAATGCATCAGGGATCGCATAGTTAAACATCTTTTTATAATGCAAACGTGTAAATTCCTTCATTTTCTCGTCACTAATGTAATTGGGGTTGAATTTATTAATCATATATAAAGGTAATAAAGCAGTTTCGGCTGTCAACCCGCCCCAGTTGTGTATCCCCACCGGTGTGGAAAAGATCATTTTATTCTTGAACGCCTTCACATTACGCCAGTCCTGACCGGGGTTTTTATTGTCAAGAATGTCTTTAGCGCTACCAAATACAACGAAGATAATATCAGGATTCCATTCAATGATTTGCTCCATCGAAACAGCGATATATCTCCCGGCATCACCTTTCACAACCAGGTTACTGGCAACATTGTCCATTCCTGCCATTTTGAGATAAGTATCACCATAGGTTTTTGGCCCACTTACCTTAAGTTGCTTGCCATCACTTTGTTCAAGATAAAGTGCACGAATATGCTGTCCTTTAATCTTATTTACATAAGGCTGCGCTATAGCGAGCGTTGCCTTCCAGGCATCGGCAAATTTGTGGCTTGGCGGAAGCCCCAAAGTCTGATTATACATATTCTCCCAGTAGACCTGTGTTTCAACAGGTTCGAATTTTGTATCACCACCTTCATCAAGATTAACTGTAGGGACACCAGCTCGCTCAAGATTATCATCCTGACTTTTACCATAATAATAAATGATATCTGGCTTCAGATTCAGTAAAGATTCCATATTAACCACATAGTCTTTATTAATAAAGTTTGTTGTGATACGAGCGATATCCGGCTTCATATCTTTAAGGATTTTCATATTAGAGTGCAAAAATGCCCATGGACCTACGCCCACAACATGCTTATAAGCCAGGTTATTTGCCATGATGACGCCAAAAGGACAGTTACCGGTAATGACAATACGGTTAAATTTCAACGCAGGTGCCTTCGCGACGTTCTCTGCACGTGTTCCTGTTTGATCCTGCAATGTACTCTTAGCATAACCCGCTACAGGGAAAATAAGCATGATGGATAAAAATGATACAAATAGAACTCTATTGTTTCCCATATTTAATGCCTCGGTAGATTAAAATTTCCGTTTATGAGGTTAGAGCGGCCGCAGTACCTATACCAATGATGGTGACACCGGCTAAAAATAAAACTACCGTTGTCGCTGCCACTCCACCCCCGACTAATGCAGCAGTTTTACCTGTTGAAATTTCCTTCCGTTCCAGAAATGCTAATTCTGAAAAAGGGAGAACTTTTCCGTTTACGCCCGTTATGCGGGTTGGTTCAATTTTCGCTACGGTCAGTTCGCCATGCTCTCCGTTCAGTAAACCATATTTAAGCTGATCGCCGACATATATCGCAGGGTGAACTTCATAGTAATTTGTTTCCGGCGCAATGCTTTTCTTTTGTAGACTGACTGGATTATAGGTTGAACAGCCAGAGAGTACCGAAAAAATCATGAGTAACAACACTGTCATAATTGATTTGATTTTCAAAGGGAACCTCATACAATTTTTTTATTGAAATTTTGAGTTTGATTTTCAGATTTATAACGAAAGTAACTGACAGTCAGAGACAGTAACGAGAATAATGCCCCAGCGAACAAACTAATCGAAGTACCGTGGCTCGCATAAATATTGATGAATATGGCTACCAATGCCGAACCAATGATTTGCCCTACCAGACGCGAACTGCCTAACAGCCCACTGGCAATACTGCTATTCTCATGGGAAACTGAAGTCATAATGAGATAATTATTAGGAGCCTGAAACAGACCAAAACCAAAACCGCAAATTGCTACTCGCCAAAGGATCTGTAAATTTGTAGGTGCCGCAGGCAGCCATGTCATTAGTAGTGTTCCTGCCAGCAATAATGATAACCCTGAGAGCGCCACCAGGTTGGGATCATGTTTTTTTATAAGATCACCCGATATCAGTGACGTCAACATCGTTGCCAGTGGCCATGCTGTTAAGAGCATACCTATTTCAATCACGCTGCGGTGTAACACATTGTGGAAATAGAAAGGCAAAGAGACAAATGCCAGCAGTTGCGTGCTGTATGACAGCATTGACATCAACAATGACAAGGAAAAGGTTTTACTGCGGAACATAGCCACCGGAATCAAAGCCGAATCCTGTTTTTTTCGCTGATCCCTATACAGAATGAATGCCAGAATGATAAGTATTATCGCACTCAAGACAACTTCAATCAGATTATTTTTGGTTAAGCCTAACATCATCGTCGAGAACGAAATAAACGTCAGGAAGACCAGAACACCTCCTGCTTTATCAAACCGAGCTTCCATTCGTTGCCTGGGTTTCAGTGATACTATGCACAGTACAAGGGCAATACAGGCAATGGGTACGTTAATTGTAAATAACCAATTCCAGTTCGCGATGGACAGGATTGCAGAGGCTATTGAAGGCCCGGCAGCTGCGGAAACGGATACGACCATGACATTTATCCCCAATCCGCGGCCTAATAGCCTGGCCGGATAGATATCTTTTATCAGTGCCGCGTTTACGCTCAAAATTGCAGCTGCGCCAAAACCCTGAACGACACGAAAAACAGTCAACATATTCAGCGTCTCAGAGAGAGCACAGCCCAGCGATGAGAAAGCAAAAAGGATGGTCCCCATAATGAAAATGCGCTTGTTACCCACTTTTCTCCCCAGAGCTGCAAATACCAGCAGAGAGGCGATCACTGCAAACTGATAAGCATTAATGATCAAGATGGACGACGATTCGGAAACGGCAAAATCTTTAGCAATAACCGGTAATGCAACATTAGCTATCGTACTATCCAACATTGCTATAACAGTACTGAGTGAAACTGCTAACACGGCACCAATATTTAGTTTTTCTTCTTTAATGAGTTCGGTAGACATAATTCCTCCCCAGGAAGCGTCATTGAATAATGGGGTCATCATGACCTGCTGAGCGGGTTTATAATGATTTATTATGTTATAACATAACTTTATTAAATGAGAATGATTATCTTTTGAAAGGGTGTGTATCAGGATGTTTCCGCAAGCAGCATATTGTTTTCTGAGGTTTTATTGCAGCTTTTGTCTGCCTGTCGCTCACTGGAGTACAGGAAACACAAAGTAACCTACTGCAACAGTATATAACATACAAAACCTCGATTTAGAGCTTAATGTTACGTTATAACATAACTTAAATTTACAGTATGAGGTTATTACATTGGATTACGAAATTACCCGGCGGAAACTACTTCTTGCGAGCTTAGCCACCCTCGCAGCAAATACGCTCATTAGCCCGTTTACTTATGCACAATCTCGCTCATCAATTATTAGTCCTCATTCGGGAGCCCTAACACATGGCCGTGGCAAATATACGGTAATGATCGATCCTGGGCACGGCGGTATTGATTCTGGTGCCGTGGGTCATCAGGGGGCACTGGAAAAACATGTTGTGCTGGAAATAGCCAATAATGTCAAAAATCTGTTAAAAGGATACGGTATTGAGGGGGTGCTGACCCGATCAGACGATACGTTCATTCCGCTTTATGAGCGTGTACAGATTGCTCATGCGCATAACGCCTCGCTGTTTATGTCCATCCATGCCGATGGGTTCACTAGCCCAGCGGCTCACGGCGCCTCTGTATTTGCTCTTTCAACTCGGGGCGCTAGTAGTGCAATGGCCAAATACTTGTCTAAAAGTGAGAACGCTGCAGATGATGTTGCCGGTAAGAGCGTCATCCATAAAGATAGATATCTGGACAAGATAATTTTCGATCTTGAACAGACAGAGACAATTAAAGAGAGCCTGCTGCTGGGCTCACATATTGTTCGTCACATCTCACCTGTTCACCATATGCATTCAAACCAGACAGAACAAGCTGCTTTTGTTGTTCTTAAATCTCCTTACATTCCTTCTGTCCTGGTAGAGACATCATTTATTACTAACCCGGAAGAGGAGAGATTATTGGGCACTACTGCATTTCGCCACAAAATTGCTTCCGCCATTACTAACGGCGTTGTTAGCTACTTTAGTCATAAACAAACAGTTTCAGCATAACAATATCCTCACATTTTACTGGAAGGAAGCACTGAGCATATGTCCCGGTAAATTTTTCTCCCTACAACTATTCAGATGCCGAGGCATCTTTTGGGGCATTTATCATGACATTGCAATTTTCACGCTACTGTCTTGTCGCGTTGTCACTACTTTTCTCACCAGGTGTACTGGCGGTTAACCTTATGAACCAGGATGGAAAAAAACTCGATTTTTACGGCACAATTATCGCCAGACGTTTTACCAGCAATACTGTAAAAGACGATGGTGATCGGAGCTATCTCTACTTTGGGTTAACCGGAAAAAAAGATCTCGCCAGACGCTGGCAAGCTTACGCCCAATGGGAATATACGGTGAGTGCATCAGATGCCAGCAGAAACGCCACTCGACTGGCATTTATAGGTATTGATAATCCCGACTGGGGAAGTCTGGATATTGGCCGCAATTGGGGCGTATTGTACGATGTGACTTCGTTGACTGATCGCTCACCTTTCTTTCGGGAGATGTCCTATAACTACATCGACAACTTTATGCGTGGCCGTGCTCTTAATCTGATGACATGGCGTAAAGAAATAACACTTTTCCAGCATCCATTAAAGATGGCGTTGCAGTATCAGTTTAAGGGTAATAATGACTATCGAACTATAAAGCAGCAAAATGGCAATGGTTATGGCGCTTCTCTGATCTGGTACTTCACACCAGAATTAAGTGCGCTATTTTCAGCTTCCTCTTCCGCAACGACCTTTTACCAGCAACAGAATGCAGGTTATCAGAAGAACATCCGCACCTTCGCGGAAGGGCTAAACTACAACAGCAGAAAACTGTATCTGGCAACAGTGATGACTCAAAGTAACAACGCCATCAATCCTCAGGTTCGGGATAACAATACATCATCCATAAGTTATGAAGCACTGGCAAAATATATGTTGACCAACAAATTCCAGCCGGATATCAGTTATACCCGACTGACTCAAACAGTTGCTGGCAGACGAACTCAAATTCTCGATTATGAAGAGCTAGGGTTCAGCTACTATTTTAATAAGAATATGCAGGTTTTCGTCGATTATAAATTTAACAATGCGCGAGACAGGGCGGCGGGGGTGGATTGCGCGGACAAGCTGGATACCGGGATTAGCTATCATTGGTAGAGATGACTTCTATTCTGGACCTTATTAAGAGTGAATGTCTTATTTGTCGGTAAATCTCCTCCGACAGAGTTGGAGAATACAAGGACTATGTGCCCGGGAAAGATAGCGATGGTAAGGAGAAGAGAATAACTGCGTAGTAAGCAATAAAAATGGATTGATAACAAGAGAAAGAACTACAGAAAATACATGAAGCTGGACGGCGCTTTCTCTCCGGTCGTGGGGGCATTAATTCATCTGTTCAGTGTAACTTCTGATAACGACTTTTTTTTGCTCATTATGGGCACGTTATTTATTCATTTATTAATTAACTTTAACTTCCGGAGAAACAGCTCTACCTTGCCAGAGAACGATTTCAAATGTCTGTACCTGGCTACCCGGCTGTTGACTCAAATACAAAGGTAATTGGCATGTCTGAACATTTTGTCCCAGGGTATTGTGCGCTCTGTCGTTCGCGTTGTGGAACCTTAAATGAAATCATTGACGGACGGCTGGTATCTGTTTGCCCTGATGAAGATCACCCTACTGGAGGCGCGGTTTGTCTGAAAGGTAAAGCGGCCCCGGAACTGATTTATAGCGAAGCCCGGGTTCTATGGCCATTGCGCCGGACGCGGGAGAAAGGGGCTGCGGATCCCGGCTGGAAACGTATTTCCTGGGATAAGGCTCTGACAGAGATTGCTGAAAAGCTAACGCAGTTTAAAACGGAAAGTGGTGCAGAATCGGTAGCGTTTGGGGTAACCACGCCTAGTGGGACCCCAATTATCGACAGTGTGGAGTGGATTGAACGTTTTGTGCGCCACTACGGCAGCCCTAATACCTGCTACAGCACTGAAGTATGTAACTGGCATAAAGATACCGCCCACACTTTCACTTTTGGCTGCATAACGCCGGCTGCCGATTACAGTAATGCGGAACTGATTATGTTGTGGGGTAACAATCCGGCCGCCACATGGCTGGCACAGGCCAGCGCCATTGGTGAAGGGCGTAAGAAAGGTGCCAGAATGCTGGTTATTGACCCTCGGCACACAGAATTTGCTCGCGACGCTGATGTCTGGCTTAACATCAACCCAGGTACTGACGCAGTGCTTGCCATGGGGTTTATACGTCAGTTGCTGGAAGAGGGGTATAACGAGGCGTTTGTCAGGACCTGGACCGATGCACCTCTGCTGGTTAATGAAGACTCGGGACGGCTGCTACGTGAGCGGGACATTACTTCAGATGCTGTAACCAACCATTATTTACTTTGGGACAGCGTGGATAACATAGCGCGTTGTTGTACAGATGCAGTGGCGGGTGATGAGGTTTTTTATCAGCGAGCCTCGTTGGTAGGGCGCTATTCGCTGCCTCTTGCTAACGGTGAAACGGCGGTATGTACCCCGGCACTGGAGGTTTTGCGTCAGGCGGTTGCCGGATACACCCTTGAACATGTGGCGACAGTGACCGGTGTTTCTATAAAAAAACAACAGGCTGCCATGGCGTTAATTCGGCGTTCATCACGCATTGCGTACCATGCCTGGGTAGGGATTGCTCAGAGCCAGAACGCCACGCAAACAGAGCGAGCTATTGCCATCCTGTACGCACTGACCGGGGCGTTCGATACCCGCGGCAGCAACCGAATTTATGCGAAACCTCCGTTCAATGCCGTTAATCCGTTATCGTTATTGCCTGAATCACAGCGACAAAAAGCGCTTGGACTCAGCGAACGTCCACTGGGTCCGCCGGCAAGTGGTTATGTCACGACAGCCGATTTACATCGTGCCATCCTGGAACATAAACCTTACAAAGTAAGGGGGCTGGTCTGCTTTGGTTCAAATATGCTGTCTACCCATGGTAATGTGGATACCGCTATCGCCGCACTGAAGCAGCTTGAGTTTCATGTTCACTGTGACCATTTTATTACCCCTACATCAAGCTTCGCCGATATCCTGTTGCCCGCCAGCACTCTCTGGGAGCACGAAGCGCTGAAAATCGGTTTTGAAATCTCAGAACGTGCCGATGCTCATATTCAGCTACGTCCGCAACTGGTAACGCCTCGAGGGGGTTCCCTGGCCGATTACGAGATAGTGTTTCGTCTGGCGTGTAAAATGGGAATGGGGGACGATTTCTTTTGCGGCGATACGGATGCGGGATTTAATCATATCCTTAAGCCCTCCGGCCTCACATTGGAAATGCTCCGTGCACATCCCGGCGGGATCACCACGCATATCGTCAATCATGAGAAAAAATATGCCCTGCGTGATGGTCCGGACAATAAACCACGCGGCTTTGCCACCGAGACCGGTAAGGTAGAAATTTACAGCGAGCGCTTGCTGCGGCACGGGTATTCGCCGGTACCGCAGTATATTGAGGAATCACCAAATCAGGATGCCTTCCCGCTGCGCCTGACTACCATGAAGAACGCTCTATTTTGTCACAGCCAGCATCGTAGCCTGGTCAGCCTGCGTCGAAAATCACCGGATCCAACGGCCATTGTCAGCAGGGCAGTAGCTGACAATGCAGATATCGATAATAGAGACTGGATTGAAATCATTACCCCTGCTGGTCGGGGTCGTTTCAGAGCCAAAATTGACAACGCCATTCATGACGACGTGGTGATCGCTGAATATGGTTGGTGGCAAGGGTGTCCTGATTTGAATAAACCTGAGCTTCCGATAAAAGGTGAAGAAAGCAGCAATTATAATCTGCTGATTAACTATATGGCTGTGGACAGGATAAGTGGCTCCGTTCCCCTCAGAGCAATGCGTTGCTCGGTACGTAAGGTGGCTGATGCACTGGCCTGGAAAGGGGAGCGCCGGTTTATAGTCAGCGATATCGTTCAGGAAACGCCGGATGTACGCAGCGTCAGTTTTATCCCGGTGGACGGGGCGCAATTGCCGGACTGGCAGGCTGGTCAGGCAGTTATCCTGCGGGTCTTTCCGAAGGGCAAACCCGAGAGCATGTGCCGTGCATACACCCTAAGTAACGCGCCTGGGCGCAAAGCATGTTTTACCGTCTCAGTGAAGCACCAGCAACAGGGAGAGATGTCGTCTTTTATTCATCAAAATCTGCAGGTTGGTGATGAAGTCGCTTTGACAGCCCCTGATGGCAGTTTTGTGATCCCAACCAACAGCGTTGCTCCGGTAGTAATGATCGCCGGAGGGATAGGTATCACACCGTTCATCAGTTATCTAAGCTCGCTGGACATGACTCACGAAGGACCAGAGCTGTGGTTATACTATGGTAACCGCAACAGCCAGAGCCACGCTTTCCGGAAACAACTTGAGATATTGTCACAACGACTTCCGAGGCTTAACATCGTTAATGTCTACGATAATCCGAGACCTGGTGACGAACAGGGGAAGAGTTATCAGCATACTGGAATGATCACCGCTGCGCTTATTGATGAAAAATTGGTTAGCAATCGTGCGCGTTTTTATCTCTGCGGCCCGGGTCCGATGGTCTCAGCGCTTGAGGGGGGGCTACGGGAGCGGGGCGTATTTGCCTTTGATATCTTTAAAGAAATGTTTGCCCCTCCTGTGCCACGTATTACCTCGCTTAAAGACAGCTACAAGGTAGTTTTTGCACGTTCAGGAGTGACGGTGCTGTGGACGCCGGCAGCAGGGACATTGCTGGAGCTGGGGGAAAAACACCAGATCCCTATGGCCGGTGGGTGCCGGGCCGGACAGTGCGAATGCTGCGCTGTGAGAGTGATAGAAGGCGCTATTGGTTCATTCACCGAACAAACAGTTTCCGACGACGGCCTGTGCCTTGCCTGCCAGTCTGTACCGGCGAGTGATATTGTTATCGATGCATGAGGTATTTTAGTGTGCAGTGGCTCTGCACACCGCCCCAACAGCAGTAAACGATTGATATACCATGCTAGAGTTGCGACGGTAAAGCAGGAAGTGACCGACCTGACATAATTTGCAAGGTACCGTTGACTACTCCATACGTGGACGACGTTGAGAAGGTCAGAAAAATCTTACCTCTTGTCTAAGAGGTAAGTGAGGGTATCAAAAACGGCTGTACTCAAAGGCTCGTTGGGGATCTTTTTACTGACAAGCTTGTTACCGTATTCACGGCGAATTCCGCTCTCTTTCGCAGACTCTGGCAACCCCGTCGGCATACTGCGGTCGGTGACCAGAGCACCTTCTCCCAGGCGCAGGGTGAGGGCATGCAGCTCTACAGCATGTTCGATTGACACCATCGTTCCATCGCACCCACCCTCAAAACTACCGTGCGGACTCCGTCGCCTCATCCATCTCCTCTTCCTGCTCACTGGCAAGCAGGGTTTTCTCGTTTTTGCACAGACACTGGATCAGCAGGAACAGCACGCCGCTGGCCACCAGGGTGACGATCAGGCCATCGTAACCGGTGATGCCGATCAGCATGCCGCTGACTACCGGCCCGGCGACGCTGCCGGCGGACCAGAAAAAGCCGAACAGGGCGTTAATCATAATCAGCTTCTGCCCATTGAAGGTTTTCCCCGCCCGCACCAGCGACAGGGTATAAAGCGCGCCCGCGGCGGCGCCCAGCAGCAGGCAAATGGCCATCAGCTGAATGCGCGAGCCGAGCATCAGCGGCAGGGCCAGCAGCGACAGGCTGAAGACTACCGCGCAGGACAGATGCACGCGGCGAATGCCGACCCGGTCAGCCAGCCAGCCGAGCGGGGTCTGGAACATCGCATCCCCGGTGAGCACCACGGTGACCAGCAGCACCGCCATCCCTTCATTCAGCCCTTTGTCCATGCCGTACAGCGGCAGCAGGGCAAGGATGCTGGCGTCAAAGAAGGCGAAGCAGAAGACCCCGGAGGCAAGTACCGGCAGGAAAGCGCCGAGGCTGCGCCAGCTGGCGCGCTCCCCAAGGCTTTCGCGGGTGCCAGTGGGCAGATGGCGCAGCATCAGCAGGCAGACGGCGGTGACCGCGACGATCGCCATCAGCGCCGAGGCCTGCCAGGCGGGGCCGACGGAGATCAGTAACGGCCCGGCCAGCTGGCAGCCGGTAAAGGCCGAGGCGTAGATGCCGGTGAGGGTGGCGCGCTGGCTGCCCGCCGCGCCGCCGGTGATCCAGCTTTCGCCCAGCACGATAATGACCCCGGAGGCCAGGCCGGTCAGCAGGCGCGGCAGCAAAAGCAGCGTCATATCGGTGGTCATGCATGAGGCGATGGTCGCCAGCGCCAGCAGGATCAGACTGCCGCTCAGCAGCACGCCCATTTCAACGCGCCGGCACAGCGCAGGAGAGAGGAAAGAGGAGATCATCATGCCGGCGGGCGGCAGGGCGGCCAGCAGGCCGACGTACAGCGGCGCGATCTGCTGCTGCGCCAGCTCAAGACTGATTAACGGCACCGTATAGCCGGTGATAAATCCCACGAGCGACGCGGCCATGATCATCGCCAGCGTGGGGGCAAGACGATTCTGGTCTGGGTTAAACATTTTATTTCCGATGAAGGAGAGGTCAGTAGTGGATCCTTCGGCAAATTGCCGTCCTGAGTTGCATAATAATTAATCGCCTGACCGTTGTCACCGTTGAAATCACTACCAAAAAAGGACCGCCGGGCGGCGACAGGGCTGTACGCCGCGCCGCCGCCGCATTTCGTGACGTTGTCAGCGTGTTAACGACAGGATATAACGGAGGGAGCGGCAGCGACCCGACGCCAGTGAGCGACGGGGAAAAAACGCGACGCATGACCGATTATTCAGCATTACGCTATGCAGGAAAGGAGTAATACATGGCCGTATCGCCGTCACTGATCGCCGAAGCCGTTGGCTGGCGACGTGAATTTCACGCCGCGCCCGAGCTCGGATATCAGGAGCAGGAGACCTCGCGCCGCGTTGCAGAGCTGCTGGCCTCGTTTGGGCTGCAGGTACACCGCGGGCTGGCCGGCACCGGCGTCGTGGCGACGCTGGAAAACGGTCCCGGGCCGGTCATCGGCCTGCGCGCCGATATGGACGCCCTGCCGATCACCGAGCTGGGGAGCGTCAGCTATCGCTCGCGCCGTCCCGGGGTGATGCACGCCTGCGGCCACGATGGACACACCGCGATGCTGCTGGCGGCGGCCGCCCATCTGGCGCAGACCCGCCAGTTCAGCGGCACCGTCCACTTTGTCTTCCAGCCGGCGGAAGAGAACCTCGGCGGCGCGCGCAAAATGGTGGAAGAGGGGTTGTTCGAGCGCTTCCCGATGGACGCCATCTACGCGCTGCATAACTGGCCGGGGATCCCCCTTGGCGAAGTGGCGCTCAGCGATGGCGCAATGATGGCCTCGCTGGACGCCTTCGAGATCACCCTGCGCGGAAAGAGCTGTCATGCGGCGATGCCGGAGAGCGGGGCCGATCCGATCGTCGCGGCGGCGCAGCTGATTATGGCGCTGCAGACCATTCCTTCCCGCCGCCTGTCGCCGCAGGATTCCGCGGTGGTCAGTATCACCCAGATAAACGGCGGCGAGGCGATCAACGTCCTGCCGGACACCGTGGTGCTGCGCGGTACCTTCCGCTGCCTGAGCAATCGCGTTCGCGCCCGCGTGCGCGAGCTAATCGAAAGCTATGTGGCGACCCAGCCGCAGGTGTCCGATGTGCAGGGTGAGATTAGCTGGTTCCCGGGCTATCCGGTGACCAAAAACCATGCGCTGCAGGCGCAGCAGGTGCGCGAGGTGGCCATCGCCACCCTCGGCGCGGAAGCGGTGCGCTGGAACCAGGCGCCGTCGATGGCCTCCGAAGATTTTGCCTGCATGCTGGAGGCCTGTCCGGGAGCCTATTTCTGGATAGGCACCGACGGCGAAACCCCGTCGAAGCCGCTACATAACGCCAGCTATGACTTTAACGATGCGCTGATTAGTCCCGGGGTGGCCATGTGGGTGGCGCTGGTGGAGAAACAGCTGCCGGCGGCGTAACCCACCGGCAGCGGCAGAGGGAGCGCGGCGCGCTCCCTGAGGTCAGACGTCGGCGGCGGCTTTCAGTCGCGCCTTCATATCGCTGTAGGCCGTCCAGGCGTAGCGCTCCGCCCATTGCTGGTCGGCTATCGCTTCCACTTTCACCGCACAGTATTTGGTTTCCGGTGTTTTGGAGATCGGATCGAGGTTATCCTGGGTCAGCTCATTGCAGGCGCCTACCCACCACTGATAGGTCATATAGACCGCCCCCGGATTGATGCGATCGCTGAGGTCGGCGCGGGTGATCACCTTCCCGCGCCGGGAGCTGACCCACACCAGCTGTTTGTCAGCGATCCCCAGTCGTTGCGCATCCACCGGATTCATCTGCACCCGTCCCGGCTCGTCGGCCAGCGACTGCAGCGCGGCACAGTTGCCGGTCATTGAGCGGCAGGAGTAATGCCCGACTTCCCGCACGGTGCAGAGCACCAGCGGCCACTCGTCATCCGGGCGCTCCGCCGGCGCGCGCCAGGCGGTGGCGAACAGCTGTCCTTTGCCCGATGGGGTATCGAAGCGGTTGTCTTTATACAGCCACGGCGTGCCGGGGTGGTCGAGGGTCGGGCATGGCCACTGGACATGGCCCATATCGCCCATTTTCTCCCAGGTCACGCCGTAGAACAGCGGGCAGAGTTCGCGCATCTCGTCCCAGATCTGCTGGTTGTTCTCATAGTGCATCGGATAACCCATTTCGCTGGCCAGCAGGCTAATGATCTCCCAGTCGCGCTTCACATTCCCCGCCGGAGGGATCGCCTGTTCAAACCGCTGGAACCCACGGTCGGCGCAGGTGAATACGCCGCCGTGCTCGCCCCAGGAGGTGGCCGGCAGCAGGACATCGGCAATTTCCGCCGTTTTGGTCATGAAGATGTCCTGCACCACCACAAAGTCCAGCGCCTCGATGCCTTTGCGCACCAGGCCGAGGTCGGCTTCAGTCTGCAGCGGATCTTCACCCATGATGTAGTAGGCTTTGATCTCGCCAGTCAGCGCTTTATGCGGCACCTCGGTGATGCGGGTGCCGACCTGGTCATCCATCAGCGCCGGGTCGACACCCCAGGCGGCGGCGAATTTCTCCCGCACGGCGGGGTCGGTGACCTCCTGATAACCCGGGAACAGGTTCGGCAGCACGCCCATATCGCAGGCGCCCTGCACATTGTTTTGCCCGCGGACCGGGCCCACGCCGACGTTCGCCCGCCCCAGGTTACCGGTGAGCAGCGCCAGGCTTGCCAGACCGCGCACCACGTCCACCGCCTGGCCAAACTGGGTGACGCCCATGCCCCACATAATAGTGGCGGAAGGGGCGGCGGCGAAGATGCGCATCGCCTCACGGATCGCCTGCGCGCTGACCCCGACAATCGCTTCCACCGCTTCCGGGGCATAATCCTTCACCGCTTCGCGGTAAGCATCCAGCCCTTCGGTATAGCGTTCGACATAGGCTTTGTTGTACAGCTCCTCCTCCAGCAGTACATAGCCGAAGGCATTCACCAGCGCCATGTTGCTGCCGTTGTTGAGCTGCAGATGACGGTCGGCAATGCGCGCGGTTTCAATGCGCCGCGGATCGCAGACGATGATTTTGGCGCCGTTTTCCCGGGCTTTGATCACCCGGCGGGCGACGATTGGATGGGAGTCGGCGCAGTTGTAGCCAAAGACCAGCAGGCATTTCGAGTTTTCGATGTCGCTGATCGAGTTGCTCATCGCCCCGTTGCCCAGCGCCTGCTGCAGCCCGGCGACAGAGGGGCCGTGGCAGACGCGGGCGCAGCAGTCGACGTTATTGGTGTTGAGCACCGCGCGGGCGAACTTTTGCATCACATAGTTGGTTTCGTTGCCGGTGCCGCGCGAGGAGCCGGTGGTCATGATGGCGCGCGGGCCATGCTTCTCTTTGATCTCCCTGAGCTTGCTGGCGGTATAGCGAATCGCCTCCTGCCAGCTGACCGGCGTGAAGGCGCCGCCTTTCTGGTAGCGGATCATCGGTTGTTTGAGACGGGGCGTCAGGAGCTGCGTATCGTTAAGAAAATCCCAGCCGTAGTAGCCTTTCAGGCACAGCTGGTTCTGGTTGGTGACGCCGTCGGCGGCTTCCGCGCGAATGATTTTATTGTTGTCGACAACCAGTTTAAGTTTGCAACCCGCCCCGCAGTAGGGGCACACGCTCGTGATTTTTTTCATCAGTAACAGACCTGTTAACAGTGAACAGAGGATCGCTGTCGCGCCGGGCCCGACGGGCAACGATCGCGGTAACGCCTGGTCGTGATGCAGACGCAGGCCTGCTGCGCTATGCAGGTCTTGTGCCAGAATTTAATTTGTTGATTTACATGTGAAAATTAAAATGGTGCGATGACGGGAACGTGACCTCGTCACTAATGACGATGACGCAGAGCGCCGACGTCAGACGCTCTGCGGGGGTAAACGTGGCTAGGCGAGAGGGCGGCAGCGGTCGAAGTGCGATTCGCTCAGGCCGACGTCGCGCGCGGCGGCGCAGATAGCCTGCCAGCTGCCGGCATCCAGCGGGATCCCCTGCGCCAGCCGCGCTTCGCGGTTGGCGGCCTCCCATTCGCCGGGCGCCAGCACCGGGGCATCGGCATCGTGCGGCGACTGCTTGCACCATGCGATAAAGGCCTCCGTCTGCGCCTGGCTGTCCGGGGCATCGAACGCGTCCGGGCGCAGGATCACCGTGGTCATGCAGTTAAAGATGGCGTCGACGCTGGTCTGCAGGCTCTCCTGATGGGTGGTTTGCCCCCCGGAGAGCGCGCCGCCGAGCACTTCGCACAGCGTCGCCAGGGCATAGCCTTTGTGCTGGGCGAAGGTGAGCAGGGCGCCCAGCGGCGAGGTCTGCATCACCGCCGGGTCGGTGGTGGGTCGGCCCGCGGCGTCGATCAGGCAGCCGGGGGCCACGGCTTCGCCTTTATGCCAGGCGACGCGGGTTTTACCAAAGGCGATGGCGCTGGTGGCGTAGTCCAGCAGCAGCGGCGGATGGCCCGCGCGGGGAAACACCACGCACAGCGGGTTAGTGCCGAAGCGGCTGTCCTTCCCGCGGAACGGGGCGACCATCGGGTCGCCAATCACGCTGACGAAGTGGATGGAGATCAGCCCGGCGGCGGCGCACTGCTCGGCCCAGTAGCCGATGCGCCCGACGTGATGCGCATTGCGCAGGGCGATTGCCGCCATACCATGCTGCTTCGCCTTTTCAATGCCTAACTGCATCGCTTCGTGGGCGACCACCTGGCCGAAGCCGGCGTTGCCGTCGAGGGTGACCACGGCGCCGGCGTCTTTGGTCACCGTGGCGTGGCGGTTGAGCTGCAGAAAACCACCGGCGTGGGATTTCACGTAGCTTGGGATCATCCCGACGCCGTGGGAGTCATGCCCGGCAAGATTGGCGGCGATCAGATGGTCTGCGACGAGGGTGGCTTCCCCTGAGGTACTGCCGAGATGGGTAAACAGTGAGACGACAAACTGATGCAGATCCGTCGCCAGAAAGCGGTGTCCTGTAGGCACTGATTCTCTCCTGTAGTCTGTTGTTATTTTGTTATGTTTGCCGTTTTATGCTGCGCCGCCAGGCGCAGAAGGTCAAGGGCGGCATCTCCCGGCGGAATGTCACTGCGTCTGTGTCTGCGTCAGGCGACAGGCGATAAAAAACGGGGCCGGGATCGCGTTTTAATTAACGCCATAAACACCACATTTTTAAATTCTGCCAGTGTCACAAAAGCCAGAAAAAAGCCATCCCCGGCGTTGCAAGGGGAGCTGATACCACTATATGTTAAATTTGTGTTTATTAATTGATGATTAAAGGTTGGTATCATGTATAGGAAAATAAGTGGTTTAGTGGTTTCACTGACGGCCGTTTTCGCCTGTGCCGCCTGGGCGGAGGTGCCTGCGGGCTATCCCGCGGATTATCAAAAAACGGTGGATGCCGCCGTCAAAGAGGGCAAGGTGGTTATTTATTCCACCACCGATACCAAAGCGGCCGGGCCGTTAATTAAAGGATTTGAAGCGCAATATCCGGGCGTCAAAGTCGAATATAACGACATGAACAGCACCGAGCTGTATAACCGTTATATCAGCGAGCAGGCCGCCGGGGGCGGCAGCGGGGACGTGGTGTGGAGCTCGTCGATGGATACCGCGCTGAAATTAGCTACCGAATACGCGGAACAATATGCCTCGCCGGAGGTGAAGCAATTACCCGACTGGGCGGTCTGGCAGCAGAAAGCCTATGGCACCACCTACGAGCCGGTGGTGTTTATCTATAACAAACGGCTGATCCCGCAGAATGAGGTTCCGGATTCGCATACCGCGCTGGCAAAACTGATCGCCAGCCAGGCCGATAAATTTAAAGGCAAAGTCACCACCTACGATATCGAAAAATCGGGCCTCGGCTTTATGCTGGCGGTGCAGGACAGCCAGGCCGACGCGAACTATTTTACCGACCTGGCGAATATCGCCAAAGGCGGCCTGACGGTGCAGTCTTCCACCGGCACGATGATGGAGCGCGTCTCCTCTGGCGAAAACCTGATCGGCTATAACATTCTTGGCTCCTATGCCGAAGCGCGGGCGAAAAACGATCCCTCTTTAGGCATTGCCTATCCGAAAGATTACGTGCTGGTGCTCTCCCGCGTTTCGTTTATTAGCCAGGAGAGCGAACATCCCAATGCGGCAAAATTGTGGCTCGACTATGTCTTGTCGGAAAAAGGGCAGCAGATCCTCGCCAGCCAGGCGGATATTCCCTCTATTCGTCGCGATATTGAAGGTAAAAATGATATCGACGGTATGACCGCGCTGTTGGGCAAAGCGTTAAAACCGATCCCGGTCAACGAAACGCTGCTCGATTATTTACAGCCGCAAAAACGTCTGCAGTTTATTAAACAATGGCGCAGCGCCGCCGCGAAATAATCCTCCTTCGGGGCATCGCCGATGCCCCTTATTCACACCCGGCGGGTTTTTTCTCCTGACCAAAGGGATGAACCATGAATGTATTACGCAGAAAGTGGCAGGGGCTGCCGCGCGGCGTGGTGGTGTGCATCACGGCGCTGGTGATTTATGTCCCACTGTTATTTATTGTGGTGCAGAGTTTTCTCTCCGCGCCATTCTTTTCCCGCTCCAAATCGTGGAGTCTGGAAGCGTTCGCCTTTATTTTTACCGACCCGGATTTTTATCTGGCATTAAAGTCAGGTTTTATTCTGGCCTTTGGCCTGGTGATTATTGCCATTCCGCTGGGCGGTATTTTGGCGTTTCTGATGGTGCGCACCGATTTACCCGGCCGGCGGATCATTGAGCCGCTGATCCTGGTGCCGATCTTCGTCTCGCCGATGGTGCTGGGCTTTGGCTACGTGGTGGCCGCCGGGCCGGTAGGCTTCTTTTCCCAGTGGGCGCAGCAGCTGATCGGCTTTGTGCCGTGGAATATCTACTCGATGTTCAGCATTGTGGTCATCGCCGGCTTAACCCACGTTCCGCACGCCTATCTTTATATCTCTTCGGCGCTGCGCAGCGTCGGTTCCGACGTGGAAGAGGCGGCGCGCACCGTCGGCGCTACCCCGCTGCAGGTGATGACCTCGGTGAGTCTGCCGATGGTGCGGCCATCCATCCTTTACGCCTGCGTGCTGCTCTTCTTCCTCGGTCTGGAGGTTTTCGGTCTGATGCTGGTGCTGGGCGACCCCGAGGGCAACATGGTGCTGGCGACCTATCTTTATAAGCTGACCAACAAGCTCGGCACCCCCTCCTACCATCTGATGGCGGCGGTGGCGGTGGTGCTGATCTGCATCACCATCCCGCTGGTAATGCTCCAGCGGCGACTGATGCGCACTGCCAACCGCTTTGTCACCATGAAGGGCAAGGCGTCGCAGGCGCGGGCGCTGCCGCTGGGCAAATGGCGCTGGGTGGCCGGGGCGGTGGTGGTGGCCTGGCTGACGGTGACCATCGGCGTGCCGCTGCTCGGCGTGGCGCTGCGCGCCTTTATCTCCAACTGGGGCGTCGGGGTGTCGCTGTGGGATGAGCTGTCGCTGGCGACGTTCCACAATATCTGGCAGCAGCCCAACCTGCTGCGGGCGATCGTCAACTCGATGGCTATCGGCATCGTCGGCGGCGCGCTGGCGGTGATCTGCTATCTGTTTGTCGGCATCGCCATGCACCGCAAAGCGGACAACGTCACCCGCTTTCTCGACTACAGCGTGCTGGTCCCGCGTGCGGTGCCGGGGCTGCTGGCCGGGCTGGCCTTCCTGTGGGTGTTCCTGTTTGTGCCGATGTGGCTCGATCAGTCGCTGAAGCACGGCTGGCTCTCGGCGCTGCCGGTGGCCGACTGGCTGCGCGAACACCTTATCGTGCAACTGCGTGCCCTGCGCAACACTATCTTCAGCGTCTGGCTGGCCTACACCGTGGTATGGATGGCTTACGGCCTGCGGCTCATCTCTTCGACGCTGCTGCAGGTGGGCCCGGAGCTGGAGGAGGCGGCGCGCAGCACCGGCGCTTCCCGGGGGCAGATCACCCGCCACGTGACTGTCCCGCTGTCGCGCTATGGGCTGATTGGCTCCTGGCTGCTGATGTTCCTTATCTTTGAGCGTGAGTATTCCACCGGCGTCTATCTGCTGTCGCCGGGTACCGAAACCATCGGCTCGATGCTGGTGTCGCTGTGGGCGGCGGGGGCCATCGATATCGTCGCGGCGCTCTCCTTTATCAATATTCTGCTGGTGGTGATTGGCCTTGGTATCGCCCTGCGCTTTGGAGTGAAATTACATGATTGAGTTATCGGTAGAAAATCTGCATCTCACCTATGGCGACAACCCGGTGCTGAAGGGGGTTTCCATGACGCTTGGCCGGGGAGAGGTGGTGTCGCTGCTGGGGCCGTCGGGAAGCGGCAAAACCACGCTACTGCGGGCGGTGGCCGGGCTGGAAAAACCGACGAGCGGACGGATCGCCATCGGCAACCGCACGGTGTACGACGGCACGCCGCGCAGCGAGATCCCGGCCGAAGAGCGTAACCTGGGCCTGGTCTTTCAGTCCTATGCCCTGTGGCCGCACAAAACGGTGTTCGACAACGTGGCCTATCCGCTGAAGCTGCGTAAAGTGGCTGCGGGGGAGATAAAAGAGCGGGTGCAGCGCGTACTGGATCAACTGGGGCTGGGGCACCTCGGCAACCGCCATCCGCACCAGCTCTCCGGTGGCCAGCAGCAGCGGGTGGCCATCGGCCGGGCGCTGGTCTACAACCCGCCGGTGATCCTGCTGGATGAACCGCTCTCCAACCTTGACGCCAAACTGCGCGAAGAGGCGCGGGTGTTTCTGCGCGAGCTGATCATCAAGCTGGGCCTGTCGGCGCTGATGGTCACCCACGATCAGAATGAAGCAATGGCCATCTCCGATCGTATTCTGCTGCTGAACAATGGCGTCATTGAGCAGCAGGGGACGCCGCAGGAGATGTACGGCAGCCCGGCGACGCTGTTCGCCGCCGAGTTTATGGGCAGCAATAACCGTCTGCACGGTAAGGTGACGGCGCTGGAAAACGGTCGTGCGAGGGTTGAAGGCGCCAGCTGGACGCTGTGGGGTCGAGCGGGCGAGGGGGTCAGCGTTGGCCAGCCGGCGACGGCGGTGATCCGCGTCGAGCGCCTGCGTCTCGACGGCGCAGCGCAGGATAATAGCCTCCAGCTCCCGCTGCTGACCAGCATGTACCTCGGCGACCGCTGGGAGTACCTGTTCCGTACCGAAGGCGACGACTTTCCGCTGCGCGCCTACGGAACGGCGCTGCGCGATGCCGAACACTGCCATCTGACGCTCCCGGCGGAGGATGTGTGGATTTTTCCGCAGCGGTAACTACGCGAAGCCACGGAAGGCAAGCATCAGTACGTCGCGCTACGTTCAGGGTATGACAAAAGCGTTTTGCGCCTGGCTGCGAGGCGGGCAGGCCAGTAGGGTATATCGGTCCTGGTCAGCAGCAAGTCGACGGTGGTGATATGGGGACATACTTTTTCGTTTGATAAAGGTTGATGCTGATGCGGAAACCCTGCGGAGTGCAATTATCGTAAATCTGGTGTTTTAATACGCCGCTAAACACAATATGCTGGTGTCTTCCCCACATGCGTGGGGGTGTTTCCTGCAGCGGGACATCATTTAGCGTGATGACATCGTCTTCCCCACATGCGTGGGGGTGTTTCTGTTAAGCATGGTTTTGTCAGAGTATATGGACTGTCTTCCCCACGTGTGTGGGGGTGTGTCTAAAAAAGAAAAACTCTCCGGTTCCCTGTTCGGGTCTTCACCACACGTGTGGGGCCTGTTTTCGTTTGATAAGGAAATTAAAATGAAAAGAGCCGAATTAGACGTTGTGGTTTTAGGTGAGGATTTACCGAATGAAGGGCTGGTAAAAGGAACGCTTGGTACGATTGTGATGGTTTTTAATACGCCAACAACTGGCTATCTGGTCGAATTTTGCGACGAGAAAGGAAAAACAATCGCAATGCCAGTTTTATTCCCCGCCCAGCTAAAGCGCTATTTCACGATTGGTAACCTGAAGTCGCTGATGGTGGAAGGTAATTATCCCGTTGCCGACCCTGTAGACCCAGATGTCATGGCAGATTTAATGCACAAAGTCGCGCCTGCTGAATGGGAGGACAAGAAAAGAAGGGTCTATGAGGATATTCAACGACTGTTGATTAGTCGGCCGGACTACGCGGATATGTTCAATATTATGGATGGGGGTGAGTACAATGGCATGACATTGTACAGCCTGGTGCAGGCAGAGAACGGTGAACCTGCATGGTCGAATATCTTTGTTCGAAACTTTGAGACGCGTATTAACGAAATCTATGTCGATCCGAACCTCAATGACAAAGTAGTGATTGGTGAAGAGGGCATGTCCGTGATTGTCTACAGCTTCACAGATGACCGTTTCGAAATCCGCGATAAAGTCTCCTCGGAGTATGTCATTGAGTCACATACCCACTTCACCGGACTGTTGTCCGCCCTCATTGAGCCGGTCAGCTGAATCCGAGACATCCATACCTTCAGCGTTTCCCACGGAGGTGGGAATTTTTTTCCGCTCAGCTTACCCCGCCAGATGGCACACGGCTTCAATATTGTGCCCGTCTGGCGCAATCACAAAGGCGGAGTAGTAACTGGCGTGGTAGTTTGGCCGTACCCCCGGCGCGCCGTTGTCCTTTCCTCCGGCGGCCAGCGCCGCCTGCCAGAAGGCATCGACCTGCTCGCGGCTGTCGGCGCGAAAGGCAATGTGCAGCGGCGCTGGTTTTTCCGCACTTTGGTAGAGACATAAAGAGGCATCACCGCTGCCGGCCAGCTCTGCACCATAGGTCGGCTCGCCTTCGCCAACCAGCGTTACGCCAAGCGGGGCCAGGGCCTGTAAAAAGAACGCTTTGCTGGCGGCATAGTCGCTAGCGCCGAATTTCACATGATCGAACATATCTTCTCTTCTCCTGTGGATGGGGATCGCCAGCTGAACGCGTTAGCCGGGAAATAGATGCAAAATAGTTAACAACGGTTATTAACTTTTTTAACAGCTCAAAATGTTTAATTATTCCTAATACGAGTATTTACAGACGTTTAATCTGCCATGTACCATAAACAAAAAATAACATTTGTGATACAAGTCACTCTTTTATGGCGCATGGGTAAGCTCAGCGCGGTGTGAATGCCGCTGGTTTACCGCCTCAAGGTTATGGCAGCACCCTTCTCACGATGACATTCCGGTGAATTTCTCTCCGATTTCCCGCGTTTCGTTGAGAATCGTCTACTATCCAAACGATAACCCTATAAATGATATCGCCTCTGGCGATGTTTTATCCGACTTGCCGGGCCGGGCCAGACGCTAAGCGGTTTGAAAGCGCAATGGTATCGGTTCCAGCACGACATTCACTGGGTTTGTCTGCGACAAAAACAGTAATTTTCAATGACAGGAATGTGATGATGTCGAGCGAGAAAACCAACAATTCCAGGCGTGATTTCCTGGTGAAATCGATGGCGCTGATCCCGACGGTGGTGATCGGCGGCGCGGGAGCAGGGGCCATTGGCGTGGCCACCAGCGCGACCGCGCAGGCGGCCCCCGCGTCTGAGCCTGCTTCCGGGAACACGGCGGCGGCCAGCGACTGGAAGCCGCAGTTCTTCAACGATCGTGAGTGGGCGTTTATCAACGCCGCCGTCGCGCGCCTGATCCCAGCGGATGAACTCGGTCCCGGCGCCAAAGAGGCCGGCGTCCCGGAGTTTATCGACCGCCAGCTTAATACCCCTTACGCCACCGGCTCCATCTGGTATATGCAGGGGCCCTTCAACCCCGACGTGCCGAAAGAGATGGGTTATCAGCTGCCGCTGGTGCCTAAACAGATCTATAACCTCGGGATCGCTGATGCCGAGGCGTGGTGTCAGGACAAGTATCACAAGACCTTCGCTGAACTGAGCAACGAGCAACAGGACGAGGCGCTCGGCCTGTGGGAATCCGGCAAAGCCGAGTTCAAACAGCTTCCGGCCTCGCTGTTCTTCACCTATCTGCTGCAGAACACCCGAGAAGGCTTCTTCAGCGACCCCATCCATGGCGGTAATAAAGGCATGGTCGGCTGGACGCTGATTAATTTTCCCGGCGCGCGCGCCGACTTTATGGACTGGGTTGAACGGGGCGAACGCTACCCCTTCCCGCCGGTATCAATTAATGGGGAGAGGGCGTAATTATGGCCACCGTATTGAAAAAAACCGATGTCGCGATCGTCGGCTTCGGCTGGGTTGGGGCAATCATGGCCAAAGAGCTGACCGAAGCCGGGCTCAACGTCGTCGCGCTGGAGCGCGGCCCGATGCGCGACACCTGGCCGGATGGCGCCTATCCGCAGGTGATTGATGAGCTGACCTACAACATCCGCCGCAAGCTGTTCCAGGATCTGTCGAAAAGCACTGTCACCATCCGGCATAACACCAGCCAGCAGGCGGTGCCGTATCGCCAGCTGGCGGCCTTCCTGCCGGGTACCGGCGTGGGCGGTGCCGGGCTGCACTGGTCCGGCGTCCATTTCCGCGTCGATCCCATCGAACTGCGGATGCGCAGCCACTATGAAGAACGCTACGGCAAAAACTTCATTCCCCAGGATATGATCATCCAGGATTTTGGCGTCACCTACGACGAGCTGGAACCCTTCTTCGATAAAGCGGAAAAAGTGTTCGGCACCTCCGGGACCGCCTGGTCGATCAAAGGCAAGGTCGTCGGCAAAGGCCGCGGCGGCAACGCCTTCGCCCCGGACCGCTCAGACGACTTCCCGCTGCCGGCGCAGAAAAACACCTGGTCGGCGCAGCTGTTTGAAAAAGCGGCGCTGGAAGTGGGGTATCACCCCTATAACCTGCCGTCGGCCAACACTTCCGACTCCTATACCAACCCCTACGGCGCGCAGATGGGCCCGTGCAACTTCTGCGGTTTCTGCAGCGGCTACGCCTGCTACATGTACTCCAAAGCCTCGCCGAACGTGAACATCCTGCCGGCGCTGCGCCAGGAAAAACGCTTTGAGCTGCGGACCAACGCCAACGTGCTGAAGGTCAACCTGACCGACGACAAATCCCGCGCCACCGGCGTGACCTACGTCGACGGCCAGGGGCGCGAAATGGAACAGCCGGCGGACCTGGTGATTATCGGCGCCTTCCAGTTCCACAACGTGCACCTGATGCTGCTCTCCGGGATCGGCAAACCGTACAATCCGGAGACCGGCGAAGGGGTGGTGGGGCGTAACTTCGCCTACCAGAACATGACCACCATCAAGGCCATTTTCGACAAAGACACCTATACCAACCCGTTTATCGGCGCGGGCGGCAACGGCGTCGGGGTCGACGACTTCAACGCCGACAACTTCGACCACGGCGCGGCGGGCTTTGTGGGCGGTTCGCCATTCTGGGTCAACCAGGCCGGGACCAAGCCCATCTCCGGTTTCCCGGTACCGCCGGGCACCCCGGCGTGGGGCAGCAAGTGGAAAGCGGCGGTTGCCGATACCTACACCCATCACCTGTCGATGGATGCCCACGGCGCGCACCAGTCCTATCGGCAGAACTACCTCGATCTTGATCCGAACTACAAAAACGTCTTCGGCCAGCCGCTGCTGCGCATGACCTTCGACTGGCAGGAAAACGACATCAAGATGGCGCAGTTTATGTTCGATAAGATGGCGCCGATCGCCAAAGCGATGAAGCCGAAATATATCCTCGGCAGCCCGAAAAACGCCAACAGCCACTTTGATACCACCACCTACCAGACCACCCATATGAACGGCGGGGCGGTGATGGGGGAAGATCCGAAAACCAGCGCCGTTAACCGTTATCTGCAAAGCTGGGACGTGCATAATGTCTTCGTCATCGGCGCCTCCGCGTTCCCGCAGGGGCTGGGCTACAACCCAACCGGCACGGTGGCCGCGCTGGCCTACTGGTCAGCGAAGGCGATCCGCGAGCAGTATCTGAAAAATCCGGGACCCCTGGTGCAGGCATAAAGGAAGGCAGATGATGAAAATGCAATGGTTATCGGCCCTGGTGCTTGGGGCATTGAGCTGCGCGGCTTTTGCCGAAGAGGCGCCTGCGGACAGCAATCTGATTAAGCAGGGGGAGTATCTGGCGCGGGCGGGGGATTGTGTCGCCTGCCACACCAACGGCAAAGCGGGGAAACCTTTCGCCGGCGGTCTGCCGATGGAGACGCCGATCGGCACCATCTACTCCACCAATATCACGCCGGATAAAGAACACGGCATCGGCGGGTACACCTTCGAAGAGTTCGACGACGCGGTGCGCAAGGGCGTGCGGAAAGACGGTTCCACGCTCTATCCGGCGATGCCGTATCCCTCGTTCGCGCGGATCAGTGAAGCGGACATGCGCGCCATGTACGCCTACTTCATGCATGGCGTGGAACCGGTGAATGCTGCCAACAAGGACACCGACATCCCGTGGCCGCTGTCGATGCGCTGGCCGCTGGCGTTCTGGCGCGGCATCTTCGCCCCGACGCCGAGCGACTTTGTCGCCAACCCGCAGGTTGACCCGGTGCTGGAGCGCGGCCGCTATCTGGTGGAAGGCCTGGGCCACTGCGGTGCCTGCCATACCCCGCGCAGTCTGACGATGCAGGAAAAAGCGCTCAGCGAAAGCGAAGGCGATGATTACCTGGCGGGCAGCAATGCGCCGATTGACGGCTGGGTCGCCTCCAGCCTGCGCGGCGAAAACCGCGACGGTCTGGGGACCTGGAGCGAGGCTGAGCTGGCCGAGTTCCTGAAAACCGGACGCAACGATAAATCGGTGGTCTTCGGCGGCATGAGCGATGTGGTGGAGCACAGTCTGCAGTATCTTTCTGATGACGACATCACCGCCATCGCCCGCTATCTGAAGTCGCTCCCGCCGCGCGGCGGCAAACAGACCCCAGCCCCGGTGGAAGACAGCGTGGCGAAAGATCTGTGGAAGGGTAACGACAGCAAAACCGGCGCCGCGCTGTACGTTGATAACTGCGCCGCCTGCCACCGCACCGACGGCGCGGGCTATAAACGCGCCTTCCCGTCGCTGAAGGGCAACCCGGTGGTACAGACCGAAGATGCCACTTCGCTTATCCATATCGTTCTGACCGGGAGCACCACGCCGGCGGTGAAAGATGCGGTCTCCAACCTGACCATGCCGTCGTTCGGCTGGCGTCTGGACGACCAGCAGGTGGCGGATGTGGTCAACTTCATCCGCACCAGTTGGGGCAACAATGCGCCGGCGGTCAGCGCCAGCGATGTGGCGAAGGTGCGTAAGGAGACCGCAGCGCACGATGAGAAGGCGTTAGGCAACGCCGATATCTCGAAGCTGCCGGGGGCCGGACAGTAATCGTCAGGGTTGCGTCGCCCGCGCGGCGCAACCCATACTTAGCCACGACGTAAAATACTGTCTGAATCAAGGAGTTTGCCTTCATGCTGCATGCAGAGCGACTGACCTGCATCGTTGACGATCGACCGCTATTTGCGGCGCTGACGCTGTCCCTCGCTGCCGGCGAGCTGCTGCAGGTCGCCGGTGATAACGGCGCGGGGAAAACCTCGCTGCTGCGGATCCTTTGCGGCCTGGTGCGCCCGGAAAGCGGGGTGGTGAGCTGGCAGGGGCAGCCGCTGGCGAAGGTCCGGGAGTCATTTCATCGTCAGCTGCTGTGGCTGGGCCATAAACCCGGCGTCAACGCGGCGCTGACCGCCGATGAAAACCTGCGTTTCTTCTTTCCATCCAGCCGCCTTCAGCAGCGGGAAAGCGCCCTCGCCGCCGTCGGCCTGGCGGGCTATGAAGACCTCCCCTTGAGCCAGCTCTCCGCCGGGCAGCAGCGGCGGGTGGCGCTGACCCGCCTGTGGTTAACCGACGCGCCGCTGTGGATCCTCGATGAGCCGTTCACCGCGCTCGACGCCACGGCGATGGAAACCCTGACCCGCCGCCTGGAGCAGCACGCCCGGCAGGGGGGAAGCGCGATCCTCACCACTCATCAGCCGCTGCGGCCGCTGCGCTGTCCGTTGCGCACCCTGCGCCTCGGCGGCGACGCGGGAGGCGGGCAATGATGCGAGCGCTGTTGGCCCGGGAACTGCGCCTGGCGTGGCGCAGCGGGGCGGAGATCCTCAATCCGCTCTGGTTCTTTCTGATCGTCATCACCCTGTTTCCGTTCGGCGTCGGCGCCGCGCCACAGCTGCTGGCGCAGATTGCGCCGGGCGTGGTGTGGGTCGCCGCGCTGCTGGCGGCGCTGCTGGTGATGGATCGGTTGTTTCGCGACGACTGGCAGGACGGTTCCCTGGAGCAACTGATGCTCCTGCCGACGCCGCTGGTGGCGGTTGTGCTGGTGAAGGTGGTTGCCCACTGGATGATGAGCGGCCTGCCGCTGCTGATCGTCTCGCCGCTGGCGGCGCTGCTGCTGGGGATGAGTCTGCACGATGCCGGCGTGCTGGCGCTGACCTTGTTGCTCGGCACCCCGACGCTCAGTTTTCTCGGCGCGGTGGGGGTTGGCCTGACGGTCGGCCTGAAGCGCGGCGGCGTCCTGCTGAGCCTGCTGGTGCTGCCGCTGGCGGTGCCGCTGCTGATTTTCGCCACCGCGGCCTGCCAGGCGGCGGCCGCTGGGCTCCCGGTCAGCGGCTATCTGGCGATGCTGGCGGCGTTCTTAACCGCCAGCGCCACCCTGTGCCCGTTCGCCACCGCCGCCGCGCTGCGGCTGACCGTGCAATAATTCGCTGCGCCTGCGGGCGCGGCCATCATAACCGTGTGAGTAAGCGTCTATGTGGAAAGCGTTACATCAACTGGCGATCCCCGAGCGGCTGTACCGTCTGTGCGGATGCTGGATCCCCTGGCTGGCGGCGTTGAGCGCGCTGTTGCTGGTCATCGGCCTGGGGTGGGGCTTTGGCTTCGCCCCCGCGGACTATCAGCAGGGGGAAAGCTATCGGATCATGTACCTTCACGTCCCGGCGGCGATGTGGTCGATGGGGCTGTACCTGGCGATGGCCGTCGCGGCCTTCGTCGGGGTGGTCTGGCAGATCAAAATGGCCGACCTGGCGATCGCCGCCCTGGCGCCGGTGGGGGCGGTCTGCACCCTGGTGGCACTGGTCAGCGGCGCGGCATGGGGTAAGCCGATGTGGGGAACCTGGTGGATCTGGGACGCCCGCCTGACCTCAGAGCTGGTGCTGCTGTTTCTTTACGCCGGAGTCATCGCCCTGTGGCACGCCTTTGACGACCGGCGGCTGGCCGGGCGCGCGGCCGGGATCCTCGTCCTGGTCGGGGTGGTCAATCTGCCCATCATTCATTACTCGGTCTACTGGTGGAACACCCTGCACCAGGGCTCGACCAACCTGCAGCAAACCATCGACCCAAGCATGCGTCTGCCGCTGCGGATCTGCATCTTTGCCTTCCTCATGCTGTCGGTCACGCTGACCCTGATGCGCCTGCGTAACCTGATCCTGCAGCTGGAGCGCCGTCGACCGTGGGTGGTGGCGCTGGTGAATAAAGGAGCTGCCCGATGAGCCCCGCCTTTTCGTCTTTCGCCGCCTTCCTGAATATGGGCGGCTATGCCGTGTACGTCTGGCTGGCGGTGGCCGTGGCGGTCGCCGCCTTTGGCCTGCTGACGGTGCATACCCTGTGGGCGCGGCGGGCGCTGTTCCATGAGGTACGACGCCAGCAGGCGCGCGAGCGGCGGATCGCTGCCGCCCGCGAACACGACAAGGAGGCCGCGGATGCAAGCGCGTCGTAAAACCCGGCTGTATATCGTGCTGGCGGTGCTCGCCGGCCTCGGGCTGACCGTCAGCCTGACGCTGTACGCCCTGAGCAGCAATATCGATCTGTTCTACACCCCGGGGGAAATTATCTACGGCAAAACGGAAACCCGGGCGCTGCCCCATACCGGGCAGCGGCTGCGGGTGGGGGGCTACGTTCAGCCGGGCTCCCTGCAGCGCGACCCGCAAACCCTCGACGTGCGCTTTAAGCTGTATGACGCCCGCGGGGTCGTGGACGTCAGCTATAAGGGCATTCTGCCGGACCTGTTCCGTGAAGGTCAGGGCGTGGTGGCCCAGGGCGTACTGGACGGCGAGCGGCATATTACCGCCCAGCAGGTGCTGGCCAAACATGATGAAAATTACACGCCGCCGGAGGTGAAAAACGCCATGACGCCGGAGAAAACGGGGGCGCAGCCATGATGCCGGAGCTGGGCAACTTTTTATTGTGTCTGGCGGCGGGGCTGGCGCTGCTCCTGAGCGTCTATCCCCTGTGGGGCGCGGCGCGGCAGGACCGGCGGCTGATGGCCCTGGCGCGGCCGCTGGCCTGCGGGCTGTTCGCCTGTATCGGCGGTGCCTTCCTGCTGCTGGTGCACGCCTTTGTGGTCAATGACTTTACCGTCCGCTACGTGGCGGAAAACTCTAACAGCGCGCTGCCGGTGTGGTATCGGGTGGCGGCGACCTGGGGGGCGCACGAGGGCTCGCTGCTGCTGTGGGTCCTGCTGCTCAGCGTCTGGACCTTCGCCGTCGCCATCTTCAGCCGCCGGATGCCGCTCGACGCCGTCGCCCGGGTGCTGGCGGTGATGGGGATGATCGCCTTTGGGTTCCTGCTGTTTATCCTCTTCACCTCCAATCCGTTCAGCCGCGGTCTGCCGCAGTACCCCATTGATGGCCGCGACCTCAATCCGCTGCTGCAGGATATCGGCATGATTTTCCATCCGCCGATCCTCTATATGGGTTACGTCGGCTTCTCGGTGGCTTTCGCCTTTGCCATCGCCTCGCTGTTGGCGGGGCGGCTGGATACTGCCTGGGCGCGCTGGTCGCGTCCCTGGACCCAGGCGGCATGGATGTTCCTCACCCTCGGCATCGTGCTGGGCTCGGCGTGGGCCTATTACGAACTGGGCTGGGGCGGCTGGTGGTTCTGGGACCCGGTGGAAAACGCCTCGTTTATGCCGTGGCTGGTGGGGACCGCGCTGCTGCACTCCCTGGCGGTGACCGAGAAGCGCGGCAGCTTCCGCGCCTGGACGGTGCTGCTGGCCATCGCCGCCTTCTCTCTGTGTCTGCTGGGCACCTTCCTGGTGCGCTCCGGGGTGCTGGTCTCGGTGCATGCCTTCGCCTCGGATCCGTCACGCGGGCTGTTTATTCTGGTACTGCTGATTGTCGCCATCGGCGGATCGCTGCTGCTGTACGCCCTGAAGGGCGGCCGGGTGCGGGCGCGGGTGGAACATACGCTGTGGTCGCGCGAGTCGTTCCTGCTTGGCAACAATATCTTGCTGATGGCCGCGATGCTGGTGGTGCTCCTCGGGACGTTGTTGCCGCTGGTGCATAAAGAGCTGGGCCTCGGCAGCATCTCCATTGGCGAGCCGTTCTTCAATACCATGTTCACCGCCCTGATGGCGCCGTTTGCGCTGCTGCTGGGGCTGGGACCGCTCATCCGCTGGCGGCGCGATGACGTCGCCAGGCAGATTAAGCGCCTGATTATCGCCCTGGTTGTGACGTTGTCACTTTCTCTGGCGCTGCCGTGGCTGCTGCAGGACCGTATCACCGCCATGGCGGTCATTGGCCTGATGATGGCCCTGTGGGTGCTGATCTTCGCCCTGATGGAGGTTCACGAACGGGCCACCCATCGCCACGGCTTCTGGCGCGGCCTGCGCACTCTGACCCGCAGCCAGTGGGGGATGGTGCTCGGCCACGTCGGCGTGGCGGTGACCGTTATCGGCATCACCTTCAGCCAGAACTACAGCGTGGAGCGCGATGTACGGATGCGCCCCGGCGACAGCATCGATATCCATCACTATCACTTTGTGTTTAACGGCGTGCGCAATATCGTCGGCCCCAACTGGACCGGCGGCGAAGGCATTATTGCCGTGACCCGCAACGGCCGCCCGGAAGCGACGCTGTATGCCGAGAAGCGCTTTTACACCGCCAGCCGGATGATGATGACCGAGGCGGCGATCAGCGGCGGGCTGACCCGCGATCTGTACGCCGCGCTGGGGGAAGAGCTGAACGACGGCAGCTGGGCGGTGCGTCTGTACTATAAACCGTTCGTTCGCTGGATCTGGTACGGCGGGGTACTGATGGCCCTCGGCGGTCTGTGCTGCATGCTCGACCCGCGCTACCGGATGCGTAAGAAGCTGCAGGAGGCCTCATGAACCGGAAGCTACTGTTTATCCCGCTGGTGCTGTTTCTGGCGCTGGCCGCCGCGCTGTTCTGGCAACTGATGCGCAACGCCGATGGCGATGACCCGACGACCCTCGAGTCGGCGCTGATTGGCAAACCGCTGCCGGAATTTCGCCTTGAAGCGCTGAATACCCCCGGTCAGACGCTGGACCGACGCACGCTGATTGACGGCAAGCCGTTGCTACTCAACGTCTGGGCCACCTGGTGTCCAACCTGTCGCGCCGAGCATCAGTTTCTCAACGGCCTGGCGCAGCAGGGCGTGCGGGTGGTGGGGATGAACTACAAAGACGATCGGCAGAAGGCGATGAGCTGGCTGCAGCGCCTGGGGAACCCGTACATGCTGAGCCTGTACGATGGCAACGGCATGCTTGGCCTGGATCTCGGGGTCTATGGCGCGCCGGAGACGTTTCTCATCGACGGTCAGGGCATCATCCGCTGGCGGCACGCCGGCGACCTGAACGAACGGGTGTGGCGCGAGGAGCTCCAGCCGCTGTGGGATCAATACAACCGGAGGGCGGGCTGATGAGATGTGCAATGGTCATCCTGCTGGCGCTGATGCTGACCGGCCAGGCGTGGGCCGCCATCGACACCTGGCAGTTTAAGGATGAGGCCCAGGAGCAGGCCTTCCGCGAGATCACCTCCCAGCTGCGCTGCCCGAAATGCCAGAACAACAGCATCGCCGACTCAAACGCGATGATTGCCGCTGATATGCGGCAGAAGGTGTACGAGCTGATGCAGCAGGGGAAAACGAAAGGGCAGATCGTTGACTATATGGTGGCCCGCTACGGTCATTTTGTCAGCTACGAGCCGCCCCTGACCGCGGGCACGGTGCTGCTGTGGCTGGGGCCGGGGCTGTTCGTGCTGGCGGGCGCGGGGGTGATTATCGCCCGCGCGCGTCGTCGCGACATTCCTGACGCGGCGCTCAGCGCCGAAGAGCGCCAGCGGCTGGCGGCATTATTGAAAGAAGGAAAAGAACGATGAGCCTGTTGGTGGTTATCGTCGCGCTGCTGCTGGCTAGCGCGCTGGGGCTGCTGTACTTCCCGTGGCCGGGCAAAGGGGCGGTAGACCGCGATACCCTCAACCGCGCCCTGTACCAGTCGCGTCTGCAGGAGCTGGCGCAGGAGCGCGGCGAGGACAACCCGGCGCTGGTCGTCGAGCTGCAGCGCACGCTGCTGACGGATATCCCACCCCAGGCACAGCCTGGCGAACGCCCGCTAAGCCGCTGGGCGCTGCTTCCGGGCGCGCTGCTGCTGGTGGTTCTGAGTCTGGGCCTGTATCTGAAAACCAGCGATATTGGCCAGGTGCTGCTCTGGCAGCAGGCTGAACGGCATTATCCTGCGCTGTTGCAGCAGGTTAAGGACCCGACGGCGGCGCCGCTGCGTATGGATGAGCTGGCGGAGCTGCGGCTCGGGCTGCGCAGCCATCTGCAGGATACCCCGAACGACCTCGCCGGCTGGCAGCTGCTTGGGCGTCTTGGCCTGTTGTTGAACGATGGCGAGACGGCGATCGGCGCCTTTGGCCGGGCGCATGATCTGGCGGCGGATGACCCGGCGGCGGTTTTCGATTACGCCAGCGCGCTGGTGCGGGCGGGAGATAGCGGTCAGGTTCGGATGGGCGAGTTGCTGCTGCGTGACCTGCATCAGCGGCAGCCGAACAGCCTGCCGGTGCTGGAGATGCTGGCCCTGAGCGCGGTGCGTAATGAAGATTACCCCGAAGCCGTGGCAGCCCTGCAGGCGTTACTGGCCCGGCTGCCGGAAGGGGATGCGCGGCGCGAGGCGATCGTCCGCCAGCTGGCGCAAGCGCAGCAGCAGGCGCAGTAACAGCCCGGCGGCGCTGCGCAGGCGCGGGCCAGGGGCATGCCACCAGAAGAGTACGGGCGGCCCTGTTTTTGTAGGCCGGGTCAGGCGCAGCCGCCACCCGGCAAAATAACGGCACAAGAGTGGCACAACCGCGTAGCCCGGATAAGGCGCCACGCGCCGCCATCCGGGATTTTCCGAGTCGGCGCTACGCTTAGCCGCTAGCGCGTTACGTCTCCTGGTGTCGATCACGCCTGCTGTGTGCCAGAGCGGACGTCGTAATGTTTGTTCAGCTAACACCCGTTGAGCGTTTCATAATGATATCTCTCTGGGGATCTGTCCCAACCTGGAAGATATGTTCACCCACCTCGGTAAACCCAAGCTTACGGTAAAAAGAGATTGCCCTTGGGTTATGTTCCCAGACACCTAACCAGACAATATCCGATCCCTGTGCCGCAAATTCAGCAAAGCACTTGTGTATCAGCGCTTGTGCAAAACCTTTGCCATGATAAGGTTCATCGATATACAGACACAGGATTTCCCCGGCGTGAATGCTATTTACACAGGGAGGAAATGCTTCCCACCTCAGTTGGGCATACCCTATCAGTTTGCTTTCGTATTCGCAGACTAATGTAATCCAGTCTTCTCTGAGGATTTCTTGCAACTGAGTATCTGTTGAATAACTTGCCTGGCAGTGAAGCTCCATATCCTTCTGAGTATTACCCGCCTCAAACGTTTTTCTAAAGGTGCGTTCGGCTAAAATGGCAAGCTCTTCTGCATCAGAGGGACGGGCCCTACGGATTAACATTTATCATTACTCTCAAAAAATAGTCTTACTTTTGCCCGGGTTGACGATAAATATCGGGTCGATTGATTTGCCAGACAAAATCTGGTTGGTTCAATGGGTTATACCCCAGCTTCTGGTAGAGCCAGGGCGCGCTAGAGGTTACCAGCATTATCCGTCGCAGGCGTGACATCACGGGATGGGCGTGACAGCATTCAATCAGCCAACGACCAAGACCACTTTTCTGATACTCGTTCAGCACGTAGACGTCGCACAAATAACCAAAAGTGGCATAGTCGGTGACCAGACGGGCGAAGCCGATTTGTCTTGTTCCATCCAGAAGCGCAAAACAAAGGCTGTTCTGGATTGATATTCTGACCGTTTCAGCATCAATGCCAGGCGCCCAGGACGATTGCGAGAGGTAATCGTGAATGGCTTCCAGCTGAAAAAAGGCGGGATCGGTTGTGACAGTAAACTGGCCTTGGGTAAAACGCAGATGCTGATTATCCACTAAACGACTCCTTGCAAACTTGCTTTGATGAGACAAGCCCTACAGGCATACCGGGCAACCACTCAGGATGCTTTCTCATGTACTGTCATGATAAATACCAGCGGGCTCTCCCCCTGGTTTTCGTAGAAATGAGGAACGTCCGTTCTGGCCGTTGCCGAACAGCCGGTTTTTACCCGATACAAATGGTCCTTTACCCCCAATGTGAGCGTGCCCGACTGAACATAAAACAGTTCAAGCGTTCCTTCCGTATGGCCCGGTGAAGCAAACTTTTCCCCCGGCTGCATTTCCCACATCCAGAGCTCGGTCATATCAGGCCCACCCGACCCTGCGAGCAGTCTTGCTCTCCCGCCTTTTTCACCTTCCCACAATTCTGGGATCTCATCTTCAGCAATGAGATGCACAGTCGGTTTGGAACTGACATCCACAAAATCAGCCACCGAAACCCCCATCGCGGTAGCCAGGCGGCATAACAGAGCAATGCTGGGATTGGCCCGGCATCCTTCTATCTCAACCAGCGCTCCCTTGCTGACGCCGGCTCGACGGGAGAGTTCATCGAGGGAGATTTTCTTTTGCTTACGATACTGTTTAATTCGCTGAGATACGGCTTCATTCACCGTGTTGACGATAGCATTTGCATCGGTCATTAAATTGACTTTTTTGGTCATCGGTCATTATCATAGAATAAATTAGTCATTAAAGGATTATCACGTGTTAACCGTCTCTCCGTCAATTGCCCCTGAAATTTATCGTATTGCCCCAGGTTTTCGGGCACTCAGTATCTGCGTAAAAGCTGCGCCAGTGCTTCATCCCGACGCTGGAGAAATCGCGCTGCGGGAAGCCTGTGAAGCCGTTCTGGCCGGCGAACCGGAATGGGCGGGATCTCATCTGGCAGCCTGGGCCGACGTTTTTCAAAAGTTTGGTGCTAAACCTAAACGCACCCCTTGCTCAGCTGATGCGTTACGTAAGCGCGTATTACGTGACGGAACGATGCCCGCGCTCGATCCCATCGTTGATCTTTATAACGCCGTGAGTCTCCGCTACGCCGTACCGGTTGGTGGGGAGAATATCTCTGCCTATCAGGGTTCACCACGTCTGGCTGTGGCAAACGGAACAGAGCCTTTTGATACCGTCAAAGAGGGTGAAACGGCCGTTGAATATCCTTCACAAGGAGAGGTTATCTGGTGTGATGACACCGGCGTGACCTGCCGCCGCTGGAACTGGCGACAGGGGATCAGAACCCGTCTGGGCGTGGACGCTCAGCAAATGTGGTTCATTCTGGAAAGCCTGCCGCAGATGCCGCTGGAAAAACTGCACGAAGCCGGGAAGATGCTGACCGACGGCCTGGAAAAAATGATGCCCGGCCTGTGGTTTGACGTTGCTCTCATCGAAGAACAACAGCAGTAATATCCTTCAGGAGAAACAGGTATGTTTAGCGGTTATCGGCGTTTCCATTAACCCCAATAGCCGCCAGCGGCGTGGATGAAAAGGGGTTCAGCCATATGCTTTCCCGCCGTACAGATGCTCGGGTTGACTCTATGGGCATCCTGGGGTCAACCGCACGCTACGCCTATCTGACCCGGGAGCAGCGCAAGCGCGTAGCCACTCTGGCAAAACAGCATGCCGGGGACATCCCGGTTATGGTCTGTGTGGGATCGGTCCGTATCGACGCCATTCTACATCTGGCTGATGATGCCCAGGCAGCTGGCGCGAATGTCCTGTTACTCCCGGCGGTCAGCTACCAGTCACTCCGTGACGACGAAGTCTTCTCACGCTTCGAGGCCGTTACCCGGCACCTGTCTGTATCAGTGTGTATCTCTGATAATCCGGGCACGACGCATTTTACCTTTACGGACGAACTCCATGGTCGTCTCTCATCACTTAAGGGTGTTAGCTCGGTCATGTTCCCTGACGAGCCGGACAGCGTAGCTGACAGCTGGCAAAGGAATCATTGATACACTCGCTCAGCTCCCACTAGTCCTGATAGCGAAACGACCCCGGGAATGGGTGTGGTACGAAGCGCCTGGTAAGGAGGTCAAAGGGATTGCCGCTGAAGACGCGGTATTCACTGATCATTTCATCTGGTAGCCTGTCACTCGCGCCGTTGGTAACGTGAAGATTCATGGTTAATTTTGGAATTCGGACGATTTATGCAAGCTATCAGACTATTCACCCTGATTCTGCCATTGTTCCTGGCACTCTGCGCCGGTATACCGGCCAGCGCCAGCACACCTTCAGGCAGCATTTCCTCTGCAAATGCAGCAATTACCACTCATGATAAGAACGGAAACCTCCTGCCGAATGCTCTGCGGATTCAGTATGATGTTGATTCAGATGGCAGAGTTCAGAATGTTAAGATACTGGAATCGACAACGACTCCGGAGTTTGAACATAAAATCATCGAGAAAATGATGAGTAAATGGCGCTTTGAAAAGGGGAAACCGGGAATAGCTAAAAGAGTAGTCGTCATGATCCAACCCAAATCAGCCGGCGGTCCCGCGAATAAGCAGTAAGCACTTTTGAGGATTAGTTGCCTGACGCATCATCTACGCCGGTAAAGTCCCTTGGGTGCCATGAGCAGACCTTTTAAAGGCTCATAGAAAAAACAAGCGGAGTGTTCGCCTGTTAATTTTACATCCTGGCTTTAATTATGGATTATGGAATTCTATATGTTCTGAAAAGGATTTATCCATGAGTGTCCTCTTTCCACCCAGGCTGGTTCCAGGAGATGTTATTGGTGTAACCGCTCCCTCTTCTGGCGTACCTGAACATCTGCATCCCAGACTGGAACTCGCCATAAAAAACCTAAAGGAAAGAGGTTACCAAGTCCGCGAAGGGCGCTGCTTACGCTCGCAGCACAAAAATAAAAGCGCCACTAAATTTTCTCGCGTTGAAGAATTAATGTCTTATCTTACTGACCCAGATATAAAAGCTGTTATGCCACCTTGGGGCGGTGATCTGGCGATGGAATTACTTGATTTGATTGATTTTGATCTGTTGTCCCGGTCTAAACCAAAATGGTTTGTGGGCTTTTCAGATCTTAGTACACTTCATTTCCCACTGACGACGATATCGGGCTGGGCTACTTTGCATGGGCCGAACCTCATGGATCTTGGCGCTCAAAAGTTAGATGCCACCACTCAGGCCGTATGGGAAATTCTGGAATCGAATCGGGGAACTGTAATCAAACAGTACTCTTCAACAGCATTTCAAGCGGATGAAAATCAATGGGGAACAGCGTCAGACGGAGGTTTCAATCTGACCCAAAAAACACAGTGGAAACGCCTTGATGGTGTTACATCTTCTCTGACATTTAGCGGGAAACTGATCGGCGGCTGCCTCGAAATAATATCCAGGTTAGCAGGTACACCATTCGGGAATGTGCCCTTGTTCAAGGCGAGCAATAGCCCTCAAGGAATAATCCTCTATTTTGAAAATGTGGAGATGGCTCCCTGTGAATTAACACGCGCATTATTTAGCTTACGATTACAGGGTTGGTTTGATAACTTAAATGGTGTTCTTATCGGCAGAAGTGCTGCACCCGACGTAAGCGACCCGACTAAACATAATTATCTGGATGCCCTTAAAGCCGCTTTAGAGAATATTGCCGTGCCCGTACTCTATGATGTTGATATTGGCCACATACCTCCTCAAATATCCCTGGTCAATGGAGCCGATGCGACGGTATTTTTCGCTGAAAATGGTAGCTGGGTAACTCAGCAGTTGTAGATAAGGCAGTATTAATCACAAAGGCGGGCCTTGCTGTTCTTTTGCACTGAAGATCCGCTCTTCGTTCAGAGCGGATCTTCAGTGCAGTTAACTTTTCCGATTCGTGCAAGGCGCGGACAATGGTCCGGATTAATTTCTTTTAATAAAGAAGCAAGTCGGTCCATATACTCTCCATAATTTGCAAAAAATAAATCAACAAACCTCTGTCAGAATTTCCTTTCTGAATCGGAGGCGTTATGAACAAAATAAACTATCAAATCAAATACATTGAATATTTGTTGAGAAAATGCAGAACAATTTTGACTAATGACATTTCATTTCATGCAGACAGGTTAAGAGAAATATCTGGCACATATCCGGATTTACTCAACCCTGTAACGCTTAATGAGAAAATTTGCCATCGCATTTTATTTATCCACAACCCATTTTATACATTGCTTGCTGATAAACTTCTGGTCAGGCAGTATGTTGAGAAACGGACTAATTTAATTAAGCTTATTCCTTTAGTAGGTGTTTATAACAGAGTTGATGATATTGATTTCGACAAACTTCCCTCAAAATTTGTTTTGAAATGCAATCATGATAGTGGTAGCGCGGTCATATGCACGGATAAAACGAATATTGATCCCGCTAAGGTTAAAAGCAAATTAAAACTATCTCTTAAAAAGAATATGTATTATACGACCCGAGAATGGCAGTATAAAAACATACCACCCGTGATCCTATGCGAAATGTATCTGGATCTATTTTCCAGTAAACACCGAAATATAACTCCGGAAATGATAAGAATACATTGCTTTCACGGTGTGGCATGTTTTATCGAGGCCGACTTTACTGACAGCGATGGAAACGAATTCATTAACGTTTATGACAGAGCGTGGAATTTACAACCCTTTCAGATGGAGTACCCAAACACGCCATTGCCGGTTGATGAACCCGAATCATTTCATAAATCCGTTATTGCCGCCCAGGACTTAGCAAAAGAAATAGACTACTGCCGCGTCGATCTTATGCTAAAAGGAGATGACATCTATTTCAGCGAAATAACATTAAGCCCCAAAAGAGGAAAACTTAAAATCACCCCATCAATTTGGGACGCAAAACTCGGCAGTATGTGGGATCTCTCTTGCTAAAACAGGTTCGATCGAGCCTGTGTATTCATGCCCTTAAACAGGCCATGAGAGTTTGAAAAGTGAGCCATTTTCTGGTGTTAAACTATAGCTAACGTCTCCGCCGTGGGCGCACATAATGGCTTTAACTACCGACAACCCTAAACCACAACCCTCTGGATTAATATTTTTGGCGTATTCTCCTCGCTGAAAAGGCTGGAATAAGGACTTCTGGAGTTCTTCAGGAATTCCAGGTCCTTTGTCCTGAACGATAATAAAATTATCGTTTCCTGCAATACCATTCTTTATTAACAGCGTTTGTGGTGTGGAATATTTTAAGGCATTGTCAAAAAGAACGGTGAGGCACTGAATAATGCGTAAGGGATCGCAAACGCAATACTGATGGTTAATCTCAGTGACAATTTTGAAATGCTTTTTATCAAAGTCCGGCCAAAAGGTATCAAGCGCATTTGAAATCGTGGACTTGAGATCGACTTCACTCAGCATCAAGGAGTACCCAGCGCCTCCTGACGAACTCACGACGCGGAGATCCTCAATTAAGTTGGTCAGACCTTCAGTTTGTTTAAGAAGGTTCCTGAATAACGACGGTTCTGGTTCGAACACGCCGTCAACCAGTCCCTGAAGCCTCCCACGTAAGATAGTCACCGGCGTCCGGAGTTCATGAGCAATTGCAGCATTCCATAAATTTCGCTGCGCATCCAGCGTCTGTAACTTTTCAGCCATCTCATTAAAGTCATTGACGAGCCTATTCATCTCTCCCAACTTAGAACTGCTGTTAAATGCTCTGGCACTAAGGTTTCCCTGAGAGATTTGTTTCAGGCTGTATGCGACGTCATTGAGTGGGTTGAATATTCTTGCAGACAGCTTTACGGTAAAGAAAAGTGCAACGACCAGACTGGTAACGGACGCCATCAGAATCCACATCCAGTCAAGGAATGTCATAGCATCTTCACTGCCTTCGTTCATTCCACCCGGCAGGTAATAAATCAGGAAACTATAAAATAAGTAGGAACCGAGTATTGCAATGGCAATAATAACAAACGTTAACAACAACATATATGTCAAAATCTGACGGCTCAGAATCGTTTCTTTGTTCATTTTTTGTCACCCAACCGGTAGCCTAATCCTCGGATGCTTTCCGGAATGCCCCTCAATCCGGCATGTTCAAGCTTTTTCCGAAGTTTACTCATATGACTGTCTACAGTACGATCCAGCGAGTCTCCCTCAGGTAAACACGCATCGAGTAACTCTTCACGTGAACAGACTTTTCTCGGGTTTCTCGCCAGATAGGTTAAAAGTTTAAACTCAGTGGTGGTTAATACTGGCGTGGAAACCTCACCTTGTGCAGTGATTTCAACGTAAAATTCATCAGGATAAATCGTTAAAAAAGGCGTTCTTAAAGGCCGTGAATGTGTAGACTCTGCAACCGGTCTGGTTCTGCGAAGCACTGCTTCAACCCTGGCAATAACCTCAGATGGATTGAAGGGTTTTATCACATAGTCGTCAGCCCCGAGCCGTAGCCCCATCAGTTTATCAACGTCTTGATCCAGTGCTGTCACCATGATGACCGGTACATTCGTTTCCTTTCTTAACGTGGTGAGAACATTCCAGCCATCGTACACGGGCAGGTGGATGTCCAATAGCAGGAGATCAGGCTTGTTCAGACGGGTAAGATTGATTGCCTGCTCACCGTCTTCGGCTCTTAAGGTTTTCATACCTGCCTTACATAAATAGCCTGTCAGTATGGCAGCGATGTCATCATCGTCTTCTGCGACGATAATCAGATTGTTGTTGTTCATATTTTCTTCCACAGTGCTGATGACAACATGCATTTTACCCTGAAAGCACTTTTATCGTCATGCTTAAAGCTCTTTAACTCAATTAAAAACATTAATTTTCAATTTGATGTCTTTTGACAGGTACTTTTTGGAAAAGTTCATCAAGAAATTTTCTTAAAATTTTACCAGACTCACTCTCCATATTCACTACACATTTTATAAATAATTAATCAACATCGCTAAGTGATAATCTACAACCAGGTTAAGTGGTGCATGCAATATGTACTTTGTCTAAGGAGTTTTATGGTGCTGACTAAATGTTTTTTCCGGCGCGAGAATTTGATGGCCTCACTTTTATTTTGCATCGTTTCATATGGGTTGCTATCTACCTGGCTTTACCTTGTGCATTCAATTAATGAAAAAGTAGAATCCACATTACCCTCATCTTTACTGATTCGTGTTTTGATAATCATTACAGCATTATCATTTATTATTCAGAAAAAACCTGGAGTTTTTAAAAACTTCATTGCAATAACATTCGGTCTGGTTTTACTGTTTATACACACCATCATTGTATTACATCTGCTTTTGAATACTTTTCCAGATATCTATGATTTTGTTTTTTATTATGAATTTTTTTTAATGGTTTTCTTTTGCGGACTACCTTTATGTTTATGTATAAGAATGGTTTGATATTATGCAATGTCAATATGATACATAACCTCAGGAGTGAGTACACATATCCTCCATAAAACATCCATTCACGGTTGACATCATCACGTTATACTTAGTTGAAATAATAAAACAACTGCAGAACCCTTTACACACAGATGTTTAATATAATTTATCATGATTTATAAAGGCAACGACAAACCTATGGCCCCCGGGGTTGCTATCTCACTTAAGAGACTTGCCTGGCGGCACAGAAAGAAATTGTGTATTACTTTCATGCTGGTTATTGCTGAAAACGTTGCATTCCTGCTCTACCCCGTTCTGGCAGGCATGGCGATAAATGCCATCCTGGGCGGACAGACGTCACATGCGGCCCTTTATGGCCTGATGGTTCTGTTCATGTGGTGCATGGGAGCCGCCAGACGTAGTGTCGATACGCGAACGTTTGCACGTATCTACGCAAGTCTTGCTGTGACTGTAGTATTATCCCAGCGAAAATATTCACTTAATCACTCGACTATTGCTGCGAGAGTCACTCTATCACGTGAATTTGTAGATTTCTTCGAGTTGCACCTGCCCGTATTGATCACCTCGATCATTTCCCTTTTCGGCGCAGCAATTATGCTGTTATGGATTGAATTCTGGACAGGTATAGCCTGTTTGATCATCGTGGCAATACTGATGTGTTTTGTCTCAAGCTATGCCAGCAAAAATGAGACATTCTACAGACGGCTGAATAATCGCCTTGAGAAAGAGGTCGATTATGTTAATAAGGCGTCTTTTGGTGCTCTTAAGCGACATTATGACACACTTGCCCGTCTGCGCGTGGTGTTATCCGACAGAGAGGCATGGGGATATTTATCAATAGGCCTTCTGGTTTCTGCTCTCTTTTCCATGACCATTATCAGGATGAGCATGGAATCCGGAATTAATGCCGGACATATTTATTCCGTCATGACCTATATGTGGATGTTTGCAACAAGCCTGGATGACGCACCACAACTTCTTGAGAAATTTTCCCAGCTCAGGGATATCGGTAAACGGGTTTCGACTGACGATGAGAACTCTTTATCAGGAAAACCATGCTGAACTTTTACCCTTTGTATGTTGACTGGAAGTACACCTGATGCCGCACTTTTTCATTGAGCGCCCCATCTTCGCATGGGTTATTGCCCTGTTTATTGTTCTGACGGGACTGTTGTCCATACCTCGTTTACCGGTTGCGCAATACCCTGAAGTTGCGCCACCCGGTATTATCATTTCAGTGAGTTACCCTGGAGCCAGCCCGGAAGTGATGAACACATCCGTCGTGTCTCTGATCGAGCGTGAAATTGCGAGTGTTGACAATTTACTCTATTTTGAATCTTCCAGTGACACGACAGGGATGGCGTCAATTACGGTAACTTTCAAACCCGGCACCGACATCAAACTCGCCCAGATGGATCTGCAAAACCAAATTAAAATTGTAGAATCCCGCCTGCCGCAGTCGGTAAGACAGAATGGGATAAATGTTGAGGCAGCTAATTCCGGTTTTTTAATGATGGTGGGGTTAAAATCGCCAAGCGGAGCCTATCAGGAAGCTGACTTAAGCGATTATTTTGCAAGGAATGTTACTGATGAACTCCGTCGCGTACCTGGTGTAGGTAAAGTCCAGCTTTTTGGCGGAGAAAAGGCACTCCGCATATGGCTGGACCCGATGAAATTACACAGCTATGGGCTCTCTGTTACGGATGTATTAAGCGCCATCAGTCAACAAAACGTGATTGTTTCACCGGGCAGAACAGGAGATGAACCCGCGACGAGCAGTCAAGAGGTGACCTATCCAATAACGGTAAAAGGGCAGCTCTCTTCGGTTGAAGAATTTCGCAATATCACGATTAAATCACAGGTCTCAGCCGCCCGGGTGACACTGGCAGATGTTGCCCGCGTGGAATCCGGGTTGCAAAGTTACGCATTTGGCATCCGTGAAAATGGCGTGCCTGCAACGGCAGCCGCCATTCAGTTGTCTCCTGGTGCAAATGCGATTAGTACTGCGTCGGGTATCCGCGCGCGGTTAGCAGAACTGTCCGGTGTGCTTCCCGAGGGAATGACATTCACCGTGCCTTTCGATACGGCTCCATTTGTAAAGCTATCGATATTGAAGGTAGTTGAGACATTTGTTGAAGCCATGGTTCTGGTCTTTTTCGTGATGCTGCTTTTCCTTCACAAGATACGCTGTACGCTTATTCCTGCGATTGTGGCACCCGTGGCGCTGCTCGGCACATTTACCGTAATGCTATTAAGTGGTTATTCCATCAATATTTTAACCATGTTTGGAATGATACTGGCCATCGGGATTATTGTTGACGATGCTATTGTTGTGGTGGAGAACGTCGAACGACTGATGGAAGACAAAAAAATGTCTCCACAGGATGCAACGCGAGAAGCGATGCGTGAAATTACGCCGGCAATCATTGGTATTACGCTGGTGCTCACTGCGGTGTTTATACCAATGGCCTTTGCCAGCGGTTCTGTGGGTATTATTTATCGACAGTTCAGCATTTCGATGGCGATATCCATTTTACTGTCGGCATTCCTGGCGCTGACGTTAACGCCTGCGCTTTGTGCAACCCTGCTCAAACCACATGGTATTCATCAGGGTAAAAGCAGCGTATTTTCAGCGTGGTTTAACGCTCACTTTCATCGCCTGACTTCGTTTTACGCCACTGGTCTGGGATTTGTACTGAAGCGTACTGGCCGTATGATGATGATCTACGCTGCATTATGTTTGGCATTGTTTGCCGGGCTGTCCACCTTACCATCATCATTTATACCCGATGAAGATCAGGGTTATTTTATGTCCTCAATCCAGCTTCCTTCTGATGCCACGATGCAGCGGACGCTTAAGGTCGTCGATACATTTGAAGAGGAGATCGCCCATCGGCAGGCGGTAGAAAGTAACATTATGATTCTGGGATTTGGTTTTTCAGGGTCAGGCCAAAATTCGGCCATGGCATTCACCACCCTCAAGGACTGGAAACAACGCAAAGGAACCACGGCACAGGAAGAAGCTGACCATATTCAGTCCCAAATGGCAAACGTGCCGGACGCCGTAACAATGAGTCTGCTGCCTCCGGCTATTTCTGATATGGGAACCTCATCCGGGTTCACTTATTATTTACAGGACAGAGGGGGGAAAGGCTATCAGGCACTCAAAAAGGCGGCCGATGAGCTTATTGTACAGGCAAATCATAATCCTCACCTTACCGATGTCTATATTGATGGACTTGGTGAGGGAACAAGCCTTTCCCTGCATGTCGACAGGGAAAAAGCGGAAGCCATGGGGGTTTCGTTTGATGAAATAAATCATACCATCTCGGTTGCAGCAGGTTCCAATTATGTTAATGACTATACCAATAATGGTCGAGTTCAGCAGGTTATCGTCCAGGCGGATGCGCCATACCGGATGCAGCCTGAACAACTTTTGGCTTTGTCTGTCAAAAACCGTCTGGGGCAGATGCTTCCATTATCCACTTTTGTGACGCTTTCGTGGAATGTAGCACCGCAGCAACTGATACGCTATCAGGGATATCCTGCCATACGCATAACCGGGAGTTCCGCACAGGGAAAATCGTCAGGTACCGCAATGGCGGCAATGGACAATCTGGCTAAGCACTTACCACCGGGGTTCGCCGGTGAGTGGGCGGGAAGTTCGTTACAGGAAAAAGAGTCTGCATCACAGCTTCCGGGTCTTATTGTGCTCTCGGTACTGGTGGTATTCATGGTGCTGGCTGCTCTTTACGAAAGCTGGTCCATTCCCTTCGCGGTCATGCTCGTTGTTCCTCTGGGGCTGCTCGGCGCTGTGCTGGCCGTATCCGTTACAAATATGACGAATGACGTCTTTTTCAAAGTGGGTCTGATAACCCTGATTGGACTTTCCGCCAAGAATGCGATTCTGATTATCGAGTTCGCGAGACAATTGATGAAAGAAGGAAAGAGCCTTATTGACGCGACATTGACGGCTGCAAAGCTACGCTTACGGCCAATTCTGATGACTTCTCTGGCTTTCACATTAGGTGTTGTTCCGCTGATGCTTGCCAGTGGAGCCAGCGCCAGCACGCAGCATGCGATTGGTACCGGTGTATTCGGCGGGATGATTAGCGGAACGCTACTGGCCATTTTATTTGTTCCGGTATTTTTCGTGACGATCACACGATTTACAGGCATGCGAAAATACAGACTGGGGAATAGCCGAAACGGCTAATCTCTGCCCTGTGTTCCGGCCAGTTTAAAGCAGACTTCTTGCTGAACTGGCTGGCATTACATTATCAAGGACATTATGACCATCATTACCACTCAAAGATTAATCATTCGCCATTTTAAGGAAGAGGATGCGGCAGCTCTTTTCGATTACCTCTCTTCACCACGTACTCCTTGCTTTAAGGATGAAAAGTTACATTCACTCGCTGAGGCAGAGGTCGACGTGGCTAAACGAGCCTCTGACCCAACACAGTTTGCCGTTTGTCTAAATGAAACCGATACGTTAATCGGACATCTTTTTGCGGACAATAGCAACGAGCCAGACAGCAATACCTGGTCAGTAGGCTGGCATTTTAATCAACGTTTTGAACATCAGGGATATGCAAGCGAGTCAGTTGCTGCACTGTTTGATTATTTATTTAAAGTAAAAGGCGCCAGACGTTTGTATGCCTGGGTGGAAGATTATAATTACTCCTCTCAAAAACTATGCGAGCGACTACTTATGCGACGTGAAGGATGTTTTAAAGAATTTGTCTCCTTTGAAAACGAGGAGGGTAAGGCAAGGTATGACGACACATACATCTATGCGTTACTGCATAAAGAATGGACGAAGTAGAGGACGAAGAAAAATGTCCGCTCCTCGCTCATGGCGGACCTTTGGCTCAGTTAACAGTTCGCGCCGTGCCAGAAGCGGATCTCGCTTACTGCCAGGTATCAGTATTTACGGGAAGCAGATCAGCCAGGCTAGGGATATCTATTATTGAGTATTGAACTGAAATCGTATGTCTTGGATTTAAAATCGTTTGCGGGTGGGATATAGGCATTGAGCTTTTTACTGATGCTTGATACTCTCAGAGCACAAGCAGCGACCCAACACCATACTATAAAAGCCACAATAACGACGTATAGAGATTTCAAAATCTCTATACCATCACTCTGTGAAGAACCTCTGTATATCTCAGCACCGATATATAATAGCAACGATATTAACACAAAAGGTATTATCCACTTATGGAATTTATGAGGGTATATATTCCCGTTAGTAATTGTGTACATGCCCTGATAACGCAAGACTGCCTTCAAGGACGGAATTAATGACTGTGCATAATCGGAACTCAAGCATATGATTTTATAAGATAAATGCCAATCTCTATGCAGTCCGAACGACTGTAGGCGGAACTGCTGTTCCGCCTTTGCTAACGGATCGGAGATGGGTACAGAAGAGGTTCTAAGCCATTCGACTGCTTTTATCTGCTCGGAGGGTGAGCGTGAAAAAAAGTCTCTGCGATGAAACTGAATATACTTTTTTGTAATCGCTCCAATGATAGTAAGAATGACTGCGGAAACCACTTGGTTACTAAATAGGTCCTTTATTACCGATATCATAGCTTTTCTCCTGCTTATCTAATTTCTAAAAGAGATAATATTTTATTTTTTAAAAGCTAAAAAATTTGGTTCCTCAATTTTATAGCAACTACAGTTCCTTTCAAAAGATCTCAGTCTAAAGAATACTACTTTCTCCGGCAGCAACTCCATTACCTGTGGTTTAACACGTAGCATAAAGTCATCAATGGAGCTATCCCGTTCCCGAACTTCCGCTCCTCGCTCAAATCAGACCTTCATCCCAGTCAGATTGCCCACGTCGTGCCAGAAGCGCAAGTAGGAACGCCAGAAGCCCTCAAGTATTGATGCTTCGTTTCCCCGGGATGCTTACACTTACACTCAAACCAAAAAAGCCCCTGCGCGAAAGCAGGGGCAAGCCATGTCAGAGCTTATTTTTTATTAGTTAAATACCATCCCGCCGTCGATCAGCAACGACTGACCGGTCATGTAATCAGAATCCGGGCTGGCAAGATAGGAGACGCAGGCGGCGACATCTTCCGGCTCGGACAGACGACCGAGAGTGATGCGTTTGGCGAACTCGGCGGTACCGTAGCCCAGCGGTTTACCGGCGGCTTCGGACACCTGGCGGTCAATTTCGGCCCACATTGGCGTTTTGACAATCCCCGGGCAGTAGCCGTTGACCGTGATGCCCAGCGGCGCGAGGTCGCGAGCGGCGGTCTGGGTTAAGCCGCGTACCGCGAATTTACTGGAGCTATACACCGCCAGCTCCGGGTTGCCGACGTGGCCGGCCTGGGAACAGGCGTTGATGATTTTCCCGCCGTGCCCCTCTTTCTTAAAGGCCTCGACCGCCGCCTGAATACCCCAGATCACCCCTTTGACGTTGATGTTGTAGACTTTGTCGACAATCTCCGGGGTAATGGACTCGATCGGCGTAGACGGTGCCACACCGGCGTTATTGACGATGACGTCGAAGCCGCCCAGCGTTTTGCGCGCCTGTTCAACGGCGGCAAATACCTGATCGCGGTCGGAGACATCCACTTTCACCGCCACGGCGTGTCCGCCGGCCTGGTTGATTTCCGAGGCGACCGCTTTGGCGGTGGCGTCGTTATAATCGGCAATGGCCACGGCAAATCCATCCTTCACCAGACGAAGGGCGATAGCTTTACCAATCCCCTGGCCGGCGCCGGTAACAAGTGCGACTTTTTTCATTTTCCTTTCCTTATTGTGATGACTTACAGAATCTGACTCAGATGCAGCTGACCCATCAGCAGCGGGTTATCGCGATAATCCACCGGGATGGCCACCACCGCCGGGCCGTCGACGTCCATCGCCGCGCGCAGCGTCGGTTCCAGCGCCTCGGCGCTTTCCACGGCGAACCCTTTGGCGCCGAAGGATTCGGCATAGGCTTTAAAATCCATCGGCCCGAACTCGACGCCGGACAGGCGCTGATATTTTTTCTCTTCCTGAATAGCCACCATGTTGTAGCCGTTATCGACCCAGATGAGATGCAGCACGTTGGCTTTCAGGCGGACGGCGGTCTCCAGCTCCATGCTCGACTGCAGGAAGCCGCCGTCGCCGGAGACGGAGACCACTTTGCGCTCAGGATTGACCAGCCAGGCGCCGATGGCCCAGGGCAGGGCGACGCCCATGGTCTGCTGGCCGTTGGAGATCATCACCTGGCGGGCGCGGAAGCTGTACAGGTAGCGGGCGATCCAGATATGGAAGCTGCCCATGTCCACGGTCAGCGTGACGTCGCTGTTGACGATATCCTGCATGGCGCGAACGATGCGCAGCGGATGCAGGGCAAACTGATTCAGCTGCGCGCCGCGGCGGTCCAGCAGCTCGCGCTGGTGCTGGCGGTCGCGGAGGATCTCCGCCGCCTGCGGGGAGAGCACCAGCCGGTGATCGATATTTTGCGCCAGCTTGTTGAGGGTGCCGGCGATATCGCCCACCAGCTCGACATCCGGGGTGTAGTTGCGCTCTTCATAAGCGGGCAGCACGTCGATATGCACCAGCGTCGCGTTGCCGCTGTTCCACATCGCCGGTTCATATTCCACCGGGCTGTAGCCGATGCAGATCACCAGGTCGGCGAGCTGCAGCAGACGGTCCCCGGCCTGGTTGTTAAACAGCCCGACCCGACCGGCGAAGCGAGAGAAGTTATCCTGATTCACCGCCCCGGCGGCCTGATAGGTGCTGGTGACCGGAATATGGCTGGCCTCCAGCAAACGGCGCAGCGCCGCGCTGTTTTCCGGCTGGCTGGCCATCAGGCCGAGCAGGAAGATCGGGTTCTTCGCCTGAGCGATAAGCTTCGCCACCTGGTCGATGGCGTCATCCGGCGCGGCGCCCATCTGCGGTGCCCGGCTGGCCGGCAGTACTTTACCGCTGACCGGGCCATCGACCACATCCTGCGGCAGGCTGACGAACGCGCTGCCCGGGCGTCCCTGCTCGGCGGCGCGGAAGGCGTTGGAGACCACTTCCGCCAGCGCATCCGGCGCCGTCACCTCGACGGCGTATTTGGTGACCGGGCTGAACATCGCCACCGTATCCATACTCTGATGGACCTGCTTCGCCTTATCGGCGCGTTTCACCGCCCCGCCCAGGGCGACCACCGGGTCGCCTTCGCTGTTGGCGGTGGCCATGCCGGTGATCAGATTGGAACAGCCCGGACCGGAGGTGACCAGCGCCACGCCCGCTTTGCCGGTAATGCGTCCGACCGCGGCGGCCATAAACGCGGCGTTGGCTTCGTGGCGTACCGGAATAATGCGAATCGAGGAATCCAGCAGTGAGTCGAACACCTTGTCGATTTTGGCGCCGGGGATACCGAAGATCTGACGTACGCCTTGCGCTTCCAGCTGGCTGACGACGAGATCGGCGCCGTGCGCCCACTGGCGTACCGGATACTGTTTGTCCATGTGAACCCCTTAACTTTCTACGGAACGGATGGCGGCATCGAGATTATCGGGATGCAGATTGGCCTGCAGGAACGCGCTGTCGGCGGGCAGGTCGATCATCAGCTTGTGAATTTCGCCGAAGGTCAGCACCCCGTGATCGAGCTGGTAATCCAGCAGGTGACCGCCGCCTTTGCGGTCATCGGTAATAAAGTGCTCGTGATACCCGGCGACATTGATCCCCTGCATATGCTGCGGGGTACGGAAGCCGACCAGCACCCCTTCGCGCTGGTTAAAGCGGAACACCGGCTGATCGTCGAGGACGTCGGTCATCGCCCGGTACGGCGGCGTCTGGCGCGGCACGGTGCGGGTATGGGCATGGCGGAAATGGCCGTCGATGCGCAGGGCGCAGAACAGGTTGTCAGAGGGAATTTGCTGGTCAATAACGTCGTGCAGTTGCTGGCGGCTCACCGGATGGTCAAAGGTTTTCCGGTACTGCGGCTGGAACCAGGTCATCACCGCGAACGGCGTTTTTTGCTCCGGCTGGGCTTTGCGCGCGCTGCCGTCGGCGCGCAGCTGATAGACCTGACTGCTGAAGGCGATCAGCTCCCCGTCCAGCTCATTAAAGGTGCCGAGGCCGAAATCGCCGTGTTTCAGCAGGTCCGCGATGGTGGTGCTGCCTTCGTAAACCCCGCTCAGCAGGGCGCTCATTAGCGATGTCTGATAGAGCACGCTCTCCGGATGCTGCGCGGAAAACGCCCGTAGGGTTTCGCACAGACTCTCTTCGCAGGTGCATTCAGCAGAGTGATTCATATACCACTTCCTCGTTCAACAAATATAAGAAAGGTTAAATAAATGTTGACCCGATTCAGCTCACAGTTCCAATATAGAAACCATGCTGGTTTGAGACGTTTTCGATATGGAACTTCGTTATCTTCGTTATTTTGTCGCCGTCGCCAGGACGCGGCACTTCACCCAGGCCGCCAAGGAACTGGGTATTTCACAACCTCCTTTAAGTCAGCAAATTCAGCGACTTGAGCGCGAGGTGGGGACCCCGCTGTTTCGGCGTTTAACCCGCGGGGTGGAGCTGACGGAAGCGGGAGAGTCGTTCTATGAGGATGCCCGCCAGATCCTCGCCATGAGCGATGCGGCGCTGGAGAAGGCCAAGGGCATTGCGCGCGGGATGAACGGCAGCCTGTCGCTAGGCATTACCAGTTCTGATGCTTTCCATCCGCAAATCTTCACGTTGCTGCACCGCTTTCAGCTCGACCACCCCGGGGTGACCCTGCACCAGATGGAAGACAATATGGCCAATCTGATGACCGCCCTGAGCGAGGCCGAGCTGGATATCGCCTTCGTCCGTCTGCCGTGCGAGAGCAGTAAAGCCTTTAATCTGCGGATTATTGATGAGGAGCCGATGGTCATCGCGCTGCCGCGCGATAACCCGCTGGCGACGCAGCCGACCCTGGCCCTGGAGCAGCTGTGCGACGTGGCGCCGATCCTCTTCCCGCGGGAGGTGGCCCCCGGGCTGTATGAGCTGGTGTACAACAGCTGCCTGCGCGCCGGGATCGACATGGAGCGTGCCTGGCAGTCGTCGCAGATTTCGTCGTCGCTGAGCATGGTCAATGCCGGGTTCGGCTTCGCGCTGGTTCCGCAGTCGATGACCTGCATTCAACAGCCGAACGTCAGCTATCACCCGCTCAGCGGGGCGCCGCTGAAGACCGATATCGCTATCGCCTGGCGGCGCTTTGAGCGCTCGCGCACGGTGAAACGCTTTCTGGCGATGTTTTAATTGTCGCACCTGATAATTGGCAGGCCGCATGCTTTCGCTTTCACGTTACAGTTAGGCGGTCTTTCAGTGCTTGTACAAACAGGGAGAGTTATGAAAAAAAGAGTGATGCCGGTGATGTTGCTTGCGGTGCTTAGCGGCTGCGCACCGCTGCACCCGTCCGATTGCCATAAAACCTCGGCCCTCGGCAGCTGTAGCTCCGGACGTTTTAGCGACGAGGATGAATATGGGCAGCAGGCAAGGGCGATTAAAAACGCGCTGGAGGCCCAGCTTGCCGATCGATATGCGTGGCACGGGAAAAAGTGCCGTCTGCATCTTGAGTTTGCCCGCGATGGTAAACTGAAAAAAATCGACGCCGTCGAGGGAAATAAAGCATACTGCGCCGCGCTACGCGAAGCGGCAGCGCGGGCGACCTTCCCGGCATTTACCAGTCAGCAAGTCTATGATGCCTTTGCCCGGTCACGTTTTAATATGCAGGGAGACTAGATTGAGAAAAGTCTTTTTTGGTTAACTAACTCATAATTTTCCGAGAGAAAGGAGGGATAATATTAATATATAACTGTATTGTGCTTTTTATTGTTTTCAATAGTAGGTTATTGTATTCGTTGATTAAATTAATGCTTTTAAGCATTTCAGGAAATAGAAATTGAATTTCACAGGGTTAAATCATTTGCTGCCTTAAACAAGGAGTGGTCAGTGAATAAAATTAATTTACAGGTGTGGTCAACATTCAGACTTTACGGCAAAATTTGCGAAAATTGCTCCGGCGCAATGGCACTGTGTTTGTTGCAAGCGCTGGCAATGTTGGGTTGTCTCAGCAACCGTGGTGTGGGTGGGGCATATTACTGGCTATTAACGTTTATAGCTGTTTTAGCCACCGTTGGTTTCCTGGGGTCTCTCATTAGTATTGGTAACACCATCTATTTCTATACCAGAGACCGGAAAATTGAGTGTTATATCATTTATGCTGTTTTTTATCCTGTGGTGATTGGCGTGTTGATCACTGCAGCTGCCACCTTGAAGTCAATTAGCGGTTAGTCAGCCTGGCGCTGCAGTAACAGGGGAGCCATTACCTGACTCCCCGAGTTCGTCTACTGCGCCACCCAGCCGCCATCCATATTCCATGCGGCGCCGCGCACCTGGGCAGCGGCATCGCTGCACAGAAACAGCGCCATTTCGCCCAGTTGCTGCGGGGTGACAAACTCCCCGGAGGGCTGTTTTTCCGCCAGCAGCTGGGCGCTGGCCTGCTCCGGGTCGACCCCCTCGGCGATGCGCTTATCGATCTGCTGCTGCACCAGCGGGGTCAGCACCCAGCCCGGGCAGATGGCATTGCAGGTGATGCCGCTGCGCGCGGTTTCCAGGGCCACGGTTTTGGTCAGCCCGACCACCGCGTGCTTGGCGGCGACGTAGGCCGATTTCTCTTTCGACGCCACCAGGCCATGCACTGAGGCTATGTTGATGATGCGCCCCCAGTTGCGCTGGCGCATGCCCGGCAGCGCCAGGCGGGTGGTGTGGAAGACGCTGGAGAGATTGATCGCGATGATGTCGTTCCATTTGTCCACCGGGAACTGCTCCACCGGGGCGACGTGCTGGATGCCGGCGTTATTGATCACGATATCGACGCCGCCGAAGGTGCTTTCGGCATAGTGCATCATCGCCTCGATCTGCCCGACGTCGCGCAGGTCGGCGTCGTGATAGCCGGGGATCTTACCCAGCGCGGCGACTTCAGCCCGGGCGTGGCTGCTGTCGCCGAAGCCATTGAGGATCACCTGCGCGCCCGCCTGAGCCAGCACTTTGGCGATCCCTAAACCGATGCCGCTGGTGGAGCCGGTGACCAGCGCTGTTTTACCGTGCAAATTCATTTTATTACTCCTTCAATCGGGTATCAGACAATGCCGGTCACATAGAACGTGGCAATGACAAACAGTACCGCGAGGCTTTTGATCACCGTGATGGCGAAAATACCGCCGTAGGCCTGGCGATGGCTCAGGCCGGTGATCGCCAGCAGAGTGATCACCGCCCCGTTATGCGGCAGGGTGTCCATGCCGCCGCTGGCCATGGCGGCGACACGGTGCAGGACCTCGAGCGGAATATTGGCGGCGTGGGCGGCGGCGACAAAGGTCTCGGACATCGCCGCCAGCGCGATGCTCATCCCCCCGGAGGCCGAGCCAGTGATCCCGGCCAGCACCGTGACGCTGATCGCCTCGTTTAACAGCGGATTGGGAATGGCCGCGAGGGCTTTCGACAGCACCAGGAAACCCGGCAGGGCGGCGATAACCGCGCCGAATCCGTACTCAGAGGCGGTGTTCATCGCCGCGAGAATAGCCCCGCCCACCGCCGTTCGGCTCCCCTCCGCCAGCCGGCCGCGGATATTGCGATAGCCGCAGACCAGCACCAGCACAATGCCGGAGAGCAGCGCCGCCTGCACCGCCCAGATAGCGGTGATTTTCCCTACTTCGGTGACGACAGGCTTCGCCAGACCCGGCAGGGTGAGCTCATGGCTGGCGCCGTACCACTGCGGGATCCAGTGGGTAAACAGCAGATTCAGCACCCCCACTAACAGCAACGGGGCGATAGCGATCAGCGGATGCGGCAGATCGATGTCATCCGGGGTCTCCGGCTCATTTTGCAGGTCGGTCCCATAGCCTTCGCCGCGGGCCTGCGCTTTGCGGCGCTGACGCTCCAGCCACAGCAAACCGAAGATGATAATGAACAGCGAGCCGATAAGCCCCAGCCAGGGGGCCGCCCAGGCGTTGGTGCCGAAGAAACTGGTGGGGATAATATTCTGGATCTGCGGCGTGCCGGGCAGGGCGTCCATGGTAAACGAGAATGCCCCGAGGGCGACGGTGGCCGGGATCAGCCGTTTGGGGATCCCGCTCTGGCGAAACAGTTCGGCGGCGAAGGGGTAGACGGCAAAAGCCACCACAAACAGCGACACCCCGCCGTAGGTCAGCAGGGCGCACACCAGCACGATCACCGGGATCGCGTGGCGGCGTCCGAGGATGCGGATGGCGGCGGCGACAATCGACCGCGAGAATCCCGACAGCTCAATCAGCTTGCCGAACACGGCGCCCAGCAGAAACACCGGGAAATAGAGCTTCACAAAGCCGACCATTTTTTCCATAAACAGGCCGGTAAAGGCCGGGCCGACCGCGCCCGGGTCGGTGACCAGCACCGCGCCGAGGGCGGCGATCGGCGCAAAGAGGATCACGCTGTATCCACGGTAGGCCGCCAGCATCAGTAACGCCAGCGCGGCCAGGGCAATTATCACACTCATCACGACGTCTCACTCTCATTGTTATTGTAGGGGTACAGAACGCGATACTAGGGCTTCAGAGCGTAGCGAAGCTGATGTTCCCGGCGCGACTGGATGCGCTGTTGCCGCGCCTCATCCCAGCGGTAAAAGCCTTGTCCACTGCGGGCGCCGGTGTCGCCTCGCGCCACCTTTTCCGCCACCAGCGACATCATCTCGCTCCCGCTGGCCAGCTCCGGCAGCAGGTGCTGGCAGATATCCTGGACCGTCGCCAGCCCGGTCATGTCCGCTGCCTCCAGCGGGCCGACCATCGCATAGCGGCGGCCCAGCGAGGCGCGCATCACCTGGTCCACTACCTCGGCAGAGGCAATGCCGCTGTGGACGATATGCAGCGCTTCGCGCAGCAGGGCGAACTGCAGCCGGTTGCCGACAAAGCCCGGCGCGGCGCGATTGAGCACCACCGCTTCCAGCGCGCAGGCGGCGCAAAAGTCGCTCACCTGGCGCGCCAGATGGGGCAGTGTGGCGCTCCCGGGCACCACTTCCACCAGCGGGATCAGGTGCGGCGGATGCCAGAAATGGGCGATCAGCAGCCGTTCAGGGTGGCGCATGCCCTGCGCCAGCGAGTCCGGCGGCAGGCCGCTGGTGTTGCTGGCGATAATCGCCTCGTCGGCGATCAGCGTTTCCAGTTCGGCATACAGGGCGTGCTTCAGTGCCAGCCGCTCGGGGATCGCTTCTATCAGCAGCGTGGTGTCGGCCAGGGTATTCAGCGCCGGGGTGGGGGTCAGACGGGCCAGCACAGCGTCGCGGTCGGCGGGATCCTGCTGGCCGCTCGCCTCCAGCTCGCGCAGGATGGCGCTGGCCACCGCCGGAACCTCGGCGAGACGCTGCGGATCGGTGTCATACAGGCGGACGGCGTGACCGTGACGGGCGAAATGGCAGGCGATACCTACGCCCATCAGTCCCGCGCCGAGTACCGCCAGGCGTGGTGTAAACATAGTGGCTCCTGTTAACGTTGTAGAGTCATGGCGATGCCCTGGCCGCCGCCGACGCACAGGGTTGCCAGCCCTTTGCTGGCGCCCCGGCGCTGCATCTCATGCACCAGGCTGACGAGGATCCGGCAGCCGGAGGCGCCGATGGGATGGCCAAGGGCGATGGCGCCGCCGTTGACGTTGACCTTCTCGCTATCCCACTCAAGCAGCTGACCGACGGCCAGCGCCTGGACGGCAAAAGCCTCGTTAGCTTCGATAAGATCCACCTCGTCCAGCGTCCAGCCGGCGCGCTGCAGCGCTTTACGGCAGGCGCTCACCGGGCCGATGCCCATCACCGATGGGTCGACCCCGGCGACCGCTGAGCTGACAATGCGCGCCAGCACCGGTAGCCCGAGCTCGTGCGCTTTATCGACGCGCATCAGCAGGACCGCCGCGGCGCCGTCGTTCAGCGACGAGGCGTTTCCGGCAGTGACGCTGCCGTCAGCGGGACGAAACGCCGGGCGCAGCTGGGCCAGCTGCTGCTCGCTGGTCTCCGGGCGCGGTTGCTCGTCGTCAGTCACGACACGCGGCGGCTTTTTGCCCTGCGGGACGCTGACCGGGACGATCTCCTCGCGAAAGCGTCCGGCGGCGATGGCGGCCGCCGCTTTGCGCTGGGACCCGGCGGCAAAGGCATCCTGGCGCTCACGGCTGATGTCGAAGGCATCAGCCAGATTCTCGGCGGTAATGCCCATGTGGTAGTCGTTAAAGGCGTCCCACAGGCCGTCCAGAATCATGCTGTCCTGCAGGCTGGCGTGGCCGAAACGCAGGCCGTCGCGGGCGCCGTGCATCAGATAGGGGGCATTGCTCATGCTCTCCTGGCCGCCGGCGATGACGATCTCGGCGTCGCCGCAGCGGATCGCCTGCACCGCCTGCTGAACCGCTTTCAGCCCGGAGCCGCACACCAGATTGACGGTGACCGCCGGGGTGTCGATCGGCAAGCCAGCCCGCAGCGCGGTCTGGCGCGCCGGGTTCTGCCCGCAGCCTGCGGTGAGCACCTGGCCGAAAATCAGTTCGTCGACCGCCGCGGCGGGCAGCTGGCCGCGTTCAAGCAGGCTGCGCACCACCGCCGCGCCGAGGTCGACGGCGGAAAGAGGGGCGAAGGCGCCGCGAAAGCTGCCGACCGGAGTGCGTACTGCAGCAACAATGGCAATATCGGTCATGGTCTCTCCTTAGCTGAAGCGCATTTCGCGCACATCGTCGGCCACGATCAGTCGTCCCGCCGTTTTACGCATCACCTCGTCGGGGCTCACTCCCGGGGCCACTTCGCGCAGGACAAACGTGCCGTCGACAATGTCCAGCAGGGCCAGATCGGTGAGCACCCGGCGAATACAGCCCACGCCGGTGAGCGGCAGGGTGCACTGCGGCAGCAGTTTGGATTCGCCGTTTTTTGAGGCGTGGGTCATCACCACGATGATGTTCTGCGCGCCGGCTACCAGGTCCATGGCGCCGCCCATCCCCTTGACCATTTTTCCAGGGATCATCCATGAGGCGATGTTGCCCGCGACGTCGACCTCAAAGGCGCCAAGAACGGTCAGGTCAACGTGGCCGCCGCGGATCATGGCGAACGACTGAGCGGAGTCGAAGATGGCCGCCCCGGTTTGCGCGGTGACGGTCTGCTTGCCGGCGTTAATCATGTCGGCGTCGATCGTGGCTTCGTCTGGAAATTCGCCCATCCCCAGCAGGCCATTCTCCGACTGGAGCATCACCTCAATACCGGCGGGAATGTAATTGGCCACCAGCGTCGGGATACCGATCCCGAGGTTGACGTAGTCGCCGTCGCGCAGCTCCTGGGCGACGCGCATCGCCATTTGTTCACGGGTCAGCATCTCACTTCCCTCCGGCGCGCAGGGTGCGCTGTTCAATTCGTTTTTCGAATTGCCCGACGATCAGCCGGTCGACATAGATCCCCGGGGTGTGGATGGCGGAGGGCGGCAGTTCGCCCGGCGGTACAATCTCTTCCACCTCCACCACCGTAATACGCCCGGCGGTGGCCATCAGCGGGTTGAAATTCTGCGCGGTATGGCGATATACCACATTGCCGTACCAGTCGGCTTTCCAGCCTTTGACCAGCGCGAAATCGCCGCGGATCGCCTCTTCAAGGATGTAGTGCCTGCCGGCGAACTGGCGAACCTCTTTGCCTTCGGCGACCGGGGTGCCATACCCGGTGGCGGTGTAAAAACCGGGGATCCCGGCGCCGCCGGCGCGAATTTTTTCGGCCAGCGTTCCCTGAGGAGTGAGCTCAACCGCCAGCTCGCCGCTCAGCACCAGCTGTTCAAACAGCGCGTTCTCCCCGACGTAAGAGGCCACCACCTTGCTGATCTGGCGTGACTCCAGCAGCATACCGAGACCGAAGCCGTCGACGCCGCAGTTATTGGAGACCACCGTCAGCCCCTGCACCTGGCGACGCTGCACCTCGGCGATCAAGTTCTCGGGAATGCCGCACAGGCCGAAACCGCCGGCGAGCAGCGTCATGCCGTCCGTTAACCCTTCCAGCGCCGCTTCATAGCTGGCGACGCGTTTATCCAGTCCTGCCATCTTGTCTCTCCTGCCTTGCGATAGCCTTATCATTGGCGCTGGAGACTGATTTGATAATTTTGAATTTGTGACCCACTCATTTGGAATTTTAATTAATTTCCTGTTAACTAATTTTTTTCAATTAGTTAACAGGAAGAAAAATGAGAATGAGTGTCAAACAGTTACGCGCGTTTTTAGCGGTAGCTCACACTCTGAATTTCGCCCACGCCAGCGAAAGGCTCAATTTGTCGCAGCCAGCCCTCAGTTTGACCATCAAAGGGTTAGAGGAGGCGCTGGGCGGCGCGCTGCTGCAGCGCAGCACCCGCAAAGTGACCCTTACCCAGGAGGGGGAACTCTTTCTGCCGATGGCCCGTCAGCTGTTGGCCGACTGGGATAACGTCGAGGAGGCCATGCGTCAGAGCTTTACCCTGCAACGGGGTAAAATTTCGGTGGCCGCGATGCCGTCGTTTGCGGCCAACGTCCTGCCGGAGGCGCTGAAGGCCTTTCGCGACCGCTATGCCGGCGTGAACGTCACGGTGCATGATGTGATTAATGAGCAGGTGATCGAGATGGTGCGCGAGGGGCGAGTGGAGATGGGTATTGCCTTCGAGCCATCGCCCACCCACAACCTGCTGTTTACCCCGCTGGCGGTGGACCGCTTCGTGGCGATCGTTCCCCGGCAATCCCCGCTGGCGAAGAAAAAGCAGCTCACCTGGCAGGAGCTGTTGACCCTCGATTTTATTACCCTGCAGCGTCCCTCGGCGGTACGCCTGATGCTGGAGGAGGCGCTGGCGCGCAGCGGTCGCCAGCTGGACGTAGCGCTGGAGAGTCACCAGCTGGTGACGGTGGGGAGAATGGTGGCCAGCGGCCTGGGGGGCAGCGCGGTACCGGCGCTGTGTAAAACGCAGATGACGTCCCTGGGGGCCGTCTGCATCCCGCTCAGCGATCCGCCGATTGAGAAGTGCGTCGGCGCGATCCATGCCGGGCATATGCCGCTGTCGAAGGCGGCGCAGGCGCTGCTGGATACGCTGAAAGGTTTCTTGCCGGCCTGAGCAGGCGGGAGGGGCAAAAAAAACCGGCCTGCTGGCCGGTTTGACTATCAGATTTTGCAGGCGTCGCCGCAATCGTCATCGGCAACGATCGCCTGCGCTTTTTTGTCCGCTTCTTCCAGACGCTCCGCGTTGCGTTCTTCCGCTTCATCCAGGCCGTTGAAGACCAGGTTGTCGAGATCAATTTCCATAAGTTACCTATCGTCGCTGGTTTTTAATCAGCGTCAAGTATAGGGCAAAACCGCCAGCGGATGTAGCCGCTCTGCGCGCCGAACGCACAGAGCGTTAAGTCGCGGGGCGGCAGGCTTTCCCTACTATAAATAACCGTTGACAGGCGGGAGTTGGCTTTATTAATCACCATACAGAATGATTTCCTGTGTATATATTAAATGAAAGGACAACGAAGGAGTAATTAAGCGTTGACGAAAAGCTTTTATGTTAATATGGCCGCGATTATGGATGAATCTATGGATCTTAATCAATGGAACATACTGTTGCAGGCGCCATCAAAGAATGGCGTAAACATAATAAAGTGATCGGTCAGGTCAAAATAAACTATAAAAAAGTTTTACGAAAATGCAGAGAGCTCTCGCTCGCAGGAGGTAAATACAGAGAATATCAAGAACTTTGTGCAAAATATCAGTGTGCGCGGTTGACCGCCGTGACCAAAGGGCTGGTGCCTTTTGAGGATAAACCGTTTAAAGCGTATCTCAATAAACGGCTGTCAAAACGACGCAAGCTGGATATTGCCCACGGTTCACTGAATTTTATTGAGAAAACGTTTCACCCTGATGTCCTGCCGCAGCTGTACAATGTGGCGGATTTTGGTCGCGCGATGTTCTCTATTCCTTTGAAAAATGGCGATAATCTTGACGTTAAACTGTTGGCGTCGCCGTTTCAGGAGGAGGGCGAGCTGATGCTGCAGCTGTTTCTCGGCGACCGGCGCGTCTATAGCGTCTGTTTTTCCTGTACCGACGATGGCCGCGCCTATATTGGCGGCATCCAGGGCGGGAAAGATATCACCAATGACGAAGTGAAGGTGCTGACTAAAGAGCTGCATGGCGCGCGGCCGAAAAATATCATCATGAGCGTGCTGTATGGTTTCCTGCGTTATTTCAGCATCACCACGGTCTACGCGATCGATTCCGATTTCCACGTGAAAAGCGATTTGGTGAAAGCCAGTTATTCATCGCTGTGGCTGGAAATGGGCGGTGAGAAACAGGCTCGCGGCTGGTATAAATTGCCGGCGCAAGAGATCAAAAAAAGTATTGAAGAGGTGAAAAGTAAGCACCGGAGCCAGTTTATTAAGCGCGAAGGTGTCAAGGAGTTGATTCAGATAGATATGGCGAACGCCCTGCAGCACATTACGTTGCAAGCACGGGTGAATTAACGCCTCTCATACGCCAGCCGGGCTGCAGGGGGCTGCTACCCGGCTGGCGATTTCCTCTCTCCCCCGGTCGCTGTGCCGTAGGTTACTGCCCGCTCTCGCCGATTGGCGGTGACGCGGAGACGGTGAGCAGCGGAGCGCTGCGCCACCATACCATCAGGGCGACAATCGCGATAACGCTCAGCACGCCGAAGGCGGTGGCATAGGAGTAGTGCCCGGCGATAGACCCGGTTAACGCCGGACTCATTGCCGCCCCGGCGCCCTGCATCAGCATCACCACGCTCTGTCCAGCGTTAACGTGCCCGCTGCCGCGCAGCAGCGAGACGATAAAGCTGGGCACCGCCACCCCCAAAATCCCTGCCGCCAGGCCATCAAGAATTTGCACCGGGACCATCATCGCCGGGGCGTCGCTGGACGCCGCCAGCGCCGCCCGGATGGGCATGATCAGCAGCGCCAGCAGGATGCATCGCCAGTAACCGTATTTGTCGATGCTGCCGGCGACCCGGATGGCCACCGGGATCATCACCACCTGCGAAATAATCACCGTGGCGGCGGCAAACAGTCCGGGATTGAGGTGTCCCGGCGCGGCGGCGATCCGCATGCTCAGCATCGGCAACAGTGCGGCATTGGCGAGATGGAACAGCATCAGGGTTACGCCGGCGATCAGCAGCGGCGTATGGCGGAACAGGATGGCAAACCCCGGCAGGGAGGGCGTGGATGCCGCTTCGATGCCGCGGGCGGCGTCATCGTCGATATCGCCGCCGCGGATCGCCAGCAGGGCGACCAGGGTAAGCAGCGTGGTACAGGCCATCAGAATGAAAATGCCGCCGATGCCCCAGTACCAGGCGATAGCCCCGGCCATTAGCGCGGTGAAGAAATTCCCCGCGTGGTTGAAGGCTTCGTTTTTCCCCATCTGGGCGCTAAAGCCGCGCTGTCTGGCAAGACCGAGGGTAATCCCGGCGATCAGCGGTCCGACAAAGGCCGCGCAGATGCCGCTGGCGACTTGCGAGAGGGCGACCACGCTGGTCTTCTGACTAAACCAGAGCAGCAGGGTGGTGAGGGTGATCACCAGGCAGACCCCGGCCAGCAGCAAGCGCTTATGCCGCGAGCTGTCGGTGATGAAGCCGGCGGGCAGGGTCGCCAGCAGGCCGGCGATACCGCCGACGGACATCAGCAGGCCAATGTCCTCCGCCTGCCAGTGACGCTGGGTGAGAAAGATCCCCAGAAACGGGCCGAGGCCGTCGCGCACGTCGGCAATAAAAAAGCTGGTCAGACATAAAGCCCGCAGAGAACGAAGCGACATTTTCTACCTTTAGCATGCGCGATCTGCGCGTCGGAATGGTCACCGGATACCTTCATCCTTTATCGCACAGTTCGATGAAACAAAAATGTCCCGCGCTCGTCGGGTACCGTGGCTATGCAACATACCCGCTTGCGGCGGCTTTCGCCAGAGGCGTACGAAAGTTCTGTAGCGGCGCTATTAGCGTTCGTCTGCCTTGACGATCTGCAGGGCGGCGGGGCTCGCCACGGTGCCGCTGGCAGTAATAAACCCCGGATGGACAGCCTCGCCGCTGGCGCTGTCCACCAATGCTATATGCGGCGCACTGTGCAGCACGTGCTGATGGCCCCATTCCATCAGGGCGAACAGCACCAGCGCCAGGCTACGGCTTTTATCAGTCAGAACATATTCATACCGTTCGCGGGAGCCGGCTTCCCGGTAGGGCACTTTGCTGAGCAATCCCGTTTCGGTCATGGTTTTTAACCGGGTGGTGAGCGTCTGGCGGGTAATATGGGTGTGCGACAGCATCGTTTCAAAGCGCGTCACGCCGTAAAACGCCTCGCGGAGGATCAACAGCACCCAGCGGTCGCCGAGGATTTTCGCCCCTTCCGCCAGGCCGCACAGCGCCGGGTCGAGGTAGGGCAGTGATTTATTTTTTGACATCGCGAGATTGACCTTCTACTCTGAGTTTGAATTTTAGACCTAGATGCTAAGGAGAATAGCGTGCCATTTGTTAACGTGCAAACCATTAAAGGGATCATGACCGCGGAACAGAAAAGTGAGCTGCTGCGACGGATGACCGATCTGCTGGTGGAGATTGAGGGGCAGGGCGATCCGCAGTTCCGTCAGTCCGTCTGGATCCGCATTGACGAACATGACCCGGAGCAGTGGAGTCTGGGCGGCGTCCAGCCGACGGCCGCAATGATCGCGGCGAAATTTGCCGCCGCGCGACGCGACGGATCCCCGGAATAAAACGGGCGGCGAAGCCCGGCCCGGCGATCTGACGCAGAAGAGGGGCCAGATCGCCGGGTAATATTGCGATTCGCTATGGTGCAAAAGCGTATTTTGCGGCTAAGGTAACGGTCAGGGAACCCAACAAACAGGGCGCGATGCCAGACGGCCAGCCTGGCGCCACTCTCAAACCGGTGAAAACAACGGATGTCTACAGAACACATGCTGCCGCTGGCGGTGCAGAACAAAAACATCTTTCGCCTGGCTGCCGCTCAGGCGCTGGCCGGCGCCAACTCGGTGGTCTTCTACGCTACCGGCGCGATAGTGGGTAACGCGATTGCCCCCAGCCCGTCGCTGGCCACGCTGCCGATCACCCTGTTTGTACTGGGGATGGCGGCCTCCATTCTGCCTTTCGGCGCGCTGGCGCGAACGCGGGGCCGCAAAGCGGCGTTCAGGCTCGGCACCGGCGCCGGGATGGTGACCGGACTGGCGGCCGCCCTGGCGGTAGTGCTGAATTCTTTTCTGCTGTTTTGTCTCGCCGCGATGCTTGGCGGCGCCTATGCCGCCGTGGCGCTCAGTTTTCGTTTTGCCGCCACCGACGGCGTCGCCCCGGCGCGTCGCGCCCGTGCGCTGTCGCTGGTGATGGGCGGCGGTGTGGCCGCCGGGATCATTGGCCCGATGCTGGTCACCGGCACCATGCACCTCTGGCCGGCACATACCTTCGCCGTCACCTTCCTCGCTCAGGCGCTGGTTGCAGTGCTGGCCGCCTTTTTGTTGAGAGGGGTGACGCCGGCGGAGCCCACCGCGGCCAGCGTGCGCGGAGGGCGGCCGCTGCGCGAGATTGTCCGCCAGCCGGGTTTTGCCACCACGGTATTCAGCGGCGCGGTGGCCTATATGGTGATGAATTTTCTGATGACCGCCGCGCCGCTCTCCATGCATATGCACGGTCTTTCCCAGCAGGCCGCCAACCTTGGGATCCAGTGGCATGTGATGGCGATGTACGGCCCGGGATTTTTCACCGGCCGGCTGATCCAGCGCTTCGGCGCAGTGCGAATGGCGGCGGCGGGATTGCTGATCACCGCCGCGTCGGTGGCGGTCGGCCTGAGCGGTCTCGGCGTGTATCATTACTGGCTGTCGCTGATTTTGCTCGGCATCGGCTGGAACTTTGGCTTCACCGGCGCCTCGGCGAAAATCATCGATTTCCACCGCCCGGAAGAGAAGACCCAGGTTCAGTCGCTCAACGATTTTCTGGTCTTCGGCGTGATGATCGTGGGGTCGTTTTCGTCCGGGGTTCTGCTCAACGCCTTCGGCTGGAACGCCGTGCTGTGGGGCTCCCTGGTCCCGGTTGCGGTGGCGTTGTTGACCCTGCTGCTGCGCCCCTTATCCCCACCCCGCGCTTAGCGCCTGGCCTGCCGCTGCGCAGGCCGTCTTTTGCTTTTTTCAGCTATGCATTGCTGAAATTCATCTGACTCCTTGCGCGTAAAAACGTCACAGACGCTACATGCTGTAGTAATCTCTACAACATGACAATGCATCTCTTGATCCTTAACCTGACAACGTCTCAAGCCACGCTGCGCATGCGTGTCTGGCGAACCCTGAAGCAGAGCGGGGCAGCGGTCCTGCGCGATGGGGTCTATCTGCTGCCCGACGTGCGCCAGGGCTATGACACTTTCCTCAGCACCTGCCAGGCGATCCGCGCGGAAGGGGGGACCGGGTATGTTTTCACGATTGAGGCGGCGGAAGAAGAGGCGCTCAGGCCGCTATTCGATCGTCGTGAACAGTACGACGCGCTGTTGCAGGATCTGCAGGCGCTGCAGGGGACGTTATCCAACGACGAACTGGCGGCTCAGCTCAAACAACTGCGTAAAATTCAGCGTGACTACCGGCGGATCGAGGCCATTGATTTCTTTCCGGGGGCCGCCCGGGAGCAAGCCGCTGAGCGACTGGCCACTATCGAGCAGGTCATTAATCAGCGGCTATCGCCGAACGAGCCGCAGTCGGTGGCGGGCGAACTGAGCCTGCTGGACAGAGGCGCCTTTCGCGGCCGGCTGTGGGCCACCCGCCGACGCCCGTGGGTCGATCGTCTGGCCAGCGCCTGGCTTATCCGGCGCTTTATTGACGACGAGGCGCTATTCCTGTGGCTGGCCGCGCCTGAGGACTGTCCGGCGACAGCAGTCGGTTTTGATTTTGACGGCGCGCCATTCAGCCATGTCGGCACGCTGGTGACCTTCGAAGTACTGGTCCGGCGTTTTGCGCTGGACGCGGTGATCCCCGACAGTCTGGGACGGTTGATCCACTTCCTGGACGTCGGTGGGGTACCGACCCCGGAGGCGGCGGGGGTAGAAAGCATTCTTGCAGGGCTGCGGGAAACCATTACGGACGATGACCAACTGCTGGCGGCAGCTTGCTCGCTGTTCGACGGCTTACTGAGGTCCTGTGAAATGAGGTCTGGCAATCATGAGCAAAACGGTCGTTCTTCCGCAGAGTGACAGTCCTTCCGTCGTCGCTTCCGTCTCCTTCTGGCAGGCATTTCGCTTTTGGCTCAAGCTTGGCTTCATCAGCTTCGGCGGGCCTGCCGGGCAGATCGCCATGATGCACCAGGAGTTGGTGGATAACCGACGCTGGATATCGGAAGGGCGATTCCTGCATGCGCTCAATTTTTGTATGGTCCTGCCCGGCCCGGAGGCCCAGCAGCTGGCGACCTATATCGGCTGGCTGATGCATAAAACCTGGGGAGGCGTCATCGCCGGGGTGCTGTTTATTTTGCCCTCGCTGGTGTTACTCATCGCCCTGGCGTGGATCTATCTCGTCTGGGGGGATGTCGCCGTGGTGGCGGGGATCTTTTATGGCATCAAACCCGCCGTAGCGGCGATAGTATTGCAGGCGGCGCACCGCATCGGCTCGCGGGCGCTGAAAAATGGCGCCTACTGGGCCATCGCGGCCGCTGCTTTTGTCGCTATTTTTGCGCTGAACGTTCCTTTTCCGCTGATCGTCCTCGCCGCGGCACTGGTGGGTTTTATCGGCGGACGGTTGGCGTCGACGACGTTCGGCAAAGCGGACGCCCACCGTGCGCAGAGTCACCCTGGCGGAGCCGCCATCATTGATGACACGACGCCGATTCCGGCCCATGCCATTTTCAGCTGGCGGCGCACCTCACGGGTGCTGATCGCCGGAATGCTGCTGTGGCTGGTGCCGATGGCCGCCCTGACGCTAATGCTGGGCTGGGCGCATCCGCTGACCCAGATGAGCTGGTTCTTTACCAAAGCCGCGCTGATGACCTTTGGCGGGGCATATGCCGTCCTACCTTATGTTTACCAGGGGGCGGTGACCCACTATGGCTGGCTGACGGCAGGGCAGATGATGGACGGCCTCGCTCTTGGGGAGTCGACCCCCGGACCGTTGATCATGGTGGTGACCTTTGTCGGGTTTGTCGGCGGCTACACCAAAGCGGTGTTGGGCGTCGATGATGTGCTGCTGGGGGGCATCGCGGCGGCGTGCCTGGTGACATGGTTTACCTTTTTGCCCTCGTTCATCTTTATTCTCACCGGCGGGCCGTTTATTGAAACGACCCATAATAAGGTGGGATTTACCGCGCCGTTGACCGCCATCACCGCCGCGGTGGTGGGCGTTATCCTGAATCTGGCGCTGTTTTTTATCTGGCATAGCGTCTGGGGACCATCCGGTTTCGACCCGTGGTCTGCGGCCATTGCCCTGGGCGCCGCCGGGCTGCTGTTTCGTTATAAGTGGAAGCTGACCTGGGTACTGGCCGCCGCCGCTGCGGTGGGGCTTATCGTCCATATGGCGGGACTGTCCGGCGCAGGATAAGGTCGGCGTTGGGTTGAGAGAAACGTGGACAGATGGGGGATTGGGGAGGGAGGCCAGTGCCTGAGCAGGCCCTGGCCGGATGGGTGACAATGTCTTTATTTTTCAAAGCATGCTAAATATCTCCCACTGAATAACCTCATCACCAAAATCGGGCGGCGTAATTAAAATGCTTCATTTGATGTTCGTCGACATAGGAGCTGGTTCCATCATTTTTTGAATCCTTGCCGGAGACCGTATTCCCCGAGATATATTGTGGCACCCCATTAACTATACCTGTGTAAATGCCGGCATGATCTCCTGGCTTTTGACCATTAGCCTGGACGGGATAATCAACTCTTAAAACAATATCGCCAACGGCAATGTCAGAAATGGCTATTATTTTCCCGAGTGCTAATGACTTCTGAAAAAATGTGTCTACGCTGGCGGTTTTAGGCAGGCCGGGAATGCCAGCCTGCCAGCTACACCAGTAGACAAAAGCCATACACCATGGCGAGCCGGGTGCGCTGCCCGCCGATTTGAGATAGGTATCTACCATCGGGCCAGAATTGCTGTTAAGCGGCTGCTCTTTGACATTAAGCTGACTTCTTGCTGTTTCTATCAAGTCGTTACCATTAGGCATGGTCTTATCCTCATCATATTGGTTGGTGTAATCGTGAATATAGAGATAGCTGCTACGAGTTTTTCTTCATCCAGTCGTACATAAAAAGGACATGGTCTGCATAGATTTGTGCCCGTTCGCCCTTGCCGTTATAGAGGCGGATCGTCTCGCGTAAATCCCCACCGGCGGACTGGCGTTTGAGTTTTAATTCACTCATCACCCGCGCCAGACAACTTGGGAAATCTCGCCATTGCTTGTTCAGGAAAAAGCTGGGGTCTGTCAAAATGTGCTGCAAGTCGTACTGGAATATTCCGTAACCTTTATAGACCCAATCCTTAGGTCCCATCTTTCTGAGCGCTCTGGTACGGTTTGCCTCATCGATAAACTCAGCGGTGACTTGATCGCCATACTTCTTACGAAAAATGGCGGTATTTGCAGGAAACGCGTTACGGCTGGTGCCTGGGGCGTCACCGCTGGCATCAAAAACACAGCGGGCAACAATTTCGTCGGCACTCATCTGATTTATCCAGTTGAGCCATATCGGGGCGGTTTCCTTGGCGGCGATAGCACAAATCAGCAAAGCATCGAAAGGGGTGCCAGATACGGCCTTCTCTATCTCGGAACCAAAGTGTTGCATTAACCAGTCACGGCACTGAAGGGCCTGGTCACGACGGAGAGGCGGTTTTGAAGCCGTTGAGCGTATCAACGAAGAGACGTCCGGGGGGGACCACTGAGCCGGTGCTATCCCGGTTTTCGGCTCAGGAAACGCCGCTATTGCCTTGCCGAATAACGCATCGTGGGTCAACCTGCCCACTACGCCATCGACAATTAAATCGTGTACGCTACGCTGGAAGGCTTCAACTGAAAGCCGAGTGGCATTGCCAAAAATACCGTCCGAAGTTCCACAAGGGGGTTGCACTCCGAGCGTGGTCAGCGCCTTTTGTACGGCACGTACATCTTCACCCCGCATCAGCGGAAAACAATAAAACAGGTCACGTGGTTCGCTCATGGTATCAACCTTATACACAGGTGGAGGGAAGACCTGGGCCACCGATGGCAGCGGCATTGACGGTCTGCTGGAGACGTATTGCTATCTCGCCCGTGGCTGGCGGTTGCCCCTTCAGACCGCCCAGGGCGCGTATTCGGGCATCACGGGCGGCCTGACAGCGCTCGGCCTGAGGCAGGTCGGTACGCTGAGCCAGACTGAGGAATGCATTACTGGTGGTAAGCGCGCGGGATGGATTCGGCGGTAACTGGTCCAGTTTTGCCACGGCTTCACGTGTCATTGCCACCGCCTCAGCGGGTTGCTTAAAGGGGGCTGAGCAGGTCAAAGCAAGGACCTGGTTTTCTATCAGATGTGTCTCATCTTCGCTGCCTCTGGCGGCGGCAGAAGATGCAAGCGCATAATCGTTTACCGCATTGTCCATATTGGCCCGGGCCGATGGGGTCGGCATTGGACAGCGAGCCCCCGCCTGAGACTCATTCATCGCGAGTTTGAGGTAGGCATGGCCCCGAATTGCGTAGAACTGCCGACAGACTTCGCTACTCTGAGAGGGATCGTTGCAGGACGTCGCTGGTGTTTCCGCAATGATTGCGTCGTACTGCTCGTTGTTTTGCAACTGTTTCATGTGGGCCAGTTGCATGGTGGCACAGGCAGTCAGCAGGCATAGCAAGCTGGCCAGGTTGATGTAACGTTGCATCAGCTTCATAACTTGAGATCCGCAATGGCCTGGACAAAGTCGACGTTCGCCCGGCGTGCAGCATCGACAAGCATGATCAGCAGGTCGAATGCAGCCCTGCTGTCTGCGGGATTGGCGACCATGCTTGAAACACCAGAGACCAGATTGATAAGTTGATTGATGTCCGTAGCACTCAAATTGTTCAACGCTGCGCTGGCGGCGCACAAGGCTTGAGACGCCGGGGATGTCAGGCTTGCGCGCACTTTGCTGGCGATCTCTTCCGTAATGTCACCCTTGCCATAGAGTGCGAGGAGAGATTGCTGCAGTGCGGTAACGATAGATGTGGCTTGCTCGCCGTCATGGACGATGTCAGCAGCGACGTTTCCGTTGGGCCCATAGGCCTCATTGAGCACAGACACAGGATCGTCGGCTGCCAGCACATTCGCCAGGACGCTATCCACCTCTGCCGGTGGCCGTGCGGCAAAAAAGGGGATGGCTGCTGGGGCGTTCTCCAGGGCGGCACGGGTCAGGGGGAGGGTGAGTGTCCCGCTTTCAACCAGCCCTTGGGCCAGCGGGGCTGCCAGTACGCGAGCGCGCCAGCGCTTGAACTGATCGGAACCCAGTTTAGCGCCGACACCCAGCAGCATCACGATCCCCGCGATGGGGCCTAATGCCGGCATGGCCGGTGCCACTAAGGGTGCCGCTTTGTTTAAAAGGACACTCAATGGTGAAGTGGCGCCGGTCAGGATATTGACGACTTGATTGAGTTCGTCTAGTTGATCGGGCGTGACGTCTTTCTTACTGAGATTACGCAAGGCATTAATAATGCTCTCTGCGCGGGTAATAGTATTGTTCAGGTCTCCGGGTAGAACATCTCCCAGTCCAGTAGGCAATGAGTTAGTCTGTGGGAGCATTGCCAGTAATGCCTTCGCTAAGGCTAACTGCCGTTGCGCCTTATCGAGCAGGGGATCGACATCTGCCGTACTTTGTATTTTTTCGGCAAGCTGCATTTTCTGGTCGGCATCATTTTGCGCTCTCTCCGCTTGCCTGGTTTGCTCTTGCGCCGCTTGCTGTGCACTGGCGACGCTATTATTATTTGTCGTAGCCGTTGAAGCTGCCGCCCGGGTGCCAAAGTAATAGCCAAAAACGCCGGTAATAATGCCATTGAGATACCCGGCAATCTCCGGGGTGGTGCCCAGTTGAGAACTGAATAGCAACAGAGGCAGGCCCACAACGGCCACGATCAGCGCTAAAACAGCCCGAACTGTGCCTTCAGGCAGCCCCATGGGCAGGTCTTTGAGTTGCGCCACCTTATCGATATTTTCCCCGGCGCAACCCAGCAGCCTAAAATACCGAGAAGATAGCCACCAGAGAAAAGACACCATACCTGTGCCGACTAAGAAAACGATGAGGGCAATAAAGGCCTTGAACCCGCTGCCAGTCTCTTTCGAGGGCCAGGAAATGGGGTGTAAACCGAGATAAGTAAAAAGCTTGGCAACGATAAATATCGATATACCCATCATCACAATTTGCAGTGGGAGTTTACAAATCCTTGCCCAGTTTATTTCTGATTGATTAGCCATAGTCACCTCATCGATGTGGGGCCGATATTGGCAGGACGTCATAATGAGGCATCCTGAATTAACGCAAATAATTATTATGTTTTTCAATGCTATAGGTTTTAGTGATCATTCACCTCCGTTATCGCAAGCCAGATTAATTGATGGGCGGGATGCCAATGCTTGTTGTCGCGAGATCAATATGAGTAAAAAATAACGGTGGTGGCTACATTTTTCCTGTATTCTCTAATCGCCAAATATAAACACTATCTATGGCTATAAAAGTTCATTATGTGCAAAAGACATAATGCCTTTGAATACGTCATGACTGAGCTGTAATTTATAAGTTTTTCATGTTTATTTGTTTTTTATTAATCATGATGAAAAAAATTCTCCACCAATAAAAATAGTGGTGGAGGTAATGCAAATAAAAAATGACTGCGCTGTGTGTGATTTTCTTCATCATATTCACCAGTGATTTTTAGTGAGTCCGATAAAAAATAATGGTCAGAACAAGCATATCTATCCGCGGAATTAACCCGTGATAATAAATTTATCGTCGCTTTTTTGATGAGTATAACGGAGGAAACAGAGACGCCACTCATTCATATGAATGAGTGGCGTAAAAAAACTCGCCGCGCGGGCAGGAGGAAGAGAAGCGGGCCAGCGACCGGTTAGCGCGCCCCGGAATGGGACGCTCAGGTCGTGGGGCTTTCGCGGGTGGCTCGCGCCAGCGGGTTGCTGTCCAGTTCCAGCTGGTCGCGCAGCGCCCAGCCGCGCAGCTTGCCGGGGTTAAGCAATCCCGCCGGGTCGAGAGACTGTTTCACCGCCACGACGTCGGGGCGAATCACGCCCTGTTTGCCGTCCTCAACCTGCAGCACGTGGGGGTTGTTAATCTTGACGTCGTTGTCGCGAAATATCTGCATGATGGTGTTGAGCCGCGCGGGCGTGGTATAGCGCACTAGCTGCAGACCGCTGGCGGTGAGGTTGCCTTCGATATCGCGCAGGAATTCAATATGGGAAATCACCTCCCCGGCGAAGTGCTGCTCCATCTGTAAAATTTGCTGCGGATAGCGCAGCGGATCAAACGCCGTCTGGAGATAAGTCAGCGTATTGTCCACCTTGAGCGCATGCAGGGTGGTGTGGTTCCAGCAGTATTCCATTAACGAGGCGTTTTGCGTCCGGGCCTCGTCGCTGGCCTGACGGATGGCGTTGCTCCCGCGATGGCGCTGTAACAGGCTGGCGCAGAGTCCTTCGCTCTCCTCGGCGATCAGGCTGATAACCGCATGCTGCCCGGTGCGGTAACGATCGTTGAGGTGGCTAAAGTAGTCGGCGATCGGCGTGGCCAGCAGCGCGACCTGACGTTTTACCAGCCCCGGCGAACGGACGCAGGCGTTGGCATAGTTCAGCGCATCGGCGAAATCGTCAAACACGTCCAGGCGTTCAATCCACTGGTGCACGGGCGCCAGCGCCAGCTCAACCTCCAGGATAATGCCGTTGGTGCCGTAGGCGTGATGCAGCAGCAGCGCTTCGGGAGCCGGGATGGTCAGTACGCGGGGGACCGGCTCGACGGTCATCACTTTGACGCTGAGCACATTGCCGGGCGCCGCCAGCGGCCCATAGTTGATGGAGCCGATGCCGCCGAACCCGCCGCCGTAGAGGCCGCCCAGGCTCGCCAGGCGGTAGGTCGACGGCATGCAGCGCAGCTCCCATCCCGTTGGGCGGGCGGCGGTTTCGATGTCTGCCAGACGAATGCCGGCCTGGGCGCGCACCGTGCCGTTGCCGAGGGCGACGATCTGGTTGAGTCCGGTCATATCCACCAGCAGCCCGCCTTCGAGGGGGACCAGTTGGCCATAGTTGCCGGTGGCGCTGCCGCGCAGCGTCAGCGGCAGCTGGTGCTGCGCGCAGGCGGCGACCAGCTGGCGCAGCTCCTCTTCGTCGCGTGGGCGAACCACCGCGTCCGCCTGTTTCCCCGCCAGTTGCTCAGTGAGTACCGGACTGAACCAGTGAAAATCGCGGGAAAGCCGTTTGATCTTCGCCGGCTGTAAGGTCCACTCCAGCGTCGGGAGTGCCTGCTGGATCGCCGCGACCGCGTGTTGACGCTGCTCATCAGTCATCATTTTTCTTCCTGTTCGTCAGCAAAACATTAATGAGATTGCACGGCTTCGCTTTCATGCCATGCGCTGAGCGCCCGGCGCGAAACCCAGGACATCACGCCAAACAGCGCGATCCCGGCGAGAGAGATCAGCAGCAGCGCGGCAAACATCAGCGGAATATCCAGCTGGTAGCCAGCCTGCAGGATCTGATAGGCCAGACCGGTATTGGTCCCGCCGGTCCCGGCGACAAACTCCGCCACCACCGCGCCAATCAGCGACAGCCCACTGGAAATACGCAGCGCGCCGAAGAAATAGGGCAGCGCCGAGGGGATACGCAGCCGCACCAGCGTTTGCCAGCGGCTGGCGTGATTGAGGCGAAAATAGCTCAGCAGGCCGGGGGAGACGCTGCGCAGGCCCTGAGTGGTATTGGAGATGATGGGAAACACCGCCATCAGGGTGGCGCATACCACCAGCGAGAGCGTGGCATCCTTCACCCAGATGATGATCAGTGGGGCGATGGCGACAATCGGCGTCACCTGCAAAAACACGATGTAGGGAAACAGGGCGGTTTCCACAAAGCGGTTCTGCACCAGGATAAACGCCACCGCGGCGCCAATGACAATCGACAGCAGAAACGAGATCAGGGTGATCTTGAGGGTGAACAGCAGCGCCAGCAGCAGCGGCGTGAGATGCGTCCACAGGCTTTCCAGCATCACCAGCGGCGACGGCACCAGAAAGGCCGGGATGCGAAAATAGCTCACCGCGCCCTGCCACAGGAGCACCACCGCCACCGCGACGAGGGTCGGATAGAGAATTTTGAGAAAACGCGGATGCTGGACCCACGGCGTTGAGGTTGTGTTTTTCATATTATGACTCCATACCGGACTGGCTGGCCTGCAACAGACTGTCCTGCAGCTGACGGGCATACAGGGAAAAGGCCGGACTGACGCGGAACGCCTCGCTGCGCGGGAACGGCTCCCGGATGGCGATATCTTCGACCACCCGTCCGGGACGGGCCGCCATCATGATCACCCGCTGTGAGAGAAACACCGCTTCGTGGATCGAGTGGGTGACGAACACCACCGTCAGGTTCTGCTCCTGCCAGAGACGCAACAGGTCGCTGTCGAGTTTGTTACGCGTAATTTCATCGAGCGCGCCGAAGGGCTCATCCATCAGCAGCAGCTTTGGCCGGGTGACCAGGCCGCGGGCGATGGAGACGCGCATTTGCATGCCGCCGGAGAGTTCGCGCGGCAGGACGTCGGCGAATTTGCCCAGCCCCACCAGTTCAAGGACTTCACTCACCCGGGTATTACCTTCCGCGCGCGGCACGCCGGCCAGATCCAGCGGCAGCCTGACGTTATTGCGCACGCTGCTCCACGGCATCAGGGTGGCTTCCTGGAAGACGAACGAGAGCGGATGCTGGGCTTTCTCCCGGCTATCGCGCCGCCACAGCATCAGCTTGCCGTCGCTGGGCTCCACCAGGCCGGCGACCATCTTCAGCAGCGTACTCTTCCCGCAGCCGGACGGGCCGAGCAGGGTAATAAACTCCCCCTGATTGATGGTCAGGTTAACGGGCAGCAGCGCCCGGGTACCATTGCTGTAGATCTTCTCCGCCGACAGCACCTCGATGGCCGGGGTGGCAGAGGCGGGCGTAAAGCGGGTGTCGCTCATCACGGTCAGTTTCGGGGCGGTATTCATGGCATCACTCCGGCGTCTTTGACCATCTCCAGGGTGTAAGTCTGCTCAAACGGCACCTTGCTGGCGTCGATCAGTTTGTTTTTCACCAGCATGTCCCAGGTTTTCTTCAGCCGCGGCTCGGTGATGATGCCGATGCCGCCGGTCTTGGCATCGCCGCCGGTCACCAGCTGGTACTGCTTCATCTGGGCAATACCAAAGGCGATCTGCTCGGCGCTCATTTGCGGATTTGCTTTAGCGATCAGACTGTTGCCGGGGGTGGGATCCTGCAGGTAGCTTTTCCAGCCCTCCATGGAGGCTTTGACGAAGGACGCCACCGCCGCCGGACGTTTGCGGATGGTGTCGGCCATACAGATAATCGAGTTGCCGTAGGGCGGATATCCCCAGTCGCTGAGCGGATAGACATAGAACGGCTGCCCGCCTTTGGCGACGGAGAACGGCTCGGAGGTCACGTAGCCCTGCTGCACCAGGTTTTTATCGGCGAGGAACGGCTGAACGTTAAAGGTATAGGGGCGCACTTTGCTGCCAGCCAGACCCAGCTCGCTCTTCGCCCACGGCCAGAAAGAGGTATAGGCCTCGGTAGCGAGCAGGAAGGTTTTGTCTTTAAGCTCCGCCGGGTTCTCCACTTTGTTATGAGTGATAAACACCGTCGGCGAGTGCTGGAACACGGTAGCGACGGTCACCGCATGCACCCCGGCCTGCCAGGTCTCCAGCGCCTGACCGTTGTCGCCAAGGGTACAATCGGCCTGACCGGCCGCCATCAACTGCATGACGTTGATCTGCGGGCCGCCCATTTTAATCTCGACATCGAGACCGGCGTGCTGATACAGCCCGGTGGCCTGGGCCTGGTAAAACCCGCCGTGCTCGGCCTGGGCATACCAGTTGGTGAGAAACGTAAACTTCTCCGCCGCGAAGCAGGAGGCTGAGGTCGCGAGGGCGGCCACGGTCAGCAGGGTAAAAACGGGCGTCGGTCTGGTATTCATCAGGGCTCCTTGGATTCAGCAGCGAAAGAGGGGGGTAGGGACTGCACAAAGCCGTGCCAGTGCTGTTTGCCCCAGGTCGGTTCGTGACGTTCGACCCAGGCCATGCGGTGGATCTCGATGATCGCTTGCGCCCAGCTGGCGGCGAGGGAGTCGAGAAGCCCTTCGCCTTGCTCCCGCGTCGCCGGGGTCGGGTCGCCAATCACCCCGCTGGGGCCAAAGTCATAGGACGCCCACGCCGCCGCCGGGCGGCCTTTCGACAGGGTCGGGCAGGGGAATTCCGGCGGGAAGTTGGCGACCGCCCGCTCCATATGAACGCACTCCGGGGCCAGCGCCAGCATCAGCGCCGTTTCGCTATGTCCGGCGTGCATCGCCATCCGCTGTTCATGCGGGCTGAGAAACTGTTTTTCGCAGTTGGGTACGTTGAACACATCGTGCGGGATGGCGATGAAATCCCCGTGGCGCAGGCGCATTTCCCGGCAGGCGATTTGCAGGATCTGCGGCTGGCCGCCGTGGCCGTTGATCATCAGCAGCTTGCGAAAACCGGCCCGATAGAGGGATTCGGCGATCTCCAGCAGGGTATGCAGCAGCGTATCGCCGCTGAGGGTCAGGGTGCCGGGAAAATGCAGATGCTCCTCGGACTTACCGTAGACGATCGGCGGGATGGCGTAGGCCGGGATCGCCGCCGGCAGCCGGGCGAGGGCATGGCCCGCCACGCCGGAAGATATCACGCTGTCCACCGAGCAGGGCAGATGCGGGCCGTGCTGTTCGATCGCCCCGGTGGGGAGGACGATAACCGTATTGCTTTTATCCGGCAGGGCGGCCACGTCCGTCCAGCTCAGGAAAGGGAGAAAGCGCGCTGCAGGAATGTAACCGTTAATCATCGCGGTGCCTCGGAGTGAATTGGCTGGGGTAACCAGACGGTCGCTTCAACTTCAATCAATACCGTGGCGTCGGGCAGCATTTCGCTGACCTGGACCACGGTGGAAACGGGCGGCTGGTCGGGATAAAACAGCTTTCTGACCCGGCTGTAATAGGGAAAATGGTCAAGGTTGCGAAAGTACTGCACCAGCTTGATAACGTCGCTCATCTGCCCTCCTGCGGACGCCACGGTGTGGCGGATGCTTTCCAGGACGTACCAGCTCTGGGCGAGGATCGGGCCCTGTTTCGCATCGGTTGAAAATTCACCGGTCGCCCCCAGCAGCTCTCGCACCGACTCAGGCACATCCTGAAAGCCGTTGACGATGGTGCCGGTCAGGGGATTGACCGGAATAATGCCGGAGAGAAAGATAAAATCGCCGGCTCTGCGCCAGGCGGCATACCGCGCCAGCGGCGCCCCCGCGCCTGCTTCAAGGCTCATGTGCCATCTCCTCTTGCCACACGCGCCGGTGGGTTAACCTGCCGTGGTTAACCACCAGACGGGCGGCGCTGTTTAAAGGCCAGGTAAAACGGTCGCTACCCGGGAAAATCACCACGCTGGCCGCCGCGCCGATGGCAAAGGGCGCCGCGTCTGCCGGCGAACCGGTTAGCGCCGCGCGATCGCAGATCAGCCGCGACTGCCGGTCGAACAGGTCGCTGAGCTGGGCGCTGAACAGGCCGCAGGCCAGGGTGTCCAGCGGGTCATAGCTCCCCGCCGGGCAGAAGGCATCCTGTACGTTGTCGCAGCCGAGCAGGGTGGCCACGCCGGCGGCCTGCGCCTCGTGCAGCAGCGTGATCCCCCGCTGGCGCGGCGTGCGACCGAACGTCGCATCCTGCAGCAGCAGGTTGGTCATCGGCAGAGCGATAAGCGTGACGCCGTGCGCCGCCAGCTGGCGCAGGATCGGCGCCGCCTGTTGGTCGCTGCCAGCGGCCAGCGCGCAGCCGTGGCTGCAGCAGATATGCCCGGGAAAAGGGTGGCGGGAGAGATGGTCCGCCAGCCAGGTCAGCCCCTGAGACACTTCGCTGAGCTCCTCATCAATATGCAAATCCAGATCCAGCTCCCAGCGGGCCGCGCTATCCAGCAGGTTTGCCATGGCGGCGGCGTCCCAGTTGGAGGAGTGGATGAAGCCGCCCAGCAGGCAGCCCTCCCCGCTGGTGGCGACCGTTCGGGCAATGGCCCCGGCGTCCGCCGGATCGCGAAACAGGGTCAGCGGGACCAGCGCCACCCGCTCCAGGGTGATGCCGACGGTATCGAGGCGGGCGATCTCCTGCCAGGCGTCCGGTGCGTCGGCGGTAAACCAGTCGATATGGCTACGCAAATAGGTCACACCATTTGCTGCCGCCCGGGCCAGCGCGGCGGACGCCCGACGTTGAATATCCGCCCTGGTCCAGTGCTGGCGATCCTCGTGCATGGCGTGGATCGCCGCCAGCAGCCCGGCCTGCGCCGGACGGCAGCGTTCAATGGTAAAGGTTTTGTCCAGATGGGCATGGGGTTCCACCAGGCCGGGGAGCGTCAGGGCCCCCGCCAGGTCCCACAGGCCGGGAGTCGGCTGGTCGGTCGGGGTCAATGCGGCAATCCGGCCGTCGCGAAAGGCCAGGTCCGCCAGCAGCGGTTCACCGTTGGCCTGCGTTGGCCAGCCGTCGGGCAGCGCCCAGGCCGGGAGTCGGGCGCGGCTGATCCCGGCGAGCGGTGCGGAAGAGGAGGGGAACGTCATCGTCAGTCTCCTCACAGATCCAAAACCAGAACCGGGGATTTCGCCCGCGAACAGCAGAGCGTGATCTGGTCGTTGCCCGCTTTCTCTTCCGCCGTCAGCACGCTGTCCCGGTGTTCGGGGATCCCGTCGAGGACCCCGGTAATACAGGAGCCGCACATTCCCTGTTCGCAGGAGAGCATCACCTCCACGCCGGCGTGCTGTAATACCTGAGCAATGGTTTGATCCGCGGCGACCTGCAGGCGCTGCCCGCTGGAGGCCAGTTCAATATAAAACGCATTTTTCGCCGCAGTATTATTTTCCGCCGCGGGAGTAAAACGCTCGAAGACGAATTGCGACGGCGACCAGCGATATTCCTCCATGACCGACAGCAGTCGCTGAATAAAACCCTCCGGGCCGCAGGCGACCACTGCGGTATCAGGATCGGGCGTGGTTAAGCAGGCGGGGATCCGCTGGCGAAACGACGCGCCTTCCTCGCTACAGTGGATCGCCACCGTGCCGCCCGCAGCCAGCTGGGTCAGTCGTGGGGAGAAGGCTGTCTGGCGCGAGCTGGCGACATAATAATGCAGCTCCAGCGCCCCCTTTCTGGCGGCAATCGCTTCAGCCATCGCCAGCAAAGGCGTGATACCGATACCGCCGGCAAACAGCAGGTAGCGCCCGGCCTCCGGCAGGGGAAAATGGTTACGCGGAGGCGAAATGGCGAGCCGATCGCCGGGTTTGAGCTGCTGATGCAAATAGCGTGAGCCGCCGGTGGAGGTGTCAGTCAGTCTGACGCAAATTTCATAAGTATTACTGCGGTCAGGCGTGCCGCACAGGGAATACTGCCGGGGGCCAACGCCGGGAATAATAATATCGATATGCGCCCCGGCAGAGTAGGCCGGTAATATTTCCCCGGCCGCCGCCTGCAATATTAATGATAGATTTCCCTCTCCATTGGGGCGTATTTCCCCGACCGAGACCGAAATAAGATCGTGGCTGTGCATTACCGTTTACTCTCCCTCATTCCGCTGTCTGCAGGGCGGCCAGGGTCGGCGAAGAGATAACTCCTCTTCGCGGTAAACTGTCCGGCGTGCAAGAAAATGGGTGAAACGATCGTTTCTCCGCTATGAATGCTACGGTATTGTGATAAAACTGTTGCGTCCAGAGCTTTGATTCGCACAACCCGTTGCAAAAAAGAGAGCACCCAAACCATGTTTGCCTTCTCCCGATTTCTGCTCTATTTCACCGAAGTGGCCCGTCAGGGATCGTTTCGTAAAGCGTCAGAGGCGCTGCATGTGTCGGCGTCTTCCATCGACCGCCAGATTTTGCGCGTGGAACAGGAGCTGGCGATGCCGCTCTTCGAGCGCCATCCCACCGGGCTGCGGCTGACCGCCGCCGGGGAGCTGCTCCTGCACGCGGCCAATAACTGGAAAAAGGACTTTACCCGGGTCTGCGAACAGCTGGATGACCTGCGCGGGTTGCGGCGGGGGCATGTGCGTATCGCTACCATCGATGCCATTAACCGGCATTTTTTTTCGACGATGCTCAAAGAGGTGCATAAACATTATCCCAACATCTCTTTTACATTGACCACCATCAACAATATCCACATTCAGCAGGCGCTGATCTCTGGCGAGGCGGATTTCGGTATCATGCTCAATCCCCAGACCTCCCGCGAACTGCAGGTGCGGGCGTTTGCCGAGATGAATATGGGTATCGTGGTGCCGACCGGCCATCCGCTGGCCAGCCGCAGCGCGGTGCGCTTTAGTCAGTGCATCGACTACCCGTTTATCCTGCCGTCCGCCCCGTTGATGATCAGCGAGCCGGTGGAGGCGCTGGTGAACATCAGCGGCAACGAGGTGAAGGAGGTGGCGGTGTCGAATAACATTCACATGATCCGCACCCTGATCAAAGAGCAGATGGGCATCGGCATCCTGTGCCGGCTGGATATTCTCGATGAGATCGAGTCAGGCCAGCTGGCGTTTGTACCGCTAACCGATCCGCAGCTTAAGCCTTTCACGCTGGCGCTGTGCGTCTCGCCCGCCCGCCAGCTTTCCCTCGCCGCCTCGATGATGTTGAACCAGCTGGAGATGCTCTTCAGTCAGCTGTGAGCGACCGGGCAGGCACTAAAATCATTCATTAGTGCACCATAATGGTGCGTTTTTTGTGTGCATGAATCAAAGGTTGCATGCCCGTGGGCGGCGGCGCAGGCGATTTATCGCGGCTGCTCGCGGGACAATCAAATCTGGCATTGTTTTTGTATAGCTGAGTGTGAGTAGAAGCGGTCAGTACGGGTTATCCATACGGGACATTGCTCAGTCACCATGTCGCGGTTCAATGTTGACCGGGATGGGAGGCTGAGCCGTGGTTTGCTCGCCCCTCTCCCGGCATGAAGAGGAGAGGGATAATGAAAAGTCGTGCACGCCTTCCCCGGGGCTTTCGCTGGCTGGGCCTGATGGCTCTCGGCGGTGTCTCGCTGGCCGTTCAGGCCGAGGAGAAAATCGTTCTGCTGACCTCCTGGTACGCTCAGGCTGAGCAGGGGGGTTATTATCAGGCCCAGGCCACTGGGCTGTACAAAAAATATGGTCTCGACGTCGAGATCCACTCCGGCGGACCCCAGGTCAACGGCATGCAGTTGCTGTTGTCGAAGCGGGCCGATGTGATCATCGGCTACGATCTGCAACTGCTGGAAGGCATTCAGCGCGGCTTCCAGGCAAAGGCCATTGCCGCGCCCTTTCAGTACGATCCCCAGGGGCTGCTGACCCATGCCGATGTCACCTCCCTGCAGGGGCTGAAAGACAAAACGCTTCTGGTCTCCAGCTCCGGTCAGGCGACGTGGTGGCCGTGGCTGAAGGCGCAATATCAGCTGAGCGACGCTCAGGTTCGCCCCTATACCTTCAATATTCAACCCTTTGTCGTCGATGACGCTGTCGCCCAGCAGGCCTATGTCAGCTCCGAGGTGTTCCAGGTGCAGAAGGCCGGGGTGAAGGCGAACTTCTTCCTCTTTTCCGAGCACGGCTATCCCCCGTACGGCGGCATCCTTATCGCCCGCCCGGACACCATCGCCGAGCGGAAAGCGGCGATGGCGAAGTTCGTCCGCGCCTCAATGGAGGGTTGGGTGAGCTATCTCAAGGATCCGGCGCCGGGAAATGCGCTGATTAAGCAGGACAATCCGAAAATGACCGACGATCTGCTCGCCTGGGGCGTGACCCAGATCCGTGAGCATCACCTGATCGACGGCGGGGATGCCGCCAGCCAGGGCTGGGGGACGATGACCGACGCGCGCTGGCAGAAGACCCGCGACTTTATGGTCAGCGCCGGTCTGCTGGCGGCGGCCACCGACTGGAAACAGGCCTACACCACCGAATTTGTTCAGGCCATGCAGGTTAAACCCTGAGGAGCGACGCCATGTCATTAATGATTAAAAATGCCCATGCCATCCTCAGCGGTCTGCCCGGAGAGGCGGCGCGGCTGGCCGGGCCGGATATTCGCATCCGCGACGGCAAGATTGCCGCCATCGGCAGCCTGACGCCGCTGCCGGAAGAGCGACAGATCGATGCCCGCGACTGTGTGATCTATCCGGCATGGGTGAACACGCACCACCATCTTTTTCAGTCGCTGCTGAAGGGCGAGCCGCAGGGGCTGAACCAGAGCCTGACGGCCTGGCTGAGCGCCACGCCGTACCGCTTTCGCGCGGCTTTCGATGAACATACCTTTCGTCTGGCGGTGCGCATCGGCCTGGTGGAGCTTCTGCGCTCGGGCTGCGCCAGCGTGGCGGATCACAACTACCTGTACTGGCCGGAAATGCCTTTCGATACCTCGGAGATTGTCTTCAGCGAAGGGGAAGCGCTGGGGATGCGCATCGTCCTGTGCCGGGGTGGGGCGACCCAGGGTCGGGCGGTGGAGCAGGATCTGCCGGTGGCGCTGCGTCCGGAAACCTTCGACGGCTATATGGCGGATATCGAACGGCTGGTCAGCCGCTATCACGACCCCCGGCCCGATTCTCTGCGCCGGGTGGTGATGGCGCCCACTACCGTCTTGCACTCCGCGCCGGGCGCCCAGCTGCGGGAGATGGCGAAGCTGGCCCGCCAGCTGGGGATCCGGTTGCACAGCCATTTATCGGAAACCGTCGATTATCTCGACGCCGCGCGGCAGAAATTCGCCATGACGCCGGTTCAGTTCTGCGCGGAACACGACTGGCTGGGAAATGACGTGTGGTTTGCCCATCTGGTGAAGCTGCTGCCGGAGGAGATTGCCCTGCTGGGCCGCACCGGAACCGGCATCGCCCACTGCCCGCAAAGCAACGGCCGGCTGGGCAGCGGCATCGCCGATCTGCTGGCGCTGGAGCAGGCCGGGGTCCCGGTCTCGCTGGGGGTGGACGGCGCTGCCTCCAATGAAGCGGCGGATATGCAAAGCGAAGCCCATGCCGCATGGCTGCTGCAACGCGCGCGCAAGGGGATGCTGGCGCAGCCGCGCTACGCCGGGGGCACCTTCGAGGGGGGAGCCGATGCGGCCACGGTGGAGGATGTGGTGCGCTGGGGCAGCGCCGGCGGCGCGCAGATCCTTGGCTTAGCGCAGACCGGCACCCTGCAGGTCGGCATGCAGGCGGACCTCGCCATTTACCGGCTGGACGATCCGCGCTACTTCGGCCTGCATGATATGGCCATTGGGCCGGTGGCCTGCGGTGGGCGCGCCGCGCTGAAGGCGCTGCTGCTCAATGGCCGCCCCATCGTGGAAGACGACGCCATTCCCGGTCTCGACCTTGACGCGATGCGCCACGACGCGCTGGCGGCCGTCCGTACCCTCCAGCAGCGCGCCGCTGTTTAACTGATAACAGGATAATGACGATGAACGCAACCACTCAGAATCAACGCTACGCCTTACAGGAACTGGAAAAAGAGGCGCTGATGGGCGCCCAGGGCGAAGAGACCTTCGCCCGCGAAGTGCGCTGTATCGACCTGTCGAACTTTGCCGAAAGAAAAAATGACATTGCCGAACAACTGTGGGAGGCGGCGGTGGAGATTGGCTTCTTCCAGGTCAGCCATCACGGTATTCCGCTGGCGGATATCCGCCAGGCGTTCAGCATGACCGAGGCGTTTTTCGACCTGCCCGACGAGGTGAAGCGCCAGTATCCGCTGGCCGGCAACGCCGGCTGGGAAAGCAAGGCGCAGGTCCGGCCATCGACCCGCACGCCGGATCAAAAAGAGTCGTATCAGATCACCCGGCCGCTGATGGCCGGGCGCTGGCCCAGCGATCGGGAGTTGCCAGCATTCAAGCAGACGATGCTCGGGTTTGAATCGCAGTGCTGGCAGCTGGGGATGAAGATCCTCTCCTGCTTTGCTTTGAAGCTTGGTTTTCCGGAATCGTTTTTCACCACCGCGCACGATCCGCAGCGAGACACCTACCAGAGCACCTTGCGCATGCTGCATTACTATGCAACTGAGCAGTCGCAGCAGGGGATGTGGCGGGCCGGCGCGCACACCGATTTTGACTGTCTGACGCTGCTGTTCCAGCGCCCCGGTCAGGGCGGCCTGCAGGTTTGTCCCGGTAAAGACCGCGAAAGCCAGCAGTGGACCAGCATTGAACCGCGGGAGGAGGTGATCACCTGCAATATCGGCGATATGCTGATGCGCTGGAGTGACGACCAGTTGCCGTCTAACTTCCACCGGGTGAGAAACCCGCTGCCGCATGAATATCAGGGGCCGCGCTACAGCCTGGCGTTTTTCTGCCAGGCCAATAAAGATGTCGAGATCCTCGGGCCGCAGAGGAAGTACCCGCCCATCAGCGCCGAGGATTATCTGCAGCAGCGGATCCAGGCCAATTTCGCCAAAGGGTAAGATGCGCTCTTGAATGGTATACCTGCCGCCGGCTTTCGCTGGCCGGGCGGCAGGATATCCGGCGCTGAGCTTTTCAGCTACCGTGTTAAGTTGCCTGGTGTCACTGAAATATCTGAAGAACATCCCCCTAAGCGTCAGCAGCAAGCTACCTTGGTTAAGGCCCTGAAAATCACGTCCTTTACGTCGTAAACGCCGTAAAGCCAGCTCACCGGGGTTAAAGGGATTACCTTAACTTCTTTATTGCTGTTAGTGGGTTAAGGCTAACCAGGGCAGGGGGACCGAATTTATAGCTCGGTAACCGGCTACACCGGGCTTTCGGCGCCATGTGACTCCACAGACACATGTAACCTCATCTGGCACCTCCATGCCGCTGACGCGGCATTCAGAAGCTTCCCGATGCTGTAGGTGTTAACGTCTGCTCTGTGCCAAAAGCTGACGCTGCAGTACATTCCGCTTTCGGCTCGAATCGGACTGAGGTAACGTAGCGGAAATATTTTTCCGGACTCCACCACGATGCCTTCTATCGAAACGTTTATAACTTTCCTCCTCGCGCTAACGCTTCTGGAGATCTCTCCGGGGCCAGACATGATGTTGACTATTGCCAGAGGCGTCGGTCAGGGAAGACGTATCGCACTGCTTACGGTACTGGGCAATGTATTTGTAGCGGGTTTTGTGCAAGTTTCATTTCTGGTCCTGGGGCTGGTAACCGTTGTTCATGCCTGCCCAGTCGCGCTAGATCTGTTACGGTGGGCTGGTGCGGCTTATCTGATGTGGCTGGGCATAAAAATGATTGCGACTTCAGGCATAGATACGCGGCTGCGAAAAACTGCCAAAATTTCTGACTGGAGTGCCGTTAAGGAAGGCGCCCTGAACAGCCTGACCAACCCAAAATCCCTGCTGTTCATGTTCGCTTTTCTTCCTCAGTTTGTCGATCCTGCCGCGGGTCCTGTCTGGCTGCAATTGCTTGTTCTGGGTAGTATCCAGAAGGTGGCAGGAATTATTTCCCTGGGGTCAGTCGCGATGGCATCAGGGACATTTGGAAACTGGCTAAGTAAACACCCAGGCTTTATCAAATGGCAGGAACGATTTACAGGCGTTGTCATGATAGGCCTCGGTATCCGCATGTTGTTTAGCGGGTCTGGTGTCGTATCGAAACCTTCCAGTTAAGTTTTACCGAAAGGGTAAAGCCACTGTCCGCTCTTCGCTCAAAGCAGACTTTCATCCTGGTCAGATTGTCAGCGACGTGCCAAGAGCGGACCTTCATTTATCAGGAAAGATTAACTCTGATGATTCTCGCGTGTTGAATAGCGAAGTTCATCAACTAGCAGCCTAAATGCCGGTGTGGGTTGTCGGTGGCCTGGATAGTAAAGATGATATCCAGAGTAAGGTTCACACCAATCCTCAAGCACGCGAACAAGATCCCCTGATGCTATATAGGGTTCAAGCTGTCCTTCTGGTAGATAGGCTAGCCCTCGACCTTCAAGCGCCGCTTTCAGTATCATGCTCCCCGTATTGAAAACCAGTTGACCATCAACTCGCACATTCAGCTCTCGCCCGTCCTTTTCAAACTCCCACGCATAGAGTCCTCCATGCCCGGAAAGGCGCAGGTTTATACAACAGTGTTCTGTCAATTCCTGCGGAGTAATGGGCACATGCCTGTTACTGAAATAATCTGGAGATCCCGCCACTGTCATCCGCATATCTGGCGCAATACGAACGGCAATCATGTCTTTGGCAATAGTTTCTCCGGGACGTACACCGGCATCAAAACGATCTCTTACGATGTCAGTCAGCCCATAATCTGTAAGAATTTCGACTTTAATATCGGGGTATTTTTTTACGAGACGCGACACTGCTGGCCAGAGTATTGACTCTGCTGCATATTCTGTTGCGGTAAGGCGTATTGTACCGGCTGGCTTATCACGTAATTCACTCAGCACCATTAACTGCCGCTGAATATCCTCTATCTGAGGTCCGACTGAAGCGAGTAAACGTTCCCCAGCTTCAGTTGGGACAACTCTTCTGGTCGTTCGGTTAAGCAACCGGATCCCGAGTTGTGCTTCCAGAACACGAACAGTCTGACTGAGCGCTGACTGTGAAACACCCAGACGTTTTGCCGCTCGTGTGAAATTCTGTTCCTTAGCCACCACCATAAATGCAGCAAGGGCATTCAGATTATCATCAGCCATTTAGAGGCTCTCCTTATAATTTCAATCTCATTTTACCATCTAATCACTTAATACGTCCTCAGATATACTTTCCTCGTTCACTAAATAACCATTCCTCCCGACAAAAGGTGTTTCCATTTGCAGGGAATTTATGTAATCCGCTACGCCATTTAGCCGAAAGTAATCAGCGAGGTAAAAGATGAAAGCAATTATTGCTGCAGCCGCTATGTCTGTACTGGGTGCCACCCAGGTTTTTGCCGAAAGTATTGAAATCCGTCGTAACGGGCAGACCCCTTCTGTCGTCGGCAAGGCCGATAACTTCTCGGGGCATGCGGTTGTCAGCCCGTTATTGCCGCCAAACGAGTCCACGCGTGCCAATCTGGGTCAGGTGGATTTCGCCCCGGGTGCGCGCACGGCCTGGCATACCCATCCCGCCGGGCAGCTGCTGATCGTTACGGCAGGCAAAGGCTGGATTCAGGAAGAAGGTAAGGCTCGTCAGGATATAGCCCCCGGGGATGTCGTCTGGATCCCTGCGACCGTTCGCCACTGGCATGGCGCCACGGCGACGTCCCCCATGAGCCATCTGGCCATGACGTATATGGTGGACGGTAAGAACGTGGACTGGCAGGAGCCCGTCTCCGACGAACAGTATCAGTAATCCGGAGGTCAGATGAAAACTTCGACGGCAGTTGCGCTGGCGCTTTCTCTCGGATCCGCTGGCGCCATTGCAGAAACGGGGGCACAGCGGGGCCCGCTGTCAGACACCGACATAGAGGCAGTATCTCCCGCACTCGGACGCTATGCGAGCACCAGGCTGGCAGGAGACCTCTGGAAAAGAAACGACTTGTCGCCACGCGATCGCAGCCTCGTTACCGTTGCAGCGGTTATTGCCCGGAATCAGACCGTACTTTTACCGGAGCAGCTGGAACTAGCGCTGAAAAACGGTGTTAAGCCGGATGAGCTTTCCGAAACCATCACGCAGCTGGCGTTCTATGCCGGCTGGGGCAATGCCATTGCGGCCGCAGCGGTAACGAAAGAGATATTCCTGCAAAAAGGAATTAACGTTGAACAGCTTCCTCGCGCGGAGGAGGCGCTGCTGCCAATCGATGAAAAAGCTGAAGTAGCTCGCGCTGCACGCGTGGAACAGAGCATCGGTAGCGCGGCGCCGGGGCTTGTCAGCGACACCACCGACGTGCTTTTCCGGGAATTGTGGCTGCGTCCCGGGCTTGCACCACGGGACAGAAGTCTGGTGACCCTGTCTGCCCTGATTGCAAACGGGCAGGTACAGCAAATCCCGCCGCACCTTAACCGGGCAATGGATAACGGCCTGACCCGGCAGCAGGCTTCGGGCGCACTGAGTCATCTTGCGTATTATACCGGGTGGCCCAATGCTTTCTCAGCTGCGCCGGTTTTTAAAACGGTGTTTGAGCAGCGTGAATCAAAATAATCACCCTTTACAGGAGGATTGTATGTCTCAGGGTATTGAAAACAAAATTATCGTCATCACCGGTGCCAGCAGCGGCCTGGGAGCAGAAACAGCCCGACACCTGACGAGGCTGGGTGCAAAGGTGGTCCTGGGTGCTCGTCGTATGGAGAAGCTGGAGCAACTTGCCGGCGAACTGGGCCTGGATGCCCGAGCCATACTGCGCACCGACGTGACAGACCGCGCACAGGTCCAGACCCTTGTTGACCGGGCGGTAGAGTTGCACGGCCGTATTGACGTCATTATTAATAACGCCGGCTTAATGCCGAGTTCCATGCTCGACAAGCTGAAAGTGGACGAATGGAACCGGATGATCGACGTGAATATTAAGGGCGTACTTTACGGTATTGCCGCCGCATTGCCGTATATGAAAGCGCAGAAGTCCGGACAGTTTATCAATGTATCGTCCGTAGCCGGACACAAGGTGGGACCCGGCGGTGCTGTATATGCAGGGACGAAATGGGCCGTCCGGGCTATTTCAGAAGGCCTGCGTCAGGAAGTGAAGCCCTGGAATATCCGCACAACTATTGTTTCTCCCGGCGCGGTAGATACCGAACTGACTAAAACCATCACCGACGAAGATATTGCGAAAGGTATGTCGAAAACCTACGAGAATGCGATCCCGGCAGAGGCTTTTGCGCGGGTCGTTGCATTTGCTATCAGCCAGCCTGACGACGTGGATGTGAACGAAATACTTTTCCGGCCGACCGTGCAGGTTTATTAAACCATCAACAGGCGGTTAGCTGACGTCTGCCTTATTTCCGGATGGTTTATATCATCCGGAAATAAAAAGAGCTGTATCAATTAACGCTTCTTTGTAGACAGGAAACTCAAATCAGAATTTTCTGTGGGTCACATCGTGCCCTATAAATGAAATACGTAAACGACATTCTGTTTATTAAAAGGTAAGGGGCTGATTTGTATGCCTGTAAAACATTCTCACACAATCTCCGGTGCCGGTGTCGTCTTAGCGCTGATGCCGGTAATGGCTGCGGTACTGGTCGGCTTTATTATTATCGGTGTGGCACTTCCTGTCCTGCCGCTGCATGTCAAAAATGACCTGGGCTTCGGGACGTTTATCGTGGGCCTGGTCGCCGGGGCTCAGTTTGCTGCACCGCTTATTTCCCGGGTGTGGTCCGGGAGCTATTCGGACAGGCGCGGTGCCAAAAAGGGCGTAGTAGTCGGCCTTATCGCAGCTGTCGTATCAGGGCTACTGTACCAGGTGTCGCTCTGGCTGGTCAGTATTCCTGTCGTGTCGGTGAGCGTGCTGCTTGCTGGACGCGCGATCCTGGGCGGTGCGGAAAGCTTCGTCATTACCGGTGCTGTGGCATGGGGTCTGGCTCTGGTGGATAAAGAGCACGCAGGTAAGGTTATCGCCTGGGTGGGCACCGCGATGTTTGCCGCTATGGCTCTCGGCGGACCGGTGGGGACGCTGTTATTTGATGCTTTCGGCTTTGAGGCGATCGCACTGCTGACGTTCCTGCTTCCGCTACTGGTACTGGCGTATCTCGCCCGTATGCCCGCCGTGCCGCCTCATCCCCATGCCGCACAAGCATCCTTTGGCTCCGTCATGCACGCGGTCTGGTTACCCGGCCTGGGCGCAGCACTGGCGAGCACGGGCTACTGCGCCATCCTGGCCTTCAGCTCACTGTATTACAGCACCATGAACTGGCAGCCCGTCTGGATGGCATTCACCGCCTTTGGCGTCGCGCTGATTGTTGCCCGTACCGTTGCTGGCCATCTGCCAGATCGCTTTGGTGGCGCTCGTATTGCGCTGATATTTGTGCTTGTCCAGGCCGCCGGTCTGTTCCTTATTTGGCTTGCCGGTACGTCCCTGATTGCAACGGTCGGAGCCGCGTTGGCCGGTTTTGGCTACTCGCTGGTTTATCCGGGCCTCGGTATTGAAGCCATCAATGGTTCAACGCCCCAGAACCGCGGCATGGTGATGGGGATCTACACAGCATTTCTTGACGTGGCGATGGCGATCGGCAGTCCTGCGCTCGGCTGGGTAGGAGGACATCTTGGGCTGAACGCGATATTTCTGGCCGGCGCGCTGGCAGTGCTGTCAACCGCTGTGGTGGCATTCCTGCTGTTAAAACACGCGGGCCAGAGTAAACAAAATCCGGCCTGAATAGGTCCTGCAGTCCGGAGGTTTATTGTTCTCCGGATTGTTCACTCCGTTTGTCTTAACACCGTTATTTAATTCAGGAGGTAATATGAAATTGCATTCAAAAGGAAAATTAAAAACCCTGGCCGCACTGACGATACTCAGCGTCGCTCTGGGTATGGGGGTAAACACTGCCGTCGCGGCGGATATGTCCCACGGTGCGGATAATTTCTATAAAAGCGATAAAGTGAAGACTGAAACCGTGAAATTCAAAAATATTTACGGTATGGAAGTTACCGGCACGTTATTTACTCCCCGCAATATGGAAGCCGGTAAAAAATATGACGCCCTTATTGTCGGCCATCCTTTTGCTGCAGTAAGACAGCAGGCTGCTGACCTCTACGCAACCAAAATGGCGGAGGCCGGTTTTGTTGCGCTGTCCTTCGACCAGTCTTTCTGGGGTGAGAGTGCGGGTACGCCGCGTGGTGCCGTGCTGCCTGATGTTTATGCAGAAAACTTCAGCGCCGCCGTTGATTTCCTCGGAACGCGCGCATTTGTGGACCGTGAAAAAATTGGCGTGATAGGTATCTGCGGTAGCGGCGGCTTTGCCATCGCCGCGACAAAAATGGATCCCCGCATCAGGGCGCTCGCCACCGTCAGCATGTACGACATGGGCGAATATTTTCGTACCGGTCTGAACCATGAGCGGACCGTGGAAATGAGAAACAAGGACCTGGCGATTGCAGCAGAACAACGCTACAAAACTGCTGAAACCGGGCAACCCGTTTATGGTCCCGGGCAAAACGATCCGGTGTTCATCGAAGGTAAAGAGTCCAATGACTTTTATCAGACGGAGCGCGGTAAGGTGGCATCCAACGATCGCCGCTCAACACCGGCGACCTATGCGAAATTCATGAACTTCCATCCGTTTATCGATATCGAGTCCATTTCACCGCGACCAATACTCTTTGTCGTGGGTGATGCTGCACCATCCCGCACCTATACCGATACAGCTTACAAAATGGCCGCAGAGCCGAAGGAGCTTGTGGAGATTAAGGGCGCTAACCGTATCGACCTGTATGACCGCACTGAACTCATCCCGTGGGACAAGCTGGTCTCATTTTTTAACACCAATCTGAAATCAGATAAATAATGTTTCTGAACGGCACTATTGCAGTGCCGTTATTCCTGAAAATATAAAAATAACGGAGAGTTTTATGTTCAAACCAGTCATGCTTGCTCTGGCCTCCCTAACGGCGGTGTCATTTTCATCTTTGGGTGCCGAGGCCGGAGGTATCCGGGTCAAGATCACCGCAGGTGACCAGGTGATGACGGCAACGTTTTATGACAATGCCACCACCCGGGCGCTGGTCTCTCGCTTTCCGCTGACGCTGCCCATGGAAGATCTTTACGGACGCGAAATGTGCTACCGGTTCCCGGATGCCCTGCCTGCAAACGAAACGCAGACCAGCGGTTATGAAGTGGGCGATGTTGTTTACTGGGCTCCCCGCCACAGCTTCGTCATCATGTACGAACAGAACAATGAACGGATAGGTAACCTTCAGAAAGTGGGTCGTATCCACTCTGGAGTTGGGATTTTCAGGCATACGGGTAATATCGATGTGACATTTGAAATGGCACATTGAGCTGCCATTCAATTCCGATAATTTAACGCAGCGGCATGAGTTGTCTTCATTGAGGGAGACTTCAGCGTCTGCTCCTCGCTCACAGCAGACATTGAACTCCCAGCCAGGAGCGGACATTTTGAAAGCCATCAAGTCCTTAACTTGGTGCCCATCGGAATTGTTTACTTTACAATGCCAGCTACAAACAGCCTAACTAAAGCCAGGTGATCACGTGCATTCAAACATGATTGAATACCTTAATATTTTCGTACAGGTTGTTGAGCAGGGCAGCTTTACAAGAGCCGCTGACATTCTGCAGATTCATCGTCCCACCGTGAGCAAAGCGATACAGCAGATAGAGGACGACCTCGGCGTAAAACTCATCCATCGCACTACCCGTAAGTTGAGCGTTACGGCTGAAGGGGAGGCGTTTTATCATCGCGCCAGGCTTGTATTGTCTGAAGTTAATGACATGATGGCGAGTTTTTCACCTACCCTTCCACCTCGGGGGCGGCTCAGGCTTGATGTCCCGCTGGCGCTGGCTCACGCCATACTGATCCCTAATCTCAAACATTTCCAGTCATTGTATCCTGACATTGATGTCGTATTGGTTTCATCGGACAAAAGAACCGATTTAATCACTGAAGGTGTGGACTGTCTTGTCCGCCTGGGTGAGCTTCAGGATTCGAGTTTTATCTCCAGACGTCTTGGCGACATCAGGATGGTCACCTGTGCAGCCCCATCTTACCTGCTACAACATGGACGACCGGAAACACTTGCGGATCTGGATCAGCATCGGGCAATAAACTTTTTCAGCGACCACAGTCGTGATGTGATGGAATGGAAATTTACTAAGGATGGGAAGATCGTTTCGTTGCGTCCCGTGGGCAGCATGCTGGTTGATAATTCAGATATTCTGCTTTCCTGTGGCCTGGCGGGCCTCGGCATAATCCAGGCCACCTTTAACGCCCTTGCCCCACATATTGCTTCCGGAGCTCTTGAAGAGATTCTGACGCAATATCCTTCTGTGTCTAAGCCCGTGTCGGTGATGTATCCGGACAGGCGCTACCTATCTCCCAAAGTACGGGTCTTTATCGACTGGTTCAGTGAAGTTTTGACCATGCAGAACCGCTGAAACCAATGGATTATTAATAGATAATTAATACTGAAGTTTCCTGTCAGCTATTTTTGGGACGTTTATAGCAGCGTAGATTGTCAGTAAATGAACCGGGCATGTCTTCAACAATATTCTAAAGATGTGCTGATAACTGACGAGAGCTGAATATGTCTAAAGTTGTTACCTTTAACCGCACCGGTGGTCCGGAAGTTTTGGAAGTTATAGATGTGGAGGTGCCCGCACCAGCAGCGGGTGAAGTTCAGATTCGCGTACATGCTATTGGTCTTAACCGTGCAGAAATCATGTACCGTAACGGTCAGTATGTCATTGAACCGGAATTTCCAGCACGCCTGGGTTACGAGGCCTCGGGCGTCGTGCAGGCCGTTGGTGAGCATGTTGAAGGGATTGTTACTGGAGATCGGGTCAGCGTTATTCCTTCGTTTATGTTTAATGAATACGGCATGTACGGCGAACTGGTCAATGCCCCGGTAAATGCTGTGGTGAAGCATCCTGAAAACCTTTCCTTCGAGGAGGCAGCTGCAAGCTGGATGATGTATGTCACTGCATATGGCGCACTGGTTGAATATGGCAACCTTCAGGCTGGGCAGAATGTTGTGATCCGCGCAGCATCAAGCAGCGTAGGACTGGCTGCCATACAGATAGCTAACATGCTGGGTGCTAAACCCATTGCGCTTACCCGGACTGCCGAAAAAAGAGACATGCTTCTAAAAGCTGGTGCCGCCACTGTTATAGCTACCGCTGAGCAGGATATGGTTGCGGAAATCAATCATGCGACAGATAGCATGGGCGCCCATATTGTTTTTGATCCTGTCGGCGGTCCGGACGTGGCAAAACTGACCCAGGTGATGGCACCGCAAGGTATGTTCTTCCAGTACGGCGCGCTAGACAGTCGCGACCTGCTTGTGCCTGTCTTTGATATTCTCGGTAAGCATCTCACGCTGCGCGGATATGAGCTGTTTGAAATTACGACAGACCCTGAAAAAATGGCACGCGCAAAATCCTTCGTCACCGAAGGTTTACGTACCGGCAAACTGAAACCTGTCATTGATAAAATATTCCCGCTTGAAGATATTGCGGATGCACAGCGCTATATGGAAGCAAATGGACAGGTTGGCAAAATCGTCGTAATTGTTGAGTAAACCTCAAACCGACTAACCGTTCAACCTGATGAGCTGGTGTGAAAGGTGAAGCGGAGGGCCATGTGCTGCAAATCAAGATTCAGCGGTGCAGACTTTTCTGACCTTAGGGGAAGGGGGCGGCACACTCTGCTTCAGTGGGGGTAGCTAATCACCACAAATTGTTAGACACAAGGGATAGGGGGCGCCGATGCGGGTGACAAGGGTATCTCTGCCGCAGCCATAAAATCGATAAAACAGCGTATTCTCGGTGACAGGTAGCGGCTGGCGGGCCACAGGACCGAGAAATGCCCATCCTTGACGCAACAGCCGGGCAACACCTCCTGCAGTTGTCCCTCATCCATGGCCTCGCGCACGACAAAATCAGGCACATAAGCGATGCCCATCCCCGCCGCGCTTAAGCGAATGGCGGCCTCAATGTTATTGACCGTCATCACGGCCGTGGCCCTGAAATCTCCCGTCAGCCGCATATCGCGCAGTTCCCAGGGCTGGATCAGCCCCGTCGAGGGGAAGCGGAAAAAAATGCACTTGTGCGCCGCTAATTCCGCTGGCGAGCCGGGGACGCCGTATTCCGCCAGATAGGCCGGACTGGCGCAGAGCACAAAACGAAAGCCACCCAGCTTTCTGGCGATCAAGCGGGAGTCCGCTAATTCACCGCTACGGATAGCAACATCAAATCCTTCATCGATCAGATTGACCAGCCGGTCACTAAAGTCGAGATCCAGTTCAACCTGCGGATAAAGACGGGTAAAGGCGGTGAGGGCGGGGAGCAGCAGGCGGTAGCCAATGACGGGCAGTGAAATCCTCAGTTTGCCGGTGGGCTGTGAGAGACTGCTGGTCAGCTCTGACTCGGCCTCCTGGATCTGCTCCAGGATACTCTGGCAGCGCGTCAGAAATGCGGCCCCCTCCGCCGTCAGGCTGACGTTTCTGGTGCTGCGGTTGAACAGCCGGACCCCCAGTTTATGCTCAAGCCGGGCGACATTCTTACCCACCGCCGAGGCAGATATGCCCAGCAGCCTGGCGGCCTGAACAAAGCTTAGCGTTTCGGCGGTGCGGACAAAGGACGTCAGCGAGGTGAGGCTGTCCATCGATTATAAACCTTATGTCTCTTAAGAAGATATTTTCAGTCTATTTATCGGCAATAACATCCGCAATAGGATGGCGACAGTTTATTCATTCCTTGCCGACTGATGAGGGCCGCCCGATGTTACTCACCGCCAGAACACCTTCCCGATACGCCAGCGCCCTGGCCGCGCTTTCTGTCTTTATGGCGGCCTTGCTGCTGCCGTTAAGTTTTACCGGCGGCGTCATGACCACCCCCGCGATACAGCAGTCGCTGGGCGGCTCTCCCGCTGCGCTGTCGTGGCTGACCAATGGCTTTATGTTGACCTTCGGCAGCTTTTTGCTGGCCGCAGGGGTGACGGCGGATGCCATCGACAGAAAACGTATTTTTATCGTCGGCGCCGCGCTGTTTTGCCTGAGCAGCCTGCTGTTTTGTCTGACGCACAATCTCTTCCTGTCAGGCGTGTTGAGGGCTCTGCAGGGCCTGGCCGCGGCGATGATTTTAGCCAGCGGCAGTGCGGCGCTGGCCCAGCTGTATGATGGCGCTCAGCGGACGCGGGCATTCAGCATCCTGGGCACGGTGTTCGGCGCCGGCCTGGCGTTTGGCCCGCTGCTGATCGGCTTCATGACCGACGCGGTGGGTTGGCGCGGCGTATACGCCCTGTTTGCGCTGCTTTCGGCAGGGGTGCTGCTTATCGGACTGGCGTATCTGCCCGCGGCAGAAAAAAGCGAGCCGCGGACACCCGACAACCTCGGCTTACTCCTGTTTACGCTGGCCCTGATGCTGTTTACCTCATCGCTCATGGTCATTCCGGCCCGCGGTTTTTTATCCCTGACCACGCTGGCCTTGCTCATCGCGTCGGGGGGGCTGTTCGTGGCGTTTGTCGTGCGCTGCCGGAGGGTGAACAACCCGGTGCTGGACATCTCCCTGCTGCGTCATCCGCGTTTTGTCGGCGTACTGTTGCTGCCTGTCGCCACCTGCTGTTGCTACGTTGTCCTGCTGATTATTGTTCCCCTGCATTTTATGGGCGGAGAGGGGATGAGTGAGCCGCAGAGCGCACTGTATCTGATGGCGCTGACCACGCCGATGCTGGTTTTCCCATCCGTTGCGGCCCTGCTCACCCGCTGGTTTTCACCGGGGCACGTGTCCACGGCGGGACTGATGATGGCCTCCGTCGGGTTGCTGTTGCTGGGGAACGCTTTTCACAGCCACCATCTCCCGCAGCTGGTGCTGGCGCTGATCCTCTGTGGAGCTGGGGCGGCGTTTCCCTGGGGGCTGATGGACGGCCTGGCGATTTCCGCTGTGCCGATGGCGAAAGCCGGTATGGCGGCAGGCCTGTTCAATACCGTTCGCGTTGCCGGCGAGGGGATCGCCCTGGCGGTCGTTTCGGCGGTATTAACGGCAAGCAATAACCTGACCCTGCAAAGTCGCGTTCACGGGTATGCGCCTGAGGTGATTGACCGCGCCGCAGGCTGGCTGGGGGCTGGCAATATGCCGCAGGCGGCTGCGCTTTTGCCTGACTTTTCCCTCCGGGCGCTGCGCGAGAGCTATGACTCTGCTTATACGCTACTGTTTAGCGGGCTGGCGGTCGTCACCCTGGTGTGCGCCCTGATGGTCTGGCGGACGCTATGCCGGAAGGCGGGCGCTATCCAAACCCGCGACAGTGGATCCTGAACCCCTTGATAGCACGGTGGCGTCACGCTTCCCGGGCTGCTCAGCGAACCTGAACTGTCATTGTTTCACTGGCGGAACTATGCTGATTAGAGCGGCCACATGCGCCGCCCCGGCCGCGGAAACAGTGACTCACAGGTGGCGGTATGGCGATTGATCCGGAACTGATTTACATCGAGATCCTGGAAACGGTGCTGACGGCCACCCTGGATCCCGATTTGTGGAAATCGGCATTGCAGAAACTGGCGTTACTGACCGGCCATCAGTACGCGGCATTTCTGTTTTACGACAAAGGCAATGCCCATCTGTTGACCGATTCATTCCTGCTCGAGGAGAAGGTCTTTACCGCCTATCGCGACGTCTTTCTGGCTATCGATCCCGCCGAAAAAATATTGACCGCGTTACCGGTCGGGCAAATATATCGGGACCGGGAATATTTAGGCGATAAGTTTATTGCCGGCAGCGTCTATTACAATGAATTTCATCACCCCAACGACCTGAATAATCTCACCAGCGTCAAGCTGTGCACCATCAATGGCTATGCCACCTATCTGTCACTGATGACGGCCAATACGGCGGCTTATCCGCAGCCGGTGCAGTTTGAACTGTTCAGGCGCCTGATCCCGGCGTTAAAAACCGCCTGCCAGCTTCACGCCCGCTTTGAACAGCTGCGGGACACTATAAAATACCAGAGCACGGTGATGGACAACGGGATCTACCCGGTATGGCTGGTGGATCATGGCGGTAAAATTCTCTACGCCAGCGCGCATGCCGAACGCTACCTGCGCGCCAACGCCCGCCTCTCCTGGTATAGCGGGGGCGATACGCTGTGCCTCGATACCGACAGTAAAAAGCTGAAACGCGCCATCGAGCAGGCCACCCGGACGGCAGAGCCGCCGAAGGCAGGGCTGTGCTATACCGCCGGGCGTCAGCCGAAACCGATCCTCGTGATCCCGGCAGCCCGTCTTGCCGGGGTCGCCTGCGTGATTATTCCCGAGCCGTTTCTCACCGGCAGCGCCTTGATGGAGCTGTTTAACGTCAAGCCCGCCGAGAATGCGGTGGCGGAGCTGCTGGTGCGGGGCATGACCCCGGATGAATGCGCCTTACATCTGTGCGTATCCATCGCCACCATCAGAACCCACCTCAGCGCCCTGTACCGGAAAACCCATACTCGTCATCAGGCAGAACTTCTGCTGATCCTCCGCGCGATTCACGGCTGATGGTTTCGCATCCTCAGGAATGATGGTCGCGCAGAAAAACCGTCAGCACCTCTTTCGGCGGCACACCGCCGCATTCGCCAATCATCCAGCCCACCGCCCCACGGTGATAGGCGCCGTGAAAGAGCATGTGGTTCAGCATCTCCATCGCGGTCATATTGCCGTCACCGCCGTCGACAAATTTGAAGGCGATACGTTCGTGGAAATCGGCGGGGGTCATGGCGCTGACGTACTGAATGTATTCGTCCGTACAAGCGGTCATGGCCGTTTCCAGCGCATCAACGGTTGGCGTCTCGGGGGTATTCAGCGCGGTGTAACCGTGCGGCCTGCCGCGCAGGTTCGCCCGGAAAATCATGTCAACGACATGGATATGGTTCATCAGCCTGATGGTCAGGTGACGTTTTTCGCCATATACCGTACCGTCAATTGCGCGGATCGCCTGTAAGGTGGCAAGGTCAATCCAGCGCTTGTATTTCAACAGCGTCACTACTGTGTCTTTGTCCATAGTCTGTCCCGGGTTGGTTGAGCCATTATCTTAGCGATTATGCCAGTGAGTTGTCATTCTCCAGCGCCAGGCACAAAAAAGCCTCGCCGGGGCGAGGCTTTTCAATAAGCTGGTGATTTAGTCAAACACACCGTTAATCACGGCGGTCACGATGGCAGTGCTCAGGGCGACCAGCACCAGGTCATCGCCGACCGCTCGCCATTCATAGCCTGGATAATAGGGCAGGTCGTTAATCATGGAAGCCGGCAGGGTCTTTTTCGCGATACCCGGAGGGAGCGGTTTGCCGCGGGCAACATTTTTGGCGATACCCGGAGGCAGCGCCTGATAGCCGACCAGACCGTAGTTCACGGCAAGGGAGCGCGCCCGTGAGAAGCTAATATCGCTGTCGACGTGGTCGGGTTTACCGTAGTTTTTGCGGTTGCCATGCTCGTCAGCAGACTGACCTTTATTCTGGCCTTTATTACCATGTTCGCCATTATTGCCATGATTGCCGCTATTGCCATGGTTACCACTGTTCCCGTGATTACCACCGCCATTACCGTTGCCATTACCCGGGTTGGCATACGCCGGCGCGGCCATGACGGCAAGAGAAATAACCGCCGCCAGTGCTGTTTTAAGAGTGCGACGCTTAAGCATGATGTTGTTTCCTGAATGGGGAGTACACGCTTAAAACATAAGAGAAAGCTATACCCCTGGCAATCTCATCATTTCTTATTTTTTGCCGGTTTTTAATCACCGGCGGGGAAGATAAAGGGAAAGGGATAGCGGGACGCGGACAAGCAATTCCATTGCTGCGTTTTGACAGACGGGCGACCGCGCCCCGCTATATGTGTTGCCGACAGGATCGCTCCCGGGCGTAGAGAAAAAAATGCCCGAAGCCATCGGGCAAAAATGAACAAAAATATTACGCTTCATTCATAACGCGTCTCACAAGACGGGGCGGATAGTAAATCCTGGCGCTGCCGTGCACAATCGGACGGTTGTTTAGAAATAAATAACCCCATCGACTGTGCTCAGGACGCGACCCCATGGCAGGCGACCCGATGGCCCGGGGCCACCTCGCGCAGCGCCGGAGCTTCTCTCCTGCACCGCTCGCTGACCTGCGGGCAGCGGGATGAAAAGCGGCAGCCGGGGGGCGGATTGGCCGGATCCGGGATCTCACCTTGCATCAGCGCCTGCGGTTCACTGTGCGGATCGAGGGTTGGCACCGCGGCCAGCAGGGCGCGGGTATAGGGATGGAGGGGGCGGCTGAACAGCGCATCGCGGCTGGCGCTTTCCACCAGCTGTCCCAGATACATCACCGCCACATCATCACATAAATGTTCCACCACCCCGAGGTCATGGGAGATAAACAGGAACGTGACGCCGCGCTCGTCGCGCAGGTCGGAAAACAAATTGATGATCTGCGCCTGAATCGACACATCAAGGGCCGAGATGGGCTCATCGGCGACGATAAAATCCGGATTGAGGATCAGCGCCCGGGCAATACCGATCCGCTGGCGCTGGCCGCCGGAGAACTGATGCGGGAAGCGGGCATAGTGCTCCGGCGCCAGGCCACAGATCTTCATCACGGCGATCACCCGGTCATACAGCTCATCGCGGGTGCACAGCTTGTGCTGCAGCATGGCTTCGCCAATCGCGTCGCCAATACGCAGCCGCGGGTTCAGCGAGCTATAGGGGTCCTGAAACACCAGCTGCATTCTGGGCCGGATGGCGCGCAGGGCAGGCGCGGTCAGGTCGGCCAGCTCCTGACCGTGAAATTTCACGCTGCCAGCACTCTTCTCATACAGGCCAAGCAGGGTCCGGCCGACGGTGGTTTTACCACTGCCGGACTCGCCCACCAGGCCAAAAATGGTGCCCGGACGGATGTTAAAGCTGACGCCGTCCACCGCGCGAAGCTCGCCGGTCTGCTGGCCAAACAGGCCGTCGCGCAGCGGAAAATATTTTTTCAATCCATCCACTTCAATAACATAGCGTTCGCTCATGCTGTCGCCTCCGCAAATTCGCTGTAAAAGCAGGCGGTCCGCTGGCGCTCACCGAGCAGCGGCGGAATCGCCTCCCGACAGCGCGCCGTCGCCCGCTCGCAGCGCCCGGCAAAGGCGCAGCCCGCCGGCAGAGCGGCCAGATCCGGCACCTGGCCGGGAATAGAGTACAGCCGCCGACGCCGCTCACCCGGCACCGGGCGGGAGGCGATCAGCCCACGCGTGTAAGGATGTTGCGGATGCCGTAGCACCTCTGCGGTGGCGCCCTGTTCCACGATCCGTCCGGCATACATCACCACTACCTGCTCGGCCATCTGCGCGATCACTCCAAGATCGTGGGTAATCAGCATCATCGCCATCTGGCTGGCCCGCGCCCGGTCGCGCAGCAGGCGCAGGATTTGCGCCTGCACGGTGACGTCCAGCGCGGTGGTCGGTTCGTCGGCAATCAGCAGTTTGGGCTGACAGCTTAGCGCCATGGCGATCATTACCCGCTGCAGCATGCCGCCGGAAAGCTGGTGAGGATAGCGGGTCATCAGGCTGTCGCCGCGCGCCAGGCCGACCTCGCTTAACAGCTGGATGGCCTGCTGCCAGGCGGCTTTCGGCGTGGCGCCGAGGTGGCGGATCAGCGGTTCGCACAGCTGCTCCCCGATGGTCAACACCGGGTTCAGGGCCGACATCGGTTCCTGAAAGATCATGGCCAGTTGGTGGCCGCGCAGGTCGGCCATCTGTCTGGCTTTCAGCCGCAGCAGATCGCGGTCCGCGAAGCGGATCTCGCCGCCGTCGATGCGCGCCGCCTGCGGTGGCAGGAGACCCATCAGCGCCATGGCGGTGACGCTTTTGCCGCAGCCGGATTCGCCCACCACGCCAACGGTTTGTCCGGCCTGAATGGTGAAAGAGACCTCCTGCACCGCGCGCACGCGGGTGCGTTCGCCGGCGAAAGAGACGGAGAGATGATTAAAGGAGACTAACGGCGTGGTCATTTCAGCCTCGGTTTCATATTGGGATCCATGGCGTCGCGCAGGCCGTCGCCCAGCACGTTGATGGCGATCACGGTGATAAAGATGGCGATGCCCGGCGGCATCCACAGCCAGGGGCGGCGCTGGAAATCGATCAGGCTATTGGCAGCATCCATCATATTGCCCCATGACGGCGTCGGCGGTACCACGCCGAGGCCGAGATAGCTCAGCGCGGATTCACTGAGAATGGCGTTGGCGACGGCCATGGTCGCCATCACCACCAGAATCGGAATGGTATTCGGCAGCAGGTGGCCAAACAGCCGGCGACGCGCCGACAGGCCCAGCACCTGGGTGGCCAGCATAAAATCGCGTTCGCGCAGGGAGAGACTTTGTCCGCGCACCAGCCGCGCCAGTCGGGGCCACTCCAGCAGGCTGAGCATCACCACCACCATATAAATGCGCGAGTCCGGGGAAAAATCGAGCTCAGAAAGCATCGCCCCGGCGACGATCAACAGCGGTAACCCGGGGATAGTCATCACCAGGTCGGCCACCCGCATGATCAGTTTGTCGGTTAACCCGCCGACATAACCCGAGAGGGCGCCGAGCAGGTAGCCGAGGCACACCGACATCACCATGGTCAGCAGGCCGATAATCAGCGAGATGCGCCCGGCCAGCAGCAGGCGGGTGTAGACATCGCGACCAAGAAAATCGGTCCCGAGCCAGTGTTCCGCCCCGGGCGGCTGGTTGATGCTCAGGGCATCGGTGGCATCATCTCTCCATGGCGACCAGACGGGCCCCAGCACGCACCATACCGCCATCACCGCCAGCAGGATCAGGCAGAACATGGCCAGCCGGTTACGGCGCAGCTGTCGCCACCCCTGTCGCCAGGGAGAGGGGGGAATATGCGCCAGCGCCGGGATAGCCGCCTGCCGCTGGCGGCGACGGGAAGCAAAGTAAGACAGGATCATCATGACCTCACCCGAATACGCGGATCGGCCCAGGCGTACAGCACGTCGGCGAGCAAATTCCCGACGATCGTCAGCACCGCCAGAAACAGGGTAAACCCCATCAGCACCGGATAGTCGCGGGCGGCCAGCGAGTCGATATGGATGTGGCCCGCTCCCGGCCAGTTGAACACCTTCTCGGTAATGATCGCCCCGGAGAACAGCCCCGGCAGCTCGAAGCCCAGCAGGGTGATAATCGGCAGCAGGGCGTTGCGCAGGGCATGTTTAAGGATCACCGTGCGCTCCTGCAATCCCTTGGCGCGGGCGGTACGGATAAAATCCATTTTCACCACGTCGAGCATACTGGCGCGCACATAGCGCGTCAGGCTGCCCGCCTGCAGCATCACCAGCGCCAGCACCGGCAGAGCCAGGTGGGCGGCCACTTGCAGCACATACTGCCAGCCGCTCTCGTCGCTGCCGGTATTGGTCATCCCGCCTACCGGTAGCCAGTGGAGATCGACGGCGAACCATTTAATCAGCAGCAGGCAGAGGAAAAAGGTGGGGAACGACATGGCGGCAAACACCGCGACGCTCACCAGATGATCAAACCAGGAGCCGGGTCGCAGGGCAGAAACCACGCCGACCGCCAGGCCAATGCCCCAGTAAAAGACCAGCGCGACGCTGGCCAGCAGAAAAGAGTTCCAGATGTACTGGTTGAGCAACTGGCTGACCGGGATCTGATACTGCAGTGAAAAGCCTAAATCACCGCGCAGCAGCTGTCCCAGCCAGTGGAGGTAGCGGGTGAACAGCGGCTGGTCGAGGCCGTAAATCGCCTTCAGCTCTGCGGCGCGGGCGGCGGTCAGGGTGATATTGCCATCGATAAAGTCGCCGGGGGTTTTGGCAAACAGCATAAAAATAATGAAGGAGGCCAGCAGCAGCATCGGCAGCGTTTGCAGCAAGCGCCTCAGGATGAAATTTTTCATGATGGTCTCACATCAGCCGCCGGTTAACCCGGCGGCCAGGGGGATTTACTTGACGATTTTTACATCCGGCAGGCTGCCGGTCAGGCCGTTGTAGATATCCGGCTTAAAGCCGCTGACGCGGGCGCTGCTGGCGGAAAGAATGTTGCGATAGCCAAGCAGGATCACCGGCGGATCGTCGGCCAGCACTTTATACAGCTGGTGGTAGATCGGCTTGCGCTGTTCAATGTCGAGCACCGCGTTGCCGGCGTTAATCAGCTTATCGACTTCCGCGTTATGGTAGCCGGACTCTTTAGCTTCGCTGCTGTAGAAATCCCATACCCCGTCGTGCGGGTCGTTGAGGGTGCTGGTGCTAAAGGAGGCCAGATCGTAATTTCCGGCTTTACGCTGCGCCATCAGGGCATTGAAATCCACCACCTGCGGCTTCAGCAGTACGCCAATCTGCCGCCAGTTCTCCTTGGCGATGGGGATCAGAGCGTCGTTGAGCACCTTCTTGCTCACCAGTAGGGTCAGCTCCAGGCGCTGGCCGTCTTTGGCGCGGATACCGTCGGCGCCAGGTTTCCAGCCGGCTTCATCCAGCAGCTTTTTGGCCTGTGCCGGATCGTAAGGGTAAGGGTTGACGCCTTCAGCGTTAAAGGCCCAGGAGATCGGGGCGATCGGCTCGATGGCGACTTTGCCGTACCCCTGATAGACCACGTCGATCAGCTTCTGCCGATCCAGGCCGTAAATCAGCGCCTGGCGCACGCGCTTATCCTGCAGCGCCGGGCGATGCACGTTGAACTCCACCTGGCTGTAGTCGCTGGAGCCGTAAAGATTAATGTTGGCGAAGCCGAGCATTTTCAGCTGCTCAATATCGTCGGGGCGTGAGGTAAAGGCGTCATAGTCGGTCTCTCCGGTCTGGAACAGCTGGAAGTTGGTCGACGGATTGGTCACGCGGTAGATAAAGCGCGGTGTTGCCGGCGTTCCTCGGTAAAAATGGCTATTGGCATGGAAGCGTATTTCCTGACCGGGAATGTATTTGTCGTACACGTAAGGGCCGTTGCCCAGCGGCTTGCCGTGCAGTGAACGCAGATAGTCGAGATTTCCCCGCTGATATCCTTTGCCGTACCAGGCTTTCGACAGCACCGGCCCGCCAATTTTGGCCAGCGTGGTGGCGCCTGGCTGCGTGGTGGTCACCTGCAGGGTGAGCGGGTCGATGACCTTCAGGCCGCTGACGCTGTCAGCCTTGCCGGCTTTGTAGTCCGCGCCGCCGGCGATATTGGCCAGGGTGATGTCGGTATCGCCATCATATTTGGGGTCGAGCAGGACCGTCAGGGTAAAGGCGACATCTTCCGCCGTCAGCGGTGAACCGTCGCTGAAGGTCAGGCCAGGGCGCAATTTGATGGTATAGACTTTACTGTCCGGGCTGACCGTCCAGCTCTCCGCCAGTCCCGGGACCAGCTTACCCTGACTGTCCCAGTCAATCAGGCGTGAAAAAATGACGTTAGTCACGTTCTCATCCCAGCCGTTGACGAAAAAGTAGGGGTTAAAGATCCCCTGCGGCTCGGAGATCCCGGCCACCACCGTGTCTTTCCGCAGTTTGGCGCTGGCCGGGATCTGGCTGGCGTCGGTGGCCGGGGTGATGCCTTCTTTCAGGATCCCTTCCGCATGGGCAACAGAAGAAAATGCTACCACGCCGCCGAGCAGGGCCACTTTTAGCGCCAGGGCGAAGCGGGTTTTTCGGGTTTTTAATCCTTGTTGTAATCTGGACAAAAGTGCTACCTCATCAAATAATTGCGTGGTTATTTACAATTCATGACGAAAGATAAGAGGCGCACTTCGCCCTGTCTAACACTGAAACGCTATGATTTATAACTAATTATCCTTAGCAAAGGATCGGGAATATAATCCCATTCGATGGCTAAGAAGCAGTGGTTTCCGCTGTCTGATGATGGTGGGTCAGAATGCTGTCTGCGACCCAGCCATCCTGCGCCAGCGCGCTGGCGGCCAGCGGCCCGCTCAGCCGGACCTGCAGCTGGCCGATCACCCGGCCCTGAATGCGCTCGCAGTTGCTGTACAGCAGTCGGGCGTCGCCTCCCAGCAGGCTGGCGATATGCTGCAGATTGGGTTCGCGACCGCTGCTGCCGTCAAAACGTAAGGTCACGATCTGCTCGCCGTCGCGCAGCGGTGGCCCGGCCTCCGGGCGATCGGGGTGCTGCAGGCCGAGCATGGCGCGCGTCACCGGGTGCTGCGGGTTGCCAAACACGCGCCAGACATCGCCCTGTTCGACAATGCGCCCGCCCTCAAGCACGCTGACCCGATCGCAGAGGGTGCGAATGACCTCCATTTCGTGGGTGATCAGCACGATTGTCAGGCCCAGGCGCTGGTTAATCTCCTTGAGCAGGGTTAGCACCGACAGGGTGTTTTCCGGATCCAGCGCCGAGGTTGCCTCATCGCACAGCAGAATTTCCGGCTGAGTGACCAGCGCCCGGGCGATGCCGGTCCGCTGTTTCTGGCCACCGGAGAGGCGGGCCGGGTAGCTGTCGCGCAGCGCGCTGAGGCCCACCAGCTCAAGCATCTCGCTGACCCGACGCTGGCGTTCGCCGGCCGGGACGCCAGCCATCTTCAGCGGCAAGGCGACGTTCTGCGCCACGGTTTTGGTGGCCATCAGGTTAAAGTGCTGAAAAATCATCGCCACCCGCCGACGCAGATCGCGCAGCTGGCGCGTGGAGTAGCGCACGGTTGACTCGCCGTGGATGAACATCTCGCCGCTGTCGGCATTTTCCAGACGATTAAACAGGCGCAGCAGGGTGGATTTTCCGGCGCCGCTGCGGCCGATGATGCCGAAAATTTCGCCCTGACGGATGGTCAGGTCAATGTCCTGTAGCGCCTGCACGCCGTTAGGATAGGCTTTGCTGATACCAGCAAACTCAATGTGGGTCGGTGGGGCGGGGATATGCGTCACGATGATGCGCTCCGTTAGCCCGGGCAGCGGCTGACGCCGCTGCCCGCGGTGATTAGAATCCAGGTAAAATTTTGCCCTGATAACGCGTCAGAATGAACTGACGAACTGCGTCCGAATGCAGCGCTTGCGCCAGCTTCTGAATGCCCGGGTCCTGAATATTGTCCGGGCGCGCCACCAGATATTCGACGTACAGATCGCTGCCTTTTTCCACCAGCAACGCTTTATCGGTGTCGATACCGGCCTCCAGCGCATAGTTGGCAAAGATAAAGGCCAGGTCGACCTGCTTCACCGCGCGCGCCAGCATGGCGCCCTCCAGTTCGCGGATCTTAAAGTGATGCGGGTTGCTGGTAATGTCCTTGGTTGCCGATTGCGGGTTGTGCGGATCCTTGAGGGTAATCAGCCCGGCGTTGCTTAACATCACCAGCGCGCGGCCGGTGTTCACCGGATCGTTAGGGATGGCGATCGTGGCGCCGTCAGGCACCGCGGCGAGGGTCGTGTATTTGCTGGAGTAGGCGCCGAAGGGCTCGATATGCACTCCCACCACCGGTACAAGGTTGGTGTGGCGGGTCTGGTTGTAGTTATCGAGGAATGGCCGGTACTGGTAGTAGTTGGCGTCGAGGTGTTTCTCCGCCAGTTGCTGGTTAGGCTGAATAAAATCGTTAAACACCTTGACCTGTAAATCGACGCCTTCCTTTGCCAGCACCGGCTTCACAAATTCAAGGATTTCCGCATGCGGCACCGGCGTGGCGCCGACGATCAGCGTCTCGTTAGCCAGCGCTGCGGTGGAGAAGAGGGCCAGCAGTCCGGCGGCAATAATGGATTTTTTCATGATAAGGGTTTCCTGAGCAGAGAAGGGTAAGTTATTTGCGGCTGACGTAGCGCACCAGGCGGTCGCCGCTCATTTGCAGAAGCTGTACCAGCGCAATCAGCATCAGGACGGTGACCACCATCACGTCAGTCTGAAAGCGCTGATAACCAAAACGAATGGCCAGATCGCCCAGCCCGCCGCCGCCGATCACCCCCGCCATCGAGGTGTAGTCGACCAGCAAAATAGCCGTCACGGTCACGGCGGCGATCAGCCCGGCCCGCGACTCCGGCAGCAGCGTGTGCCAGATAAGCTGCCAGGTGCTGCCGCCCATCGACCAGCTGGCCTCCACCAGGCCGTGCTCCACTTCGCGCAGGGCGGTTTCCACCAGCCGGGCGAAGAACGGGGCGCAGCCGGCGACCAGCGGCGGAATGGTTCCTTCCACCCCCAGCGAGGTGCCGGTCAGCAACGTGGTCACCGGGATCATCACGATGAGCAAAATGATGAACGGCAGGGATCGCAGTACGTTGACGCACAATGACAGCAGGCGGTAAAGGCGCGGGGCGTACAGCAAACGCGGCTCGCCGGTGAGATAGAGCACAATCCCCAGCGGAAGCCCCAGCAGTACGGTCCATCCCAGCGACCAGGCCAGCATGGTAAGGGTATCGAGGGCGGCCTGGGCCACATCGTTCCAGTCGATTTCCGCGAAAAACGCCAGCAGACTCGTCATATCAGTTCCAGTCATGTCGTTGCGGGCGAATGCCGTTCAGCACCCAGTTGCCAAGCAGCTGATACTTCCAGCGAACCGGGTCGTGCAGGGTGTGCACCCGGGCATTGCGCCAGTGGCGGTCGAGGTTGAGCGACTCACCGGTGGCGCGAGTGCCCCCCAGCTCGAACAGGCGGCTGGCGGCCTCCAGCGCCACTTCGGTGGTCCAGATTTTGGCGCGGGCGACGGCCAGCGACGCCTCGGCGACATGCTCCTCGCTGAGGTCATTTTTATAGCGGTCGAGCACCCGTCCCGCCCGCTCCAGCAGCGCGTCGGCTGCCGCAAGGCGGCTGTCCAGTTGACCGATATGGTAGATAGTCAGCGGATCGTCGCTCGCCCGCGCCACACCGGCGTCGATCCACGGCCGGGCGCTGTGGCGCACGAACGCCACGGTATCGTCCAGCGCTGCGCGGGCGATCCCGGCGTCTATCGCCGCGGTGGTCAACTGGGCGAAGGGGCCGGCAAGGGTCGGGCTGGCGTAGGACTTCCAGGTTGGAAAAAGGTGGAAAGGATTGACCGGAAGATTATCGGCCAGCACGGTGCCGCTGGCGGTGGTGCGCTGACCGAGGCACGCCCAGTCATTGACCACCGTCAGCCCCGGGCTGTTCTGGGGGACGAAAGCGAGCTGGGCGCGATCGTCGGCGTCCAGCGCCAGAATGCCAATCCAGTGGGCGTACAGCGAGCCGGTGCAGTAGCCTTTACGACCTTTGATCCGCAGACCGTCTGCGCCTTCCTCGATACGGGTACGAATATCAAGGACCGTTTTCCCCCCGGTTTCCGACAGGGCATTGGCGAAGCGATAGCCCTGTAATACCTGGGCGAAAAAGAACGCCTGCTGGTCGTCGCTGCCCTGCAGACGAATATCCTCCAGCAGGCAGTAGTGGTTCTGGGGGATCTGGCCTAACGACGGATCCGCCGCAGAGAGAATGGCGATAACCTGCGCGAGGGTCGCGGCCGAGACCTCGGCGCCGCCAAAGCGGCGCGGCACCGTGATGCCCCACAGTCCGCTGTTGGAATAGGTGTTGACGATCTCCGCCGGGACAATGCCCGTGCGGTCGCGCTCGGCGGCGCCGGGTTTGAGCACGGCGGCGATCTCATGGGCGATGGCGAGGGCTTCCGCATCGCTGGCAATAATATGCGCCTGCGGCGTGGACTGGGTGTAAGGCTGTGCGGGTGAACTGGCTGACATCATCTTCTCTCTTATTCAGTGAATAGCTTATGCACAAATTAGATAAATAAATAATTCATAATGCCTGTGGGTTATATGTGTGGGTAAGCAAAACACGTGCCAGTGAGAGAGGAAGGCGCAGTCGTGATAGGAAGCGGGTTGGCTATGTCAGCTGATGGAGCGGACTGCTGCAAATGCAGCGCCGTTTTGCGCCGGCTGTTGCAAAGGCAACAGGAGAGGAAAGCGACCGCCGGACCGAAGGAAGGAAGTCAGGCGGTGAGCGTGGCGAGGGCCTCAGCGTTTCTTTGCCGCAGGGGCGAGCAGTGAGGGTGCGGTCTCGGTTAACGGTTGCCAGAGCCGCTCGGGGTCGCTAAATCCCTCTTCCACGAGAGCAAAAAAGCGGCTGGCGTGGAGACCGTCGACGAAGGCATGGTTAAACCGCCCGGCCACCGGGATCACGCCGTTCTGTAGTTTCCCCCAGGTAAGCGCGGGCACCGCCGCGCCTACGGCATATTCCGCATGGGTCATCGAGGTGAAGTGGAGCCACGGCAGACAACTGGCGCAGATAAAATGCTCGCCATCGACGATGAGCGGCGCCGGCGTTGTCTCTCTTGCCGCGACGATCTTCGGCGTTGCCGCATCGCTGAAGGCGGTGAACTCGGGGGCGTTGTCGCACCATACCTGGCGGAATCCTTCCTCGACGGTCATCACCGGCGTCATTACCGCCAGGCTGTCATATTCAATCACCTCATCATTGCGCACGCGCTGCCGTAGCTGCGGTACTCCGTTGGCCGCGCGCAGCAGCGCATAGAGCGCGAGCTGAAAAAACGAGACCCGACGGTCCTTCGCACATTCGTACAGGCGCTGTGCCGCTATCGGGACACAGAGGTTAAAGCTGGGGTTGGCAAATTGTCGGTAAAAGGTGAAATGGTCCCGGCGGGGCCAGGTCGCGGTGTCGATAATTCGGTAACGTGCCATGAATACCTCCTGAATACTGGCGGTCTGCTGACTATGCGACGATTTCAATCAGGTTGCCATCGGGATCGGCGATCACCGCCTCATAATAGCCGTCGCCGGTGGTACGCGGCGGCGAAACCAGTATCCCCGCATCCTCGGCGCGTTGGGCGAGGGCATCGACCTGTTCCGCCCCGCCTACCGAGAGGGCCAGATGCGCCCAGCCGGTATGGTTATTATCCGCGCTGGCCGGCTGCAGGCCAGGCTTGGTCATCAGCTCGATCACCACCTCGTCGTCGATAGTGACAAAATAGGAGGCAAAGCCGGGGTTGGTCTGGCTGAGGTATTTTTCATTGATGCTGGCGGCAAAGAACTCCACCCAGAAGCGGGCCTGGACGTCGAGCTGTTGGGTCCACAGGGCGAAATGGGCAATTTTCATGGTAAACCTCCGGGCAGGAACATTGACAATCAAAGCAGCGCAGACGATCATGCTTGCTGTTGCTCGTTTTTGATAATTTAAGGAGTTTTCGTGCTCGATTATGCTGCTTTCCCCCAACAGCGACAAGCGTTGATTTGCCAGATCCTGCAGGAAAATGGCAGAGTGGTGTGCGCGGAGCTGGCGGCGCGGCTTCAGGTGTCGGAGCACACCATCCGCCGCGATCTGCATGAACTCAGTCGCGAAGGGTTCTGTAAAAAGGTGTATGGCGGGGCGGTGCTGAGCCTGCCGGAAGCCGGGGACTACAGTGAACGGAAAGATAAAAATCGAGCAACAAAACTCAGGATCGCGCAACAGTGTGCCAGGCTGGTGAAGCCCGGCGGCACGATTTTCGTCGATACCGGGACCACCAATCTGGCGATGGCCGAGGCGCTACCCGCTGAGCTGGCGCTGACGGTGGTAACGAACTCCCCGGAGATCGCCGCGGTACTGGTGAAAAAACCGTTGTATGACGTGGTGATCCTCGGCGGCCAGGTGCAGCGGGCGAGCGGCGGGTGCGTCGGCGCCGCGGCGGTGGCTCAGGTGCAGGGCATGTTATTCGATCAGGGTTTTATCGGCGGCTGCGCCATGGCGCCAGAGTCGGGCCTGACCGGTTTTGACTACGCCGACTGCGAGTTCAAGAAAGCGGTGATTAAGCAGTGCAGCGAAATTATCGTCGGCCTGACCTCGGATAAAATTCCGGCAGTGGCACGGTTTGTGGTGGCCGCGAGCAGCGATATCGATGTGCTGGTGGTGGAAGAGAACATCAGTCGCGAATATCGCGTTGCCTTTCAGCAGCACGATATTCGCATCCATACCGTGTAACCCGTTAGCGGTTGAGGGAGGTGGCGATAAGCCGCAGGCCCAGCGCCCCCAGCACCGTCGCGGTGGCGATGTCGATCCGCCGCTTCAGCCGCAGGTAGACGCGCCGCGGTCGATCGGCAGACAGCACCAGCGCCACCAGCGAATACCAGCTGACGTCAATCAGAAAGCTCATCAGCGGCACGATGTAGTAAAACGCGGTGGGGATCTGCGCTGGCAGCAGAGCGGTAAAAATTGAGGCGAACACCAGCGCGGTTTTGGGATTGCTCAGCTGGGTATACAACCCATCGCGGAAGGTCTTCAGCAGCGAATGGTTGCCAGCCATGCCGCTGGCGGAAAAGTCCATCGGCTGCGCCGACCCGCGGAAAATCTTATAACCCAGCCATAACAGGTAGAGCCCGCCCGCTACTTTCAGGCCAATGAACAGCTCCGGCACCGCGGTGAGCACCTTCTGCAGGCCCAGCATCGCCATAATGGAAAAAATGGCGGCACCGGCGCCGGTACCGAGGGCGGTCACCAGACCGTGCACGCGTGAGCGAGCGACGGCATTGCGCGCGACAAAGATAAAGCTTGGGCCGGGACTGATCACGCCCATGATCAGCACCGCGGCAATGGCCATCAGGCTGGATAAGAACATAGCGACTCCTGTGATGTCCGCCGCCGGCAGGCGGTCGGTAACCTGTGAACGGTTGGGGTAGACAGAGTAGCAAACTGGTTCAGGAAATCACGTCAAAAAGGTGTGGATAAGGCAGGGCGGCGCGGGCGGTGGCGGCGCGCGTTTTCTGCGCAACTGTTTGAATAACGATTCCCATTCTTGTCATCAATGGTAAACTGAATAACTGTGATCTTTGTCATACCGTAATAACTACAGAGAAGAGACACTGCTATGCAACATATCATTGAGGGCTTCCTCAACTTCCAGAAAGAGATCTTCCCCCAGCGTAAAGAGCTCTTCCGTAGCCTGGCCTCCAGCCAGAATCCCAAAGCGCTTTTCATCTCCTGTTCAGACAGCCGTCTGGTGCCTGAACTGGTAACCCAGCAGGAGCCGGGACAGCTCTTTGTCATTCGTAACGCCGGGAATATCGTGCCGTCTTTCGGGCCGGAGCCAGGTGGCGTTTCTGCTACCATCGAATATGCCGTCGTTGCGCTGGGCGTGACGGATATCGTGATCTGCGGCCACTCCAACTGCGGCGCGATGAAAGCGATCGCCACCTGCCAGTGCCTTGAGCCGATGCCGGCGGTGTCCCACTGGCTGCGCTATGCTGATGCCGCGAAAGCAGTGGTGGAAAAGAAAACCTGGGCCAGCGAAACCGATAAGGTCAACGGCATGGTGCAGGAAAACGTCATCGCTCAGTTGAACAACATCAAAACCCATCCGTCGGTGGCGGTCGGTCTGCGCGACCATACCCTGCGGCTGCACGGCTGGTTCTACGACATTGAAAGCGGCGACATTCAGGCGCTGGATAAAAACACGAAATCCTTTGTTTCGCTGTCGGAAAATCCGGACGTCTTCTTCGAATAAAGCCGTTCTCAGGGCACGGAGGCCCTGTTCATCCCCTCACCACTCCACGCAAATTTTGCCAAAATGGGCGCCGCTTTGCAGATAGCGAAAGGCATCCGGTAAGGCTGTAAAATCAAACACTTTATCGATAACCGGCCGCGACGTCTGCAGGTTCAGGGCGTTGACGTAGTCCTGTTGTTGCCGTCTATTACCCACCACCAGCCCCTGCAGTCGGGCCTGTTTACTCATCAGCAGATGGGTGGGGACATGGCCCTCGAAGCCGGTCAGGACGCCGATCAGGGCGATGTGTCCGCCAACACTGACCGCCTCGAACGACTGCCCCAGGGTGCCCGGACCGCCCAGCTCCAGAATGAGATCGGCCCCGCGATGGCCGGTGATATCCTGCACCGCGGCGCCCCATTCCGGGGTGGTGCGGTAATTGATGAGATGATCGGCCCCCAGGGCGCGAGCGCGGGCGAGTTTTTCATCTGACGATGAGGTGACGATCACCTGTGCGCCCATACTTTTCGCCAGCTGCAGGGCGGTTATCGACACGCCGCCGGTGCCAAGCGTCAGCACCGTATCGCCCGCTTTTAACCGTCCTTCGACGACCAGCGCGCGCCAGGCGGTAAGACCGGAAGTGGTGATGGTTGCCGCCTCCCTGAAACTCCACCCCTCAGGCGCATGGGTAAAATGGCTGGCCGGCCTGACGACATACTGGCAGGCGAACCCCTCCGCGCCATCGCCCGGGGTCTGACTGAAGTCGCTCACCAGCGGACCGGGGCGGCCATCCAGCCACTGCGGGAAAAAGCCAGCGACCACCCGGTCACCCGGCTGAAATTCGTTCACTCCGGCGCCAACCGCTTCCACCACGCCGGCGCCATCCGCCATCAGGATCCGCCGATCGGCGGTGGGAATTACCCCCGTTGCGACCAGCAAATCATGGTAGTTCAGCGAGGTGGCGTGCAGCGCCACCCGGATCTCTCCTGCGGCGGGCGCCCCGGGGTCAGCAAGATCGACAAGCTGCAGGTTCTCAAGCGAACCGGTTTTTTTGACTGTCCAGGCTTTCATCATCAGGCTCTCTTTTCTGGAGGATACAGTCAGTATTGGTCGGGAATGGAGCGAGCGCCACAGCATGCCTGTCGGCAAAACAAAGAAAGGGGAAGGGGTAAAAAAAAGCGCCGTTTTTAACGGCGCTTTTTTATTGCTAACGGCTAAAGGGATTATTTGCTCAGTTCAGCCGTCATATGGACGCGGTTATTAAACTGGGCGCTGGTGATTTTATAGGATGCACCCTGTTCCGCGGCCTGGGCGGCGATTTTTGCTTCAGCCCGGTCCAGGGTCGAGGCGGTAGCGCTGACGCTCTGGGCGAAGCTGACAGAAGAGAACAGAGACAGTGCCGAAACTGCAACGAAAGTTTTGATGGATTTCATGGTCGTATTCCTTAATCTGGTGTCTGATAAAGGGCTTTTCGCCCTGATGTGGTAAAGAATACGCTTGAATGTTGCAGGCTAAAATTAAAACAATTTGCGAATCTTGTTCAAATAATATGAATGATTTTTAGCCGCGTGCAACGCAGCCTGCCGCTGTCGGGCAGGCTTTGCCCCTGGCGTATAACTGGCAAGGTCGGGTGAGAGCGGGTTAAACGTTGGCCCGGAGGTCATAAAATGATGAAAATGAGCATGGCTGACCAGGTGAAAATTAACCTTAATCCGTTCCAGTCCGTTATAGACTCGCTTGCGATTGATCCCCAACGTGGCCGCCAGTTGATTCACCGACTGCCCCTTCATGGTGGCGGCGATTATCCGCCTTTCCAGAAGGTTGAGGGGCGCTCGTTGACGGGAAGAGGTACTCTGACGCTGATGACGCGGCACCAGAGGCCAGCGACGATCGGCCAGCCTGCGCAAAAGGCGGCCAACCTCCGGAACGCTTTCCCGCTGGCTAACCCACAGGAGGGTGTCCGCGAAAAAGGCGCGTCCGCGCCTCACGTTGCCGGCCGAGGTAAAGCCGATCACCAGACTCTGATAACGCAGGGCTAATTCAGCGGCGGCCTGATAATCGTGAAAGTTTTCCAGCGATAAAATAATCACATCCAGCCCAGCCGGATCGGGAAAATGGCTGAGTGGCAGCGAATGAATAATGTTCAGCCCGGGCAGGGTCTCCTGAATATCTCTGAAACACTGGGCGAGGCCGATATTAAAAAAAAGATTATTGCTGTGAATTAAAATATTCAACGGATAAACCCTGTTACAAGCGATGTAAACGGCGCGGAGAGGGGATTAGCTGCGTACCAGAAGTTTATTCATATCAGCAGGCGAGGCATTAATATAATTCATCATGCCCGGTGGTTTGAATGAGTAAATTTCGGCTACGACAGCATTGTTAATATAATACCCTGCGCACTTGACCCGAATAATTAATGCGCTTTCAACGCCTGCCTGGCTAAGACGGGATTTTAACGTCTGAATAACCTGCCATAATCGCTGCGCAGACGGGCGAAGGTTATTTTTTTCCCAGACGTTAATCATCAACTCTTCATCGCTGACCACCCGTTCTCTGCCATGCGCCAACAGATATTCCAGTAAACAGGCCATGGTACTGCGTAGCTGAACTTGCGTTCGCGTCCCTCGCAGCGCGATAATTTCCCGATGATGCAGGCAGTAGAAAATATTATCTGCTAACTTATAGCCAAGCAGTTTATAGCCCTTAGTCATCCACCACTCCCTGACAAATCCAGTTATTGCCGGTGCAGAGTACCTGCCTGCTGCTGACTGACCAAGTGAATTTTATTTGTTAGAATAATCAAAACAAATAACCATGTTTGTATACATAAGTAGAATAAAAATCTGATAAATGATTATTGCTCTGCAGGATTGTATGGTATAGGAAAAGTCTTAAACAAACGTCAGCCGCTGGTAAGCGGTTGAATATATAGGTGTCAGGAAAAACTAAATGCACTTATATTGATCTAGATCAATTTTGCTCATTTCAGGAGGCTTTCACCATTTACATAGTAAAACAAAGATTGAAATAACTTCCGTTACGCGATGATAAGCTGATTCTGAACTTATGGAACTACCCAGGGAATTGTTCATTACTTTTCAGGAGCGTTTTTATGGTCATTGCAACTCGTAAGCCTCTGTGTAACAAACGCTGGTCGGCCAGCCCGGCCTCCCAGGATCTTCAGTTGACTCAGCTACGCCACCCGTGGGTCGCCACCAAAGCCAGCTGCAAAAGCAAAAAAGCCTGGAAAAGCCGCAGTTAGCGGCCTGCCCAACCCCCTGACATAAAGCCCTGCTTGTTCCTGCGGACAAGCAGGGCTTACCTCTGCGACCTTTACACCGACTGCAACAGATAACCAGAAGGCGTCTCCACCACCCTGGCAAAGCCGGGCAGACCAAGATGCATGCCGGCGATCAGCCATTGTTCGCTGGCGGCCTGGCGCAGCAGACATTCCCGGGTTTGTCGGGCCTGTTCAGGATCGACGTCGAAGGCGACCGACACCGACGGCCGGGTGGTCTGAATGGTCGGGAAATGGACAATATCCCCCCAGATGAGCAGCGAGGTATCGCCCGCCTCGAGACGATACCCGGTATGGCCGGGCGTATGGCCGGGCAGAGGGCACGGGTGGATCCCGGCGACCGTCTCCTCACCATCAACTTCGCGAATTTGCGCCGCGCAGATTGCCAGTACGCGGTGGACGAGCAGCACGTTGCGCCGGCCGCGATCGCTGGCGTTGTCCAGTGTGGATGCTGCCAGCCAGTAAGCGCGTTCCCGCGAAGGCAGGAACACCGTGGCGTTGGGATACGCCGGGGCGCCGGTTGCCGTCAGCAACCCGCCGATGTGATCCGGGTGCGCGTGGGTGAGGAGGATGGTGTCAATCTCCTCAGGGCGTACGCCGAGCAGCGCCAGATTGGCGATAAGTGCACCGCCGACGCCATTGACTCCCCCGGTGCCGGTATCCACCAGTACGGTGTGCCCGCGTCCGCGGATAAGATAGGCGCCGATCGCAATGGCCTCCGGTGAGGCTAACCCGGCGTTCCGCTGCAGGCGCTCCGCCTCCTCAGGCGTGATACCCGAGAGTAAGGACAGTGGCGCCGACATCTGACCATCACTGACGGCGGTCACCGTCAGGTCGCCTGCGGTCAACTTATAAAAGGGGACTGGTGTCATGGTGACCTCACGCGCGTTGCGCCGGGTTACGTAACCGGGCGGTGATGGGCTGATAGATAAAGACGGCGGCAGCCGTGGCCAGGTGATGCAGGTCGTCACGCGGGACGATGGCGGCATACCGGGTTTGTTGTGTCGCCAGGCCGCCAGGCAGCAGGACGATTGCCGGGGAGATGGGTAGCGTCTGAGGCGAATCGCTCAGCAGGAGCACCTCATCAGACCGGACCTCCCGCACGCCGCTATCTGCAACATAGAGGTGGCGGTGCCAGTCGGTGATCGCCGATTGCCAGCGGGCAAAATGGCCGCCACCGTTGCGGCGGTAGGCGTCGCTGTCGATGACGGTAGCATCGTGGATATCGTGCAGCGCCAGGTAGCGGGGGCACTCCTCGCTGAGGGCGCGGAAGCGCTGAGAGGCGTAAAAACCGGGCACAGAGACCAGCGCCGGCAGTTTTTCCTGATTGTAAAAGGTATTCCACGCTGTTTCGCTTTGGGGATCGGTGTAGGCGCATTCGACGACATAGAGCATAGTGACCTCGATGGACAGATGATTGAGCGCGCAAAGCGCTTTAGTGACTTTTCATCATCCTATCGGCTAAAAATGGCGCTGAAAAACGATGTTAATTCAATGGTCAGTGATATTCTGTCACTGACTTTCGGTGAGCCTGCACAAGGAGCATTGGCTATGCGTCGTAAAATCCCCAGCAGCGCTGCGCTACTGGCTTTTGAGGCCGCTGCCCGTCACGGCAACTTTGCCCGCGCGGCGGCGGAACTCGCGTTAACGGAAGGGGCCATCAGCCGGCAGATTGCCCGTCTGGAAGCGCTCCTCGACAGTAAACTCTTCGACAGGACGGGGAGCCGGGTGCGGCTCAATCCGGCTGGCGCCCGCTATGCCCGCCAGGTCCGCGAGATCCTCGCCCGTCTGGAGCGGGATACCCACGATGTCAGCGGGATGCCCTCCGATGGACATAGCCTGGAGATCGCCGTGCTTCCTACCTTTGCCAGCCGCTGGTTAATTCCCCGGCTTGGACGCTTTGCAGCGCAGCATCCGCATATCGTGGTCAATATTGCCGCCCGCAGCGATCCCTTCATCCTCCCGGGCAGCGGTTTTGATGCCGCCATCCATTTTGATCACCCGGCGTGGACTGGCATGGATGTGACCTTTTTGTTCGAGGAGTATCTGCTGCCGGTCTGTCATGCGGCGTTGCTGACGAATGACGATCTCCCCGGGCAACTGAACCGATTGCCGCGCATTCACCGGCGGCAGAACCCTGACGCCTGGCTGCTCTATGCCCGGGAATGCGGGTTGGCGCTGGATAATCCGGCGCAGGGGCCGCGCTACGATCTGCATGAGATGGCCATCGCCGCGGTACTGAGCCAGCAGGGGGTGGCGCTGGTGCCGAAGATGTATGTGGAAAGCGAGCTGCGCGCCGGGACGCTGGTTGCCCCGTGGCCGGGCTCCCCGACGCTGGCTAAGCGCTTCTGCCTGATCAAACCCGGTGGCGGGGAGGGGGAGCTGGCGCTGCAAGTGTTTGAGCGCTGGCTGCAGACGGAGATTGCAGCCGGTTAAGTCAGGGCTGGCCCGGGGGGAGGCTGCGTCGCCCGCTGGCGGGCATATTTCCCCGGCGATATCCCGGTATAACGGGTAAAAGCTACGCTGAACGCGCTAGCCGAGCCATAGCCGATGCGCTCGGCGATATCCGCAATGCTGATGCCCGTCTCGCTCAGCCACTGCATGGCCAGGGTCATTCGCCAGCCTAACAGATAGCCCATCGGGGTCATCCCGGTCAGGTCGGTAAAGCGTTCAAATAACGTCGAGCGAGACAGCGCACAGTCGGCGGCCAGGGCGTTGACCGTCCAGCGTCTGGCGGGGGCCTGATGCAGCAGGCGGATTGCCTGGGCGACCCGCGGGTCGCTCAGCCCGCGCATCAGACCGGGGGTGGCGAGCGTGCCGGAGGAACGGATGGCCTCGATAAAAAGTAGCTCAACCATCCGCGCCAGAACGAAAGATTTGCCCGCGCGATCCGCCTGCGCTTCCTCTTTCAGCAGCCCGACAAAGGTGGCCAGCCGCGGGTGATTGCGGACCACCACAAAGGCTGGCAACAGCGAGGCCAGCAGGCTGGCGTTCGTTGAACCGGAAGCGCAGTGGCCAATCAGCGCCTGCATCTGCGCAGGCTTGTCGAGGGCTCCCAGCCGAAAGTGTCCCTCCGCCAGTTGCACCGGGATGGTCTCCAGCGCCGGTGAAGGGGGCGGGGGCAGGCTGGTTAGCGCGAAACGGTACGCCGCCGGGATCAGAATAAAGTCCCCGGCGCGCAGGATCTGCGGCTCATGCTGGTCAATTTCCAGCCGACAGCCGCCTTCCAGCACGACGCCATAAAATGACAACCCCTGGTCCGAGCGTATCACTCGCCAGTCTCCCGCCCCCTCAACGGTTTTGGTCAGCACCGCTCTGAGATTTAGCATGGCAATAACCTCCGCCAACGGATCGCTCATTTCCGGACTCCTGCTAAAGAATGATGGATTATTGACCCTATATCGTCCGACACGGCCTGTCTATGATCAAAAGGAAGAAGCCATTCGGAGACAGAGATATGCAAACGATAATGATCACCGGCTGTTCATCGGGTTTTGGCCTGGAGACGGCGCGTTATTTTCTCGAGCAAGGCTGGAAGGTTATTGCCACGATGCGCGCTCCGCAGGAAGGTGTGTTGCCCGCCAGCGACCGTCTGCGGCTGGTGCGTCTTGACGTCACTTCGGCGCAGAGTATCGCCGAGGCCATTGCCGAAGCCGGAGAGATTGATGTGCTGGTTAACAACGCCGGGGTGGGGATGCTTAATGCCCTGGAGGGCGCGTCGCGCGAGGCGATAGCAGACCTGTTTGCCACCAATACCCTGGGAACGATTGCCATGACCCAGGCGGTGATCCCCCGGTTCAGAGCGCGCCGAAGCGGGACCATCGTTAACATTACCTCGGCGGTCACCCTGCAACCGATGCCCCTGCTGGCGGTATACACCGCGAGTAAGGCGGCGGTGAATGTCTTCACGGAGTCGCTGGCGCTGGAGCTCCGTGCTTTTAATATTCGCGTCGGGCTAATCCTGCCGGGACGCGCCCCGCAGACCCGCTTCGGGGAAAACGCTCGTCGAACGATGGGCCAGCTCCCGGAGAGCTATGCGGCGCTCGGCCAGCAGATCCTCGACAGCATGCAGGATAACGCCAGCGTGACGCAGGCTGTCGATGTGGCTCAGGCCGTCTGGCGGATGGTGAACGATCCTCAGGCCCCTTCGCGGCTGCCGGCAGGGGAAGATGCCCTGGCGATGGCGCAGGCCAGTCTTCGCCGTGTCTGAAGACAATATGCGGGTTTTGTCTGTCAGACGGTAGGTGCGCAAGCTGCCGCTGCGCTTTATGGCCAGGGGAATATTATCCCTGTCAGTATCGACTGGATAATATTAGCGGGTTATACGAAATAACGGTCAGGCGGCGCTAACTGATGTAAATCAGAAAAGCAATGTATTTCATGGTGCGTTTTCGCCGCTTATTCTGGATATGTGCGAACCGCCCGCCATATTATGACATCATCAATGGCTCAGGTCTTTTATATGTAAATTCTCAATGTAATTCGGGCGTTAATCTTAAAAAGTTAGTCTGGCCCGGTCGGGGCTGGACTTTCTTTATTCTACTGTGGCAGGGTTTCATCTATGCTGTACCGCGCTCGCTTGTTTACGCCAGGGAATAGTTTTCAGTATGGAATATTTCTTTGGTGGATTATGAATATAAAACGAACATTACTCATCATACTTTCCCGTGTTATCAGGGGAGCAGGTATGGGATTAGGTACTTCGGGTATCGCGCTGGCTGGCTGGTTCTTTTTTTTCTCAGTGAATGAATATAAATTTCTCTGGGGTTTACTTTCAGTTGTGGAATTCCTGGTGGGGTATCTGATATATCGATTTGCATATGCATATATTTATGATGAATGGAATGATTATCATTAAAAATTAAACGGCGTGGTCTGTTGATCGATTTTTGATGCTCATGACTGTGGAGTAAAAATATGAGTGTGATGGGTGCCCTTTCAAATACTTGAAGTGTCGTTTTGCCAGCGTTAATTTTGTCTGAATCTGAGGAACGAAACCCTGTGCAATTTGTGAACGGGCTGCATGACGTAAAATTCGGGCCACACTGAGTGAAATGTCAGGTTAGAGGCCGAAACTCATGCTGCATTGTTTTCCGTTATGATAGTAGTGAAAGTGCCATTTTTGCTTCCTGATTTGCTGACAGACAGGGAGTGGCCATCCATATCGGTCAGCGAGTCATTTGGGGGAGTAGCCGCCATTACGAATGGCCGTGTCGGTTAATGGCATAGTCGTCACCTTAGTTTTGTCTGCAGTATTCTGTAACGTCAGTGCCCGGAGTTTTAAAGCCTGAAATGTTTTCCGCCGGGAAAAAATGCCTTGCTGCAATGATACTTTTCCCGTCGTTCGTGGACTAAAGCGCCATTTCGATGTGCTCAAAAATGTACTTAAAAGGGTTGGCTTCCCCTGCACGAGTGTGGAATATGCAAGGAAAAATCTTTGCCAATACACAACATTTTAAGCCAGCAATACCATCGGGGGCAGGTGATAAAACACAGAAATTACAGAAGGATAACTGATTGGTGCGTCTGAATGGACTCGAACCATCGACCCCCACCATGTCAAGGTGGTGCTCTAACCAACTGAGCTACAGACGCATTATGGTGCGTTTAATTGGACTCGAACCAACGACCCCCACCATGTCAAGGTGGTGCTCTAACCAACTGAGCTATAAACGCATTATGGTGCGTTCGATTGGACTCGAACCAACGACCCCCACCATGTCAAGGTGGTGCTCTAACCAACTGAGCTACGAACGCAATGTTGTGGTGACAACGGGGACGCATATTAGCGGCAGGGAGAGGATGTGGCAAGAGGTAAACGTCACTTTTCTTGCACATTGCATGCGATTGCGGAACTTTTACCCATTCCGGATATATTTTACTGAACCACAAGGATATTTCTTCGCCAGCGAGCGTCATGACTCGCTTTTTTCTGCCCGTCTAACTCTGCGCGGTAGGGTTGCCGTTGTGTTAAATTATCGGCCACCAGAAGAGAAGGAGTCATAACGAAGATGAAATCGATTGGTATTTTTTGCGGTTCTTCAGCTGGCGAACATCCGCTGTATCTCGACACCGCCCGTCTGGTCGGACGTACGCTGGCGCAGCAGGGGCTGGCGCTTGTCTATGGCGGCGGCAAAGTCGGTCTGATGGGGGCGGTCGCCGATGCGGCGCTGGAGGCCGGTGGCGTGGTGATCGGCGTGATGCCGCGCGGCCTGGTGGAGCGGGAAATTGCCCACCGCGGCTTGACGGAGCTGCATGTGGTCGAGGATATGCACGAGCGGAAAACCAAAATGGCGGCGCTGGCGGATGGCTTTATTGCCCTGCCGGGCGGGGCGGGGACGCTCGAAGAGATTTTCGAACAATGGACCTGGGCGCAACTGGGGATCCATGAGAAACCGTGCGCGTTCCTGAATATCAAGGGTTATTACGATCCGCTTCAGGCGATGGTCGACAACATGGTACGGGAAGGATTTATGCACCCGCGCTACGCGGAGATGCTGCCGTTTGCTACCTCGGCAGACGAGATTATCGCCGGTTTTCGCGACTATACGCCGCCGGCCCGTAAATGGGTTCAGCAGCCCGCTATTTAAACATCAAGCGCAGGGTAAACAGCGCGCAGACGATGAGCAGTAACAGCAGCAATTCGAAGCGATAGCGTTGCAGCATGATGTCCTCCTGAAAAAAAACCGGCGCTGTTCTGCGCCGGTTTATCACCTTAACGCCCTGACCATTATGCCGCAGGTTTAACCGCCGGTTTAGCTGCGTGGTGTGCCGCTTTATGATGTTTCTTTGCAGCCTGCGCTTTCTGCGCGACTGCCGGTTTCGCAGCAGCTTTGTGGTGTTTCTTCGCCGCCTGGGCTTTCTGCGCTACTGCCGGTTTCGCAGCGGCTTTATGGTGTTTCTTCGCCGCCTGGGCTTTCTGCGCGACTGCCGGTTTCGCAGTGGCTTTATGGTGTTTCTTCGCCGCCTGGGCTTTTTGCTCAGCAGCCGGTTTTGCAGCGGCTTTGTGGTGTTTCTTCGCCGCCTGGGCTTTCTGCTCGGCTGCCGGTTTCGCGGCCGCTTTGTGATGTTTCTTATGGTGAACGGTGGTATGGCTGGCAGCTGCGGCCGGGGTGGCGCTTGCGGCATCGGCAGCGAAAGCAACTGATGACAGACCCATAGCAGCGGCAACGACCAGAGCTAATACTTTTTTCATTCTGAAATCCTCGAATTGGTTTCTTGAGTAACCCCACTGCGGGGCTGTTGACCACACTATATGCGTCTCGGGGAGTGCCATCAGTGAGTCTTTGGTGTCGGGGAGTAACGGAATGTACAACGTGGTCGCAATGCCGGAGAACGAAAAAGCCCGCCGGAGGGGCGGGCTTTGCAGGGACTAGCGCGCGGCGCGCTGTAAGATGATGCTGGAGGGTTGGCGCTGTAGAAAACGCATCCGCAGCATCATCATGATGGCGGCGGAGGTCAGGCCGATGATAAATCCACACCAGAAACCGGCGGGCCCCATGCGTGGCACAACCATATCGGTCAACGCCAGCAGATAGCCGCTCGGCAAACCCAGCACCCAGTACGCGGTAAAGGTAATAAAAAAGATAGACCGGGTATCTTTATAGCCGCGCAGAATGCCGCTGCCGATCACCTGGATGGAGTCGGAGATCTGATAGATAGCCGCCAGCAGCATCAGGTGTGAGGCCAGCAGCACCACCTCGGGATTATCGTTATACAGCAGGGCAATCTGTTCACGCATCAGCACGGTAAAGATAGCGGTAAATACCGCCAGACAGACGCCCACGCCCACGCCGGTGCGGGCCGAAACCTGGGCATCGATCGTTGAACCTTGTCCGAGACGGAAGCCGACGCGAATGGTGACCGCCGCCGCCAGCGATAGCGGCAGAACGAACATCAATGAGCTGAAGTTAAGCGCGATCTGGTGACCGGCGACGTCAATGATCCCCAGCGGGGAGACCAGCAGCGCGACGACGGCAAACAGCGTGACTTCAAAGAACAGCGCCAGAGCAATGGGCAGCCCCAGCTGCACCAGCCGTAACAGGACGGCGACATCGGGGCGGCTGAAGCGCTCGGCGCAGCGGATATCCCGCATCGAACGCGCCCGACGCACCCACCACAGCATGCTGGCGAACATCACCCAGTAAACCGAAGCAGTCGCTACGCCACAGCCGACACCGCCCAGCTCGGGCATGCCGAAATGACCATAGATAAAGATATAGTTCACCGGAATGTTGACCAGTAAGCCGATAAAGCCCATGACCATCCCGGGTTTGGTTTTCGCCAGCCCTTCACACTGATTACGGGCAACCTGGAAGAACAGATAGCCCGGCGCGCCCCACAGCAGGGCGCGCAGATAGCCAACCGCCTTCTCAGCCAACAGCGGGTCGATATTATGCATGGAGCTGATGATATAGCCGGCGTTCCACAGCACGACCATAATCAGCACCGAGACAAAGCCGGCCAGCCAGAAGCCCTGACGCACCTGCTGTGCGATGCGATCCCGCCGTCCGGAGCCGTTAAGCTGCGCCACCACCGGGGTCAGCGCCAGCAGCAGCCCGTGGCCAAAGAGGATCGCCGGCAGCCAGATGGAGGTCCCGATGGCCACGGCGGCCATATCCGTGGCGCTGTAGCCACCCGCCATCACGGTATCGACAAAACCCATTGCTGTCTGCGCCACCTGCGCAAGGATGACGGGTATAGCCAGAGCTAATAACTGACGCGCTTCAACGAAATACTTCTGCACGTGAACACCTTTATTTTGTTGTTATTTTGAGACTAAAAAAGCCGCCGTAACTGGCAGCAAGGGGATAAAAATGAGGAATTTCCAGTCTATTGTAGCGAGGATTAGCCATTAAGCCAGTGAAAAAAGAGTCGAGGCACGAAGCGCGCTGGCAACCGCTTTGCCCTCCTGTTATTGTTCCCGATAGCGAAAACGGTAATGATACCGTCATGATTTTCAACAGGAGCCTAACATGTTTACTGGTATTGTTCAGGGAACCGCGAAAGTGGTCTCCATTGATGATAAACCCAATTTTCGCACCCATGTGGTGGAGCTACCGGCGCATATGCTGGAGGGGCTGGAAACCGGCGCCTCGGTAGCCAATAACGGCTGTTGCCTGACGGTGACCGAAATAAACGGCGCGCACATCAGCTTCGATCTGATGAAAGAGACGCTGCGGATTACCAACCTCGGCGATATTCAGATCGGGGATGAAGTGAACGTCGAGCGGGCGGCGAAATTCAGTGATGAAATCGGCGGGCATCTGATGTCCGGCCATATTATGACCACCGCGGAAATCGTGAAGATCCTCACTTCCGAAAATAACCGTCAGATCTGGTTTAAAGTGCAGGATCCGACGCTGATGAAATATATCCTTTATAAAGGTTTCATCGGTATTGATGGCATTAGCCTGACGGTGGGCGAGGTGACGGCAACCCGCTTCTGCGTGCATCTTATCCCGGAAACGCTGCAGCGGACCACGCTGGGCGCGAAAAAGCTGGGTGACCGCGTCAATATTGAGATTGACCCGCAAACTCAGGCGGTTGTCGATACGGTTGAACGCGTGCTGGCCGCGAAAGACGTTGCGTCTAAGGTGAATGAAGCCTGAAAAAAATCCCCCGCCGGTGAGCGGGGGAGATTTTGTTAGCGGGCGATGCGTAGCCCATGTTCAATGCCGCGCGAGAACACTACCTGCCAGAGCTGAATGTCACGGGCGCGGAAGGCGCCGGCGCAGGCGTTCAGATAATAGCTGAACATCCGTTTGAAACGTTCAGAATAGTTATCGGCAATTTCCGGCCAGCTGGCGAGAAAACGCTCATACCAGGCCATCAGGGTGGTGTCATAATCGGCGCCGAAGTTATGCCAGTCTTCCATCACAAAGTGCTTCTCGCTGGCATCGGCGATCTGCCGAACCGACGGCAGACAGCCGTTGGGGAAGATATATTTATCGATCCACGGGTCGACGTTATGGTCGGTGACTTTGGAACCGATGGTGTGCAGTAAGAAACGGCCGTTGGGTTTCAAATTACGATCCGCGACCTCAAAGTAGGTGGCGTAATTTTTCGGTCCCACGTGCTCGAACATACCGACGGAGACGATACGGTCAAAGCTGTCGTGCAGATCGCGATAGTCCTGGAGCCGAATCTCCACGTCAAGATCAGCGCAGCGCGCCTGGGCCATCTTTTGCTGCTCGGCGGAGATGGTCACGCCGACAACGCTGACCTGGTAATTTCGCGCCATATACTCGGCGAGCCCGCCCCATCCACAGCCGATATCCAGTACCCGCATCCCCGGCTCAAGCTCCAGCTTACGACAGATGAGGTCCAGTTTAGCCTGCTGCGCCGCTTCGAGGGTTTGCGCCTCTTTCCAGTATCCGCAGGAATACTGCATGTAGGGGTCAAGCATTCGGCTGAAGAGATCGTTGCCGAGATCGTAATGCTCTTTGCCAACAATCCAGGCGCGTTTTTTACTTTGCAGATTGAACAGGCGAGCGCCTGCGATGCGGAGTGTATCTTTGAAATGGTGAGGGAGCTGTTTTTCCAGTCCGGCGCGAAGCACTTTGTGGAAGAATATATCCAGACGCTCGCAGTCCCACCAGCCGTCCATATAGCTTTCGCCTAACCCCAGCGACCCCTCCTGCAGGACACGTTTAAAGAAAAGAGGGTTTTTAATTCGCAGGTCTGACGGCGCGGAGCCATTGATTTCTATTCCCGCACGGCCCAATAATTCAGCTGCAATCCGGTACCAGTCATCATTTGGTACACTTACTTCTTCTATACACGATGAACTCATAGCTTCTCCATCACGCCCAAGTGATCAGAACCTTAAAACAGCGTAGACGCTTTTTTGGCTTTGTGAGAAATCTCACGGATAATCCGTGAAGTCGCTATCCGACGTAGAACAGAGGAAGGGAGATAACCCTTGCCGAAAGGCCTTCCATGGTGAAACGGAGGCATCCTGCATCCGTTAATATTTAACTATTTTCTATTTATGTGAACCCGGATCCAGTATAGGACGCTAAGTACTGGCTTTCAATAAAATTTTCTTAGCATGCTAACGACTGGTCCGGGCAACGGCGATGGGCGTTACGCGTGGGAAGAGTGGGGGGTCAGCTCCGGCGTTTGCTGCAGGCGATAGCCGATTCCGGCTAAGCCAATCGAGACCAGCATCACACTGGTGGTGGTCAGCAGCGGCGTGGCGATCAGCGCCGATACCAGCAAACTGGTCAGGAAGCACAATCCCAGCTGCAGCGTATTCTGCAGCGCCGCCGCGCGGCCCGTTGCCTGAGGGAAGGGCTTCAGCGCCTGGGCGACCACAATGGGATAGATCCCGCCGTTGACCACCGCCATCATGCAGAACGGGATCATTAACGCCACCAGCGAGGCATGCGTTTGCAGGCCGACCAGCCAGGTGGCGGCAACGCTGACGGCGAAGACCACCAGCAGCCACGGCAGCATCTGTTGTCCTGACCATTTTTGTAGCAGTGCGCGACAACCATAGCCGCCCACCAGAAAGGCGATGGTCTGTGGGATATAGCTCAGGCCGATAGCGGTTGGGCCATAGCCCATTTCGTGCAGGATAAAAGGTGAACCGGTAAGCCAGGCGAAGAAGCTGGCGGAGCAGGCGGCGTAGATCAGGACGTTGCCGCTGTATTCCCGGGAGCGCAGCAGCGCGAGAAAGGTGATCTTCTGCTGTGTCACTGCTACCGACTTTGCGGCTGCCTTCAGGCGCAGGGCAGGCAGCATCAGCAGCAGAGTAATGGCAAACAGGGTGGCGAAGATGGCTTGCCACTCGAAGTGCACCAGTAGCCAGCTACCCAGCAGCGGGGCCAGCGCTGGCGACAGTCCTACCAGCGGCATAATGGTGGCGAAGATGCGGTTCGTGCGCTGGGCAGGATAGTAATCGGTGACCATCGCCTGCCAGGTAACGGCCGCGGCACAGACGCCAATCGCCTGCAAAAAGCGCAGCGCCAGCATCAGGGTAGCGTTGTGCACCCACAGCATCCCCAGACAGCCGGCCGCGAAAATTGCCAGGCCGCTCAACAGCACCGGTTTGCGCCCATAGCGGTCCGACAGCGGCCCCCAGAACAGCTGCCCCAGCGCGAAGCCGGCGAGGAACAGGCTCAGGCTGGCGCTGATGGAGGCAGCGGAGGTATTGAGATCCTGCTGCATGGCGGCAAACGCCGGCAGGTACATATCGGTGGCCAGAAAGCCCAGCACGCTCAGGCCGGCCAGCCAGACTAAAAATCCTTTCCCAGGTTGTGACATAACGTTCTCATTTTTGGAGTACAGGTACGATGCCGCAGAGTGTAGGGAGTGCATTGTGGCTTGTGAAACGCTAATATTTGTCACATGCATTCAAAAATTTTGCAGGCAGAAAATGTGGTCTGAATACTCTCTGGAAGTGGTTGATGCCGTGGCCCGCAACGGCAGCTTCAGCGCAGCCGCGCAGGAGCTGCACCGGGTGCCCTCCGCCATCAGCTATACCGTGCGTCAGCTTGAAGAGTGGCTGGCGGTTCCCTTGTTTGAGCGCCGCCATCGTGATGTGGAGCTGACGCCCGCAGGGATCTGGTTCTTACAGGAAGGGCGCTCTGTTATCAAAAAAATGCAGATCACCCGCCAGCAGTGCCAGCAAATCGCCAACGGCTGGCGCGGGCAGCTGTCGATCGCGGTGGATGATATTGTGAAACCGGCGCGGATGCGCCAGATGATCGTCGATTTCTATCGCCATTTTCCCGACGTCGAGCTGATCGTCTTTCAGGAAGTGTTCAACGGCGTATGGGATGCGCTGGCCGACGGCCGTGTAGAACTGGCGATTGGCGCAACGCGATCTATTCCGGTCGGGGGCCGCTATGCGTTTCGCGATATGGGGATGCTGAGCTGGGACTGCGTGGTGGCGAGCGATCACCCGCTGGCGAAGATGGAGGGACCCCTGAGCGATGATGTCCTGCGTAACTGGCCGTCGCTGGTGCGGGAGGATACGTCACGTTCACTGCCCAAACGAACAACCTGGCTGCTGGATAACCAGAAGAGGGTGGTGGTCCCCGACTGGGAATCGTCGGCCACCTGTCTGTCGGCGGGCCTCTGCGTCGGCATGGTGCCGAGCCATTTCGCCCGACCATGGGTAGATCGCGGCGTGTGGACCGCGCTGGCGCTGGAGAATCCGTTCCCGGATGCCGCCTGCTGTCTGACCTGGCAGCAGAGTGATGCCTCACCGGCGCTGAACTGGATGCTCGACTATCTGGGGGACAGCGACACGCTGAATCGGGAATGGCTGCGGGCGCCGGAGTGATCCGCGCCCGCCAGATGCCTTACCGACGATAATCGACAAACGGGCCATCCGCCACGGAGCGGCGTTCGACCAGACGAGGATGAACTTCGATAGACTGCGACTCTTCACGCTTATTAACGATACGATCCAACAGCATGTTAAATGCGGCTTCGCCCAGGGAATCTTTCGGCTGATGAATAGTGGTTAAAGCCGGGCTGAAATAGCGGGCGTTACGCACATTATCATAACCGATCAGCGAAATGTCCTGCGGCACCCGCAGCCCCATTTCATCCGCCGCGCAGATAGCGCCCATCGCCATGATATCGCCGCCGCAGAACACCGCCGTCGGACGGTGCTGCTGGCTTAAGATCTGCTGCATAGCACGGTAGCCGGACTCCGGCTCGAAGTCGCCCTGCACAATCCAGTTTTCCGGCACGCTGATATGCGCCTCTTTCATCGCCTGCATAAAGCCGGCCAGGCGGCCTGCGCCGGTGTTGCGCTCCAGCGGACCCGGGATCACGCCGATTTCACGATGGCCACGTTCAATCAGGTAGCGTCCGGCGATATAGCCGCCCTGGAAGGCGTTATCGATCACCGCATCGGTGAAGTCGGCTTTTGCTTCGCCCCAGTCCATCACCACCATCGGGATATGGCGATACTCTTCTAGCATGCTCAATACCGAATCCGGATATTCGGAACACATCACCAGCAGGCCGTCGACACGCTTCTGTGCCATCATCGACAAATAGGCGCGCTGTTTTTCCGGATCGTTCCATGCGTTGCCGAGGATCAGGGTGTAGCCCTTCTGGAAGCAGCTCTTTTCAACAGACTCAATAATTTCAGCAAAATAGGCGGCTTCGCTACTGGTCGCCAGCAGACCAATCGATTTTGTATGATTGACTTTCAGGCTGCGGGCCACGGCGCTCGGCGAGTAGTGCAGCTCTTTAATCGCCGCCCACACCGCATTGCGCGTCTCTTCGGCAACGAAACGGGTTTTGTTAATTACATGTGATACAGTTGTAGTGGAAACGTTTGCGCGCTTCGCTACATCTTTAATAGTTGCCATTACATCTCACTCCATGCCTTGACCTGATCGCCTGATCATCGATACGTAAACGTTTGCCTACACACACCCTGAATACAATTTTCAACATTGCATCACGTCGGGAAAACGACACAGAACGACAGGAAGGGGTCAATGGCCGATACGCTTTTAAATTAGCGTGGGATTTTGTCCGATCTTGGGGCAAAGTGGAAGAGCAAAAATGTGCATCGCCCTAAATCCCGGAAGATTTTTGCGATTTTTTGTGCAAAAATGAGCAAGCTCACTTTTGGTGTGGGGATAACAAGAGGGAAAAATGATGGATACCAATTTAAAGTTTTCGCTGATCACCACGGTTATTGCCCTCGGCGTGATCGTCGCTTTCAGCCTGACCGCCATACTGCACTAATGTTCCAGTGAGGGAGGAGCGCGGCCTCCTCCCCGTATCCCGCCATTATTATCAATTCTGCAAAAATCTTTTGTCATTTCGTTCACTTTTGTTTTTTTGTGATTGATGTCATGCTTTTGACTTCTGATGTTACGCCGTCGTCTCTGACGGTCTGATGGAGTCATTGAATGAAAATCAACTTTCCTTTACTTGCGCTGGCGATCGGCGCCTTTGGCATCGGTACCACGGAGTTCTCCCCAATGGGATTGCTGCCGGTGATTGCGAAAGGTGTGGACGTCTCAATCCCAGTGGCGGGAATGCTGATCAGTGCGTATGCCATCGGCGTCATGGTCGGCGCGCCGTTGATGACCCTGCTGTTGTCACATCGCGCGCGGCGCAATGCGCTGATTTTTCTGATGGGGATCTTCACCGTCGGCAACCTGTTGTCATCCATTGCGCCGGATTACACCACCTTGCTGCTGTCGCGCATTATTACCAGCCTCAACCACGGTGCTTTCTTTGGCCTGGGGTCAGTGGTCGCAGCCAGCGTCGTGCCAAAGCATAAGCAGGCCAGCGCGGTAGCCACGATGTTTATGGGGCTCACCATCGCCAACATCGGCGGTGTACCGGCGGCCACCTGGCTTGGCGAAACCATCGGCTGGCGGATGTCTTTCCTGGCCACCGCAGGGTTAGGCCTGCTGGCGATGGTCAGTCTGTGGTTCTCTCTGCCGAAGGGCAGCGCCGGTGAGCGCCCGGATGTCAAAAAAGAGCTTTCAGTCCTGCTACGCCCGCAGGTACTCTCCGCCTTGCTGACTACCGTGCTCGGTGCCGGGGCAATGTTTACGCTGTATACCTATATCTCGCCAGTGCTCAATACGCTGACCCACGCTTCATCGCTGTTTATTACCGCGATGCTGGTGCTGATTGGCGTTGGTTTTTCGCTGGGCAACTATCTGGGCGGCAAATTCGCCGACCGGTCGGTCTCTGGCACGCTGAAAGGCTTTCTGCTGCTGCTGATGGCGATCATGCTGGCGATCCCGCTGCTGGCGCAATCCCAGGCTGGAGCGGCCATCAGCATGATTGTCTGGGGCGCAGCCACCTTTGCGGTGGTTCCGCCGCTGCAGATGCGGGTCATGCGCGTGGCGCATGAAGCGCCGGGGCTCTCTTCTTCGGTGAATATCGGCGCGTTCAACCTCGGCAACGCGCTGGGCGCCGCCGCCGGTGGGGCGGTGATCTCTGGCGGACTGGGCTATGCGTTTGTGCCGGTGATGGGGGCGATTATCGCCGGTCTGGCGCTGCTGCTGGTCTGGTTCAGCGGACGAGCGCAGCCGGAAGAGGCCTTTGCCAGCCAGTAACGCGAGTGTAGGGAAGGGCTAAAAAAAACCGCAGCCGGGGAGACCCTGCTGCGGTTTGTCGTTTATGCCGCCAGGTTGGCCGCAACAAACTTCCAGTTAACCAGCGCCCAGAAATGGTCCAGGTAGCTTGGACGGGCATTGCGGTAGTCGATGTAGTAGGCGTGTTCCCAGACGTCAACGGTCAGCAGCGGCTTCGCGTCGGTGGTCAGCGGGGTACCGGCGTTGCTGGTGGAGACGATAGCCAGGCTGCCGTCGGCATTTTTGACCAGCCAGGTCCAGCCCGCGCCGAAGTTTTTCGCTGCGGCATCGGTAAATTTGGCTTTAAAATCCGCAAAGCTGCCGAAGGATTTGGCAATCGCGGCCGCTAACTCGCCTTCCGGTTCGCCGCCGGCATTCGGCGCCAGGCAGTTCCAGTAGAAGGTGTGGTTCCAGACCTGGGCTGCGTTGTTGAATACGCCGCCTTCAGAAGTGCGGACGATCTCTTCAAGAGATTTGCCTTCGAACGCAGTGCCTTTGATCAGGTTGTTGAGGTTAGTGACATACGCCTGGTGGTGTTTACCGTAGTGATATTCCAGGGTTTCTGCGGAAATGTGCGGCGCCAGGGCGTCTTTTGCATATGGTAATGCAGGTAATTCAAACGACATTGCTACTCTCCTTATAACTTTTTGTTTTAGCTCACATTGACAAGATGAGGCTTTCGCCTGAATCGTGTTCTGGCCACCCGACGCTGTCGCGTCACGGGCTGTTATTGTATTGAGAATGTTAACATTTGCCGCAAGCAGTGAAAAGCCTTACAACGATAAAGGCTATTGCCGCAGGCGCAACTGATGAAGGCTTAACCGTTTTCTACGGGGCGAGGCGTCAAACCGCTCGCAGATGTTGCAAAAATGTATAAGGAGACGCCGTCTGCGCTTTTCCGACTCTCGCAGGGAAGGTTTAACGTCTTCTGTTTTTCTCTGACGATCGCAGCCGCGCATCATGGTTGAGGGTGATATGTCTTTAAAATTAATGGTTTAATTAAAATATGCGCCCAGGCAATCGCCGCTATGCCAATAATTCATTGTCTATTTTGCTATTTGTATGACAAATATGACCGCCGACATGAATTTCCCACAGGATGGCTACGATGGCAAAAACAGGTGAGGTGGTGAGCCCGAAGATGATCCCGGTTGTACAGGGGATCGTTGACTGGATCGAAGCCCATATTTTAGACACCCTGCCGGTCAGCACGATTGCGAAAAAGTCCGGTTATTCGCACTGGTATTTCCAGCGGCAGTTCGCCATGGTGACCGGCTGCACGCTGGCGAACTACGTCAGTCGGCGAAAAATGACCATTGCGACAATCTATTTAACGCAGACGCAAGCGTCGATACAGAGTATTTCTCAGTGCCTGGGATACGACGGACAGGCCGCTTTCTGCCGGACCTTTCACCGTCACTTTGGTATGTCGCCCACCCGCTATCGTCGGGAAGCGCCGGGCAAGGAGATGAATATGCAGTATCCTTTGACGGTAGAAGGGAAAGACGCGCAGGTGAGGCGGTCTGCCGCCGTAGCGGCAGACCAGGATCAGCGAATGGTTTTCGGCGTCATGACGCGACGAGCGCCAACATAATGGCGAACCCAGTAATCCTCGCTCAGGGAGGTGATTTGTATATCACGACCTGTGCGTGGTGACTGAATAAATTTCCCGTTGCCGACGTAGACGCCAACGTGATCGGCAGTACCGCGTCCGCGGGTGCGGAAGAAGACCAAATCGCCGCTCTGCAGTTCATCACGATCCACCGGACGCGCATCGCGCAGGTGGTACATTTCATTAGCCGTACGCGGGATGTGAATTTTGACCAGGTCCTTATAGGCGTAATAAACCAGTCCGCTGCAGTCAAAGCCGGTACGTGGCGAGGTGCCGCCCCAGCGATAGGGTTTACCCAACTGGCCCATCAATTTGTTCATGGCGGTACTTTGCGCTTTCTGCACCCGGACTTTATGGGCGTCAGCGATCGTTAAATTCGCATCGCTGGCCTCAGGTTTACAGCGTTTTTTATAGCCCTTACGCACCACGCATTTGCTTTTGACGCTGTTCAGCGCCAGGGTCGGCTCGGCGCTGGCGGCGACCGTTTTCGCGCACTGCTTTTTATAACCTTTACGCAGCACGCATTTTTTCGTCGCGCCGGCGGCCTGACGATGAAGTGCGGTTTGGCTTGCTGCGGTAGTGCGGGAAGGGAGCCGGGTGCTCGAGGACTTTTTACTGGTGGTTTTAGCGGTGGTTTTACTTTTTTGACTGGTAGCTTTTTTCTTGCGCTCTGAGCCACTTTTCGCGGGCAACGCCTTTGGCGAAGCGGAGGCGTGCGTATGCCCTGACGCCTGAGCCAGTGGCGTGAATGAGATAGATGTGAACAGTAATGCACAGAGCGATATCGCGATTTTGTTTAGCCGCGCCACTGAGCAATCCCCTGATTAATTACAGACATGTACAAATGCCTGACGATGAATGACAAACCGGAATGATTCTAAAGCATAAAAACCCGGAAAGTTAATATTCTTTTGTATCAAAAATGTCGATTGGTTAACGATTGCAAGAAAACGCGTCAGACATTGACCGCCTCGCACAGAAAATGCGCAATGAGCGCCCGCCTGCGACGGCAAAATGATATTTTTAAGGCAACTTCGCGCAACAGAAGATAAAATATGAATAGTGAAAAAAATGTTATTATCCGTCCTGCCTACAGGACGCTACAATGACAAGTTACTGCCGTAGAAAGAAGTTTAAGGAAGCACGACAATGAGCTCGACTTTAGAAAAGATCCAACGCCAAATCGCTGAAAACCCGATCCTGTTGTACATGAAAGGGTCGCCGAAGCTGCCAAGCTGCGGTTTCTCTGCCCAGGCCGTTCAGGCGCTGTCCGCCTGTGGCGAACGTTTTGCTTACGTTGATATTCTGCAGAACCCGGATATCCGCGCCGAGCTGCCTAAATACGCCAACTGGCCGACTTTCCCGCAGCTGTGGGTAGACGGTGAACTGGTGGGCGGCTGCGATATCGTCATCGAAATGTACCAGCGCGGTGAACTGCAGCAGCTGATCAAAGAGACGGCGGCGAAGTACCACACCGACGAGCCGAAAGCGGAGTAATTCCCGCCATCCGTAAAAAAGCGACTTCCTGGAAGTCGCTTTTTTTATCACTCCGGGGTGGCCACGGGCAGCGGCCAGCCACCCAGACGCTTCCAGCGGTTCACAATCTCACAAAACAGCTGCGCCGTCTGCTCGGTATCGTACAGGGCGGAGTGGGCCTGCGCGCCATCGAACGCCATACCCGCGGCGATACAGGCTTTCGACAGCACCGTCTGGCCCAGCGCCAGCCCGCTCAGCGCGGCGGTGTCGAAGGTAACAAACGGATGGAACGGATTGCGTTTAAGCCCCGCGCGTTCGGCGGCGGTCATGGTGAAGCTGTGGTCAAAGGTCGCATTGTGCGCCACCATGATCGCCCGGCTGCAGTCGCTCTCTTTCATCCCTTTGCGTACCATTTTGAAGATGGCATGCAGGGCATCGTATTCGCTGACGGCGCCGCGCTCCGGGTCGTGCGGGTTGATTCCGTTAAAGGCCAGCGCTTCGGGCTGCAGATTGGCGCCCTCGAAAGGTTCAACATGGAAATGCAGCGTTTCATCGGGCATCAGCCAGCCTTGCTCATCCATCTTCAACGTAATGGCGGCGATCTCCAGCAGGGCGTCGGTTTTGGCATTAAATCCTGCGGTTTCAACATCAATCACCACCGGATAAAAACCGCGGAAACGGTCGCACAGACCATTCAGTTGAGCATTCTCGGACATCAGATTCTCTTAGCTGGAAAAAAGTAGCGCGCATTATGGCAAATTTTGCCGCGGCTTGCAGCAGGCAGGGGTGAAAACAACGGGCGCCGCAGCGCCCGGGCGAGCCATGGCATTAAAGAGGCCTGGCTCGGGAAGCGTTAGTTGCCCAGACCTTTGCCGGCATCTTTCTCTTCAATGAGCTCGATTTTGTAACCGTCCGGATCTTCCACGAAGGCGATGACGGTGGTGCCGCCTTTTACCGGGCCGGCTTCACGGGTGACGTTGCCCCCGTTCTGGCGGATCCGTTCGCAGGCTTCGGCGGCGTTGTCGACGCTCAGCGCGATATGGCCGTAGGCGGTGCCCAGCTCATAGCTGTCCACGCCCCAGTTGTAGGTCAGTTCGATCACCGCGGTTTCGCTCTCTTCGCCGTAGCCGACAAAGGCGAGGGAGTACTTGTACTCCGGGTTTTCGCTGGTGCGCAGCAGCTTCATGCCCAACACGTTGGTATAGAAGTCGATAGAACGTTGCAGGTCGCCAACGCGCAGCATGGTGTGGAGTAAGCGCATAATGTCCCCTATGCAGTTTATTTGATAGATCAGAACCTTGAGTATAGCGGCGATACGTCGCCGCTATCAATGGAGGGATTACAGCGTAGGGTAGTCGGTGTAGCCTTCCGCGCCGCCGCCATAGAAAGTTTCCGGGCGCTGGGGGTTGAGCGCCGCTTTTTTCTGCAGACGGGCCACCAGATCCGGGTTGGCGATGTAATCGCGGCCAAAGGCCACAGCATCAATGAGCCCTTTATTGATAAGATCGTTAGCTTTTTCTACCGTGTAGGCGCCAGCGCCAATGATCACGCCCGGGAAGCGGTCGCGAACTTTCTGACGGAAGGCTTCGCTGTACGGCTTGCCGCCCGCCCAGTCCGGCTCGGACATGTGCAGATAGGCGATACCGCGTTTCGCCAGTTCGCTAATCAGATACAGCGCGTCTTCTTCTTCGTTCGGGCCATTATCCACATTCTGGAAGCTGCCAATCGGCGACACGCGGATGCCGATCCGGTCAGCGCTCCACTCTTTGCTCACGGCGTCGACCACTTCCAGTACCAGACGGGCACGGTTCTCCACGCTGCCGCCGTACTGATCGGTACGCTGGTTCGCCGACGGCGAGAGGAACTGGTGGAGCAGATAGCCGTGGGCCGAGTGCAACTCAACCAGATCGAAGCCAGCGTCACGGGCATTGCCGACCGCCTGACGGAAATCGTCGACGATCCCCGGGATCTCTTCGGTTTCCAGGGCACGCGGCATCGAGGTGTCGGCGCGAATAGCATGGCCGTTTTCATCGCGCAGGGAGGTGCGAGTACCGGCGCTCAGCGCGGAAGGCGCTACCGGCGCGCCGCCGCCAGGTTGCAGGCTGCTATGGGAAATACGCCCGGTGTGCCACAGCTGGACGGCGATACGGCCATTTTCCGCATGAACACCGGCGGTGATTTTCTGCCAGGCGGCAATCTGCTCCGGGCTGTGCAGGCCCGGCGCGCCGGCATAGCCTTTGGCCTGGGCAGAAATCTGCGTCGCTTCGGTGATGATCAGGCCGGAGCTGGCGCGCTGGCGGTAGTATTCGCCCATCAGCGGGGTAGGGATATCGCCCGGCTCGATGCTACGCAGACGCGTCAACGGCGCCATAAATACGCGATTAGGGACGGTGACCGCACCGACTTTCAACGGGCTGAATAATTTTGCTTCCGACATAGTGACTCCTGAGTAGACCGGTCGTCTAGTAACTGATGAAATAAAAACGCCTGTTATACCGCAGGCGCCGCAATAATCTGTTTGGCGTGGGCAAGGGCGCTTTCCAGCGGCCTTGCGCTACGCGTAATTTTGGCCTGCAGGTTGGCCCCGAGCCACAGGGAATACAGCACCTGCGACAGGGTCATGGCCTCGCCGTCAAACGCCAGACTGCCTTCCTGACGTCCTTTCTCCAGCGCGTCGCCCAGCAGAGCGATAATCTGACTGGCACCATGGTCCATGGCGGTACGCATATCTTCCGACAGGTCGCAAACCTCTGCCGACAACTTGACGGTAAGACAGCCGCTAATAATCCCCTGCTGGCAGAACTGATTCAGCGTGTGCTGATAATAAGCCAGCAGGCGGTCACGATAGTTGCCGTCGCCATGATCGAAGTGGTCGACCAGGCGCTGCAGATATCCGGTGTAGTGATGTTCAAGCAGCGCGACGCCGAAGGCTTCTTTAGAGCGGAAGTAATGGTAGAAAGAGCCCTTAGGCACTTCCGCCGTCTTCAGAAGTTCGCTCAAGCCCATTCCGGTAAAACCGCGATGCATGCAGAGCTGCTCGCCGGTGACCAGGATATGTTCTCGGGTATCGCATTCGCTGTGTCTGTTCATGGAGCACACTGTAGTAGACCGATTGGTCTAATGCAAGCGTCGGCGGAAAAATGTTAGCTGGCGCAGCACGTAGTGAACAAAATTTGCGTCGGCGCGGGGAAACGTCTTCAATGAAAGGAGACGAGGGGACAGGAGGCGTGTGGTGGCAGAGCAGTTAGAGTTTTTCCCGGTGCAGAGCCCGTGCCGGGGAATATGTCAGACCGACGAGCGCGGCTACTGTCGCGGCTGTTTCCGCAGCCGTGAGGAACGTTTTAACTGGCAAACGATGAGCGATGCGCAGAAACAGGAGGTGTTGCGTCTCTGCCGCCAACGGCTGCTGCGCAAAATACGCGCGAACAAGCCGGAACCGGCGGAAGAACCGCAGCAACCCTCACTGTTTTAAACCAAAAAGTACGTATACTCAGTACACTTTTTTATTGAGGAAGCGGTTATGGTTCAGCGTATTGCTATGGCTCCCCAGGGGCCGGAATTTTCGCGTTTTGTGATGGGCTACTGGCGTCTGATGGACTGGAAAATGTCGCCAGGCGAGCTGGTCAGCTTTATTGAACAGCATCTCGATTTAGGCGTAACCACTGTCGATCACGCCGATATCTATGGCGATTATCAGTGTGAGGCTGCCTTTGGCGAAGCGCTGAAGCTGGCGCCGCATCTGCGTAATCGCATGGAAATTGTCAGCAAATGCGGCATCGCCACCCGGGCGCGGGCTGAAAACACCATCGGCCACTATATCACCGACCGCGACCACATCGTGCTGAGCGCTGAGCAATCGCTGCGTAATTTGGCGACGGACCATCTCGATCTGCTGCTGATCCATCGGCCGGATCCGCTAATGAATGCCGATGAAGTGGCTGAGGCGTTCCTCGCGCTGCATCACAGCGGAAAAGTGCGCCACTTTGGCGTATCTAACTTTACCCCAGCCCAGTTCACTCTTCTACAGTCGCGCCTGCCGTTTACCCTGGCCACCAATCAGGTCGAAATCTCGCCGGTGCATCAGCCGCTGCTGCTCGACGGCACGCTCGATCAGCTGCAGCAGCTGCGTATTCGTCCGATGGCGTGGTCCTGCCTTGGCGGCGGACGCCTGTTCAATGAAGAGGGCTTCCAGCCGCTGCGCGATGAGCTGGCGCAGGTAGCGCATGAGCTCAATGCCGACAGCATCGAGCAGGTGGTCTACGCCTGGATATTGCGTCTGCCCTCGCAGCCGCTGCCGATTATCGGCTCGGGCAAAATCGAACGCGTGCGTTCCGCGATCGTGGCCGAAAAACTTAGCATGACCCGTCAGCAGTGGTTCCGTATCCGCAAAGCCGCGCTCGGTTACGACGTACCGTAACGGGCATTTCGCCTCCGGAAAGGCGTTCCTGGTTTACACTTAACAGGGAGACAGCCATCCGGAGGTGTTATGCAACGATGTATTCTCGCGATCTTATCCCTCGCATTTTGCGCTGGCGCACAGGCCGTCAGTGAAGATGTTCAACTTAATCTCGTGACCCCCCAGGGCGTCGGGCAGTCCATCGGCAGTGTAAAAATCACCGAAACCGACCGCGGCCTCGAGTTCGCCCCCGAACTGCGGGCATTGCCGCCGGGCAAGCACGGCTTTCATATTCATGCCGAAGGCAGCTGCCAGCCGGCGATGAAAGAGGGCAAAGCGGTGGCCGCCGGGGCGGCGGGCGGACATTATGACCCGCAACATACCGGGAAACACGAAGGGCCGCTGGGCACCGGGCATCTTGGCGATTTGCCTCTGCTGGTGGTCAACGACGCGGGCGTGGCCGACCAGCCAATTATTGCCCCACGTCTGAAAACGCTGGATGAGGTGAAGGGGAAAGCGCTGATGGTCCACGTGGGCGGGGATAATATGGCCGACAACCCGCAGCCGCTGGGCGGCGGCGGCGAGCGGTTTGCCTGCGGGGTGATTAAGTAGTCTTTTCGCCAATCGTGCCGGCGATCGGGGCCTGTTCCAGCTGTGACAGGGCGCAATACAGTCGCCAGATTGCGGCGGCCAGCTCCCGGGCCGCTGGCTGATGATGGTGGTTCAGGACGTCGCAGATCCGCAGCAGCTCCTGCAGGGTGGAGGCCAGCGGGCGCTGCTGCACGCCGCGCTCGCTCATCACATCGCGCAGCAAATTGATGCACAGGTCGCGCACCTGGGCGAGGGGATCGGAGCGGGTTTCCCATTCCCGAAGCTGCCAGACGACGTGCGAGCAGTTGAGCAGCACCACCCCCCAACGTAGTAGCCAGCGCCGTGCCAGGGCATCTTTACTCTGACTGAGCTGGCTGACATGGTGGTACACCAGCGATTCAAATTCATGTTCGCTGTGCTGGGGATGTCGGCTGAGCTGATCGACAAAGTGACGCCGTAACGCTCTGATATGGCGTCGCCCTTTGCGGGCATCCGATCCCGGACTGAGCACCGCAAAAGCCAGCCAGGCAAAGCCCACGCCGACAATCTTGCTTAAGTTATCATTGAAAAAAGCCGCATAGTCGTACACCGGCGGATTGGTGACGGAGATAAACGAGCCCATAAACACGATAAGCTGTCCCCACAGGCCGGCATATTTGGGCCACTGTAGCTTGAGCAACTGCATGGTGGTCAGCAGCGGGAACAGAAATAGCAGAAACTGCCACAGGTCGGTTATCTGCACCATCAGGCCGAACTTCACCACAAAACTGAACAGCGACAGCAGCACCAGGGTCTGCATTAGCAGCGTCAGCGATCGAAACGGCGAAGCCGAGACCGAATAGAGCACGCAGCAGATGGAGGCCAGGGTCAGGGCAGCCGCGCAGCTGGTCCACTGGGTGCTGATCCCCCATGCGCCAATCGCCACCAGCGCGCAAAAAGTACGGATGCCATTGAGCAAGGCCTCTGCCTGGTCGGTGTGGCGGGCCAGGGCTGGCGCCGAAGGTACGTTGAACTCGGCGATCGCCGACGCATTCTCTACCCGGCGGATCCAGCGACTGCTTTCCAGATAAATGCGACAGAAATAGCGCAGTCGCGCCCAAAAGGCGATATGACGGTAATCGGCATCCGGCGGCGGCGCCAGAGGCGCCAGAATGCGGGCGACATGATAGCTGTCAGCATGGGGAGCAGCGAGTTCAGCAAGCAGCGACTCCAGCACCTGACGAGTGTTCGCCGGCGCGTCCGGCCAGTTCAGCAACATACGTCGCAGACTGGAAATGACGCTGGTCATTCGGAGCTGCTGATGCAGCAGGTAGTTCAGCAGGGGATTCTGCCGACGGAAGCGGTAGTGACTCCAGAAGGCCTGGATGCGCAGCAGGTTCATGGTGAGGATCTGACCAATCACGCTTTCGTGAGCGGTGCGGATGGCATCCGTCGTCTCCGGCACCCACAGCAGGCTGGCGTGCTCCAGCAGCCGGGCGTGCATGGTTTTCAGGGCCGTCAGCAGGTTGCTGCCGTCGGAGGTGCTGGGCAGGATCATCATCATGAGTCCGCCGCAGAGGATCCCAACGATGACTTCGCAGACGCGCGACTGAGCGATCACCCAAAGTTCGTAGCTGTCGCTGATGTTAATCACCGGAAACGCGATGATGGCGCAGGTATAGCCGGCAAGCTGAAAGGCGTAGGCCACGTTGTTGGTGAACAGCGCGCAGGCCCAGGTGCACAGCGCCAGCCAGCCGGAAATACTGAACAGAAACAGCCAGGGATCGTTCAGCGTATGGCCCGCCAGCAGCAGGGCGGCGCAGGCGCCGAGCAGGCTGCCGGCGATGCGGCCAAAGCTTTTACTGATCACGCCGCCGACGGTGGGAAAGCTGACCACTGCCGCGGAGGTCATCGCCCAGTACGGCTCATCGAGATCCAGCGCGTAGGCGATGCTTAACGCGAGACACATAGCGATGCCATTACGCAACGCGTATCGCCACTGTGGACGGGTGGCTTTAACCCAGGGCAGTGTGCGCCACGACAGGGCCTGCAGATTCATTACTGCCCGCCGATCGAGACAGTGCAGGTGGTGCCGGAGACCAGAGTGACGTCCGCCGGTAGCTCATTAAAGGCAATCCGCACCGGAACGCGCTGCGCGAGGCGTACCCAGGGGATATTCGGTTTGATGTTGGCCACCAGCCCGGTTCCCTGTTCCACGCTTTGATCGACAATCGCCCGGCCGATGCTGGCGACATGCCCGTGCAGCGTCTGCTGATTACTGTAGAGAATAATCTGCGCCGGATCGCCGATGCGGATATGACGCAGTTTAGTCTCTTCAAAGTAGCCCAGCACGTAAAACGAGTGGCTGTCTACCAGAGCAAAGACCGGGTGGCCGGTAGTGGCGTAATCGCCGACGCGGGTGGAGAGGTTGGTCACCCAGCCGTCCACTGGCGCTTTGACCGTTGTTTGGCTTAGCTGCCATTGCGCATGTTTCAGCATCGCTTCGCTGACGCCCAGTCCCGCTCTGGCGGCCGCCAGGTTGGTGGTGGCCGTATTCAGCGCGGTGTTGACGTTCTCAAGATCTTCAGCCGAGATCGCATTCTGCGACAGGTTGCGACGACGACGTGCCTCGCTGGCGGCCTTCGTTTGCTCAGCCTGCGCTTTCGCCACCTCGGCTTGCGCTTTCGCCTGCTGCGCCTGGGCGTTCAGCACGGCGATACGGTAGGGGGTGTCGTCGATAGTGAACAGAACATCCCCGGCGTTGACCCGTTGGTTGTCCGTCACGTTCAACTGCAGAATGCTACCGGAGACCTGAGGGGTGATCCCGACCTGCTCTGCACGCACTTTGCCGTCGCGGGTCCAGGGGGACTGGGTGTAGAAATTCCATAACAGCCATGCGGCGATCAGGGCGATGGCCGCAACCAACAGCGTTGACAGATATTTTAGTTTTTTCATAGCAAGGACATCACCAGGCAATCAGTAACACCAGGGCCAGACAGACCGAGAGCGCGAACAGCGAGAGATCCATCAGCAGGGGATGCCAGATGTCGCCGGCATACATCCAGTCACGCAGCTGACGATGTAAAAACAACCAGATAAAAAAACCTAATAAGACGGCTTTGAACAGCGGAGGGAAATAGACGGACGCGCCGAACACCAGGTCCTGCAGCGGCAATCCGGATGTGTTAAGACTCAGTTTCACAAGCAAAAATCCTTTGCCATTACAGGGGTAACCTCAGAGCGTGCTACGCTATAACAGTGTAAATCATTGTTTTGGTTTTTGTTGAATCAAGTAATTCATTTGTTTTGATAATTCAAATGCTGCACACTATTCTAAAATCAGTATAATAACTTAGCAAGCTAATTATAAGGAGATGAAATTGGAATCGCCACTTGGTTCTGATCTGGCACGTTTAGTCCGCGTTTGGCGCGCGCTAATCGACCATCGCCTGAAACCTCTGGAGTTAACGCAGACTCACTGGGTCACGCTGCATAACATCCACCAGCTGCCGCCTGAGCAGTCGCAGATCCAGCTGGCGAAAGCCATCGGCATTGAACAGCCGTCGCTGGTGCGCACGCTCGATCAGCTGGAGGAGAAAGGGCTTATTTCTCGCCAGACCTGTTCAAGCGACCGGCGGGCCAAACGCATCAAGCTCACTGAAAAAGCTGAACCGTTGATCAATGAGATGGAAGAGGTGATAGGCAAGACCCGCGATGAAATCCTGTCGGGGGTCTCAAAGCAGGAAGTGGAAACGTTGCTCCACTTAATTCGTAAACTTGAACAAAATATCCTCGATCTCCAGGCAAAAGATTAATTTTTTAGCGGCCCGGGTTGCCCCGGGCCGTTTTTTTAGTCGCCAGGGTGACGCCAGACCACCACCCGATTACGCCCGCTGTTTTTCGCTTCATACATGGCCGCATCTGCGCGCTCGACGCACGTTTCTGCGCTCACGCTTCTATCGCGCGTCGTATACAACCCCATACTGATGGTCATTCGCTCCGGCAGAGGGTGTTGCTCAGCGTTGACGGCCAGGCGGATACGCTCGGCGATCGCCAGGGCGTCTTTCTCGGCGGTGTTGACCAGCAGCAGGGCAAACTCCTCACCGCCAATGCGGGCAGCAGCGTCATCCGCGCGCGAATGGTTCTCCAGTACCGAGGCGGCAAACTGGATCACCTTGTCGCCGGCGACGTGGCCATAGTTATCATTGATGCGTTTGAAATGATCGAGGTCACTGATAATCACTGACAGCGGATGCTGGGGGTTTACCTTCGCCAGCTGCTGGTTCAGGGTGTCGTAGAAGAAGCTGCGGTTATAAAGCCGGGTCAACGGGTCGCGAATCGAGTTCTGGTACGAGTTGACATACTTATGGTTAGACTCACGGTAGAGCATAAAGACGTCGACCAGCAGCACCAGAATCAGGAACAGGGTACAAAGCGTTTCGAAAAAACGCGCCTGGTACCAGGTCTGATCGAGGTCCCCGGCGGTGGAGACTAGCTGGAAGAGGGTGTAAAGATAAGCGCTGCAAAAAAAAGCGCCGCTAAACCAGAAAATATTGCGTAATTTACTCAGGCTAATTAATAAAATAAGCGTGATAAACCAGATAGCCATCAGCAGCCAGCCGATAATACTTTGCCACAGCGGCGTGAAGGTATGACTAAGATCGTCGATAAAATTGAGGCTCAGCCACGGCGAGTGGCTGGAGTACATCCACGATAAAAAAATAATTGTTAATGTAAAAACAATACATGCCGCGAATGTAATTATGTGTGCTTTCAGCGAGTGCATGATGCGCTGGCGGAAGTAATACAAAACAATAGATGACATGAATAATACAGCCATCATTATATTGCGGAAGAAATAATAGATAACGGCGTCATTTTGATTAATGACCGGGGTCGTGCTGCAGGTAAGCCAGTCCGGATAGCTGCTGAGGGTTCCCAGCATCAGCAGCGCTGAACAGGCAAAGCCGAAAGCAACAGGTGTAAGGTACAGGCGGCGCTTGTTGCTCCAGTATTTCATGCCCATAAAACAGGCAATAGTAATATGAAAGACCATCAGAAAGCTGGTCAGTAGAGGAAATAATATTGATGAGGTAGTGCTGAAACTGGTATGAAAAAAAGCGGTCACTCCGGCAATGCCGAACCCGGCCAGTAAGCAAATAAAAACATATATAATAAAACGTTTAGCAACATGATTGACATGTTTGAGCATAGGCAAGATCCCAGAGAGAAAAGCAACAGCGACGTTCAGTCGACAAAGTATTATGACAATCTGAGAGTAGTGGGGGCGGTGAGATAAGATATTGCGCAGGCGCAATGATTGATGAACTACTTGAATATAATATATCTGATTGCTAATACGAATCTATTACGGTGGAATAACCGCGGCTGAAAAATACGATGCGGCGCAACGGGCCGCATCGCAAGGGGTGTTATCGAGGAGAAACGGTGACCTGGCTGCCGCTGCCGGCAATGGCGACGCGCTGACCCACAGAGAACGGCGTGCTGCCCTGTTTCTGCACCACCAGAATGGTGTTGCCATCATCCTTACGGATTTCCAGTTCTACGCCCTGGGTTTTGTTCATTGCACCCTGAACGCCCTGGCCTGCGACGCCGCCCGCGACCGCGCCAGCCGCGGTGGCAAGAGAGCGTCCGGTACCGCCGCCGATGGTGTTGCCGAGGAACCCGCCGAGCACTGCACCGCCAATGGCGCCGATGGCATTGCTGTCGTCGCCGCTCTGGATCTGCACGGCGCGCGTATGCACAATCGTACCGTAAGTTACGCTCTGCACCTGTTTGGCTTCAGATGCGGAATAAACGTCGCCGGACAGGCCGCTGCTGCTCACGCAGCCTGCGAGCGTAAAACCAATCATCGATACAGCCAAAACACGTAAAATCATTTATGAATCTCCTGTTCACCGAAGGTGTTCAATTGAACGTCCATACGGTTAATTATATGGCATTTAGTCGCCGGCGGGCATAGCTTCCGCCCTGACTATACAAAAAATAATAATTAATGATGCTTCAACCTAAACTAAACGCCGGTTCTTTACGGTGTTCTCTGAAATGTCGCTCTATTGTTAAAAAGTATTATAACAACATAGCATTAGCGGGCGCTTTATGGTGGAGTGAGGCGTATACGAGGGTCATGGAATGAAGGAAAAACGTATGAGATCGGGTCGCTTTATTGGCGTTATGTCCGGTACCAGCCTTGATGGTATCGATGTCGTATTGGCCGCCATCAACGAAAACATCGTAGCGCAGCAGGCCAGTCTCACCTGGCCCATACCACACCCAATAAAAGAAGAGATCCTCGCGATTTGCCAGGGCCAGTCGTTGACCCTCTCACAACTGGGGCGTCTGGACACTCGTCTGGGGCGGCTGTTTGCCGATGCCGTACTGGCGCTGATGCGCCAGGAAAATCTCAAGCCCACCGACGTTATCGCTATCGGCTGCCATGGACAGACCGTATGGCATGAACCGCAAGGCGACGCGCCGCACACGCTGCAAATCGGCGACAACAACCAGATCGCCGCGCATACCGGAGTCACGGTGGTGGGGGATTTTCGCCGGCGTGATATGGCGCTTGGCGGGCAGGGGGCGCCGTTGGTCCCGGCATTTCATCATGCGCTGCTGGCGCATCCCATTGAACGGCGGATGGTGCTGAATATCGGTGGCATCGCCAACGTGTCGCTGCTGGTGCCGGGGCAGCCGGTGCGCGGCTATGATACCGGGCCGGGAAATATGTTGCTGGACGCCTGGATCTGGCGTCAGCAGGGTAAACCGTATGATAAGGATGCCCAGTGGGCCAGCGAAGGTAAAGTGCTGCTGCCGCTGCTGCAGGACATGCTGAGCGATCCGTGGTTTGCTTTACCGGCGCCGAAAAGCACCGGTCGTGAATATTTCAATTACGGTTGGCTGGAAAAACATCTGGCCCGTTATTCGGGACTGCGTGGGCAGGATGTGCAGGCCACGCTGGCGGAATTAACCGCTGTGACCATCAGTGAGCAGGTATTGTTAAGCGGCGGCTGCGAGCGTTTGTTAGTGTGCGGCGGCGGCGCGCGTAACCCCTTGTTAATGGCGCGCCTGGCGGCACTGCTGCCGGGAACCGAAGTCTCCACCACCGATGAGGCGGGGATCAGCGGCGATGATATGGAGGCGCTGGCCTTTGCCTGGCTGGCCTGGCGCACGCTGGCTGGGCTGCCGGGTAATCTTCCCTCAGTGACCGGCGCCAGCGAAGCCACGGTGCTGGGCGCCATTTTCCCGGCTAACCCGCCGCAGAATCGGAGTTAACTGAAATCTTAAACACGGCGCGACCGGTAAACTGGACAAGTTAAGCGGAGGGCGGAGTGCCCTCCGTGACCGGGAAAGTCGAAGGCAAACGAATGAAAAAAATTCTTATCGCAGTTGTACCTTTTATGCTGGCGGGCTGTAGCTACTACAACCAGTTTGTCGAGCGGATGCAGACGGACACGCTGGAGTATCAATGCGACCAGAAACCGTTAACGGTCCATCGCAATAACACCCGCCAACAGGTGAGTTTTATCTATGATAATCAGCAACTGAACCTGGCTGAGGGGCTGTCGGCTTCGGGGGCGCGCTACACCGACGGCGTCTACGTCTTCTGGTCGAAGGGCGATACCGCTACCGTCTATAAACGCGATCGCATCATCCTCGATAACTGTCAGCTGCAGACGGCCAAACGTTGAGATTTCTGTCGGGGGGGCGCACAATAACGCCACCTTATGACTACATCCTCAATGGCCATGTCTGATAACGACGAACTCCAGCAAATCGCGCACTTGCGCCGTGAATATACCCGTGGCGGTTTGCGTCGCCACGATCTTCCTGCTGAACCCCTGCCGCTGTTTGAACGCTGGCTGCGTCAGGCCTGTGACGCGAAACTCGCAGACCCGACCGCGATGGTGGTTGCTACCGTTGATGAGCGCGGCCAACCTTACCAGCGTATTGTGCTGCTGAAGCATTACGATGAAAAAGGGCTGGTGTTTTATACCAACCTTGGCAGCCGCAAAGCCCATCAGATTGAAAAAAATCCCCAGGTGAGCCTGCTGTTTCCGTGGCATATGCTGGAGCGCCAGGTGATGGTGATCGGCAAAGCGGAGCGCTTGTCGACGCTGGAGGTGGTCAAATATTTCCACAGCCGTCCGCGCGATAGCCAAATCGGCGCCTGGGTCTCCCAGCAGTCCAGTCGCATTTCCGCCCGCGGGATCCTGGAGAGCAAATTCCTCGAGCTGAAGCAGAAATTCCAGCAGGGGGAAGTGCCGCTGCCGAGTTTCTGGGGCGGATTCCGCGTCAGCGTCGAGCAGATGGAGTTCTGGCAGGGGGGCGAACATCGGCTGCATGACCGCTTTTTATACCAGCGTGATAATGGCGCCTGGAAAATAGACCGCCTGGCACCGTAAACGCCGAAATTAGTTATCGAAGCGCTGGCGCTGAAAGGGCCGGCGCTTTATTCTATGTACTTTTCGCATCTGGCGAAAAGTCGTGTACCGGCAGAGGTGCAGTCGTTTATACATGGAGAATTTGATGGCAAGCAGTAACTTGATTAAACAATTGCAAGAGCGGGGGCTGGTAGCCCAGGTGACGGACGAGGAAGCGTTAGCAGAGCGACTGGCGCAAGGCCCGATCGCGCTCTATTGCGGCTTCGATCCTACCGCTGACAGCTTGCATTTGGGGCATCTTGTTCCATTGTTATGCCTGAAACGCTTCCAGCAGGCAGGTCATAAACCTGTAGCGCTGGTGGGTGGCGCAACCGGTCTGATTGGCGACCCAAGCTTTAAAGCCGCTGAGCGTAAGCTAAATACCGAGGATACCGTGCAGGAGTGGGTGGATAAAATCCGCAAACAGGTGGCCCCGTTCCTTGATTTTGACTGTGGCGACAACTCGGCGATCGCGGCGAACAACTATGACTGGTTTGGCAGCATGAACGTGCTGACCTTCCTGCGCGATATCGGCAAACACTTCTCTGTTAACCAGATGATCAACAAAGAAGCGGTGAAGCAGCGTCTGAATCGTGACGATCAGGGTATCTCCTTTACCGAGTTCTCCTACAACCTGCTGCAAGGGTACGACTTTGCCTGCCTGAACAAGCTGCACGGCGTAGCGCTGCAGATCGGCGGCTCCGACCAGTGGGGCAACATCACCTCCGGTATCGATCTGACCCGTCGCCTGCACCAGAACCAAGTGTTTGGCCTGACGGTTCCGCTGATCACCAAAGCAGACGGCACCAAATTCGGTAAAACCGAAGGCGGCGCCGTGTGGCTGGATCCGAAGAAAACCAGTCCGTACAAATTCTACCAGTTCTGGATCAACACCGCGGATGCTGATGTCTATCGCTTCCTCAAGTTCTTCACCTTTATGGACATGGCGGAGATCAATGCTCTGGAAGAAGAAGACAAAAACAGCGGTAAAGCGCCGCGCGCCCAGTACGTGCTGGCAGAGCAGGTGACGCGCCTGGTCCACGGCGAAGAAGGCCTGGAAGCGGCGAAGCGCATTACCGAAAGCCTGTTCAACGGTAACCTGAGCGACCTGAGCGAAGCAGATTTCGAACAGCTGGCGCAGGATGGCGTGCCGATGATCGAAATGGAAAAAGGCGCCGATCTCCTGCAGGCGTTGGTGGATTCCGAGCTGCAGCCGTCCCGCGGTCAGGCGCGTAAAACCGTTGCCTCGAACGCGGTGACCATCAACGGTGAAAAACAGGCCGACCCGGAATATGTATTCAGCGACAGCGACCGTCTGTTCGGCCGCTACACCTTACTGCGTCGCGGTAAAAAGAATTACTGCCTGGTCTGCTGGAAATAAAAAATAAAACCAGGGCGTGGGAAACCACGCCCTTTTTCTTTTTAGGGTTGTGGTAAGAAAATGAAGAACATCCTCGCCATTCAGTCTCACGTTGTGTTTGGCCACGCCGGCAACAGTGCCGCCGAGTTTCCGATGCGCCGTCTGGGCGCCAATGTCTGGCCCCTGAATACCGTTCAGTTCTCCAACCATACGCAATACGGTAAATGGACCGGTTGCGTGATGCCGCCTTCACACCTGACGGAGATCGTCCAGGGCATTGCCGACATCGACAAGCTGCAGACCTGCGATGCGGTTCTGAGCGGCTACCTCGGTTCCGCTGAACAGGGCGAGCATATCCTCGGTATCGTGCGTCAGGTGAAAGCGGCCAATCCGGCGGCGAAGTACTTTTGTGACCCGGTGATGGGCCATCCGGAGAAAGGGTGTATCGTCGCGCCCGGCGTGGCGGAATTCCACGTGCGCTATGCGCTGCCGGCCAGCGATATTATTGCGCCGAATCTGGTTGAACTGGAGATCCTGTGCGGTCATCCGGTCGCCAGCGTCAGCGAAGCGGTAGCTGCTGCGCGGGAGCTGATTGCCCAGGGGCCGGAGGTGGTGTTGGTTAAACATCTTTCCCGCGCCGGTCTGAGCATGGATCGTTTTGAGATGCTGCTGGTGACGGCCGAAGAAGCCTGGCATATCAGTCGGCCGCTGGTGGATTTTGGCCTGCGTCAGCCGGTTGGCGTCGGCGATGTGACCAGTGGACTGCTGCTGGTGAAACTGCTGCAGGGTGCCAGCCTGCGCGATGCGCTTGAGCACGTTACCGCCGCGGTGTACGAGATCATGCTCACCACCAAAAACATGCAAGAGTATGAACTGCAGGTGGTGGCGGCGCAGGATCGCATTGCCGTACCGGAGCACTGCTTCAGCGCCACCCGGCTGTAACTCCCCGGGCCTGCCCGACGGTCCGCCGGGCAGGTTCAGGCCTTATTTTAAGCCTTCAGCCGCCAGTGCGGCCGCCACCGCCGGACGCGCTGCCACCTGCGCCATCCAGCTGTCGATATGACCATAGGCAGCCATATCCAGTTTTATGCCATAGCCCCAGCGCAGCACGGTGAACAGATAGCCATCGGCGATAGTAAAGCGATGGCCGGTCAGCCACTGTTTATCTTCCAGCGACGTATCAACATACTGCAGTTTCTTCTCGAGCAACGCCCGCGCGACAGGCTTATAGTCTTCCGGGGTATCCGGGCGGAACAGCGGGGTAAAGCCTTTATGCAGCTCGGTGGCCACGTAATTCAGCCACTCCAGGGTCTGGTAGCGGGCAATGGAGCCCACTGGCGCCAGCAGATGGCGGTCCGGCACCTGATCGGCGATGTACTGCATAATAGCCACGCCCTCAGTGAGCAGGATGTCATCATCCAGCAGCAACGCCGGCACCTGACCTTTCGGGTTGATCAGCAGATAATCATCCCCGTTTTCCAGCCGTTTTTTGGCCAGGTCCACGCTCTGCAACGTGAAATCCAGGCCGCTTTCGCGCAGGGCGATATGCGAGGCCAGGGAACAGGCGCCGGGTTTGTAGAACAGTTTCATGCGTAACTCCTCGTGGCTGCAGTTTTCTGTATGTTAGTCCCGCCAGGGGTAAAAAAAAAGCCGCTAACCTAACGTTAGCGGCTTAAAAATAATTGGTTTTCCCTGCGGCGTCAGGCTGCCGCGGTTTCGCGTGCTTTCAGGTCCGCGCTGTCGTCCTGAGTCATACGGTTCAGCTTCGGCGCCGTGAGCAGCATCAGGGCGGCGATAACCGCGGTGACGATACCAATCTGCAGGAACACGTGGCCGTACACTTCCAGCGACACCAGCGGATCGGTGACGTTTTCCGGCACCGCCATCAGGTTGGCGATTTTCCCGGCGATGATCGCCGCGCCGGCGGTAGTGAGGAACCAGCTGCCCATAATGAAGCCCATCAGACGCTGCGGAACCAGCTGAGCGACCATCGCCAGGCCGAGGCCGGAAATCATCAGCTCACCAATAGACTGCAGCGCGTAGCTCAGAATGAGCCAGTTAACCGAGACGATGCCGGCGTCGCTGGCGAACTTCGCCCCTAAAGGCAGGACGAGGAACGCGCCGGAGCACAGTACCATGCCGATAGCGAACTTGTGCGGCATCGGCAGGCGGTCGCCCATCTTGTTATAAATGGCTGCCAGAATAGGGCTACCAATCATGATCCAGAACGGGTTCAGCGCCTGATACTGTTCCGGCTCGAAGGCGAGACCGAGGATCGAGTGCTCAACGTTACGAATCGCGAAGAAGTTCAGAGAGGTTGGCATCTGGCTGTACAGCACGAAGAAGACAATCGCTTCTACCATCAGCAGGAAGGCGACGATCATTTTACGACGCGCGGCACCTTTCAGACCGATGGTTTCTTTGGCGAAAATCACGACGATACCCAGTGCGACGACGCCCAGCACCATACGTGCGATGCCCTGGTTGTGCAGCAGCCAGGTGGCGATGGCGACCAGCACCACCACGCCAGCGATGGTCGCCAGCAGTTTGCCCATGTGCACTGGGGCAAAGTCCGGTTTCGAACCGTACTGTTTTACCCATTTCTGGCAGAAGGCAAAGTTAATAATCGTGATCACCATCCCCACCACGCTGAGGGCAAACGCCACGCTCCAGCCGAAGCGAGCAGCCAGCCACGGGGTTGCCAGCATCGAGAAGAACGAACCGATGTTGATGGACATGTAGTACATGGTGAATGCACCGTCCAGACGGGGATCGTTTTTGTCGTAGCAGGTAGAAAGCAGGGAGGACGGGTTGGCTTTGAACAGGCCGTTACCGACGGCGATGGTCGCCATACCCATATAGACGATGGCAGCATCATGGCCGGACCAGGCCACCAGCGCATAGCCGATGGCCAGCACGATAGCGCCCAGCATGATGACACGTTTGGTGCCCAGCACTTTATCGCCCAGCCAGCCGCCAATAGCAACCAGACCATAGACCAGCGCGCTAAAGGAGGAGAACAGAGTAATGGAATCCGCTTCCGACATACCCAGCTGTTTTACCAGGTAAACGGCCATGATCCCTTGCAGGCCGTAATAACCAAAACGCTCCCATAACTCGATCGAGAAAATGAGATAGAACGCGCGTGGTTGTTTGAAAGCGTTCAGACTCACGCTTTCTGCTGGTTTATTGTTTGCAGTAGACACATATACCTCTTTTTTTACATCCCATATTTACTGGGGGGTGTTCGGGGCGCAATCTCGTTGGACCGCCGCCTTTATAGTTATTTTGGGAGGGAAAACGGCAGGTAATGTTCACTATCCTGGCGCATCAGGCAAGGCCTTTGTAATAAACTGTTACACATAATGTGGATGGCATAATGCTCCGGACATCTGAATGTTATCCAGAGTTAAATTTCACCGTTTCGTTATGATTGCTACTTTTATCTTTTTCATCAGTCTGATTTCGTTAAAAAGGCGATATATTCTACTGATTGACCTCATTGGTAGTGATATGGTCCATTATCCTAAAAATTAATGGTCTATTATCCTGGTAATCTTTGCTCAATCGTTGTATTGCCTGACATTTGTTTTCATTTTCACAACATATAATCAACATAAAGTTGCGAGCATGATCTCGATCACAAATGTATAGAAATTTTGCATCGAGAAAAAATGAAAGCACTGATTGTTCGTTATATAGCCGGATTATTACCCATCATAAGAGACATTTTCTGGTGGTAACGGCGGGTTAAATACACAAATTCGAGCCATAACTCAGGGTTAAGTTATGGCTCAGAAGAAGGGATCAGGCGTAGACTTTCTCTTTAAATTCGCAGAGGTCTTCAATCAGGCAGGAGCCGCAGCGCGGCTTGCGGGCAATGCAGGTATAACGTCCATGCAGGATCAACCAGTGATGACAGTCGACCTTAAACTCGGCGGGGACCACCTTCAGAAGCTTCTCTTCCACCTGCTCAACATTCTTGCCAGGGGCGAATTGCGTCCGATTGCAGACACGGAAGATGTGCGTGTCCACGGCGATGGTCGGCCAGCCAAAGGCGGTGTTTAGTACCACGTTGGCGGTTTTACGGCCCACGCCGGGCAGCGCCTCCAGCGCCGCTCTGTCTTCCGGCACCTCGCCGTTGTGCTGCTCCAGCAGGATGCGGCAGGTTTTGATGACGTTTTCCGCTTTGCTGTTAAACAGGCCGATAGTCTTGATATACGATTTCACCCCATCCACCCCCAGCGCCAGCATCGCTGCGGGCGTATTGGCCACCGGATAGAGTTTGGCTGTCGCTTTGTTGACGCTGACATCGGTGGCCTGCGCAGAAAGCAGAACGGCAATCAGCAACTCGAACGGCGAACTGAAATGCAGTTCGGTAGTGGGATGGGGATCGTTTTCCCGTAGCCTGGTGAGGATCGCCAGGCGTTTGGCTTTGTTCATGTTACGCTTTCCCTGTCACGTCAGACGGGGCGACAGAAACGGCCCGGGCCGCTTGCGCCTTCCGCTGCTTGCTACGTTCATCGATGAGGTATTTTACCGCCAGCATCATGCCGAGGCCAATAAAGGCGCCTGGCGGCAGCATAGCCAGCAGGAAGGGGGTATCCGTATGGAAAACCTCGATGCGCAGCACCTTTGCCCAACTACCAAGCAGGCTGTCGGCGCCGTCAAACAGGGTGCCATTGCCAAGGATCTCGCGCAGGGAGCCCAACACAAACATCGCGCAGGTGGCGCCCATGCCGATAGAAAAGCCATCCAGTGCCGACAGCGCCGGCCCTTTTTTGGCGGCAAAGGCTTCGGCGCGGCCGACCACGATGCAGTTGGTCACAATAAGCGGGATGAAAATCCCCAGCGACTGATAGAGGCCGAAGGCATAGGCGTTGATCAGCATCTGCACGACGCTCACCACCGAGGCGATGATCATCACGTAGATGGGGATCCGGATCTCCGCCGGCGTCCAGCGGCGCAGGCTGGAGATGGTCAGGTTGGTTAAGGTTAGCACCAGGGTGGTCGCCAGACCCAGCCCGAGGGCGTTGGTGGCGGTCGAGGTGACCGCCAGCAGAGGGCACATCCCTAACAGCTGAACCAGGGCGGAGTTATTTTTCCACAGGCCCTGGACGATGACGTCTTTAACTTCGCTCATGGTCATTCTCCACAGGCGCTGAATTCAGGAAGTTGCGCAGGCAGCGTTTGTGCATACAGGCCTGCGCGCTTAACGGCATTGACCACCGCCCGGGGGGTGATGGTGGCGCCGGTGAACTGGTCAAAATCGCCGCCATCTTTTTTGACCGCCCAATGGCTGTCGCCCTGACCGTGGATGACTTTCCCGGCAAAATGGGTGATCCAGTCCGACAGGCGAAGCTCGATTTTATCGCCCAGGCCCGGCGTTTCATGATGCTCGGTCACGCGGGTGCCGAGGACCGTGCCGCTAAAATCGGCAGCAACCAACAGCTGTATTGCCCCGGAATAGCCATCCGGCGCGGTGGCTTCCATCACCGCGCCGATCGGCTGGTCGTTATTTTTGGCTATCCACACTTTATGCTGGCCTTTGCCCAGCGCCGGGGCGCTGACCAGATAGCAGCTCTTGAGCAGATCGTTATTATAGCGGTCGGCGGGTAAGACCTGATCAAATAACGCTTTCTGCTGCAGGGCCGCCTGCTGATCGATAGTGCTTTTCGTCAGTTCATTGATCGCCGCCGTCAGCCCGGTGGATCCGGCGGCAAACAGCGCCAGCGTGACGCCGTGTTTTCGCATCGTTTTTAACATCATCGCTCTCTCAACGGTGGCCGTACACGCGCGGGCGCGTGTAATAATCGATCAGCGGCACGGTAATATTCGCCAGCAGAACGGCAAATGCCACGCCATCCGGGTAACCGCCGAAGCTGCGAATAAGCCACACCAGCAGGCCGGCGAGGGCGCCGAAGATCAGGCGGCCGCGGTTGGTTGTTGAAGCCGTCACCGGGTCGGTCAGAATAAAGAAAGCACCGAGCATGGTGGCGCCAGAGAACAAATGCATCTGCGGCGACGCCAGGCTTTGCGGCGAGAATAACCAGCCGAGGGTGGCACACAGACCAAGGCTAACGAGAAAGCTGAGCGGAATATGCCAGCGGATCGCTTTCTGCCACAGCAGGAACAGACCGCCCGCCAGCCAGGCGATATTTACCCACTGCCAGCCGAGGCCCGCCAGTACGCCACCGTAAACCGGCAATTGCAGCACCTGCTGGACGCTATGCCCGGCATGCAGAGAGGTTTTAAAGGTATCCAGCGGGGTGGCCTGGCTGACGCCGTCGATACCCAGTCGCAGGCTGGCCATGTCGCCCCCGGCGGCGGTATGCCCGGTAAAGATCATCTGCAGCACATCGCTGAACGTCGGAACCTGGGCGGCAATTTCATATGAAGGCAGCCAGGAGGTCATCTGTACCGGGAATGAAATCAACAGCACGACGTAGCCGATCATCGCCGGGTTGAAGGGGTTATGGCCTAATCCACCGTACAGCTGCTTGGCGATCACCACGGCAAAGGCAGTGCCGAGCACCACCATCCACCAGGGGGCCAGCGGCGGAATACTCACCGCCAGCAACAGGCCAGTGAGCAGGGCGGAGTTGTCCTTCAGGGTCGCCACAATATGCTGTTTGCGCAGTTTGAGAATAGCGGCTTCCGTTGCCCAGGCCGTCAATGCGGCGAGGACAATCTGCAGTACGGTACCCCAGCCGAAAAACCAGGTCTGGACCACAATGCCAGGCACGGCGGCGAGCAGCACCAGCAGCATAATACGCGAGGTCTGCCGCTGGTTATGGGTATAGGGGGAGCTTGCGATTCTGAAAACCATTTATTCCTCGTTAACTGCCTGCTGTGTTGCTTTACGCGCCTGAACGCGGGCGATCGCCGCGGCGACGGCCGCTTTGCGTGGGTCGTCATTGGCTGCGGCTGACGCGAGATCCGGTTGTGCGGCCTGTTGTTCGGCTTTGCGCGCTTTGGCGCGGGCGATGGCGGCTTCCACCGCGGCTTTACGCGGGTCGACCGGCTCGGCTACCGGGGCTTCCACCGGCGCAGCCTGCTGTTCGGCTTTACGCGCTTTGGCACGGGCGATGGCGGCTTCCACCGCGGCTTTACGCGGGTCGACCGGCTCGGCTACCGGGGCTTCCACCGGCGCGACCTGCTGTTCGGCTTTACGCGCTTTGGCGCGGGCGATAGCGGCTTCCACCGCCGCCTTGCGTGGATCTGCTGCGTCGGTCGACAGGGTTTCCACCGACGCGGCCTGCTGCTGTGCCTTGCGTGCCCGGGCTTCGGCCTTCCGCGCTTCTCGGGCGGCGATCGCCTCGCTGTTATCCGGTTTGGCGCCAGACTGAATCACGATCGGTTGCGCGGCATCACGCTGTTTGTCGCGTACCCGGGCGAGGGCGGCGTTAATCGCATCCTGATCTTTGGCGGCAGGCTGAACGGCAGCTTTTTTATGCCGTTCGGCGCGGGCGGCTTTTTCACGCTCCAGGCGCGCCTGTCGGGCTTCGAATCGCGCTTTAGCTTCTGCGGCGCGCTGCTCTTCCTGGCGAATCGCGCTGATCTCCGCTTTCTCCTGACGGAAGTACTGCACCAGCGGAATATTGCTAGGGCAAACCCACGCGCAGGCGCCGCATTCTATGCAGTCCGCCAGATTGTGCGCGGTAGCTTTATCGTGCTGCTGGCCTTTGCTGAACCAGTACAGCTGCTGCGGCAGCAGATCGGCCGGACAGGCGTCGGCGCAGGCGCTGCAGCGAATGCAGCCTTTCTCTTCCTGCGGCTCGCCCATCTCGCTGGCGGAAGGCGCCAGCAGGCAGTTGGTGATCTTCACCACCGGGACATCCAGCCCCGGCAGGGTAAAGCCCATCAGCGGGCCGCCCATGATCACCATTGGCTCGGCGCTGGCGCAGAAGCCGGCGTCGTTAAGCAGATGGCGAACCGGTGTACCAAGGCGCGCCCAGACGTTGCCCGGCCGCGAGACCGCCTCGCCGGTCAGGGTGACCACGCGCTCCGTTAACGGCTCGCCGTCAATCACCGCGCGTTTTATCGCATAGGCCGTCCCCACGTTCTGCATCAGCACGCCAATATCCGACGAACGACCGCCGTGCGGTACCTGCTTGCCGGTGAGAATTTGGGTAAGCTGCTTGGCCCCACCGGAGGGGTATTTAGTGGGGATCACGCGCAGTGAGATGCCATGGGCGTCGCAGAGCACCGCCCGCAGCATCGAAATGGCCTGCGGTTTATTGTCTTCAATGCCGATCAGCACTTCGTCAGGCTGCAGAATATGCGCGAGGATGCGGATCCCGTCGACAATCTGCGCGGCGCAGTCCTGCATCAGGCGGTCGTCCGCCGTGATATAGGGTTCGCATTCGGCGGCGTTAATAATCAGCGTCTTAATTTTATCGCTACCGCCGCGCAGTTTGCTGCCGGTGGGGAAACCGGCGCCGCCGAGGCCCGCGACGCCAAACTGATGAATGCGTTCGATAAGTGCTTCGCGCGTGCGGACCTGATAATCACTCCAGCCATCGCGCTCAATCCAGCGGTCTTCGCCGTCGGCGTCAATGATCACGCTCATCTCCGCCAGCCCCGAAGGATGAGCGGTGGTGTGCGGGGCGATGGCGGTAACGGTACCGGAGGTCGGGGCGTGTACGGGCAGCATTCTTCCCCATCCGCGGGTCAACGGCTGGCCGCGCAGCACCCGATCGCCCACCTTGACGCACAGTTCGCCTTCGGCGCCAATATGCTGCTTGAGCGGAATGATAAGGCGCTGCGGCAGGGACACCTGGCGCAGTGGGGTACCGTTAGACTGGGTTTTCATTTCGGGCGGATGAATACCGCCGTTAAAATCCCAGACTTTATCTTTTCGGAAAGCGGAAAATAACTTAAACATGTTGTTCCACAGGAATATTGCGCACCGGGATCGCATGGAGATCCCATTTCCAGGTTTCCGGGGTGGTCGCCACCGGAACGAGCGAAATGCACTGGGTCGGGCAGGGGGCAACGCACAGATTACAACCGGTGCACAGGTCGTTCATCACGGTATGCATGGCGCGGGTTGCCCCGACAATCGCATCCACCGGACACGCCTGGATGCATTTGGTGCAGCCAATGCAGTTCGGCTCGTCGATTACCGCGAGCATACGAACTGGCTCCGCCTCCTGTTCATCGCCATCGACCGGCTGCGGGTCGACGTTCAGTAAGGCGGCGATTTTTAACATTACGGCTTCGCCACCCGGCGCACAGCGGTTAATTTTTTCACCCTGGGCACCAACAGCTTCCGCATAGGGACGACAGCCGGGGTAGCCGCACTGCCCGCACTGGCTCTGCGGCAACAGTTCATCAATTTTTTCCACCACCGGGTCGTCCTGCACCGCGAAACGGCGGGAGGCATACCCCAGTATTAAGCCGAAAATCAGCCCTAACAGGCTGATGGCGATCACGGCTATCCAGACTGCGCTCATTACAACTTCACCAAACCACTAAAGCCCATAAAAGCCAGAGACATTAAACCGGCGGTAATCAATGCGATGGCATTACCGCGAAACGGCGCGGGCACATCGGCCACCACCAGGCGTTCGCGGATCGCCGCGAACAGCACCATCACCAGCGAGAAACCGACGGCGGCGGCAAAGCCGTACAGCGCGGACTGCAGGAAATTGTGCCCCAGATTAATATTCAGCAGCGCCACCCCGAGTACGGCACAGTTGGTGGTGATCAGCGGCAGAAAGATACCCAGCAGGCGATAGAGCGCCGGGCTGGTTTTACGCACGACCATTTCAGTGAACTGAACCACCACGGCGATGACCAGAATAAAGGCCAGCGTGCGTAAATAGACCAGATTTAAGGGGATAAGGATCCAGGTATCAATCAGCCAGGCGCAAATAGAGGCCAGCGTCATCACGAAGGTGGTGGCAAGCCCCATCCCCATTGCGGTTTCCAGCTTTTTGGAAACCCCCATAAACGGGCACAGACCAAGAAACTTCACCAGAACGAAGTTATTGACCAGGACTGTACCAATAAAGAGCAGTAAATAATCAGCCATCATGCGACCTGAAACGAAAAAAAGCCGCTTATTATCGAATAAAACGATACCGGCGACAACAGGTTAAGTGTGGGGTTATTACGGATGAACAAAGGTCCGTTTTACCCGCTGGGAACGGCGAAAATAGGGCGCCAGGAGCGCGGCAGCCAAGAGTGGAAACAGCAGCTGGCGCAAAGCAAGGACATCCGAGACGGGAGAGAAGGCAAATGCCTTTATCGCCAGCAGCAGGGTGATGAGCAGCCAGATAATATAGTGCTTAGGGACCAGCGAGCGCCGCTTAAAGAACGCGATGGTCAGCCAGAGCGTGTAATACCACATGGCGACGGCAAACAGCAGCGAAGCGAGCCACAGCGCCAGATGTCCGGTGCTCATGGCGCGGAGCAGGGCATACGTCTGCGTCGACATGAGAGCATTAGCAAAAAACAGCAGCGATAAGGAGGCGCTCAGCAGCGCCACCAGCAACCAGGCCAGCGGTGCCAGCAGCCATCCGCCAATGCGTTCTGCAGATTGAGACGTCATGTTACTCCCCTATTCAACGCCAGTAATGAAAATCAGGCCGGGAAGTATAAGCAACTGGCGTGAAGGATGACAGCCTTACTGCACGAATCGCCAAACGGATTTAGGCACCTGGCCCACATCGAACAATTTACCACCGGAGACCAGCTCTGCCCGGCGGTGGTCGGCCGCACGATACATATTCACGATCTCTTCGGTGTCGGTCAGGGAGTAGTTAAGGTGATCAAATAGTTTTTCAAGACTTTCGAGCGAACTGATTTTGCGGAATTTTAATAAATAGTCCAGAACGGTCATTTTCGTATCCATTTTATAATCGGAATAATTATGTTGAATATTATCAGCATTCACTAAACCTACTCTCAACCAACGGCGCCTTCTGAATGGGGCCGGGTGGAATGATTCAGGTTATATAAACCCATGACAAGGGGCGAGAGCCGACCTTGAAGAGCAGGGAGAAGTTTAAGAATATTCTAAAACCAGACCGGGCGCCGAATGGCGCCCGCAAGAGAAGATTAACGCTGTTCGCCGTGACTGGCAATAACAGATTTGTACCAATAAAAACTCTTCTTTCGTTTGCGTGCCAGATTTTGCTGGTGATCGACATAGACAAAGCCGTACTGCTTTTGATATCCGTTGAGCCAGCTCAGCAGATCGATAAACGACCAGGGATAATAGCCGCGCACATCCGCCCCCAGCGCCAGTGCCTTTTCCAGGGCGCCAATATGGCTGCTCAGGTAGTCGATTCGCGGATCGTCGACCACTTCTCCGGCAATTATCGGGTCTTTCGCTCCCAGGCCATTTTCGGTGATATAGATCGGGATATCGCCATAGCGTTCCTTGATCATCATAATGCCGTCCGTCAGCCCCTGCGGCCAGATTTCCCATCCCCATTCGGTATAGGTGCTCTGCGGATTACGCACGAAATAGAACAACCCCTCCACGCCAGGTTCGCCACCGGTGGGGATGTTGGGCGGCTGGGCGGACACCGTTTCCCGGCGATAGTAATTCAGCCCGATAAAGTCACAGCGATTCTCGCGCAGTAGTGTGTCATCGTCCGGGGCAAAGCGTGGTACCCCCCACAGAGCCTGGGTCTGCGCCAGCAGGGCGGCAGGATAGGTGCCTTTCAGTACCGGGTCGTAAAGCCAGTGGGTGTGGATGGCGTCAGCCAGTTCGGTGGCTTTTTTGTCCGCCTCACTGTCGGTGAGCGGAGTATGCGGCTGTAGCACATTGACGAAGCCAATCTCGCCCGCCACGTTCATCTCGCGGAATGCCTTGACCGCCAGCGCATGGGCGATAAACACGTGATGACACGCCTGAATGGCACGCGCCGGATCGCGCACCGCCGGGGGATGCAGACCATTAATGTAGCCGTGGCCAATGAACACGATGGTTTCGTTAAAGGTCGCCCACAGCTTCACCCGTGAACCAAAGCGCGCATAGCACAGGCGGGCGTACTCGGCGAAGGCCTCGGCGGTACTGCGTGCTTCCCAGCCACCCTCATCCTGCAGGGCCTGCGGCAGGTCCCAGTGATAGAGGGTGATCATCGGCTCAATATTGTGCGCCAGCAGTTCGTCGATCAGATCGCTGTAAAACTGTACGCCGGCTTCATTCACTTCGCCGCGCCCGGCGGGCAGCAGCCGGGGCCAGGAGATGGAGAATCGATAACTTTGCAGGCCCATTTCGGCCATTAACGCAACGTCTTCGCGAAAACGGTGATAGTGGTCGACCGCGACATCGCCGGTGGTGCCTTCAAAGGTGGTACCTGGCAGGTGAGAGTAGATGTCCCAGATTGACGGTCCTTTACCGTCTGCGTCGTGCCCACCTTCAACCTGATACGCTGCGGTAGCGGCACCCCATAAAAAATTGTGCGGAAAAGCGGCCATGAAAAAGCTCCCAGTCTGATGATAGAGGGAGTGTAATCAAAGCAAGGATAGCTGTGCAACCGGTTTCTGAAACCGGTTGCACAGTTGCGAGGCGGGTCACTGTTTCACGGCGGCGCTACTTTGTCTGCACCACATCCGCTGGCGGTGGCGACTGGTAGTTATCAATATGGTGGGCGATAACCAAAAGCAGTGCGGAAATCCCAAAAACAATCCAGCCAATAAGTTCTACAATACGGGTAAAAACAGTCGTCATAACACTTCAGTATCCTTTGAACACAGTGGGAAATGTTACTCCATGGTCAGCAGATCACAAGGGGTATCTGTCTGATTTTGCACGCATGCGGGAAAACAGCTGTGAATCAAATGATAAATTTTGCTCATTGTTTGTAAGATTATTCTCATCTATGCGATATTGACATTAGCTGAATAAGTGAGGCGGTAACATGAGTGACGCGATCCGGGTAGGGCTGATAGGCTACGGTTACGCCAGCAAAACGTTTCACGCGCCGCTGATCGGCGGCACGCCGGGCATGGCGCTGACGAGGGTCTCCAGCAGCGAGGCCGGCAAAGTCCATGCCGACTGGCCGGGGGTCAGGGTGGTGAGTGCGGCAAAGGACTTGCTCAACGATCCTGATATTGAGCTGGTGGTCATCGCCACCCCGAACGATACCCACTTTCCGCTGGCGAAAGCGGCGCTGGAAGCGGGCAAACATGTGGTGGTGGATAAACCCTTTACCGTGACACTGTCACAAGCACGCGAGCTGGAGAGTCTGGCGAAGCATTGCGGCCGGGTGCTGTCGGTGTTTCATAACCGCCGCTGGGACAGTGACTTCTTAACCGTCAGGGCGTTAATTAACGAAGGTCAGCTGGGGGAAGTGTGTTACTTTGAGTCGCATTTCGATCGCTTCCGCCCCCAGGTGCGTCAGCGCTGGCGTGAGCAGGGTGGTCCCGGAAGTGGCATTTGGTACGATCTGGGGCCACATCTGCTCGATCAAGCGGTGGTGCTCTTTGGCCTGCCGGTGAGTATCACAGTCGATCTCGCTCAACTTCGCCCCGGCGCGCAATCCACCGACTATTTTCACGCCGTGCTGGCCTATCCCCAGCGGCGGGTGGTGCTGCATGGCACATTGCTCGCTGCGGCGGAGAGCGCGCGCTTTATCGTCCACGGCTCGCGGGCCAGCTATATTAAGTTCGGCCTTGATCCTCAGGAGGAACGGCTAAAAAACGGTGAACGACTGCCGCAGGAGGACTGGGGGTATGATATGCGCGACGGTACTCTGACCCGCGCCGAAGGCGACGAACGAAGCGAGGAGACATGGCTGACGCTGCCGGGCAACTATCCCGCCTACTATGCCGCCATTCGCGATGCGCTTAACGGGGAGGGAGAAAACCCGGTCCCGGCCAGCGAGGCGATTCAGATCATGACGTTGATTGAGCTGGGTATCGAGTCGGCCAGACATCGCGCCACGCTCAGCCTGGTGTGAGGGGGAGCCCGGCAGCGCTGCCGCCGGGCCGGTGATCAACCTTTCGCCACCCGCTGAATGAGAGCGGCTTTTTCCTGTTCGCTCAGAAACGCCTGGGTCAGACCGTTGATCTGCGCCTGACGGATCTGCTCCCGGCTCAGGCCCGCCGCCGGCGCCGCCACGGTGTACTCATGAATGATATCGACGCCCTGCACCGCTGGATCGTCAGTGTTGAGGCTCGCCAGCACGCCGTGCTCAAGGAACTGCTTCAGTGGATGCTGGGCCAGCGAAGCCACGGTGCTGGTTTGCACATTCGAGGTCAGGCACGATTCAATGCCGATCTGATGTTCGGCCAGGTAGTCCATCAGGGCCGGATCCTCTACCGCTTTGACCCCATGACCGATGCGCTCCGCGCCCAGCTCGCGGATGGCCTGCCAGATACTTTCCGGTCCGGCCGCTTCGCCAGCGTGGACGGTAATATGCCAGCCAGCGTCGCGGGCCTGATTAAAATGGTTGAGGAACAGCGTGCCCGGGAAGCCCAGCTCATCACCGGCCAGATCCAGCGCGGTGATGCCCTCGCGGTGAGCGAGCAGCGCCGCCAGCTCTTCCTGACAGGCCGCTTCACCGAAGGTGCGGCTCAGAATGCCGATCAGGCGGGCGTCGACCTGAAAATCGCGGCTGCCTTCACGTACGCCCGCGATCACTGCCTCTACTACGCCGTCGACAGGAAGCTGGTGGGTCATCGCCATATAGCGGGGAGAGAAGCGCAGCTCAACGTAGTGCAGGCCATTGCGCGCGGCGTCTTCGACGTTCTCGTATGCCACGCGACGGCAGGCTTCCAGTGAGGCAAGGACTTTTACCCCCCAGTCGAGCTTGGCAAGAAAACTGACCAGATCGGGCTCAAGGCTGGTGACCTGGACGTGGGGACGCAGCGTGTCGAGGGTGGAAGCGGGAAGGGCGATATTAAACTCGCGGCCAAGATCGAGGATGGTTTGGGCCCGGATGTTACCGTCAAGGTGGCGGTGAATGTCGGTTAATGGCAATGAAGAATCAATCATGGTCGCACTCTTTTTTTAGTTAAAGTGCACGTCATTATACAACATGTACATAACTGTTTAAAAGCATTGAAAAAATCCATTCGATACAAACAGCTGGGGCTTCTCTGGTCACTTTTCCGCTCTTTTTCGCTGCGCCATTTTACAGCGAGCACGACGTTCATGATTGACGCGATCCTGACCAGACCAGAAAAGCACAGGCGCTGACCGCGGCGCCGGCAAGGCAAACCGCCTGCCATCCCCAGTGAGAATAGAGCTGGGTGGCGACGATAGCGCCTGCCGCGCTGCCCAGCGAATAAAAACACATGTAAGCCCCAACCAGGCGGCTTGCCGCTGCAGGCCTGGCGGCAATAATCAGACTCTGGTTGGTGACATGAACGGCCTGCACCGCAAAGTCCAGTGCGATAACGCCCGCTATCAGCCAGAGCAGAGAGGTTTCGGCACAGGCGATAGGCAGCCAGGAGAGCGCCAGCAGCGCCAGCGCCAGGCCGGTCGTGCGCTGCGCCCATCCCTGGTCAGCCCATCTGCCCGCCCTTGAGGCGGCCAGCACGCCAGCGATGCCGGCTAAGCCAAACATCCCTGTCTGGGTGTGCGACAGGGAAAGAGCGGTGAGCGGCATGACCATGGTCGTCCACAGCATGCTGAAAGCGGCGAAGATCAGCAGCGCCAGGATCCCGCGCTTTCTCAGTTGCGGTTCAGTGAGATACAGCTGAAAAACTGACTTCAGTAAGGATAGATAAGTGGGCTTTTGCGGCTGCGGCGGGGGCGAAGGCATGACTTTCCAGACGACGCCGGCAATCAACAACATCAGACAGGCAGCCGTGAGATAAACGGCTCGCCAGCCGGCGATATCAGCGATCGCCCCTGATATAAAACGAGATAACAGAATGCCTGAAACAATGCCGCTGGTCAGGGTACCTACCGCCTGGCCTCGTTTCTGCGGCGTCGCCAGTATCGCCACCCACGCCACCATCAACTGCACCACCACGGCCATCAGCCCGACGATCAGCATGGCACCCAGCAGGATCGCGATATTAGGGGATAACCCTGCCACGACTAACGCCGCCACTGACAGCAACAGCTGAGTCAACACCACGTATTTACGGTTCAACCCGTCCCCGAGCGGAACCAGGAACAGCAAACCAATGGCATAGCCCGCCTGCGTTGCCGTGACGACGCTGCCAATCATACCGGGCGACACCTTCAGGCTGACCGCCATCGAGTCGAGTAAAGGCTGAGCTGAATAAACGTTGGCTACCGCCAGCGCGCAGGTCAATGAAAACAGCGCCGTTATCCCCGCGGTCAGCATCGTGACAGGGGCGGACGCGGTCGGGATCTCGTGCTCGGTACACAAACTTGCCTTGCATTTCATAAGAGGCCTGCACTCTGGTTGCTTTTTAAAACTAGTGTGCCTATAAAACTAGCCATAGTGGTTTTCTTTTGCAACTGCTACGAGGGGAGATTAAGCTGGCAACAGCAGACTGATAGACGGAGATCACGCAGATGGCGAAACAGGAATCACTCAGAACCAGTGAATGTCCGGTGGCAAGAACGCTGGAATCAATTGGAGAACGCTGGTGCCTGATGATTATTCGCGAGGCCTTTGACGATGTGCGGCGCTTCAGCGAGTTTCAAAAGAATCTAGGGCTGGCCAAAAATATCCTTGCCTCGCGGCTGAAGCACCTGGTCGATATCGGTATTTTCGCGATTTTACCGGCATCGGATGGCAGCGCCTACAAGGAATACGTCCTGACTGAAAAGGGGCGCTCTGTGTTTCCCATTGTTGTGGCGATGCGGCAATGGGGAGAGCGTTATATGTTTGATCAGGGGGAAACCTATTCTGTCCTGCTGGATAACGAACACGGTCAGCCGCTTCAGTATCTGGATGTGCGTTCCGCTCAGGGGGATAAACTGCAACCAGGCGACTGCCATCGCCGGCGCGTAGTGTCGGATATCAGCGGCGAATGAAGGTCTGAAGGGGAGCGCGATCCCTGCAAGAGTACGAGCGTACCACTAAGTGGTCCTGGAACCATCCTGACGTCTCTTTTCGTGGCGGCTCCTGATGGCCCCCCCAGGACGCCGCGACAGGCGAGCCACCGTCCGCCGCAGAATGCTGTGCATAATCATTTGCATTTATATTTTATTTGAATGTATTCATGTTACATATTAAATTCTGCTTACTTTATCGACGATGAGGCAAGGATGCGGATGTGGAGAGCGTAATCCATAACAATATTGAGGGTTTTCTGCTGCTGCTATTAAGCATGTGGCCGATTCTGATTGTGGTCTTTATTGGCGTTGCGATTTCATTCTATACCATGCTGTTACGCAAAACGGCGCTGGCCTGCCTGCTGTTCGCCGTCGCTATCGGCGCCGCAGGCTGGAGCCTCGCTTAGCATCCGATCTCAGGGTTTATCCAGCAGACTCATGCTGGAGGTGGCGGCGCCATCATTGAGATTGGACGGTGCATGCCAGTCGCGGCCAGCCAGCGCGCTATCGCCCTGGCCGCTGCTGGCGACCATATCCTGTTGCGTCGACATCGTCGAGCCTTCCAGCGCTTCATCGGCCCCCGACTGATCGGGCAGGGAGCTGGTATACCCGCCATTGTTTGAGTAAGTATCCATACCATTCACTTCATTCGGTACCGTGTCGGTGGTGGTGCCATCATCGTTTATGCAAAATGATCCGCCAATGCCGTTAGGCTGGCAGTCCGCAGCGAAAGCCGGGACAGCCAGCGACGCCAGCAACAATAGCGGTAAGCCGATTTTCTTCATTCTCATCTCCATGCGCAACGTGGCTCGACAGATGCTCTCTACTATAGAGAAGGACAGGACAGGGGAAGGTGACAAAACTGTTTAATTTTGTAATAGCGTACCGACTGCCGGTTGCCTGTTCGCTTCAGCACGTCGAGGCATGCTGCGCCTTCCCGGGTCGGGAGCGGATCGGCGCAATGCGGTAATCAATTGTTAATTCAACGTAAAGGTTAATGAAAATTTAAGAGAAGGCCGCTATGTTGGCGATATCACTCTTTCCATTAAGGAAATTCCATGCGCGATAAATATTCGGGCCTGCAGATCGGTATTCACTGGTTGGTCTTTTTGCTGGTGGTGGTGGCTTATGCGGCAATGGAGCTACGTGGATTTTTTCCCCGTAGTGACCGGCCGCTGATTAATATGATTCATGTCTCCTGCGGGATCACCATCTGCGCGCTGATGGTGGCGCGTTTGCTGGTGCGGCTGAAGTCGCCAGCGCCGCCGATCGTGCCGAAACCGTCGCCGATGATGACCGGTTTTGCTCATCTCGGCCATCTGGTTATCTATCTGCTATTTATTGCCTTGCCGCTGATCGGGATGGTGATGATGTACTGGCGCGGAAATCCCTGGTACGCCTTTGGCCTGACCATGCCGTATGCCCCACAGAGCGATTTTGAGCGGGTGGATACCCTGAAGGCGATCCATGAATGGTTAGCCAACGCCGGGTACTTCGTCATTGGCCTGCATGCCCTTGCCGCGCTGGTCCATCATTACTGGTGGAAAGATAATACCCTGCTGCGGATGATGCCTCGTAAGCGCTAAATGATCGTTACCCTTTTTGCCTGACCCCGTCCCGCGACGGGGTTTTTTTTGCCTTTATGGGTAATAAAATATAGTATACCCCCCTATATGATACGGAGGCGTAATCGTGCCACATACACCTGAAGATAAAAAACGGGCGCTCAGTCGCGTACGCCGCATCCGCGGCCAGGTCGAGGCCCTCGAGCGCGCGCTGGAGTCCGGCGAACCCTGCATGACAATCCTGCAGCAGATTGCCTCGATTCGCGGTGCGGCAAATGGCCTGATGGGCGAAATGGTGGAGATCCACCTGCAGGACGAGCTGGTTAGCGGCGAGACCACCCCGGACCAGCGGGCCGCGAGAATGGCAGAGGTCGGTCATTTGCTACGATCCTATTTAAAATAACATCACGACGAGGAAGAGACAGTTATGAAATCACGCGCAGCAGTTGCCTTTGGTCCTGGCCAGCCGTTAAAAATCGTTGAGATTGACGTCGCGCCGCCGAAGAAAGGCGAAGTTCTGGTGAAAATCACCCACACCGGCGTGTGTCACACCGATGCCTTTACCCTCTCCGGCGACGATCCAGAGGGTGTTTTCCCGGCGGTACTGGGCCATGAAGGCGGCGGGATTGTCGTGGAAGTGGGCGAGGGCGTTACCAGCCTTAAGCCGGGCGACCACGTGATCCCGCTGTATACCGCCGAATGCGGCGAGTGCAAGTTCTGTAAGTCGGGTAAAACCAATCTCTGTCAGGCGGTGCGCGCCACCCAGGGCAAAGGGTTGATGCCGGACGGCACCACCCGTTTCTCCTATAACGGCGAACCGATTTATCACTATATGGGCACCAGCACCTTCAGCGAATATACGGTTTGCGCCGAGATCTCGCTGGCGAAAGTCAATCCGCAGGCGCCGCTGGATAAAGTGTGCCTGCTGGGCTGCGGTGTCACCACCGGTATCGGCGCGGTGCACAACACGGCGAAGGTCAAGCCCGGGGATAGCGTCGCGGTCTTTGGTTTAGGCGGCATTGGTCTCGCGGTGATCCAGGGCGCGGTGCAGGCGCAGGCCGGACGCATTCTGGCGGTCGATACCAATCCGGATAAGTTCACCCTCGCCAAAGAGATGGGCGCAACCGACTTTATCAACCCGAACGACTACGATAAGCCGATTCAGGATGTGATTGTCGAGTTGACCGACGGCGGGGTGGATTTCAGCTTCGAGTGCATCGGCAATGTCAACGTGATGCGCGCCGCGCTGGAGTGCTGCCATAAAGGCTGGGGTGAGAGCGTGATCATCGGTGTAGCCGGTGCGGGCCAGGAGATCAAGACCCGTCCGTTCCAGCTGGTGACCGGCCGCGTGTGGCGCGGTTCCGCCTTCGGCGGCGTGAAAGGGCGCAGTCAGCTGCCGGGAATGGTAGAGGACGCCATGGCTGGTAAAATTCGCCTCGACCCGTTTATTACCCATCGCCTGCCGCTGGAGCAGATTAACGAGGCCTTTGATCTGATGCATGAAGGCAAATCGATTCGCACCGTGATCCACTTTGGCGACCAGTAATCGCTAACGCTGATGGCGTATCGTCACCGATAAGAAAAGGGCCCGGATGGGCCCTTTTGCTTAGGTCGATCAGTGATGATCCGGGAGCGCGTAGGCGATGATGTAATCGCCGCGATCCGGTGACTGACGGGCGCCGCCAGCATTGATAATAATGTACTGCTTACCGGTTTTCGGTGAGACGTAGGTCATCGGGCCGGACTGGCTACCGACCGGCAGACGCGATTTCCAGATCTCTTTCCCGTTCGCGGTATCAAAGGCGCGCAGGTAGAAATCCTGGGTACCGGCGAAGAACAGCAGTCCGGACTGCGTCGACAGCGACGCGCCAAGGGTCGGCATGCCGATCGGAATGGGCATGTGCATCCGGATCCCCAGCGGCCCGGTATCTTCTACGGTGCCAACCGGTACCTGCCACACCAGTTTCCCGGTTTTCAGATCCACCGCGGACATGGTGCCGAACGGCGGTTTCTGGCACGGAATGCCCAGCGGCGACAGGAAACGTTCGCGCATGGCGCCAAACGGCGTACCTTCCATCGGCACGATGCCCATCTCGATCCCGCTGGCGTCTTTCGCCACCTTCGCGCGCGGCACCATATAGTTTGCGAGACCCAGACGCATATCGTTGACGAACATCAGGCTGTTGTTCGGATCCACCGAAACGCTGCCCCAGTTCATGCCGCCGAGCGAGCCCGGGAACTGCAGGGAACGGTCTTCACCTGGCGGGGTAAAGACGCCCTGATGGCGCATCTCTTTGAACTGAATACGGCACAGCAGCAGGTCGATCGGTGTCGCCCCCCACATATCGGATTCGGTCAACGTCTGGTTGCCGATCATCGGCATCCCTACCGAGTAAGGTTGCGTCGGAGAGTAGCGTTCCCCTTTGACGTTGCCCGCCGGTACCGGACGCTCTTCCACTTTGGCCACCGGCTCGCCGGTCTCGCGGTTGAGCATGAAGATCATGCCCTGCTTGCTGGTTTGCACCAGCACCGGGGTGGTACCACCCTTGCCGTCAGGCAGATCGTACAGCAGCGGCTGAGACGGCAGGTCAAAGTCCCACAGATCGTGGTGCGTGGTCTGGAAGTGCCAGCGCACCTGGCCGGTGGTGGCATCCACAGCCACGATAGAGGAGCTGTATTTATCGTCCAGCGCGGTACGTTCGCCGCCAAAGAAATCTGGCGTGGCGTTGCCGGTTGGCAGATAGATCAGATTCAGCTTCGCGTCGTAGGACATCGCCGACCAGACGTTTGGCGTACCGCGCGTATAGGTCTGACCTTCCGGCGGAACACCGGTCAGCGCTGGATTGCCGGGATCCCACGCCCACGCCAGTTTGCCGGTGTGGACGTCAAACGCGCGGACCACGCCCGGCGGTTCGCCGGTGGAGTAGTTATCCGCGACGCGGCCGCCCACCACTACCACATTGCCCGCTACCAGCGGGGTGGAGGTCTGCTGATAGTAGCCCGCTTTCACTTCACCCATGCCGACGCTGAGGTCGACAATACCGCCATCGCCGAAGCTTTCGCACAGTTTGCCGGTATCGGCATCAATGGCGATCAGGCGGGCGTCGATCGTCGGCAGGAACAGACGACGGGAACAGGCGGCAGGCTGCGTGCCTGACGCTGGCGCGGTTTGCGCCTGGCTATCTTCGTAATAGCCTAAGCCGCGGCAGCGCTGCCAGTTGGGCGAAGAGGATTTGGAGTCATAGCGCCATTTCTCTTTTCCGCTGTCCACATCCAGCGCCAGCACTTTGCTGTAAGGGGTGCAGACGTAGAGAGTATCGCCAATCTGCAGCGGGGTGTTTTGATCTTCCGCCCCGGAGCCATTGCTCTGCGGGATATCGCCAGTATGCGCCACCCAGGCCACCTGCAGCTGGTTGACGTTCTGTTTGTTGATTTGGTCCAGCGCGGCGAAACGGTCGCCGTGGGTGGTATTACCCCAGTGCGCCCAGTTTTTCTGCTGTTCGCCCGGCGCGACGGGCTTCACTGGCACCGCTTCAGTGGCGCTAACCAGTGGTTCGGATTTGAACATCCAGCCAAAGCTCACCGCCAGCGCCACGGCGAGAACGGCGGCGACGCCATATGCCGGGCCTTTTTTTGCCGGTGGGCTGGCGAGGAAAGGCCAGACCAGGGCGGCAAGGAAGGCCAGGACGCCGAGCGCAAACAGGCGCGAGAAGAGCGGCCAGTAGCTCCAGCCAGCGTCACTAATCGCCCAGATCACCGAGGCGATAAACGCCACGGCGTATAACAGAATACCGCCGCGGCGGTTGCGGAAAATCAACACCGCCGCGATGACCATGACCACGCCCATCAGCGCGAAGTACAGTGTACCGCCGACGAGGGCCAGTTTTGCCCCAAGAATACCCACAGCCAGACCGATGATGAGCATCAGTCCGGCGAGAAGCCACTGCAGGATCCGGGGGAATCCGCGCGGCGCGTTGCCAGTTGCCATGTAATCTCCTTAACCACTCCCGCCACTTCATCATGAACCAAATGAAACAGGTGTTTTCTGTTTTATTTTTGAATGAAGAGGTTTGTACCTTCATAAACGCAGGTTTATTGCTTGATGTGATTTCAAATGAACCATTTGGTGAAATCGCGATATGATAGATCTGTTAAAGAAATTTACGCAATTGTTAATGAATGATTTCGCACTAAATGATTATTTTGCTAAATGTGTTGCGCCGTCCGTCGCACCACATCGACGTACGTAGGCTCCCCGGCAGGGCTACCGGGGAGAAAGCGGGGTCAGGCAGGCATTGACTTGCGGATGGCGCTGAGCAAGGTTTGCGTACCTGGCGTGAGCGTCGCATCGACGCGGGTCAGAATGCCGATGGGCTCTCCGGCGCCCTGGGTGGCAATCGGCAGGGCGCTCAGCACACCCCGGCGAAGATCGTCTTTCACCGCCCCGGAAGGTACGAACCACACATAGTCAAAATCGACCGTCAGCTGGCGTGACAGCGAAGCCGAGAGGGTCTCGATACAGCCCGCGGGCATTTTACAGCCCTGGCTCTGGAGCAACGTTTCGGCGTTTTGCCGCGGTACGGTGCCCTTCGGCGAAACGACGACGGGCCACTCCATTACCCGGCTCAGGGTCACGGTCTCCTGAAGCAGGGGGTGTCCCGGGCGAACCACCAGTTTCAGGGATTCGAGGAACAGCAGTTCATAGTTGAGTCCACTCATCAGATCCGGGTCGGACATGCGTCCGATACCGATATCGATCTCCCCGGATTTTAACCCCGCCAGCAGCATGGTGTTGTTCATGGTGGCGACCTGCAGCGTGATGTCTTTTTGCTGCTTATGGAACTGGCCGATCACCGTTGGCAGGATCCCCAGCGCGGCGGTAGGCAGCGCGCCGATACGCACAATGTCGTTATTCAGCCCCTCTTTACGGTTCAGCGCCTGACCCGCTGAGTTAAGGGCATCAAGGACCTTAACGGCATGAGTCAGAAACTGTTCGCCGACCAGGGTGAGTTGCGCCCCCAGGCGGCCCCGCTCGAACAGCCGGGTACCGGTTAGCTGTTCAAGCTCGTTAAGCGTTTTCGAGAGTGCAGGCTGGCTCAGATTTAAAGTTTCAGCCGCGCGCCCCAGCGTTCCCTGTTGAGCGACGGCCACGAAGGTGTGTAGATGGCGCAAGCGAATGCGCTGACTGAAGAGACCATTTTTTTCCATAGTAGATGATGTTAAAAACACAGCGGTGAAAGAGACAAGCGGCCTTGTTTAAATTTGATAACCAGATAGCAAAATATTATTAACATTTGACCTGATTACATTACAAGATCTTTCCCCACGGTTTAAAACGCCTTACCCCGCTGGACGGGGGGAAGGCGTTTATCGGCGTGGCCGCTAGATATCGAAAAAGACGGTTTCGTTTTCGCCCTGCAGATAAATATCGAAGCGATAGATCACTTCCGAACCACGAACCTCGCGTTCGGCGATTAAGGTTTTGCGTCTCACTTCCCACTCGATCAGATTCAGCACCGGGTCGCTGGCGTTGGCCTCATGTTCATCGGCGAAATACATCCGCGTGTTCAGGCCAATGTTGATCCCCCGGGCGACCACCCACAGGTTGACGTGCGGCGCCATCAGGCGGCCATCGCGGCCGACAACCGGGCCCGGCTTAATGGTGTCAAAGCGCCAGACGCCGGAGGTGAAATCTGAGCAGGTACGCCCCCAGCCGCGGAAGGCCGGGTCGACGGCTTTCTGTTGCTGACGGTCATCAGGATGGTTATAGCGTCCTGCGGCGTTGGCCTGCCAGATCTCCAGCAGCACATCACGGACCGGTGTTCCGGAGCCGTCGATAACCCGGCCTTCAATGGTGATCCGCTCCCCGGTGGTATCCGCGGTGGTGAGGACCGGGCCAAAGTTTTTCTCAAAAATATGAAAGCCCGCGGCGTCAGGCGCCAGACCGATATGAACATAGGGTCCCGCCGTCTGCGAGGCGGTTTCAGGCAGATACTCTTTCATCGGGCGGCCCCCTGAGTGCGATTTTCAAACAGCGTGGCGCGATGGCCGCGCAGAACAAGGTCAAAGCGGTAGGCCAGACAATCCAGCGGTACGGCGGCGTGCATGTCCAGCTCGGCGATCAGCGTGCGCACGGCGTCGTCATTATTAATGGTTCGGACGATCGGACACTGTTTGATCAGCGGATCGCCTTCGAAATACATCTGAGTGATCAGGCGCTGCGCCCAGGCTTCACCCGAGAGCGAGAAATGAATATGCGCCGGACGCCAGTCGCTGGCCTGGTTACGCCACGGGTAGGGGCCGGGCTTGATAGTGCGAAAACAGTAATAGCCGTTTTCATCGGTCAGCACCCGGCCGCAGCCGCCGAAGTTCGGGTCAATCGGGGCCAGATACTGATCTTTTTTATGTCGGTAGCGGCCGCCGGCATTGGCCTGCCAGACTTCCACCAGGGTGTTTTTCATCGGTCGGCCAAAACCATCGCGCACGTAACCGTGCACAATGATCCGCTCGCCAATCGGCAGGCCTTCTTTGGCGTAATTAAGGATAAGATCGTTATCCAGAGGGCCCAGATCGTCACGGCTAAAGACCGGCCCGGTGATCTCTGACAATGAGTTCTGCAGGGAGATCAGGGCGTTCTTCGGTGAGCGCAGGACGCTGGTTTTATAGCCCGGCGCGTAAGCGGGCGGGTGGCTACTGTAATCGCGATGGATAACCTCGCGCGGGGACCATTTGTCGTTCATCGGGTACTCCGTGTAGACGGTAGAGGGGCATGTTGTTGTAATGTCGCCAGAAACAGTGTGTGTAAATGTATTGTTAATTTAAAGTGAAATTACCGGGTGTTTTTCATAACCGTGGGTTATGTTTTGTGCAATGATTGCTAGCGGAAGCAGGTTATCGCCATCACAGTTTGTAAATTCTTCCCCCCGCCAGGAGGCAGCTTTCCTACACTCCAGGAAGTATTCACTGGAGGTAACACATCATGGCGAACACCATCACGGCTGATGAGATTCGGGAGCAGTTTTCGCAGGCCATGTCGGCTATGTACCAGCAGGAAGTTCCGCAATACGGGACGCTGCTGGAGCTGGTGGCTGACGTCAATCTGGCGGTACTGGAAAATAATCCGCAGCTGCATGAACAACTGGCCAATGCCGACGAGCTGGCGCGCTTAAACGTGGAGCGCCACGGCGCAATCCGCGTGGGCACAGCGGAGGAACTGGCGACGCTGCGTCGCATGTTTGCCATCATGGGGATGTATCCCGTCAGCTATTACGATCTCTCGCAGGCCGGCGTGCCGGTCCATTCCACGGCCTTTCGTCCCATCGACGATGCCGCGCTGGCGCGCAATCCGTTTCGGGTTTTCACCTCGCTGCTGCGCCTGGAGCTGATTGAAAATCGCGCCCTGCGCGAGCGGGCCGAGGCCATCCTTGCCCGGCGCAAAATCTTTACCCCCCGCTGTCTGGCGCTGATTGCGCAGTATGAAGCTGAGGGCGAATTCACCTCTGCCGACGCGCGCGAGTTTGTGCAGGAGGCGCTGGAGACCTTCCGCTGGCACCGGCATGCCACCGTCGATGAGGAGACCTACCATGCTCTGCATCGCGAGCACCGCCTGATTGCCGATGTGGTCTGCTTTCCGGGATGCCATATCAATCACCTCACGCCGCGGACGCTGGATATTGACCGCGCCCAGGCCCTGATGCCCGAGTGTGGTATTGAACCCAAAGCGCTGATTGAAGGGCCACCGCGCCGGGAGGTCCCGATCCTCCTGCGGCAGACCAGCTTTAAGGCGCTTGAGGAGCCGGTGATGTTCGCCGGTGAGCATAAAGGCACCCACAGCGCCCGCTTTGGCGAAATTGAGCAACGCGGCATTGCGCTAACGCCAAAAGGACGCGCACTGTACGACCGACTGCTGCAGGCGGCAGGGACAGGAAAGGACAATCTCAGCCATCAGCTGCATCTGCAGGAGGTATTCCGCGAATTCCCCGACAGCGAATTTCTGCTCCGTCAGCAGGGGTTGGCCTGGTTTCGCTACCGCCTGACGCCCGCCGGCGAGGCGCATCGCCAGGCGTTTCGCCCGGGGGACGATCCGCAGCCGCTGATTGAGCGCGGGTGGGTGGTCGCCCAGCCGATTATTTATGAAGATTTTTTACCGGTCAGCGCGGCGGGCATTTTTCAGTCTAATCTGGGCAACGAAACGCAGGCGCGCAGCCACGGGAATGCCAGCCGCGAAGCCTTTGAGACGGCGCTGGGCTGCCCGGTGGAGGATGAGTTTGCCCTGTACCGACAGGCGGAGGAGCGCAGCAAACGACGTTGCGGTCTGCTGTAAAATCAGTACCCTGCTGGCATCAGCCTTACAGGGAGCAGGTTATGCAACATCCGTCGAAACCGTTGGCGAAAACCCGCCAGGGAACCGTATCCGGGAGCGCAGAGCAGGGGATCCATATCTGGCGCGGCATTCCGTATGCCGCGCCGCCTGTGGGCCCGCTGCGCTGGCGCGCGCCGCAGCCTCCTGCCCGCTGGCAGGGCGTCCGCCAGGCCGACGCCTTTTCCGCCGCCAGCTGGCAGGACATTGACTACTGCCGTGAGCTCGGCGGCGGCGATCCCGGCGCTTTCAGCGAAGACTGCTTATATCTCAATATCTGGGCACCTGCTGCTGCGGCGCAGCCGCTGCCGGTGATGGTCTGGCTGCACGGCGGCGGGTTTACCATCGGCGCCGGCAGCCTGCCGCCTTACGATGGCAAAGCGTTAGCCAGCCGCGATGTGGTGGTGGTGACGGTCAACTACCGGCTGGGCCATCTCGGCTTTTTCGCCCATCCGGCGCTGGAAGAAGAGGCGGGCGAACGTCTCTATAATTTCGCGCTGCTCGATCAGATTGCCGCCCTGCAGTGGGTTCAGGAGAATATCCACGCCTTCGGCGGGGATGCCGCCAACGTCACGCTGTTTGGCGAATCCGCCGGGGCGCGCAGCGTGCTGTCGCTGATGGCCTCGCCGAAAGCGAAAGGGTTGTTCCATAAAGCGATTATTCAGAGCGGGTATACGTTACCCGACCTGCCGCGAGAGAAGGCGCTGGAGAAAGGCCGCCTGCTGGCGGAACACTTTGCCTTACCGCAAGCCAGCGCTGAGGAATTGCGGGCGATCCCGGCGGAGGCCTTCTGGTCGCTCACCGCGCCGCTGAACACAGGGCCGGCCCCCATCGTCGGCGACGCGGTGCTGCCGCAGCCGATGCTGGAGACCTTTTTTGCCGGGCGCCAGCATCCAATGCCGGTGATGATCGGCTCCAACAGCGATGAAGCCAGCGTGATGGCCGTGTTTGGCGTCGATATCGCCGGGCAGATCCAGAAGCTGCGCCGTGAGCGCCGCCTGGGACTGGGGCTGATCAAACTCCTTTATCCCGGCGTGAAGGGCGATGAGGCGCTGGGGCGGGAAGTGTGCCGCGACATGGCCTTCACCACCCTCGGCTATGTGGTGATGCAGGCGCAGCAGCGCGTGGGGCAGCCGTGCTGGCGCTACTGGTTTGATTATGTTGCGGAGGCGGAGCATGACACCTATCCGCACGGCGCCTGGCATGGCAACGAGGTGCCCTACGTGTTTGATAACCTGCGGTTGACCGACCCGGTGTGTCAGTATGCCAGCGAAGCGGATCTGGCCTTCGCCGCTCAGGTGGCTGACTATTGGGCCCAGTTTGCCCGCGTCGCCAGCGGCGACCAGGCGCTTGCCGGCGCGGTACGCTGGCCAGCGTGCCTGCGCGGACGGGATCGTCTGTTGCGCATTGGCCTGCATAAGCGTGCCGGCTTTAAAGTGGAAAATCGCTTTATGCGCGCCCGGCTGGCGCTGTTTCGCCGGGTGATGAAGCATCACGTGACGCTGGAGTAAATACGCTGAGGTGCGGCTGAGCAACTGCCGCCACCGGTTGGTGGCGGCATTCACTCACATCACAACCACGGGCTTTATCACCTTGCCAGACGCCGAATCGGCGAAAGCCTGGTTGATATCGGCCAGCGGGTAGCGAACGATAAGCTTATCGATAGGGAATTTCCCCTGCTTATACTGCTGCACCAGCAGTGGAATAAACAGCGCCGGGACGGCATCACCCTCAATCACCCCGACCAGCGACTTGCCCTCCGCCATCAGATCGTTCTGCACGTTAAAAGTGATATCCCCGGTAAAGCCGACGATGGCCACCGTACCTAATGGTTTCACCGCGTGCACGGCCTGCAGCACGATGGCCGATACGCCAGTGGTTTCTACCGCGTAGTGAGCGCCTTTGCCGGTGATCTGTTTGATCAGGGCGACGGCATCCTGTTCCTTGCCATTGATCTGATGGGTGGCGCCCAGTTCGCCCGCGAGGGCGAGGCGACTGGCATGAATATCGACAGCGATGATCTGCGAACAGCCGGTTAATTTCGCCGCCATGATGGCGCTGAGCCCCACGGCGCCGCAGCCAAACACCACAATGGATTCCCCAATCACCGGTTTCAGGCGGTTGAGCACCGTCCCGCTGCCGGTCTGGATGCCACAGCCCAGCGGGCCGAGCAGGGTGAGATCGACCTCCGGGTCGACCACCACGGCGTTGCTGGCGCGGGTGACCACATACTGGCTGAAGGACGACTGGCCAAAGAACAGGGACAGATCCTGATCGCCCAGCCGATAGGGGGTGGTGCCATCCTCGCGTCGGCCGCCAAAATTAAGCGTATTAAAATCTTCGCAAGCTGAAGGGTGGTTGCTTAAACAATTTTCGCAATGGTGGCAGGCGGCATAGCTGAGCACCACGTGGTCTCCGACTCTGATACCGCTGACCGCCTCCCCGACGCTGGCGACGATCCCGGCGCCTTCATGGCCGAGGATGGCAGGCATAGGCACCACTCCCGGGTTATCGCGCATCACCGCGTCGGTATGACAGACCCCGGTGGCGACAATTTTCACTAATATCTCATCCTTCCCCGGAGGGGAGACGTCGACATCCTTGATGACGAAAGGTTGCTGGTAGCCCAGCGTGACGGCTGCTTTCACTTGCATGGCATGACTCCTGAATGAATTCCCTGGAGAGCGTGGCGGGACAGCCCGAACGGCTCTCCCGTGTTGGCCGCTAACATGAAGAAATATAGCGGTTACCGGTGAAAAGTTAGCACCGGATGTGGCGGAAATTTGCGCCAATCGTGCCTAAAAAAAACGCAGGGCGGCGGGGCATAGGTGTGATGAATATACCGAAGCGAGGAAGAGCTATCCGCTCAATGGTCAGGCGAAAAAGCGGCCGGCAGTCTGTTCTTTCCCCGGCCGCACGTCGAAGGAAAAGTAAAAAAACGGGTTGTTCCGGTAGACAGGGCTTTTTTACCTTTTTTCTGCGGGCAACAATTGGATTATTAATCGTTTTTGTCTAGAGTGGGCGGAATTTATCACGCAGCGTGATGACGCGTTGCGAATCAATTCACCCGTGCAGAAGGACGCTTTCTCAGGCATGAACCGCAGACGTTTTCTTAAATCTTCCATGGCTGTTGCCGCCGTATGCGGGACGTCAGGAGTCGCTTCCTTATTCAGTCAGGCCGCTTTTGCCGAAGACGCGGGTATTGCCGACGGGCAAACGCGTCGTTTCGATTACACCGTGCTGCAGGCGATGGCCCACGATCTGGCGCGCCAGCCATGGGGCGGCGCCCCGCGCGATCTGCCGCCGACGCTGGCCAATCTGACTCCGCAGGCTTATAACAGCATCCAGTATGACGCCAACCACTCGCTGTGGAACAACATCGAAGAACGCAAACTGGACATCCAGTTTTTCCACGTCGGGATGGGGTTCCGTCGCCGCGTGCGGATGTTCTCTCTTGACGCCGCCACTCAGCAGGCGCGCGAGATCCATTTCCGCCCTGAGCTGTTTAAGTACAATGACGCCGGGGTCGACACCCGCCAGCTGGAAGGGCAGTCCGACCTCGGCTTCGCCGGATTCCGGGTGTTTAAAGCGCCGGAGCTGGCGCGCCGCGATATCGTGGCGTTCCTTGGCGCCAGTTATTTCCGCGCGGTAGACAGCACCTACCAGTACGGCTTGTCGGCTCGTGGGCTGGCGGTAGACACCTTTACCGATACCCCGGAAGAGTTCCCTGATTTCACCTCCTTCTGGTTCGAAACGGTTAAAGGGGACGCCACGGTCTTTACCGTTTATGCGCTGCTGGATAGCCCGAGCATCACCGGGGCCTACAAGTTCACCATCCATTGCCAGGATACCCAGGTCATCATGGACGTGGAAAACCACCTTTATGCCCGCAAGGACATCAAACAGCTGGGTATCGCGCCGATGACCAGTATGTTCAGCTGCGGCAACAACGAGCGCCGGATGTGCGATACCATCCACCCGCAGATCCACGACTCCGATCGGCTGTCGATGTGGCTGGGGAACGGCGAATGGGTCTGCCGGCCGCTGAATAACCCGCAGAAGCTGCAGTTCAACGCCTTCCAGGACAAGAACCCGCGCGGCTTCGGTCTGCTGCAGCTGGACCGCGATTTCTCCCATTACCAGGACGTGATGGGCTGGTATAACAAGCGCCCCAGCCTGTGGGTTGAGCCGCGTAACCAGTGGGGGAAAGGGGCGGTCAGCCTGATGGAGATCCCAACCACCGGCGAAACGCTGGATAATATCGTCTGCTTCTGGCAGCCGGAAAAAGCGGTGAAGGCGGGCGACGAACTGGACTTCCGCTACCGTCTCTACTGGAGCGCGCAGCCGCCGGTGAGCACCCCGCTGGCGCGTGTGCTCGCCACCCGCACCGGGATGGGGGGCTTCCCGGAAGGCTGGGCGCCGGGCGAGCACTATCCGGATAAGTGGGCGCGTCGTTTTGCCATCGATTTTGTCGGCGGCGATCTGAAGGCCGCCGCGCCGCGCGGTATTGAACCGGTGATCACCCTCTCCAGCGGGGAAGCGAAGCAGATTGAGATCCTCTACGTCGAGCCGTTCGATGGCTACCGGATCCTCTTCGACTGGTATCCGACCTCCGACTCGACCGACCCGGTGGAGATGCGCCTGTTCCTGCGCTGTCAGGGCGAAGCCATCAGCGAAACCTGGCTCTATCAGTACTTCCCGCCGGCGCCGGATAAACGTAACTACGTTGACGACCGGATCATGAAATAATCCCGTGACAGCCGCGGCCCGCAGGCAACCCCTGCGGGCCAGTAGAGAGCCCCATGACTACAGACATTCCCGCAGTACCTGAGACGATCCCGGTGACCGACGCGCTGACGCTTATCGCGATTGATGAGCGCTACGTCAGCGATCTGCACCAGCTGGTGGTGAAAAACCGCCACTGGCTGCAGCAATCGCTCAACTGGCCCGCCGAAGTGAACAGCGAAGAGGAGACCCGCCGCCATGTGCAGGGTAACGTGATTCTGCATCAGCGGGATTACGCCAAAATGTTTTTGCTGTTTCTCGACCATCGACTCGTGGGCGTCCTGTCGTTCAACCAGATCGAGCCGCAGAACAAAACGGCCTATATCGGCTACTGGATCGATGAAGATCACCAGGGGCAGGGGCTGCTTTCCCGCTCCCTGCAGGCCTTTATCCACCATTATGCCCGCAGCGGGCTGGTGCGCCGGTTTGTGATCAAATGCCGGGTGGCCAATACCCGCAGTAACCAGGTGGCGTTGCGCAATGGGTTCGTTCTTGAAGGTTGCCTCAGGCAGGCTGAGTATCTGAACGGCAGCTATGACGATCAGAATATTTACGCGCGCATTATTGACCGCGACGAGGCGCTAGAGGGCGCCTAACAGCGGCGTGCGGGTGATGTGCTGCTGGCCGTCAAGCGTTTTCGGGCCGCGCAGATGAATGGCCTCTCCCTCCTGTGCGGCAATCTGCACCTCGTCATTGATGGAGACCTGGTGCTCAACGATCACATCGCCGATGATGACTGTCCGCCCCTGGATCAGCACATCGTCGTCGAGCAGAATCGGACCACCGCGCAGCTGCGCCTCGCCCCCGACCATCGCCCGGTGCTTTAACAGGCAGTTGCCTTCAATTACCGCATTCTCCGCCACCTGCGAACTGTAGCGCACGGTGGGAATAGCATCCTCTCCGCGACCGGCGATCAGTCGCGCATGACCATAAACCCGGGCGTTATCGCACACCCAGACGTCGTTTTCTTCGTTCCCCTCCAGTCTTGCCTGGTCGAACACTTCTGCCCGATGTTCGACAAAAGCGTGCTCGACAAAGGCATCGCCGTAGATTTGCGCCTGATGAAGAATACGCGAGGCGCTAACGGTGGCTCGCTGATAAATCTGCAGGACTTTGTCGCGATCGGCGGTCAGTCCGCGGGCGGCAATCACCTGGCAGTGGGGCAGGAGACGCGCCTCGTCGGCGAGGCGACAGTAACCGCGCACCAGACTATGATTAACCGTGACGTTGTCACTTATCTGCGCGTGATGGCTAATGTGCGAGGCATGAATGCATGCCCGTCCGCCGATGGCGGCCTCGTGGCTGACCACGCAGGGCCCGGTTAAGCGAGCGTCGTCGCGGATACTTGCCCCGGCGAAAACCACGCTGTTGGCATCATAGATCCAGCACTCTCCCTGTTGGCTGAGAGCGCTTTCCGCGTCCACCCAACCGCCTTCGCTGCCTGTTTTGACGTCAGCGAAATCGATAAGCGCCACTATCTGGCGCAGGGTGACGCTCTGTTTGCCAGCCTCTTCCTGGTAACAATACTGCCTGGTCTGTTCGCTGAGACGGTATTTACGCATTCCCGATCCTCATTACTTATGGTTAACATAAACATAGCAAAGATCGCCGTAGCGCGCGGGATAAGGTTCCTTTAAAATGCAACTTCAAATTAAATTGATATCATCAACAAAATGAAGAGCAAGCAAACGCCGCGGCAGGCGCTGAACCTGCCGGCAGGCTATTTTGGTATGGTGCTCGGCACCATCGGAATGGGCTTCGCCTGGCGCTACGCCAGCACGCTCTGGCCGGTTAGCCGCAGCATCGGCGATGGTCTGGTGATGCTGGCGATCGCGATGTGGACTCTGCTCAGCATGGCGTTTATCAGCCGGGCAATTCGCTTTCCGGCGAGCGTGCTACGGGAGATGCGTCATCCGGTCAGCAGCAGCTTTGTCAGCCTGTTTCCGGCCACCACGCTGCTGGTGGCGATCGGGCTGGTGCCCTGGTGGCGACCGCTGGCGCTGGGATTGTTTGTGCCGGGGGTGGCGCTGCAGCTTGCCTATGCCGCCTGGCAAAGTGGCGGCTTGTGGCGGGGGACGCATCCTCACGAGGCCACCACGCCGGGGCTCTATCTGCCCACGGTGGCCAATAATTTCATTAGCGCGATGGCCTGCGGCGCGCTGGGATTTACCGACGCCGGGCTGGTGTTCCTCGGCGCCGGGGTCTTTTCCTGGTTGAGCCTCGAGCCGGCGATCCTCCAGCGTCTGCGCAGCGCGGGCGAGCTGCCGACGCCGCTGCGCACCTCGCTGGGGATCCAACTGGCGCCTGCGCTGGTGGCCTGCAGCGCCTGGCTCAGCGTCAACGGTGGGGAAGCGGATACCTTCGCGAAGCTGCTGTTTGGTTACGGCCTGCTGCAGCTACTGTTCATGCTGCGCCTGATGCCCTGGTATCTTCGCCAGCCGTTCAATGCTTCCTTCTGGAGCTTCTCGTTCGGTATTTCCGCGCTGGCCACTACCGGCCTGCATCTCGGCCAGGCCAGGGCGGACGGCTTTTTTCACCATCTGGCAATGCCGCTGTTTATTTTTAGCAATCTGGTTGTCGGCCTGCTGTTACTGCGCACAATTTTGCTGTTGGTGAGCGGGAAACTGCTGGTACAGGTCGACCGGGAAACACTCCTGAATAAGAAGGAAGGATCATGACAACGCGTGACGCGGATTATTTTAGTGATAAATATGGCCTGACACGCACCCATTCCGAGGTGCTGCATGCTGCGACAGTGGTGCCTCCGGGGCGGGCGCTGGATCTGGGCTGTGGCAACGGGCGTAACAGCCTTTATCTGGCGGCGAACGGATTCACGGTGACGGCGTGGGATAAAAATCCGATGAGCATCAATAATCTGGAAAGTATTCGCGCTGCCGAGGCGCTGGAAAATCTCCGCACCGCGGTAACCGACCTCAATAGCCTGACCTTTGATGGGGAATATGACCTGATCCTCTCCACCGTGGTGATGATGTTCCTGGAGCCTGACACCATCCCGGGCCTGATCGCCAATATGCAGCGCTGCACCGCCGCCGGCGGCTATAACCTGATTGTGGCGGCAATGGATACCGAAGATTATCCCTGCGCCGTCGGCTTCCCGTTTGCCTTTAAACCCGATGAGCTTCGTGATTATTACCAGGGCTGGGAGCTGCTGAAATACAATGAGGACGTCGGCGAGCTGCATCGCACCGACGCCAACGGCAATCGCATCAAACTGCGCTTCGCCACCCTGTTGGCGCGCAAGCCTGCCTGATACGCGGCGGCGTGGGGAATCAGGACGTTGCCCGCGCCGCGTAGTAAGGTGAAGAGCAGGGAAAATAAGTGAGGAAGTCACCGTATAAAAGAGGGATAAAAAGCAGCCTTCTGCCTGTTTTAAGTGATTATTTAATAACGTAATGTTCATCCTATCAATATTTATAAATCTTCCTTGACGAAGCCCTTTTTTTGTCACAAAACTAGTGGGTCCTATTTGCTATAACGTCTGCCGAAAAAAAACTGCATTTACAGGGATCTCTCTATGCGTACTCGCGTTTTACTGAAAGTCGCCGCTCTGGCGGGAATATTGGCGTTGACCGGCTGTGCGGCGAAAGTGGCGCAACCGAATCAGTATTCGGGCTTCTTAAAAGATTATTCCAGTTTGAAAGAAACGACCTCTGCCTCCGGCAAGCCGGAGCTGCGCTGGATCGATCCGAACTTCAATCCAGCCAACTATGACAATATCGTTTATCACCCGGTGACCTACTATCCGGTACCGAAGCCGACCACCCAGGTAGGGGATAAGGCGCTGCAGGATATTCTTAACTACACCAACAAAGAGCTGAAACAGGCTATTTCCGAGCGTAAACCGCTGGCCACTACCGCCGGCAAGCGCAGCCTCATCTTCCGCGGGGCGATCACCGGGGTGGACTCCAGCAAAGAGGGGCTGCAGTTCTATGAAGTGATCCCGGTCGCTATGATTGTCGCCGGCACCCAGGCCGCCACCGGCCATCGTACCATGGACACCGATCTGTACTTTGAGGCGGAGGTCATTGACGCCAGCACCAATAAGCCGGTGATCAAGGTTGTTCGTAAAGGGGAAGGCAAAACCCTGGCGAATGAGAATACGCCGCTGACCGTCGATACCCTGAAGCAGGTGATCGATGATATGGCGGTCGACGCCGTCAAATTCGATCCCTCTCAGCGTTAATCGTGCCAGCGCCGTCTGGCGACGGCGCTGTTTCTCTTCTGTCTCCTCAGGCCAGCCTTCGGCGCAGCAGCAGCTGTTCCGGTTTGGCAAACATTACCAGGTTACCCAACAGGATCAGCGCCAGCCCGATCACGGCGTTGCTGTGCCAGACATACCCTTCATAGACGGTGGAAATGGATAATGCGACCAGCGGAAACAGCAGCGTACTGTAGGCGGCTTTGCTGGCGCCAATGCGCCCCACCAGAGTGAAATAGGCCCCAAAGGCAATGACCGAACCGAACAGCGCCAGGTAAAGCAGGGCGCCGAGGTAGCTGACGGTCCACTCCGGCATAAAATTATCGCCACGTAGCAGGGCGATCGCGCCCATCACCAGCGTCCCGTAGAGCATCGCCCAACTGTTGGTGGTGAGGGTTTCCAGCCCTCGCCGCTGGTGGCGAATGCTGAACATATTGCCCAGTGAAAAGCCGTAGGTGCCCAGGGCGCTCAGACCGATCCCCCACAGCAGCGAGGCGTTAAGCCCATTGGCCAGCAGGTCATCCCAGAACAGGGTGACGATACCGGCGAGGCCCAGCGCGGCGGCGGCCCAGAAGCGGCCCGGCGGCTGCTGGCGAAAAAAAAGAAAGCTGTTAATGGCGTTAAACAGTACGGCCATGGAAAAGATCACCGATTCCAGACCGGTGTTGATCCAGGCCGCGGCGGTATAAAAACACCAGAAATTAAAGCAGAAGACGCAGCAGCCCTGCAGCAGGCAGCAAAAGTGATCTTTCGCGCCCAGCGGCCGTAGCCGTCGCGTGACAAGCAGAATCGTCAGCATCGTGATGCTGGCCACGGCAAAGCGCCAAAAAATGGATACCGGCGCCGCCACCGGCCCTTGTTGTAAAAAAATCGCAATCCACGTTGTCCCCCAGATCACGACAACGAGTGCATAAAGTAATGCGTTCACCCTGACTCTCCTCTGCTTGTTGAAGGGAGGAGTATGCCGCCTGTCGCAACCGGCAGCTTTCACCCGCTTGTTGTCGGCTTGCAAATTCTTGCGCTTATTTGTCATTCGCCTGCGGTGAGGACTGGAAACCGCGCCGGAGTCTCCCTAGACTAGAGCTTTTACGGGCAGATGCGTGAAGGCAATGGGTTACGGGACGTTTGAAACATTACGGCGACAGAACGCGGTGCTGCGGGGCACGGTGGAGCTGAATTCCGGAATTCAACTGGCCGCCTGGTACAACAATTGCGATACCGTGACGGTGCGCAGCGATCACCATACGTTGAGCCTGTACGTCGCCGATGGCTATGAAAGCTATCAAAAGACGCCGCACGGCTGGAAAAATGGCGGCGGCCCGGATCGCTTTTGTCTGATGCCGAAAGGCGATGAGAGCGTCTGGGATATCCGCGGCGATCTGTCTTTTGTGCATCTCTACTGTACCGATGAGCACCTGCGCCGCGTCGGCGAAGAGGTGTGGGATCGTAGCCCGGCAAACTTCACCCTGCAGGAAAAAACCTTCGCCAGCGATGACAAAATCACCGCGGTGTACCGCCAGTTTTTACTGGCCAATGACTGGCGACAGCCGGCGAACCAGTTGACCCTCAGCGCCGCCAGCAGCTTACTGCTCACCCATCTGATCCAGCACTACTCCACCGTGCAGTGGCGTTTGCCGACGGTCACCGGAGGGCTGGCGCCGGGCGTGAAGCGTCACGTGCTGGCCTGGATCGATGCCCACCTCGATCAGCCGCTGACCCTGGCCGACCTGGCGCAGCAGGCGGGACTCAGTGAGTTCCATTTTGCCCGCATGTTCCGCCAGTCGTTGAATATGGCCCCGCATCAATATGTGATGCAGCAGCGAATGGCCAGGGCGCAAAATCTGCTCTGCCACAGCGCGCTGCCGTTAACGGAGATTGCGCTGGCCTGCGGCTTCAGCTCCGCCAGCCATTTCAGCCATCGGGTGAAAGCGGCCACCGGCCTGACGCCGTCCCAGCTAAGGGCGGCGCAGCGCGGATAACACGCCATAGCTTACCCCACCAAGCACCACGCCCCAGAAGGCCGAACCAATTCCCGCCAGCGTCACGCCGCTGGCGGTGACCAGGAAGGTCAGCACCGCCGCATCGCGCTCACTGGCCTGATGTACCGCCTGAAACAGGCTGCCGCCGATGGTGCCGAGCAGCGCCAGGCCGGCCAGCATCTGGATCCACGCCGCGGGTAAAGCCGACATCAGGGCGGTGATCGATCCGCCGAACAGACCTGCCAGCAGATAAAAACCGCCTGCGGCCATGGCCGCCAGCCAGCGCTGTTGCGGATCCGGGTGCGCCTCCGGACTCTGGCAAATCGCAGCGGTGATCGCCGCGATGCAGATGGAGTAGACCCCAAACGGCGCCAGCACCAACGCCAGACCTCCACAGGCGACGAGCAGCGCCGATACCGGTACGGTGTAGCCGGATGCCTGCAGCGTGGCGAACCCGGGGGCGTTCTGCGAGGCCATGGTGACGAGGAAAAACGGCAGGCCGACACTGAGCAGCAGCGCCGGGGTAAACTGCGGCGCGATCCACTCTGGTGCCGCGAAGGCCAGCGGTACGGCCGTCCTGGCGACGTCCCCGGAGGCCGCCGCGATCAGCGCCCCCACCACCAGCGCGGCGACTACCGCGAAGCGGGGCCACAGCGCTTTACAGAGAAGCCAGGCGGCGAGCATGCCGCCGCACAGCAGCAGATGGTCCTGTAAGCCGGCGAAGGCCTGCAAACCGAAACGCAGCAGGATCCCGGCCAGCATCGCGGCGGCCAGTGAATGGGGAATGATCTTCATCAGCCGGGCAAACAGGCCCGTCACGCCGCAAAGGACGATCAGCGCGTTGGCAAAGATAAACACCCCCACGGCCTCGGCGAGGGTGACTCCCTGTAGACCGCTGACCAGCAGCGCGGCGCCCGGCGTTGACCAGGCGGTGAGCACAGGAACTTTACGCCAGCCGCTCAGCGCAAGGGTGCTGATACCCATGGCGAGGCCAAGGGCCGTCATCCAGCCGGCGATCTGCCCGGGGGTAGCGCCAGCAGACGCAGCAGCCTGCCAGATAATGGCGGCTGAACTGGCGTAGCCCACCAGTACAGCGACGAAACCCGCCAACAGAGTGGGAAGAGGAAGGGTAAACGAGCGCATAGGATTCTCTTGTGCGTTATAACATACAAATACTCTATCACTGTGCGTTATAGCGCACAAGGTGCGGATGTGGAGAGCGTAAGACACCTGTTCTCACGGTGATATGCCGAGAAACGCCCTGTAGAATCAGGCAAATGGGGATATACTCTTGCCTGTACAAGTCAGGAGGTAGGATGAATATTGCGCAACATCTGGCGGCAACGCTCAAAACCCTGCGCCAGCAGCGTGGCTGGAGTCTCTCGCGTCTGGCAGAAGAGACGGGGGTGTCGAAAGCCATGCTGGGGCAGATTGAGCGTAATGAATCGAGCCCGACGGTGGCGACGCTGTGGAAGATTGCCACCGGGCTGAACGTGCCGTTTTCGGCGTTTATCGTTCCGGACGCCAGCGCAGCGCCTTCCGCTTTTGATCCGCAGCAGCAGGCGATGGTGGTGACCCCGGTCTTCCCGTGGGACCCGGAGCTGCGCTTTGACCATTTTTCGATAACCCTTGCCCCCGGCGCGTTGAGCGAATCGACGCCGCATGAGAAAGGGGTGATTGAACATGTGGTGGTGATTAGCGGCGCCCTGGATCTCTGTTTACAGGGGGAGTGGCATTTACTGCAGCCAGGGGAGGGACGGCGCTTCGCCGGCGATGAGGCGCATGCGTATCGTAACCGCGGCGTTCAGGCGGCCCATTTCCATTCTCTTATCCATTATCCAAAAGAAAAAACCGCGGGCGAACCCGCGGCCAGACAAGATGACTGATGATAACCACTCACAACGTGACGAGGAAAATCCGGAATACGAGATGACAGTACGCTGCGCGAGGATGTGAAGGAACTATCTTTTCCGTCAATACTTTGCTGAAAAATGAAAATTCGTCGTCGCGCGACGGTGGAAAAGGTTTTCGTCTGTACCCGGTTCTGACTACAATAGCCGCCATTTCGACCCCCTTATACTGGATAACAACACGCGTATGCGCCTGCACAATCATCGTCTTGAACTTCTTAGTCCTGCCCGCGACGCCGGTATCGCTCGCGAAGCGATCCTCCACGGCGCCGACGCCGTTTATATCGGTGGGCCTGACTTTGGCGCTCGTCACAATGCCAGCAACAGCCTGAGCGACATCGCCGGTCTGGTGCCTTTTGCCCATCGCTATGGCGCCAAAATCTTTGTCACGCTGAACACCATTCTGCATGATGATGAGCTGGAGCCGGCGCAGCGGCTGATTACCGATCTTTATGAGGCGGGCGTTGACGCGCTGATTGTGCAGGATATGGGGATCATGGAGCTGGATCTGCCGCCGATTGAGCTGCACGCCAGCACCCAGTGTGATATCCGCAGCGTGGAAAAAGCGAAATTTCTCTCCGACGCCGGCTTCAGCCAGATCGTGCTGGCGCGTGAACTGAATCTCAGTCAGATCAAAGCTATTTATGACCATACCGACGCTACCATTGAATTCTTTATTCATGGCGCGCTGTGCGTGGCCTATTCCGGGCAGTGCAACATTTCGCACGCCCAGACCGGACGTAGCGCCAACCGGGGCGACTGCTCGCAGGCTTGCCGCCTGCCGTATACCCTGAAAGACGATCAGGGACGGGTGGTGGCCTATGAAAAACATCTCCTGTCGATGAAGGACAACGATCAGACCGCCAACCTGGCGGCGCTGATCGACGCCGGGGTACGTTCCTTCAAAATTGAAGGCCGTTACAAAGACATGAGTTATGTGAAAAACATCACTGCGCACTACCGTCAAATGCTGGATGCCATTATCGAAGACCGCGGCGATCTGGCGCGCGCCTCGGCAGGGCGCACCGAGCACTTCTTCATTCCCTCTACCGATAAAACCTTCCATCGCGGCAGTACCGACTACTTCGTCAATGCCCGCAAAGGCGATATCGGCGCGTTTGATTCGCCGAAATTTATCGGGCTGCCGGTGGGCGAAGTCTTGAAGGTGGGGAAAGACCATCTTGATGTCGATGTGAGCGAACCGTTAACCAACGGCGATGGCCTTAACGTGATGATCAAGCGTGAAGTGGTGGGCTTCCGTGCCAATACGGTGGAGAAAACCGGCGAAAATCGCTATCGGGTGTGGCCGAACGAGATGCCGGCGGATCTGCACAAAGCGCGTCCGCACCAGGCGCTCAACCGTAACCTCGATCACAACTGGCAGCAGGCGCTGCTGAAGACCTCCAGCGAACGCCGCATCGCCGTGGACGTTACGCTGAGCGGCTGGCAGGAACAGCTGGTTCTGACCATGACCTGTGAAGATGGCGTCAGCGTGACCCATACTCTCGACGGAGCGTTCGCCGAAGCCAATCAGGCAGAAAAAGCGCTGGCCAATTTGCGTGACGGCGTCACAAAACTGGGGCAGACCATTTACTACCCACGCGACGTGCAGGTCAACCTGCCGCCACTGTTTGTCCCCAACAGTCTGCTCAACCAGCTGCGTCGTGAAACGGCTGAAATGCTGGACGAAGCGCGCCTCAACGCCTGGCAACGCGGCACCCGCAAGCCGGTCTCCGTACCGCCGCCGGTCTATCCGGAGACCCATCTCTCCTTCCTCGCCAACGTCTATAACCATAAGGCGCGGGCCTTTTACCAGCGCTATGGCGTGCAGCTGATTGACGCCGCCTATGAAGCGCACGAAGAGAAGGGCGATGTGCCGGTGATGATCACCAAACACTGCCTGCGGTTTGCGTTTAATCTTTGTCCGAAACAGGCGAAAGGCTCCATCAAGAGCTGGAAAGCCACGCCGATGCAGCTGATCCACGGCGATGAAGTGCTGACCCTGAAGTTTGACTGTCGCCCGTGCGAAATGCATGTCGTCGGGAAGATTAAAAACCACATCCTCAAAATGCCGCTTCCCGGGAGCATCGTCGCTTCCGTCAGCCCGGATGAGCTGATGAAGACCCTGCCGAAGCGCAAAGGAGCCTGATCCAGCGCGACGCTACGGGCAATGCGGCGCCCGCGGTTTGCGGGCATCCTGCCAGCGGTGATGCTCGTTCAGATCGGCGGCGGCCTCCTCGCACTGGCTGCGAAGCTCGTCGCTGTCCGCCTCGTGCAGCAGTTGCTGTTCGAGGCTCTGCACCGGAAAGTAATCGTGCCCCTGGCGGTGGGCCAGCAGATGTCCTGAAAACAGCGCGCACAGCAACAGCAGCGCGCTCATGCTTCTCCTCAACATACCTTTTCTCTGCGAATCAATGGGGTGGGCTTACTATGCCAGGCGTTGTGCAGGTTTTTTTCTCGGCTTCTCAAAGAAGGGCAAGAGTTTGTCAATGTCAGCTGAAAGAAGGTGAAAAAAAGCCTGGCGCAGAAGGCCAGGCCTGAGGGGTTATGCTTTTGGCGGCAGCGGTTTCCCGCTGTGCTCGCCGCCTTTTGGCGGCTGCTTGCCGTCACGCTGCGGCTGCTTGCCGTCACGCTGCGGCTGCTTGCCGTCACGCTGCGGCTGCTTGCCGTCACGCTGTGGCTGCTTGCCGTCACGCTGCGGCTGTTTGCCATCTCGTTGTGGCTGCTTGCCGTTGTGTTGCGCTTGCTTACCATCGTGTTGGCCGTTTTTCGCCAGCGGTTTACCCTGATGCTGCGCGCCTTTTTCTGGCGGCGGTGGTGGGTTGTCGGCAGCGAACGCCCATGACGATATTCCCAGCGTCATCACGGCGGACAGTAAAGCTAACTTCTTCATAGCAATATCCTTTCTTCTGATGTATCGCCGTATTTCATCAGGCAAAAGTGAAGATAAGATGGAGAAATCCCTTTTCGGACTTCTCTGCATCCCACTCAGACTTTTAGCCCTGCGGCGGTCATCAGCAGGCGAAACAGCAGGCTGATGGCGGCCAGCGTCAGTACGCTGCCTCCCCAGAGCGCGATCAGCCACAGCAGACGTTTAGGCCAGGCAGTATGCATCAGTGATATCCCTCCCCGGGCTGAACTTTGCCGCGGAACACGTAATAGCTCCAGCAGGTGTAGCCAAGAATGACCGGAATAATCAGCAGTGCGCCCACCAGCATAAAGCCCTGGCTTTGCGGGGGAGCGGCAGCCTGCCACAGCGTGATGGCCGGCGGGATAATATGCGGCCAGATGCTGATCCCCAGTCCGCTAAAGCCGAGAAAGACCAGGCCCAGCGTCAGCGTGAAGGGCGAAACATGGCGGTCGCGCTGATGCAGCGTACGCCACAGCCAGCCGCTGATGAGGATCACCAGCAGCGGCACCGGCAGCAGGAAATAGAGATTCGGCAGGCTGAACCAGCGGGCGGCAATTGCCGGGTGCGCCAGCGGAGTCCACAGGCTGATGACGGCAAACACCGCCAGCAGGGCAACCAGCAGCTGCCGCGATGCGCTTCGCATCCGCTGCTGCAGCGCGCCTTCGCTTTTCATCACCAGCCAGGTGGCGCCGAGCAGCGCATAGGCCACGCACAGCCCGAGTCCGCAAAACAGGCTGAACGGGGTCAGCCAGTCAAACATGCCGCCGCTGAAGGCGCGACCGCTGACGGTGAAACCGTTGATCACCGCCCCGACCACCACGCCCTGGCTGAAGGTCGCCAGCAAGGAACCGCCAAAAAAGGCACGGTCCCAGAAGGGCCGGTGCGACGGGGTGGCCTGGAAGCGAAACTCAAAGGCGACGCCGCGAAAAATCAGGCCGATCAGCATCAGGGTCAGGGGGATCGACAGGGCGTCGATTATCACCGCGTAGGCGAGGGGAAAAGCGCCAAACAGACCAGCGCCGCCCAGTACCAGCCAGGTCTCATTGCCATCCCACACCGGGGCGACGCTGTTGACCATTACGTCGCGCTCGGTGCTGCCCCGTACTGTGCCGAACAACATCCCGATGCCCAGATCAAAGCCATCCATGACAATGTACATCAGCGTGGCAAAGACGATAATCACGAACCAGATCACCGATAATTCGATACCCATTAGCGGGACTCCTTCTGCAGATAACCTTCAGTGGCGGCGGACAGCGGGCGGGCTGGCGTACCGGTTGTCGCGGGCTGCACCTCCTGCGGCCCCTTGCGGATCAGGCGCAGCATATAGCTGTAGCCGACGCCGAAGACGGCGCTGTAGACCACGATAAAGGTCAATAAACTGACCGACATATGCAGATCGCCGTGGGCGGAAACGGCGTCTGCAGTGCGCTGAACGCCATACACCACCCATGGCTGACGGCCCACTTCGGTGGTTACCCAGCCAGCGAGAATAGCAATCAGTCCTGAAGGGCCCATCCATAGCGCAAAGCGCAGAAATGGCCGGGAATGGTACAGTCGGCCGCCGCGACGCAGCCACAGGGCCAGTACGCCGAGCAGGAGCATTAGCATGCCAAGACCGGCCATCAGGCGAAACGACCAGAACACCACGGTAGCGTTCGGGCGATCCTCAGGAGCGAACTCCTTCAACGCCGGCACCTGTTTATCAAGGCTGTGGGTGAGGATCAGGCTGCCCAGGGCCGGGATCTCAAGCCCGTAGCGGGTGCGCTCCTGCGCCATATCAGGCCAGCCAAACAGCAGCAACGGCGTTGCCTCGCCCGGCGGGTTTTCCCAGTGGCCCTCAATGGCGGCTATTTTCGCCGGCTGGTGTTTCAGGGTATTCAGACCATGCATATCGCCGATCAGCGCCTGGACGGGGGCGACCAGCAGCGTCATCCAGAGCGCCATCGAGAACATCTTACGGATCGCCGGCGACTGATTGCCGCGCAGCAGATGCCAGGCCGCCGAGGCGCCGACAAACAGCGCGCTACTGAGAAACGCCGCCACTGTCATATGCAGTAAGCGGTAGGGGAACGACGGGTTAAAGATCACTGCCAGCCAGTCGACGGGCACCACCTGGCCGTCAACGATCTCAAACCCCTGCGGGGTCTGCATCCAGCTGTTGGAGGCGAGGATCCAGAAGGTCGAGATGATGGTGCCCAGCGCCACCATGCAGGTGGCGAAAAAATGCAGCCCCGGCCCTACGCGGTTCCAGCCGAAGAGCATCACCCCGAGAAAGCCCGCTTCCAGAAAGAACGCTGTCAGGACTTCATAGGTCAGCAGGGGGCCGGTAATGCTCCCCGCGAACTGAGAGAAACCGCTCCAGTTGGTGCCGAACTGATAGGCCATCACCAGCCCGGAAACCACCCCCATGCCGAAGTTGACGGCGAAGATTTTCGACCAGAAGTGGTACAGCGAACGCCAGGTGGGATTTTTGCTTTTTAGCCACAGACCTTCGAGTACCGCCAGGTAGCTGGCCAGCCCAATAGTAATGGCGGGAAAGATAATATGAAATGAGACCGTAAAGGCGAATTGAATTCGCGCAAGATGGAATGCATCAAGACCGAACATGCAGGACTCCACTACAAAATTGATTCAGCGCAATTTTAGGCAGGGTGGTGGCTGGGGGGCAGAGGCAGTCGCGCCATTTTTTATCATAACAGTTGGCCGCTGTTATGATTTTTCACCTCGCGTCCAGATCATCGGCCGGCACGAATAAATACCGATGGGGTGGGTCGCTTAACCAACAGACCAGCGGAGATTTGGCCGTTATCCCGGGAGCGGTTGATCGGCGGACTCGGCCGCCGGCACGGCACTGTTTCTGGCCGGAATAATATATCCCGAATATCACACGGTGCTGTATTAATTCTTGCGATAATGCACAACGAGTTTTAGCGTCATTTATTCTCACGCATTAGTATGAGAATAAGTAAAAACGCTGAGCGGGTTAATCGTAAATTAAATAATAATAAATTGTCGACTCCGTGGGTAATTTGTACTGTATGCGCTCGGGAATAAATAAAAAGGAATGCCCATGTCTGAAAAAGGATTACAGAGTTTGTGCATTACGCTCGGCGTGATGATTATCTTCTGGTTTGCGTTAATCTCACTATTCTGGGTGGTGATATTTTAAACCTATCCCGTGCTATGACGGGACGCGACTGCCGCTGCAGATATAACAGTTACAGCAAACTATGATTTTTTTATAACTGATATATGATAATGGGAGGTTATCGTACGGGGACGGCCGCAATGAAAAAGTATCAACAGCTGGCGCAACAGCTGACCGAACAGATCGCGCTTGGCGTCTGGTTGCCTGGCGATCGGCTGCCGTCGCTGCGCGAGCAGGTGATCAGCAGCGGCATGAGCTTTATGACCGTCAGCCATGCCTATCAGCTGCTGGAAAGCCAGGGGCGCATCGTCGCCCGTCCGCAGTCGGGTTATTATGTCGCCCCTCAGCCGGTGAAGCTTAGACAGCCGGCGCCGCCTGCCCAGGTGACCCGCGATGAAGCTGTCGATATCAATACCTATATCTTTGAGGTGCTACAGGCCAGCCGCCAGGCGTCGATGCTGCCCTTTGCCTCGGCCTTTCCGGACCCGCGTCTCTTCCCGCTGCAGCAGCTTAACCGCTCGCTGGCGCAGGTGAGCAAAACCGCCACCGCCATGAGCGTCATTGAGAACCTGCCGCCGGGCAATGCGGAGTTGCGGCACGCCATTGCCCGACGCTATGCCCTGCAGGGGATGAACATCTCGCCGGACGAGATCGTGATTACCGCCGGGGCGCTGGAGGCGCTTAACCTCAGTCTGCAGGCAGTGACCGAGCCGGGCGACTGGGTGGTGGTGGAAAACCCCTGTTTCTACGGCGCCCTGCAGGCGCTGGAGAGGCTGCGCCTGAAGGCGCTGTCGGTGGCGACCGACGTCAAAGAGGGCATTGACCTGACGGCGCTGGAAGCGGCCCTGCAAAATTACCCGGTCAAGGCCTGCTGGTTAATGACCAACGGGCAGAACCCGCTCGGCTTTACGCTTAGCGCCGAAAAAAAAGCGGCGCTGGTGGCGCTGCTGGCGCGCTATAACGTGATGCTGATAGAAGATGATGTCTACAGCGAGCTTTACTTTGGTCGCGAGAAACCGTTACCAGCGAAATACTGGGACCATCAGGATATGACGCTGCACTGCAGCTCATTTTCAAAATGTCTGGTGCCCGGGTTTCGTATCGGCTGGGTGGCGGCCGGCAAACAGGCGCGGCGGATCCAGCAACTGCAGCTGATGAGTACGCTCTCCACCAGCTCGCCGATGCAGCTAGCCCTGGTGGATTATCTGTCCACCAAGCGCTATGACGCCCACCTGCGCCGTTTGCGCCGCCAGCTGGCGGAGCGTAAACAGCTGGCCTGGCAGGCGCTGCTGCGCCATCTGCCGCCAGAGGTTATCGTCCACCACAGCGACAGCGGCTACTTTCTGTGGATTGAGCTGCCGGAAGGGGCCGACGCCAGTGAGCTAAGCGCCCGGGCGCTGGCCTCGCACATCAGCATTGCCCCAGGAAAAATGTTCTCCACCTCCGCCAGCTGGACCTCATTTTTCCGTTTTAATACCGCCTGGGGCTGGGGGGAACGCGAAGAGCAGGGGGTGAGGCGGTTGGGTGAACTTATTCGTGAGCAGCTTACCTGACGACTCAGGCTATTTTCCGTCGCCATCAACTCTCGGGAAAAATAAACGAGGGTGAGTTTTTATTGAGGCCGGTCATTATTTTACCGGCGCTCATCATAGGAAATACGCATACCCCTCCTTTTTCTCTAACTCGTTGTCTATAATCCATAAAGTCCTGCTTGTGTTGGCGATTTTTGCGTAATGCGTCCCGGGTCACAACCTGAATAAATTCCCCAGGGGGCGTTAATCCGCTGACTACCCTTATTTCAGGAGATATTTTTACGGCACGGCTGCCGCTAATTACCTTGTGACAGGAGTAACACCTGATGAGCAAAAAATTTGCCCGTTGCAGCCTTTATGTGCTGAGCATGGCCTGTTTGACCGTGCAGGCGGCAGAGCCACTCACCTCGCTGGATAAACCGGAAGGGCGGCTCGATATTATTGCCTGGCCGGGGTATATCGAACGCGGCCAGACAGACAAGCAGTACGACTGGGTCACTCAGTTTGAAAAAGAGACCGGGTGTCAGGTTAATGTCAAAACCGCCGCTACCTCTGACGAGATGGTCAGCCTGATGGCCAAGGGGGGCTACGATCTGGTGACCGCGTCGGGCGATGCCTCGCTGCGTCTGATCATGGGCAAACGCGTTCAGCCGATTAATACCGCGCTGATTGCCGGCTGGCGCACCCTCGATCCACGCATTGCGCAAGGGGCATGGTTTAACGTCGGCGGTAAAGCCTACGGCACGCCGTATCAGTGGGGGCCGAACCTGCTGATGTACAACACCCGTGTATTCCCGACGCCGCCGGACAGCTGGAGCGTGGTCTTCGTTAAACAGAACCTGCCGGACGGCAAAACCAATCAGGGACGCGTGCAGGCCTATGATGGCCCGATCTATATCGCTGACGCCGCGCTGTTTGTCAAAGCCACCCAGCCGCAGCTGGGGATCGAAGATCCCTATCAACTGACCGAAACCCAGTATAACGCGGTGCTGAAAGTACTGCGCGACCAGCAGCCGCTGATCCATCGCTACTGGCATGACGCCACCGTACAGATGAACGACTTCAAAAACGAAGGGGTGGCCGCCTCCAGCTCGTGGCCCTATCAGGCCAACGGCCTGAAGGCTGAAGGCCAGCCCATCGCCACCGTGTTTCCGAAGGAGGGGGTGACCGGCTGGGCGGATACCACCATGTTGCACAGCGAAGCGAAGCATCCGGTCTGCGCCTACAAATGGATGAACTGGTCGCTCACGCCGAAGGTGCAGGGCGATGTGGCGGCGTGGTTCGGCTCGCTCCCGGTGGTGCCAGAGGGGTGTAAAGCCAGCGCGCTGCTCGGTGACAAAGGCTGTGAAACCAACGGCTATGACCAGTTTACCCGGATCCATTTCTGGAAAACGCCGGTTGCCGAAGGCGGGAAATACGTACCCTACAGCAGATGGACTCAGGACTATATTGCGATAATGGGCGGCCGCTAAGGACGGGAGGCAGACAATGACGTACGCGGTCGAGTTTCAGAATGTATCGCGCCTGTACGGCGATGTGCGGGCCGTAGATGGGGTTAGCATAGGCATTCGCGATGGGGAATTTTTCTCGATGCTGGGGCCCTCCGGTTCGGGTAAAACCACCTGCCTGCGGCTGATTGCCGGTTTCGAGCAGCTCTCCGGCGGCACCATCCGTATTTTCGGTCAGCCGGCCAGCGAACTGCCGCCCTGGCAGCGGGATGTGAATACGGTGTTCCAGGACTATGCGCTGTTTCCCCATATGTCGATCCTCGACAACGTCGCCTACGGCCTGATGGTCAAAGGCATGGCGAAGAAAGCGCGCCATGCCCGCGCCCAGGAAGCGCTGGAAAAGGTGGCCCTTGGCTTTGCTCATCATCGTAAGCCTTCTCAGCTCTCCGGCGGCCAGCGGCAGCGGGTCGCTATTGCCCGGGCGCTGGTGAACCAGCCGCGGGTGCTGCTGCTCGATGAGCCGCTGGGTGCGCTGGATTTGAAGCTGCGCGAGCAGATGCAGGTGGAGCTGAAAAAGCTGCAGCAGTCGCTGGGGATAACTTTTATCTTCGTGACCCACGACCAGAGCGAAGCGTTGTCGATGTCAGACCGCGTGGCGGTGTTTAACAATGGGCGCATCGAACAGGTGGATGCGCCGCAGGATCTCTATCTGCATCCGAAGACCGCGTTTGTCGCTGGCTTTGTCGGCACCGCCAACGTTTTTGAAGCCGAGGCGGCCCGGCGATTGTGCGGCATGCCGGGTAGCTGGTCGCTGCGTCCGGAGCATGTTCGCCTGCAGGGCGGCGGCGAGGTTCAGGTTCAGGGCGTAGTGCAGGCGGTACAGTATCAGGGGGCGGCGACGCGGATTGAGCTCAGGCTGGCGGAGGGGGACAAGCTGCTGGTCAGCCAGGCGAATATCGATGGCGCGGCGGCAGCCAGCGCCCCGCGAATGGGGCAAACGGTGCTGGCGTCATGGTCGCGGTCGGCGATGACCCCGCTGGAAAGCGGAGGCTGAGATGACCATGGCGATGATTCCTGCGCAGGCCGGGCGCGTATCCGGGATCTTCTGGCGTCGGCCAGCATTGGGCCTGTTTTTACTGCTGCTCGGGCCGCTGATGTGGTTTGGTATCGTCTATCTGGGATCGCTCCTGACCCTGCTGTGGCAGAGTATTTATACCTTTGACGACTTCACCATGTCGGTGACCAGCGACTTTACGCTGGCCAACCTGCGGGCGCTGTTCAATCCCGCCAATTACGACATTATTGTCCGTACCCTGGTAATGGCCCTGAGTGTGACGCTCGCCAGCGCCATGCTGGCGCTGCCGATGGCCTGGTACATGGCTCGCTATACCAGCGGCAAAATGAAGGCTTTCTTTTATATCGCGGTGATGCTGCCGATGTGGGCCAGCTATATCGTCAAAGCCTACGCGTGGGTACTGCTGCTGGCCAAAGATGGTGTGGCGCAGTGGTTTCTGGGCCATCTTGGACTGGAAGGGGCGCTGAATGCGCTTCTGACCGTCCCGGCGATCGGCGGCAACACCTTGTCCACCTCCGGGCTGGGACGCTTTCTGGTGTTCGTCTACATCTGGCTGCCGTTTATGATCCTGCCGGTGCAGGCGGCGCTGGAGCGCATTCCGGGCTCCTTGCTGCAGGCGTCGGCCGATCTTGGCGCCGGGCCACGACAGACCTTCCGCTATGTGGTTCTGCCGCTGGCTATCCCTGGTATTGCCGCCGGATCGATTTTCACCTTCTCGCTGACGCTGGGCGACTTTATCGTGCCGCAGCTGGTCGGGCCGCCGGGGTACTTTATCGGCAACATGGTCTACTCGCAGCAGGGGGCGATAGGCAATATGCCGATGGCGGCGGCGTTCACCCTCGTGCCGATCGTGCTGATTGCCCTTTATCTGGCGTTCGTGAAACGTCTGGGAGCCTTCGATGCACTCTGAACGCGCACCCTGGTATCTGCAACTGGCGACCTGGGGCGGCGTGGTGTTCCTCCACTTCCCGCTGCTGATCATTGCCATCTATGCTTTTAATACGGAGGATGCGGCCTTCAGCTTTCCGCCGCAGGGGCTGACGCTACGCTGGTTTAGCGAGGCAGCAGGGCGTAACGATATTCTCGAATCCGTGACGTTGTCACTTAAAATTGCCGCCCTGTCGACGGCCATTGCCTTAGTACTTGGCACGCTGGCTGCAGGTGCCCTGTGGCGCAGCACTTTTTTTGGTAAGAATGCGGTATCGCTACTGCTGCTGTTACCGATCGCCCTGCCGGGGATCATTACCGGCCTGGCGCTGCTGACGGCGTTTAAAGCCGTCGGTCTCGAGCCGGGGCTACTGACCATTGTGGTGGGGCACGCGACCTTTTGTGTGGTGGTGGTCTTTAACAACGTCATTGCCCGCTTTCGTCGGACCTCGTGGAGCCTGGTGGAAGCCTCGATGGACCTGGGCGCGACCGGCTGGCAGACCTTTCGCTACGTGGTGTTGCCCAATCTGGGATCGGCGCTGCTGGCGGGGGGAATGCTGGCCTTCGCCCTGTCGTTTGATGAAATTATCGTCACCACTTTTACCGCGGGGCATGAGCGAACATTGCCGCTGTGGTTACTGAATCAGCTGGGGCGGCCGCGCGATGTGCCCGTCACCAACGTTGTCGCGCTGTTGGTGATGCTGGTAACGACGATACCAATCTTAGGGGCCTGGTGGCTCACCCGCGACGGCGATAACGACGCCGGAAACGGGAAATAAAACCATGAAACAGGATAATGCTATGCAACACAACCTTTTGATAAACGGTAAGTTAGTGGCAGGTGAAGGCGAAAAGGTGCCGGTATACAACCCTGCGACCGGCGATGTGATCCTGGAGATTGCCGAAGCGACAGCGGCCCAGGTCGATGCCGCCGTTGAGGCGGCGGATCGGGCGTTCGATGCCTGGAGCCAGACAACGCCGAAAACGCGCTCGGAATGCTTGCTGAAGCTGGCGGACGCTATCGCGGCGCAGGCGGAGACCCTGGCGCAGCTGGAGTCGCTGAACTGTGGCAAGCCGTTGCACTGCGTGATTAACGATGAGATGCCGGCCATTGCGGACGTCTTCCGCTTCTTCGCCGGCGCCGCCCGCTGCCTGCCGGGAATGGCCGCCGGAGAGTATCTCGAAGGGCATACCTCAATGATCCGCCGCGACCCGGTGGGCGTGGTGGCCTCTATCGCCCCCTGGAATTATCCCCTGATGATGGCGGCCTGGAAGCTGGCCCCGGCGCTGGCGGCAGGCAATTGCGTGGTGATAAAACCCTCGGAGATCACCCCCCTGACGGCGCTGAAGCTGGCGGAGCTGGCAAAAGATATCTTCCCCGAAGGGGTGATCAACGTGCTGTTTGGCCGCGGCAAAACGGTAGGCGACCCGCTGACCTCGCATGCCAAAGTGCGAATGGTGTCGCTGACCGGGTCGATTGCCACCGGCGCCCATATCATCAGCCATACCGCCTCGTCGATCAAACGCACCCACATGGAGCTGGGCGGCAAGGCGCCGGTCATTGTTTTTGACGACGCGGATATCGATGCGGTAGTCGACGGGGTACGAACCTTCGGCTTTTATAACGCCGGCCAGGACTGCACGGCTGCCTGCCGGATCTACGCTCAGCAGGGTATTTACGACCAACTGGTGGAGAAACTTGGGGCGGCGGTGGCCAGCCTGAAAATGGGTGCGCCAGAGGATGCCTCTACCGAGCTGGGACCGCTGAGCTCGCTGGCGCATCTTGAAAGGGTTAGTGCCGCAGTGGAAGCCGCAAAGGCACTACCGCATATTAAGGTGGTCACCGGCGGTCGCCGGGCTGACGGCGCGGGCTATTACTTCCAGCCGACGCTGCTTGCCGGCGCCCGGCAGGAAGACGCCATTGTGCAGCGCGAAGTGTTTGGCCCGGTGGTCAGTGTGACGCCTTTCAGCGATGAAGCGCAGGCCCTGAGCTGGGCGAATGATTCCCAGTATGGTCTGGCGTCCTCAGTATGGACGAAAGATGTAGGCCGTGCCCACCGGCTTAGTGCCAGGCTGCAGTATGGCTGCACCTGGGTCAACACCCACTTTATGCTGGTGAGCGAAATGCCGCACGGCGGCCAGAAACTGTCGGGCTACGGAAAGGACATGTCGATGTATGGCCTTGAGGATTACACGGTGGTCCGCCATGTCATGGTTAAGCATGGCTAAAGCATTGACCCTTTAGTGGCTGGCGATGATTGCGCGACGGTTGTGTTAGTTCGCTAATAGTCACAATGGCAAAAATTGTCAAAACTCTGCGAGGGGGATATGAGATTATTCTGATGCCCCTTCAAGAGCTAAGCCAATGTGAGTGCCGGAGATAAGCGCCGGATGGGGTCCGCCAGTCACCCTGGGCGCGTCGCGCCCGGCGGGTGAGGCGACAGCGTCGCGGTTCGCGACCGTATACTGGCCTCTGCCTGTTGGCAGGGGCTTTTTTATGCCCGCCGCATCGCGGGATGAAGACCGAATGACCATCAGGAAACGCATCGTCTGGCCGCCATTCAGCGCTTGGTTTTTTTGCTCGGTAAACTGGCGCTACGACGGTCACGAATATAGGAAATAAGATTATACACCGCCGCGACCAGCAGGATCAGCGCGATGACCAGCGTGATGATTCCGGACATATCCACCTCGAAATATAAAAAGCGCCCTGGCGCCAAAACATTACTAATAGTTATGAATGTAAGTATTATCTGAATGGAAGGCAAATGATATTTGTTGTCATTTAGCGCTATTTTTGGCGATTAACCGCGAGATCCACAATGAAGGGGTTATGTAACAACGGCTTGTAGCGGCCTTTTATCGTATTAAGATGGAGGCCCTGCGCGGAATATCGCATTTTTGGTGAATGCGGCGACAATCTTTTCCCCCTGAGAACGGGGACATATTATCTTTATCAGACCAATGGAATTGCCCTGAACCGAAATTATTTCACGACTATAAATAAGGATTTAATATTTGCTGTTATTGCATGATATTTGTTCTGAATATTAAATATTCCGTGAGTCCGGCCAAAATGCGGGCTGCAGGCGGGTTGCGGGTGCTCCCGGGTTTGACTTTCCGTCGCTGCTCATGCGATCATTTAGCGCATATTAGGTTTTAACGTTGATGTCGTTGTGAAAATTTTGGCTTTTATTCTGCTGGCTATCGGCGCTGTGACGCTGAGCTATGGTAACGCCCCGGCAAAACGCATTCAGGGCTGTGAGAACGCGGGAGTGGGGCAGGCCGTCTGCGCTGCCGCCGAATGGGATAGCGAACAGATGAATTTTCTGCCGCACTATAACCCGGAGCTTAATAAGGTTATTGCGGCAGGCCAGGCAGCACCTGTCGCTTATAACCTTTATAATATCGCCCGTGTTCGCGCGTAAAAAAGCAGCCCCTGGGGGCTGCTTTTTTAGGTTTCGTTGCTGAGTAAAATCATTAAAACCAGCCAAATCTCACGGACAGCAGGCTGATAAGTACGCACGCGGCGCAGACATTAATCAGAATGACGGTTTTGCTGGAGACATCCATAACGCCACCTTAATGAGTAAGTCCATAAAGGTATAGTACGGCGCCTGCGGTTGCGCTATCGGATTAAGACGAATCAGGCTTTATTCTCAATATTCAGCCCGTTTCAGAATTTGTTATACAGGTATCTCTGAATCACGACGTCATGGCAGATAATCATCCCACCATGGAACGCCCCTCAGGGAAGGAAGAGTAAGAATGACGTTATATCAAAAAATGCTGGTGTTTTACGCCATTATGGGCGTGATATGCGCCGTGATTAGCTGGTTTTTGACCAAAGAGAGCCGGGTGATCCGCCTGCTGGCGGCCCTGTTGATCGGCGCCACCTGGCCGTTCAGCTTCCCGATGGCGCTGCTCGTCTCGCTGTTTTAACCCCAGATGCCGGACGGCAGAAAAGGGTGGCGGAAAGGGTAAGGTTACTGTATAAAAAACCAGTAATTTTATCATGGAGGCATACAGGTGAACGGTTTCTTTTCTTCCGTCGCAGGCGCCACGCTGCGTTGGCTCGATCTTCCGGGAGATGGCCTCCCGGTGGTGTTTATCCACGGTCTCGGCTGCGCGTCATCCTACGATTATCCCCGCGTCGCCAGCGATCCTGCGCTGAACGGACGGCGTAAAATACTCATCGATCTGCCAGGCTTCGGCTACAGCGATAAACCGCACGACTTTAGTTACAACATACATATTCAGGCGCAAGTCGTGGAGCAGCTACTTAACCATCTGCGCCTGCAGCGCTTCGCGCTGTTCGGTCATAGCATGGGAGGAAGCATCGCCATCGAAGCGGCGAGGCTGTTGGGCGAGCGCGTGACCACGCTGCTGGTCTCTGAACCCAATCTGTTTGCCGGCGGCGGTGAGTACAGCAGGCGCATTGCGGCGCAGACAGAGGCGGCCTTTATTGCCGAAGGCTATGCCAGAATGCTGGCTGAGGAGCGCTCGCCATGGGCTGGCTGTTTGCAAAACAGCGCGCCCTGGGCCGTCTGGCGGGCCGCCAGCAGCCTGATGCGTGGCAGCGATACCCCCTGGTTTAGTCAGCTCTGCCAGCTGCACTGTCAAAAAAGGCTCATCGTCGGTGAGCTCTCCCTGCCTTATGCCGATATTGACCTGGCTGAGGCGCAAGGGATCCCGGTCGGGATTGTGCCCCGCGGGGGGCACTCGATGGCGTGGGAGAATCCGCAAGGGCTGGCGCAGATCATCGCCAGCCAGGGTTAAAAGAATACCGGCTCAGAAAGGGAGTTCGCGGGGCTGGGTCTGGAGTGTTATCCAGCGCAGCTCGGTGAATTCCGCGATGCCGGCCCGACCCCCAAAGCGGCCATAGCCCGAGGCTTTGCAGCCGCCAAACGGCATTTGCGCTTCATCATGCACCGTTGGGCCATTGATATGGCAAATGCCCGTTTGCAGACGTTGCGCCACGTTCCACGCTCTGGCGCTGTCGCGGCTGTAGACCGCAGCGGAAAGACCGTATTCACTGTCGTTGGCCACCGTCAGCGCCTCTTCTTCATTCTTAACCCGAATAATCGCTTTTACCGGGCCGAAGGACTCTTCGTTCCACAGCCGCATCTCGCGGGTCACGCCGTCCAGCAAGGTCGGCGCCATGTGGGTATCGCTGGCTTTACCACCGGTTAGCAGGCGAGCGCCTTTGGCTAACGCATCGTCGATTAAGGCGTTGCAGCGGATGATGGTGTTCATATCAACCACCGGCCCCGTCAGGCTGGCGGGCAGGGCGGCGGCGCGCCTGGCCAGCAGCGGGATAAACACCTCTGCTACGGCGTTGTCGACAATAATGCGCTCGGTGGACATGCAGATCTGGCCGGCGTTGGCGAAGGCGCCAAAAACCGCGCCCGCCGCCGCTTGCTCGATATCAGCATCGTCCAGCACCAGCAGCGGCGCTTTACCGCCGAGCTCCAGCACCGCCGGTTTAAGATATTGCCCGCAGGTGCGGGCGATAATCCGCCCCACCGGCGTGGATCCGGTAAAGTTAACGCGCCGCACCGCCGGGTGGGCGATAAGCGACTCCACCAGCGCCGGCGCATCTTCAGGCGCACAGGTAAGATAGTTCACCACCCCCGGTGGGAAGCCCGCCGCGTCAAGGGCGTCGATAATCAGTCCCTGAGTGGCCGGCGACAGCTCCGCGCCCTTGAGGATCACTGCGTTGCCGCAGGCCAGCGGCGTTGCCAGCGCCCGGGTAGCCAGAATCAGCGGTGCGTTCCACGGCGCCATGCCCAGTACCACCCCCGCCCCCTGGCGGACGCCCATCGCCAGGTTGCCCGGCACGTTGGAGGGAATAATTTGCCCTTCAATTTGGGTGGTCAGCGCCGCCGCTTCACGCAGGATATCGGCCGCCAGATGAACGTTAAAGCCGGCCCAGTGCGCAGTCGCGCCGGTCTCCGCCGCCATGGCGGCGATAAATTTAGCCTCCCGCAACAGCATATGTTCCGCCGCGTCGAGCAGTAAACGGCGTCGTTCCGCCGGAGAGGTATCACGCCACAGCGGGAAGGCTTTGGCCGCGGCTTCGACGCAGCGTTTGCCGTCGGCGAGACTGGCGGCCGCGGCCACCGAGGCGACGTCGTCGTGGGCCGGGTGGCGTCGGGTAAAGGTGCGGCGGCCTTCGGCATCGTGCCACTGGCCGTCAATGTACAGATTGCAGGTGATTGTCATGGTGGAAACCTCTTGTTCTGCGGTTCCCCCAGTGTACCGGGCACTACTGACAGTGAGCGTGAGCAGGGCGGTTATCGCACATTTTTTTGCAGGAATTATGTGTGGCTCACAACATCCCGACACTTGCTGGCGTAAAAAAGAGCGCTACGCCGATTAAACCAGCGATTTCAGCGTGATTTGCATAAGGTGATAGCCATTGATTATTTGCCGGGGGCGGGCGCCTGTGCTGATATTACGGTTCTTATAATCAATAATCAGGACTTATAACCATGTCTACAGGGAAAACCACGCTGGCGCTGCTGCTGAGCGCACTGCTGCCGGCCGGCGCCGCCTGGGCCGCAGGCAATGACACACTGGTCTACTGCTCAGAAGCCTCTCCGGAGTCCTTTAATCCGCAAATCGCCAGCTCCGGCCCGTCGTTCGTCGCCAGCTCGCAGGTGCTGTATAACCGCCTGGTCACCTTTGACCCGGTGAAGAACACGCCGATCCCGTCGCTGGCCACCGAGTGGCACGTCTCTGAGGATGGCAAAACCTGGACCTTTACTCTGCGTCAGGGGGTGAAGTTCAACAGCAACAAATTCTTCAAACCAACCCGCGATTTTAACGCCGACGACGTCCTGTTTTCCGTGCTGCGCCAGATGGATCCTCAGCATCCCTATCACAAGGTGTCGCAGGGGAACTATGAGTACTTCCACGACGTGGGCCTCGATAAGTTGATTAAGTCGGTGAAAAAGGTCGATGACTATCACGTCCAGTTCGTGCTTAACGAGCCGAACGCGGCGTTTCTTGCCGACTGGGGCATGGACTTCGCCTCTATTCTGTCGGCGGAGTATGGCGAGGCGATGCTGAAGAAAGGGACGCCGGAGAATGTTGATAACTGGCCTGTCGGTACCGGGCCGTATGCCCTGCAGCAGTATAAAGTGGATTCCCAAATCCGCTATATCGCCAATCCCCACTACTGGGAAGGCGAGGTGCCGACTAAGCACCTGATCTTCTCCATTACGCCGAACGTCGAGACCCGTCTGGCGAAACTGCAGACCAACGAGTGCCAGATTATTCCTGCGCCTTCGCCGGTTCAGTTCCCGGTGATTAAGGGCAATAAAGATCTGGCGCTGCATGCGGTTGAGGCGCTGAATGTCGGCTATCTGGCGTTCAACACGGAGAAAAAACCGTTTGATAATGTGCTGGTGCGCCAGGCATTAAACTATGCCACCGACAAGCAGGCGATCGTCAAGGCGGTATTCCTCGATTCCGGCAGCGTGGCGAAATCACCGATCCCGTCGACGATGCTCGGGTATAAGAAAGATCTCCCGGACTATGATTACGATCCGCAGAAAGCCAAAGCGCTGCTCAAGCAGGCGGGTCTGGAGCAAGGAGCGGAAGTAACCCTGTGGTCGATGCCGGTCCAGCGTCCGTACAACCCGAACTCGAAGCGGATCGCCGAAATGATCCAAAACGACTGGGCTAAAGTGGGCGTCAAAGCGAAGATTGTCAGCTACGAATGGGGCGAATACCTTGCCGGTATGCGCAAAGGGGAGCACGACAGCGCCCTGTATGGCTGGATGTCGGACAACGGCGACCCGGACAACTTTGCCGGCACGCTGCTCAGCTGTGATAATATCCAGACCGGCTCCAACGCCGCTCGCTGGTGCGATAAGTCCTATGACGCGCTGGTGAAGAAAGCGCTGCTGGTGAGCGATCCGCAGGCGCGTGCCAAACTCTATGAACAGGCGCAAGAGATCTTCTACCAGCAGGCGCCGTGGATCACCCTGGCGACCGGCAAGACCTTCTATGCCACCCGTAGCAACGTCAGCGGCTACCGCGTGAGCATGATGGGGAGCGATTTTTCCAAAGCGAAGCTGAATTAAGCGAAAGGAGAACCGGATGGCACATCTGGATGAGGTTATCGTCAAAGTCGATGACACCCTTGCCGAGGGCGTTATCACTCATATGAATGAGCTGCTGATCGCCCTGAGCGATGATCCACAACTCAGTCGTGAGGAACGCTATACCCAGCAGCAGCGCCTGCGCACTGCCATCGCCCACCATGGGCGACAGCATCAGGAAGAGCAGGACGCACGCCGCGAGCAGCTGACGAAAGGCGGCGCGATCCTCTGAAGATGCGCTCAGAACTGGCGCCTGGCCACCAGCCAGGCGCCCACCACCAGCATCACCGCGCCGCATACCGGCCCGATCAGCGCCCGCACCGGCACGCCGTGGGCGCGAACTAAATCCATGATCAACCCCCCAACCAGCTGGCTGGCGACCAGTACCGCAATGGTGGTGGCCGCGCCCACGGTCTGATAGCCGCTGATGCTGGCGAAGACGAAAAAGGACCCCAGCAGGCCGGGGATCAGCGTCCACCACTTCACGCTCAGGGCCAGCTCCTGAAAGCCGGCGACGCCCTGGCGCAGCAGTAACATCGTCACGAAAATAACGATCCCCACCAGCGAATTGAGCAGCATGGCGATAAGGATCGTCGACGCCGACTGGGTGATGCGCACCATCAGGGTATTCTGCACCACGAGACCAACGCCGGCGGCGACCAGACAGGCGAGGGTGAGCGATGCATTCATGCCTTGCCGTCCGGGTCCTGACGCTCATCCAGCTGCAGCTGCATAAAGGTGAGATCCAGCCAGCGACCAAATTTGGTTCCTACCTGCGGCATCTGCCCGGTGGTGATAAAGCCCAGCGTTTCATGCAGATGCAGCGAAGCGTGGTTCTGCGATTCAATACCGGCGACCATCACATGTTTATTCAGCCGACGCGCTTCGGCGATCAGCGCAACCAGCAGTTTGCGACCCAGCCCTTTCCCCTGATGATCGGGGTGAACGTACACCGAATGCTCCACGGTGTGGCGGAAACCGTCAAACGCGCGCCAGTCGCCAAACGAGGAATAGCCGGTGATGACGCCGTTTTCCTCGTTCACCAGCACCGGAAAGCCGGCCAGCTGGCGGGCTTCAAACCACGCGATACGGTTGTCGGTATCCACGGTTTTATCATTCCAGATGGCGGCGGTATGCACGACGGCGTGGTTATAGATTTCGGCGATCGCTGCACAGTCGTCTTTAATGGCAGGGCGGATGGACATAGCAAACCTCAGTTTTTTGTACACTATAGTAGTACGATATTATTACAATAATGAACATCGCGCTGTCATCCGTTTTACGCATAATTTTTACGGATGACCCGGCAAGCACGCGGCCCGACGGGCAGTTGTGTAATGGGTGGGTGCACACTATAGTATTACGTTATGAATACTATAGAAGACAACCTCAATCAGCGCATCAGTGCGCGCATCCGCATCGAGCGTGAGTCCCGCGGTTGGTCGCTGAACGACCTCGCCGAACGGGCTGGCGCCTCGCGGGCGATGATCCATAAAATCGAGCGCGGCGAAAGCAGCCCGACGGCCTCGATGCTGGGGCGTCTTTCCGGCGCCTTCGGCATCAGTATGTCGACGCTGATCGCCCGGGCGGAAATGCAGGAGGGTAAGCTGCTGCGCTTTGCCAGCCAGCCGGTGTGGCACGACCCGCAAAGCCACTATCTCCGCCGCCACGTCTCGCCGCGCAGCGATCTGCCGATCGATCTGGTGCAGATTGAGCTGCCGCCCGGCAGCGATGTGCCCATGCCGGCCTCTTCCTATGCGCTCGCCCGCCAGCTGATCTGGCTGCAGCAGGGCGAGCTGGTGTTTGTCGAAGGGACTACCCGTCATGAGATGCAGAAGGGGGATTGTCTGGAGCTTGGCCCGCCCAACGATTGTCGCTTTATCAATGAATCCGCGGAGACCTGCGTCTATCTGGTGGTTCGCCTTAATCAATCGCCATCCGGCTCTTAATGGTAAAGCACGTTGCGCATAAAGCAGCTAGCCTCAGTACTGTCTGCTAACAAGAGGAGTTTGCTATGACAGATCAACCGCAACGCCATCGCCGCTGGGTACTGGCTTCCCGCCCCCATGGTGAACCGACGGCAGAGAATTTCCGCTTGGAAGAGAGCGAGGTGCCGACGCCGGGGCCGGGGCAGGTTCTGCTGCGTACCGTTTTTTTATCGCTCGATCCCTATATGCGCGGGCGCATGAGCGACGCGCCTTCTTATTCGCCACCGGTGGCCATTGGCGCGGTGATGGTGGGAGGGACCGTGAGTCGCGTGGTCAGCTCAAATCATGCCGATTATCAACCCGGCGACTGGGTGCTGGGCTACAGCGGCTGGCAGGATTATGAACTCTCCGACGGCAACGGACTGGTGAAGCTGGGTGACGACCCGCAACACCCGTCATGGTCGCTGGGAGTTCTGGGGATGCCGGGCTTCACCGCCTACATGGGATTGCTGGACATCGGCCAGCCGAAGGCGGGCGAAACGCTGGTGGTCGCTGCGGCGACCGGGCCGGTTGGCGCCACGGTCGGACAGATCGGCAAAATTAAGGGCTGCCGCACCGTCGGCATCGCTGGAGGCGCGGAGAAGTGTCGGTATGCGGTTGAGACGTTAGGCTTTGATGTCTGCCTTGACCATCGTGCGGATGATTTTGCCGAACAGCTGGCCCAGGCCTGCCCGCAGGGCATTGACGTTTACTACGAAAACGTCGGCGGCAAGGTTTTTGACGCGGTGCTGCCGCTGCTGAATACCGCAGCGCGGGTACCGGTCTGCGGGCTTGTAAGCGGCTATAACGCCACCGGTTTGCCAGACGGACCGGATCGTCTGCCGCTGCTGATGGCGACCATCCTCAAGAAGCGCATCCGGATGCAGGGCTTTATTATCGGCCAGGATTACGGGCATCGGATCGCGGAATTCCAGCAGCAGATGGGGCGCTGGGTGCAAGAGGGGAAAATTAAATATCGCGAACAGCTGATCGACGGTCTGGATCAGGCGCCGCAGGCGCTGATCGGCCTGTTGAAAGGTGAGAACTTCGGTAAAGTGGTGATCCGCGTCGCGGCCGACGACTAGTCCGGCGGATCCAACTTACTCTGCCCCTTTTCCCGTGAGGGAAAAGGGGCATGGGAGGCGTGTCAGGCGTAAAAGGTTAACCGCTGGGCGAGCAGATCGACAAAGGCTTCACGGTCGACATCCAGCATCAGGGTAGTATTGGGCCGATTGCCGGTCAGATGGTAGTAATCGACCACCGTCATCCCCTGGGTATATTTTCCTTCCGTTTCCACGCCGACCCAGCGTTCGATAGTGGTGAAGATCTCCGGCTTGAGGAGCCAGGCGATGGTGCAGGGATCGTGCAGCGGCGCGCCGTCGAAGCCCCACTTTTCATCCTTGTGGTAGGCCATAAAGAAGTCGAGCAGCTCGGCGACAATGGTCGACACCGGATTGCCAATCTGGCGGAATCGCTCGATATCGGCGGGAAGGATTTGCGCCCGATGCGTAACATCCAGCCCCGCCATCACCACCGGGATCCCGGACTGAAAGACCATTTCCGCCGCCTGCGGATCGACGAAAATATTAAACTCCGCCGCCGGCTGCCAGTTGCCCAGCCCCATTGCGCCCCCCATGATCACGATGCGGGCGATTTTCGCGTGCAGCTCCGGGTGGCTGGCGAGCAGCAACGCCACGTTAGTCTGCGGCCCGGTGGCCACCAGAGTCACCGGCTCCTGGCTTTCCCGCAGCACCCTGGCCATCAGCTCGACGGCGGTGCAGTTCTGCGGGGCAAAGGTTGGTTCCGGCAGGCTCGGGCCATCCAGTCCGCTCTCGCCGTGCACGTTATCGGCGATGATCAGATCGCGCATCAACGGCTTCCACGCGCCGCCGGCCACCGGGATATCCGGCCGGTTCAGCAGCGTCAGCATACGCAGCACGTTGCGCAGGGTCTTCTCCGGGGTCTGGTTGCCCGCGGAAGCGGTGACGGCTTTCACCTCCAGCTCCGGCGAGGCGAGGGCGAGGACCAGGGCGATCGCGTCATCATGTCCCGGATCGCAATCAATCATCATCGGCAGTGCCATAGCAGCTCCTTGTTGGCGTTGTTCTGTGACCAGACTAACGCTGCGAGGCGAGGCAGACGAGATGGTGTGCAGAATAGTGTGATGGAGGCCACGATTGCTGCGATGGCATCGCGTATCGTCAGGCGATCGTCGGCAGTCATATTGCCTCACCTTGCGATGGCGCAAGCTGGCGCCCGCCGCGGCGCGATATAATAGAAAAATTGCTAATCCTTACGGATATTAATGGTTTGCTTTTCGGTGAGCGGATTCTTATCCTTAAGAAAACTCGAGAGGTTATTACGATGAAAGATGTAGTAGATAAATGCAGCACCAAAGGCTGCGCCATTGATGTCGGGACGATCATTGATAACGAGGACTGCGTCTACCGGGCTGAGAAAATGTTCCCGAGCCGCGAAGAAGCGGAATCCACCGTAGCCGCTGTGCGCGAACGTGCTGCCGCCGCGGCGCCGGCCAGTGAACCGCCGCAGGTCGATTACACCATCGCCGCCGCTGGCGACGAGGTTAAACTCGATCTCGCCATCGCTTTCTCCTGCCAGGCGGAAAAGATCATTTTCGAGTTATCCCTGCGAAATCTGCTTTAACCCGCGTCCGTGGGGAAAACGCCACATCGTTAAGCCTTCCCCGCCAATCACCGCCGGCGGGGAAGGGGCGTGTTATTCGAAGCGCCAGGCGAGGTTCAGGCCGATGCCGTAGTTGCGTCCGGGAGCAGGCTCGTAGTAGCGCCCGTTGGACTCATTAACGATAACGGACCCGACGTACTCCCGGTCGAACAGGTTGTCGACGCGGCCGAACAGATCCATGTCCATCCTGCCGTAGCTCCATTTATAGCCAGTCGTCAGGCCAACCACCGTCCAGGAAGGCGCTTTAGCCGTGTTTTCGTCATTGGCCATGATGTCGCTCATGTAGCGAATATCGCTGCCGGCGTACCAGCCCTGCTCCGGCTGATAGCCAAAGGAGGCGTAGCCCATATTGCGCGCGATCCCCGGAATGCGGTTGCCGTTGCAGCTGGCGTCATCGCAGACGTTAGTGCGATAGGTCGCGTCCAGCCAGGTCCAGGCCGCCTTCAGACGCCAGCTCTCGCCAAACTGCTGATCCAGCCCCAGCTCCATCCCCTGACGACGGGTCTTGCCGGCGTTTTTATAGCTGGTGCGCCCGCCGCTGCTGCTGTCGACCACGATCTCATTATCGGTATTGGTCTGGAACAGGGCGGCGGTGAGCAGCCCATTGCCGAGCCGCGTCTTACTGCCGATCTCCACTGTGTCGTTGGTGGAGGGCTTCAGGCCGAAATTAAGGCCGCTCTGGTTATCGGAGCGGTATGACAGTTCGTTAATGGTCGGCGTCTCGAAGCCGCGGCCAGCGGAGAGGTAGACGTTCCACGCGTCGGTCAGAGCATACTTCAGCGAGCCTGCGGGCAGCCACTTGTGATAGCTGGCATCACCGCTGTCATCGCCATTGCCTGGGGTGATGTAGTAGTCATTCGAGTCGAACCATACTGAGCTGTAGCGAACCCCGGCATCGAGCGAGAGTTTGTCCGTTAACTGCCACTGGGTCTGCAGGTAGGGGTCGACGTTCCACATCAGGTTGCGTTCGTTACGGCGCAGCGCACCCTGTTCGCCATACTGCGGCGCGCCGTTGACCATCACAAAGTTTTCATACCCTTTACGGCGCTCGCTCATGTTCTCGTAATCGAGACCGGCGGTCAGGGTGACGGGCACCAGCAGCTCTCCGCGATGGGTCAGGCGGGTATCGATTCCCTGGTAGTGACGGGTGAGGTCGATCACCCCGCCGGCATGGCTCGGTTTCAGCTGCGGCGCGCGCGGGATCGACTGGAACTGCGTGGTTTCACGTTCACCGGCGTACATCATGACGCTGAGATCGTCCTGGGCGCTCAGCTGGCGCTCGTAGCGCAGGCCGGCCTGGGTCTGCCGGGTATTCTTGCGGGTATTATACTGGTCGCCGCGCGGCGACTGGCGCGGGTTATCGCGCCATTCGTCGGCGGTTAAGCCGCCGGCGTCATTGGCTTTGATATCCACGCTGTTCAGCAGCAGCGTCAGCTTACTGACATCGTTGATGCGCACCCCCAGTCGGGCGTTCGCCAGATTTTTGCGTGCGCCGCTGTGATCGCGATAGCCATGAGTGGTGAAGCGGTTGGTCGAGACCGTGTAATCCACATCGCCTGCATGGCTGCCGTCGCCAACGGCGCCAGTGGCCTTCATCCCGTAGTGCCAGGTACCGAAGCTGCCATAGTAGCTGCTGGCTTCCACGGTGGGCGGCTGGGTGCCGGTCTGGCTGGTGACGTTGATCACCCCGCCGGACGAGTTACCGTACAGGGCAGAGAAGGGGCCGCGCAGCACCTCAATGGTGTCGACGCTGCCAATATCGATATTCGAGGTCTGCCCCTGGCCGTCTGGCATGGTCGCCGGAATACCATCGACATAGATGCGTAGCCCGCGCACGCCATAGGTGGAGCGAGAGCCAAAGCCACGAATCGACAGTTGCAGATCCTGGGCATAGTTTTGCCGGTTCTGCACCTGCAGGCCCGGTACGGCGCCCAGTGATTCAGAGAGATTGACGCGCGGTGCGGCCTGGCGCATTTCATCCCCATTGACCACGCTGACGGCGGCGGGGGTATCCAGTTCAGAAACAGTGGTTGGCGCGGCGGTCACCACCATGGTTTGTTCATCAGCGGTCTGGGCCGCGGCAATCAGCGGTAGCAGCAGCGCCGGCAGGGCGGCGTGACGCACGGACAGGATTTTCATCGATAGTACTCGGGAGACGAACCAAATGGAACATATGTAGATATGTTACCCCGTTTGTAAAACATTTGAAAATTATTAACCGCCGTTGGTTAACGGATAGTGCTTCTTGCTGATGAATTTACCGAACAACAACAATTAGCGCTCCACTTTGAGATAAATAATGATTACTATTCGCATTCAAAAATAAGGGTAAAGCCAGGACTTTACCGCCGGAAGCGATGTCGGGTCAGCACATACTGGTTTATCAAAGGGAGTCGTCATGTCACTACGTCATTTTGCCGCGCCGCGTCTGCGCCATTCACTGTTATTCACCTCTCTGCTGCTGGCAGGTAGCTTTAGCGCCCACGCTGCGGATGAGATGCTGCGTAAGGCCGTCGGGAAAGGGGCCTACGAAATGGCCTACAGCCAGCAGGAGAACGCGTTATGGGTCGCCACGTCGCAGAGTCGCTCACTGGACAAGGGCGGTATTGTTTATCGTCTTGACCCCACCACCCTGGACGTGACGCAGATTATTCACAACGATCTGAAGCCGTTCGGCGCTGCTATCAACCATGCCACCGGCACGCTGTGGTTTGGCAATACCGTCGACAGCACCGTCACCGCCATTGACGCCAAAACCGGCGCCGTGAAAGGGCGTCTGGTGCTGGACGAGCGTCAGCGCAGTGAAACCGTACGCCCACTGCAACCGCGCGAGCTGGCGGTCAATGAGCAGACCAACACGGTCTACATTACCGGTCTGGGCAAAGAGAGCGTGATTTGGGTGGTAGATGGCGCGACCCTGAAGCTGAAAACCACTATTACCGGCACCGGGGCAATGGCGACGGGTCTGGCGATCGATCCGCAGGCGAAACGCCTCTATACCACCAATGCCGACGGCGAACTGCTGACCATCGACAGCGAGAGCAATACCATTGTGTCGCGCAAGAAATTGCAGGACGATGGCAAAGCGCACTTCTACTTAAACCTGAGCCTTGATACCGCCGGTCACCGCGCCTTTATTACCGACAGCAAGCAGCCGGAAGTGCTGGTGGTCGATACCCGCGATGGTAAGGTGCTGGAGAAAATCGCCGCGCCGGAATCGCTGGCGGTGCTGTTTAACCCGACGCGTAATGAAGCCTATGTGACGCACCGTAAGGCCGGGGAAGTCAGCGTTATCGACGGTAAGCGCTACAAGATCGTGAAGACCTTTAAAACGCCGACTCACCCCAACAGCCTGGCGCTCTCTGATGACGGCAAAACGCTGTATGTCAGCGTGAAACAGGCTTCCAGCCGTGAGAAAGAGGCCACCGCGCCGGACGACGTGATCCGCATCGCGCTGTAAGATGCCCGGGGCGACGACGATCGGTCAAGGTCGCGCCCCGCATGCCGCCCGGCACCTCACCCTCTGTTACAAACGCGTATTGGCCTGATAAACCAGATGGTTATACACTTAACGCTTTCCCGCCTTGCGCGGGCAGTGGTAATCAGTGGAGATAAAATGAAAAAGCCATTTATGGTGATTTGCGCCGGTGCGATGCTGGCGCTGCTGGCAGGCTGTTCGTCCAACTACGTTATGACCACCAAAAGCGGTCAGACGATCGTCACCCACGGCAAGCCGCAGCTGGATAAAGAAACGGGGATGACCAGCTATATCGATGAGTCTGGTAATAAGCGGGAAATTAACAGTAGCGACGTGTCGCAGCTGGTTGAGGATAACTAAATCCTGACCTCCCGGTTTGTCCGTCGCGGGCAAACCGGGAGTCCTGCCAGTTACTTCCTGAGCGTCGGCGCCGTACTGTGGATCGCATGCACGCGTTTACGCACGCCAAACCAGCCAGCTACCAGCAGCACCGCCAGCAGTGGAATTGAGCCAATGGTGTAAGTGCCGTTCGGATAATCGAAGGCCATCAGCACCAGCACACTGAACAGGAACAGCAGCGTCAGCCAGGAGGTGAATGGCGCCCCCGGCATTCTGAAGCTCACCTTCGCCGCTTTTCCTTCCTTGATCGCTTTGCGCAGACGCATCTGACACACCACGATAAAGCCCCAGGAAGCAATGATCCCCAGCGACGCGACGTTCAGCACGATCTCAAACACCTGCGACGGCACCAGATAGTTGAGGAACACCCCCACCACATACACCGCCAGCGTCGCCAGGATCCCGGCGTAAGGGACGTGGTGACGGCTCATTTTCGACATAAACTTCGGCGCGGAGCCCCCCATCGACATGGAGCGCAGGATACGTCCGGTGCTGTAGAGGCCGGAGTTGAGGCTGGAGAGGGCGGCGGTTAAAACCACGATGTTCATTACGCTGCCGATATACGGTACGCCCAGTTTGGAGAAGAAGGTGACGAACGGGCTCTGTCCTGCCTGGTAGGCGGTCCACGGCAGGAGCAGCACCAGCAGCACCACCGAACCGACGTAGAACAGGCCGATACGCCAGATCACGCTGTTGATGGCCTTCGGTACCATCGACTCCGGATCTTTACACTCGCCGGCCGCGGTGCCCACCAGTTCAATGGAGGCGAAGGCAAAGACCACGCCCTGCACCAGCACCAGCGCCGGCAGAAGGCCGTGAGGGAAGAAGCCGCCGTTATCGGTGATCAGATGGAAGCCGGTGGCATTGCCGTCCAGCGGCTTACCAGAGCCGAGGAAAATGGTGCCGACCACGAGGAACGCAACGATCGCCAGCACTTTGACCAGCGCGAACCAGAACTCCATCTCGGCGAACCATTTTACGCCGATCATGTTCATGGTACCGACGATCGCCAGCGCGCCGAGGGCGAAGACCCACTGTGGCACATCGCCAAACGCGCCCCAGTAGTGCATATACAGCGCCACGGCGGTGATATCGACGATCCCGGTCATGGCCCAGTTAACGAAGTACATCCAGCCTGCCACGTAAGCGGCCTTTTCACCGAGGAATTCCCTGGCATAGGAGACGAAGCTGCCGCTCGAGGGGCGGTGGAGAACCAGTTCGCCGAGGGCGCGAAGAATAAAGAAGGAGAAGATGCCGCAGACCAGATAGACCAGGGCGAGCGCTGGCCCTGCCATTTGTAAACGTGCCCCGGCGCCGAGGAACAAACCGGTACCGATAGCGCCGCCGATGGCGATCATCTGTACCTGACGGTTGCCCATCGCTTTGTGATAACCCGCTTCATGTGAGTTGAGCCAGTGGCGTTTCGCAGCATGGTGCTCCGCTGCAGTGTCGTGTTTCGTATTCATTGATGTATCAGTTTCCTGTCAATGCCCATGTTTGCAGCCGGAGTGGATGACGGCTGGCACATTATGCTGGCTTTCTCATCATTCTGACGTAGGAGATAAGCTCAGACATGGCGCTGAATCCTACACGTAACGTAATAGTTACGCACCTAAAACATTTACCGATAGCATTTGACAGATTTATCAATGAGATCAGCGTCGCAGAGTTTCCAGCAACAGAGTGAAAGCGCTGGTATGCTGGCGTCGACTGGGGTAGTAGAGATGGTAGCCGGGGAAGGTGGGGGTCCAGTCCGCCAGCACTTGCACCAGCCGGCCACTGGCTAAGGCCTCCGCCACGCAGTCATCCGGAACGTAGGCCAGACCGAGGCCCGCCTCCGCCGCATCGATGCGCTGCGGCAGGCTGTTGAGGATCACTTGCCCCTCCACCCGGACCTGGATATCCCGGCCGTCGCGGGCAAACTCCCAGGCGTAAAGTCCACCTCGTGTCGGCAGGCGCAGATTGATGCAGCGATGCTGCGCAAGATCCCAGGGCGTCTGCGGCGTACCGGCCTGCTGCAGATAGGCTGGCGAACCCACTACCGCCATCCGCATATCCGGGGCAATGCGCACGGCAATCATCTCTTTCGCCACCTGTTCGCCGAGTCGCACCCCGGCGTCAAACCGGCCATCCACGATATCCGTGAGGCCATTATCAACAGTGATTTCGATGTTAATATCCGGATATTGCAGCATAAATGGCTTTAGCGCCGGCCAGAGTACGGTGCTGGTGGCATGCTCCCCGGCGGTGATGCGCAGGTTGCCCGCCGGGCGTTCGCGCGTATCGCGCAGCGCGGTCAGCGCCCGCTCCATCTCCTCCAGATGCGGACCGAGGCGCTGAATGAGTCGCTCACCCGCCTCGGTTGGTACCACGCTGCGGGTGGTGCGGGTCAGCAGCCGCACATCGAGACGCGCTTCGAGATGGCGCATGGCATGGCTGAGCGCCGACTGCGACACGCCGAGCTGGGCCGCTGCGCGGGTAAAGCTGCGCTCACGCGCCACCACCATAAAGGAGAGCAGATCGTTTACGTTCTCTTTTAGCATAATCTTTCCGGATTGATGAATACCGCTCACAGGTACGCAGAGTGTAAGCCCGACGGAGGGGAGGCGCCAGTCTGATAGCCGGACGCAGTGGAGCAGAATGACCACCACGGTTAACAACGCAGGGTTTAATTCATCAAGACGGTGAATGTGATGTAAGATGTCCAAAAAACTGCAGCGCCAGGCGAACCCACACAATGACACCCTTACACTTTCATAAATATCACGGGCTGGGTAATGATTACCTGGTATGCCATCGCGACGTTGCCGAACAGTTGAGCAACGAGCATATTCAAATTCTGTGCCATCGCCACTATGGCGTGGGATCGGATGGTCTGCTGATCGACAGCGGCGATCAGATCAATCCCACACTGCGTATTATCAATCCGGACGGCTCTGAGGCGGAGAAAAGCGGTAACGGGCTACGGATCTATGCGCGTTATCTTTTTGATATCGGTCGTGTTGGCCATGAGCCCTTTCTGGTACACACGGCGGGCGGTGACGTTTATTGCACTGTGCATGGCGATGTTCATCAGATTAGCGTCGACATGGGGCGGGCGAATTTCAATCCGGCGGCGCTGCCCGCCTTAGTGAATTTGCCTGAGGCGGTGAATTATCCTTTGCCGCTGGCGGATGAAACCCTGTCCGTCGTGCTGGTCTCCATGGGCAATCCCCACTGCGTTGTCCTCGTCGATAAGCTCGACCTGGCGCAGGTTCATCGTTTAGGGCCGCAAATCGAAAACCATTCCTTGTTCCCCAAACGCACCAATGTCCAGTTCGTGGAAGTTATCGATCGCCATACGCTAAAGATTGGTATCTGGGAGCGGGGCGCGGGGTTCACGATGGCCTCCGGGAGCAGCAGTTGCGCGGCTGCCAGCGCGATGCGCCGGTTAGGGAAGGTGGACGATCGGGTGGATGTCAACATGCCTGGTGGTCAGCTGCACATCACCTTCGACGCGGATTTTCAGGTCCGTATGCGTGGCCCGGTGCATAAAATCGCCAGCCTGACGCTGGATAAAGACTGCTTTGTTGGCGGCAGCGCCATCTTCACTGGCGCTGCATAACAGATGGCGCGGTCAGCCTGAAATTAACTCTCCTGAGGATCAGCCGACGGCCCGTTTGCCGAACAAACGATGGTGGCATGATCCCACCAGGCATTGTGCTTAACATCGGTGGCAAGGACGCTAAACTGCGCCTGCTGTATCTCATTCAGTAAAGCCGGGAGGGGTTTAAGCGTACGCCAGGGTTGCCCCTCTTTCAGGAGATGATGCTTGACAGGATCGTAAGTGGCGAGGTCTTCAGCATAACGAGGAAGCCCGCACATCGAGCCGATCACCAGCCGGCCTGCGGGTTTCAGCAATCTTCTCGCCTCGGCGAAAAAACGGCGACGCTCATCTTCCAGCAGACAATGTAAACAGCTGCCATCAATGATTAAGGCAAACTGGGCATCCTCACATTGAGAAAGATGACAGACGTTGCCGACGAAAAATGTGGCGTCCAGACCCGCTTGCTGAAAACGGTCTTCTGCCCAGCGGATCGCCGTTTCGGACACATCAACACCCGATACGGCATAGCCTCTTTCCGCCAGATACTGGGCTGCCATGGCACCATTGCCACATCCCAGTTCAAGTACCGGCGCGCCGGGAGCGGGTAAATAGCCATGGGCATCCAGCCAATGAAATGTTTTTTTCTGTTGTATCTTTGCCCTGGCAAAACCATCACCCGCCCAGGCGCTGGCTCCGTTGGCTAACAGTTGTCTGTAGCGGGCTTCATAGGGGTTCATCCTGAAAACACCTTTTATCATTGATAAACATCACTACTATATACGCCATTTAACATTGAAATAAGTATTCGTTTGGCTACCAGGGAGAAACAGAGATGAACATCAACGTGGTCGGCACCAGCGGCTCAGGCAAATCCACTCTGGCCCGGCGCCTGGCGCACAGGCTGGGACTACCCTGGATCGAGCTCGATCGCCTGTACTGGCGGCCGAACTGGCAGGGCACGCCGGATGAGGCGTTTTTCGCCGCTATTGCCGCCGCTACGGCCTCGCCGGGCTGGGTGCTGGATGGCAATTACAATCGCAGCCGCAGCGTCAAATGGCGCGAGGTGGATCTGGTGATCTGGGTCGACTATAGCCTCTGGCGCACGCTGCGCCAGGCGGTGTGGCGGGCGACGAGCCGGGCGTGGCGGCATCAGGAGCTGTGGCCGGGCACGGGCAACCGCGAGAGCTTTCGCCGTTCGTTCTGCAGCCGGGAATCCATTATCCTCTGGACGCTGAAAACCTGGCGGCAGAATCGCCGACGCTATCTGGCCGACATGCAGGATCCGCAATATCGTCATATTCGCTTCGTCCGGGTGCGCAGTCCGCGGCAGGCTGAGGCGCTGCTCCGCGAGCTGGAAGCGCAGCGGCCAGGCGGGCATATCTAATTTTCAGCAGTACACATGTGAATTAATTGTTTCTCAATAGTTAGCTGAGATTTTAATAATGCAGGCACGTACTTTCATATGAGCCTGCGAAATGTCTTATCGAATCAGTATCCTGGATAAAAGTCCGCTTGCCGCCGGGGAAACCGCCGCGCAGGCGCTGGCGCGTACATTAACGCTGGCGCAACACGCCGAAGCCTGGGGCTATCACCGCTTCTGGGTCGCCGAACACCACAATACCGATCAGCTGGCGAGCCCCTCGCCGGAGCTGGTTATCGCCTGGCTGCTGGGCCACACCCGGCGCATTCGTCTTGGGTCCGGCGGCGTCATGCTCCAGCACTACAGCCCCTATAAAGTCGCGGAAAACTTTAACCTGCTGGCTGCCCTCGCGCCGGGTCGCATCGATCTCGGGGTGGGCAAGGCGCCTGGCGGCCTGCCGCTCTCCACCCGCGCCCTGCAGCAGGGCCTGCATCAGGAGGAGAAAGGGACCTTTGCCGATCAGCTGGCGCAGCTGGATAACTGGCTGTCACTGACTGAGCCAGGGGGAGAGGAGAGCCTGCGCGCCACGCCGATCCCGCCGCGCCGGGCCGACGGATTTCTGCTCGGCGCCAGCCTGGAGAGTGCGGAACTGGCCGCCCGTCTTGACTGGAACTTCGTGTTTGCGGCCCATCTCAATGGCGACAGCGCGCTGCGCCGCACGGTGATCAACCGCTGGCGCGAGCTCAGCCCGCGTGAGGCGATCGTCGCCGTGCAGGTGGTGGTGGCTGACGATCCGGCCACCGCCGCCGCGCTGGCGCAGCAGGTCGAGGTGTGGGGCGTCGAGCTGGAGAACGGCCAGCGGGTGACTGTCGGCAGTGAGGCTCAGGCCGTCGCCTTTGCCCGCCAGGCTGGCAGCCGGCCGACACGCATCCACCGCCGCGAATCCTCACTGATCTCCGGTACTCCCGAACAGGTTAAAGCCCGGCTTGACGCGCTGCAGGCGGAAGATCAGCTGGATGAACTCATCATTGATACCCCTATTAGCGACGGGCCAGCGCGCCTGCACTCCCTGCGCCTGCTGGCGCAGGCTCACTACGGCAAGGAGGTGCTGAATGTCCTTTGAACAACAACTGATTAGCTGGCGGCGCGAGCTGCACCAGAACCCGGAGCTCTCCCTGCAGGAGGTAGCCACCACCGCGCGGATCCGCGACTGGCTGCAGAGCGGCGGGCTGACTCTGCTGCCCTTCGATCTGAAAACCGGGCTGGTCGCCGAAGTCGGCAGCGGCGACAAGGTGGTTGCCCTGCGGGCGGACATCGACGCGTTGCCCATCGAGGAGGCGACCGGTCTGCCTTACCGCTCGCAAAATGAAGGGGTGATGCATGCCTGCGGCCATGATATTCACACCAGCGTGATGCTGGGGGCGGCGCTGCTGCTGAAGGAGCGGGAAGCGGAACTCCCGGGGCGGGTGCGGATCCTGTTTCAGCCGGCGGAGGAAAATTTTGGCGGCGCGAAAACCCTGATCCGCGCCGGGGCGCTGGAGGACGTGTCGGCGATCTTTGGTATGCACAATGAGCCCGGCCTGCCGGTGGGCGAATTTGCCACCCGCGGCGGCGCGTTCTACGCCAACGTCGACCGCTTCGTCTTCAAAGTGACCGGGAAGGGGGCGCATGCCGCCCGCCCACATGAAGGAAAGGATGCGATCCTGCTGGCCAGCCAACTGGTGACGGTGCTGCAGAGCGTGGCCAGCCGGGAAGTGAACACCCTCGACTCGGTGGTGCTCAGCGTGACGCGGATCCAGGGAGGCAATACCTGGAACGTGCTGCCGGAGAGCGTCGAGCTGGAAGGAACACTGCGCACTCACAGCAGTGAAGTGCAGCAGCGGGTCAAGGCCCGGGTCAGCGAGATCGCGGCCGGTTTCGCCAGCGCCTTTGGCGCACAGATTGACGTCTTCTGGTATGCCGGCCCGACGGCGCTGGTCAATGACGCCCGCTGGGCCGACTTCGCCAGCGACGTGGCGGCCCAGGCCGGGTACCGCACCCATCACGCCGATCTGCATCTCGGTGGCGAAGATTTTGCGGTCTATCTTCAGCATATTCCCGGGGCGTTCGTCAGCATCGGCAGCGCCAGCGAATATGGTCTGCACCATCCGGCATTTAATCCGGACGAACGGCTTATTGCGCCCGCAGCGCACTATTTCGCCCAGCTGGCGGAACAGGCATTACAACATATTTAATGGATGACAGGGGAAGGGGTAACTATGTCTGAAAATCGACAATTGCGTCTGGGAACGATATTACATGGCGCATCGGGAAATATGTCCGCCTGGCGTCATCCGGCGGCGCAGGCGGACGCCAGTATTAATTTTAACTTTGTCACAGAGACGGCGTTAAAAGCGGAAGAGGGGAAGCTGGATTTTATTTTTGTCGCCGACGGGTTATATATCAATGAAAAATCGATTCCCCATTTTTTAAATCGCTTCGAACCTTTAACGGTACTTTCCGCGCTGGCCGCGGTCACCCGGCGTCTGGGACTGGTGGGGACCTTATCGACGTCGTACAGCGAGCCGTTTACTACCGCCCGTCAGTTCGCCAGCCTCGACCATTTAAGCCAGGGACGGGCGGGGTGGAACGTGGTCACTTCGCCGCTGGAAGGGTCGGCGAAAAACTTCTCCCGGGCCCAGCATCCGGATCATGCGCTGCGCTATCGCATTGCCGATGAGTATCTGCAGGTGGTGAAAGGCTTATGGGATTCATGGGAAGAGGACGCCTTTGTGCGCAATAAGGAGACTGGCCAGTTCTTTGATAAAAATAAACTGCATACGCTCGATCACCATGGCGATTTCTTTAAAGTGGCCGGGCCGCTAAATATTGCCCGCACGCCACAGGGACGACCGATTATTTTCCAGGCCGGCGCGTCGGACGACGGCAAGAAATTAGCCGCACGCCACGCCGATGCCATTTTTACCCATCAGGAATCGCTGGCCGAGGCGCAGGCATTTTATCAGGATGTCAAAAGCCAACTCAGCGCATATCAGCGCACCCCGGACCAACTGCATATCTTCCAGGGCGTCAGCGTCATCGTCGGGGATGACGCCGAGGATGCGGAACGTCAGTACCAGACTACCGCGGCGCTGGTTTCCATCGAGGATGCGCTGAATTATCTGGGGCGGTATTTCGAACATCATGATTTTTCGCAGTATCCGCTTGATGAACCGTTCCCGGATATTGGCGACCTCGGACAAAACAGCTTCCGCAGCACCACCGACGAGATTAAACGTCACGCCCGCGAGCGGGGATTAACCCTGCGCCAGGTGGCCCTGGAGGCAGCGAGTCCGCGTCCGCGCTTTACCGGCACCGCCAGCGATGTCGCCGATGGCCTGCAATTGTGGTTCGAACAGCACGCGGCGGACGGTTTCATTATTCAGGGCGGCACGCCGGAAACCTTCCCGCGCTTTGTGGATGAGGTGGTTCCGCTGTTACAGGCGCGCGGCCTGTTCCGTCGCGACTATCCGGGCACCACCCTGCGGGAAAGTCTGGGTCTGGCGCTACCTGCTAATCAATTCCAAAAATAATAAAAGAGAATCACGCTATGCAGAAAACAACACTCTTGCTGGCCGTCGCGTTGGCATTTAGCGCCTCGTCGTGGGCCCAGGACGTCAAGATCAATGGCACCGGGGTGAGCCTGGAGGCCAACAAAACGCCGATTCACACAGCGAAAAATCCACAGGCCATTGCGCTGTTGCCGAAAGATCTGCATCTGGCGGTGCCGGGGAAATTCACCGTCGCGGTGGCAGCCCTGAACTCACCGCCGCTGACGGTCTTCGCCGATGACAACAAAACCCTGCTCGGCAGCGAGACGGATATCGCCCGGCTGGTGGCGGAGAGCCTTGGACTGGAAGTGAACGTGGTTCCTACTTCATGGGAAGACTGGCCGCTGGGGGTTACCTCCGGCAAATATGATGCCGCGATCAGCAATATTACCGTCACCAAAGAGCGCAAAGAGAAGTTCGATTTCGCCACCTACCGTAAAGACTCGCTGGGCTTCTACGTCAAAAGCACCAGTCCGCTGAACAAAATTGACAAGGCGGAGGACATCGCCGGGCTGAAGATTATCGTCGGCTCCGGTACTAACCAGGAGGCGATCCTGCTGGCGTGGAACGCGGAGAACGTCAAGAAGGGGCTGAAGCCGTTTACCCCGGTCTACACCAAGGATGACGCCGCCCAGACGCTGGCCCTGCAGACCGGGCGCGCCGACGCCTTTTTCGGCCCCAACGTGATTGGCGCATGGAAGGCGGCGCTGACCGGCAAAACCAAACTGGTGGGCAGCGTCGATGGCGGCTGGCCGAAAGCGGCGCATATCGCGGTGACGCTGAAAAAAGACAGCGGGCTGGTGAATGCCGTCCAGGCGGCGCTGAACGGCGCTATCGCCAGCGGCGATTACGCCAAAGTGCTTAACCGCTGGGGCGAAGGGGTGGAGAGTATTCCGCAATCAGAAATCAACCCACCCGGACTGGGCGACTGACAGGAGGCGCGATGAGCGAAGCATTCCGCGATATTTCTCCGGACGCACCGGAGCTGCAGCCGATTATTAGCGGGCTGTTTGCCGAATATGCCGCCCGCTACGGCGACTATTTTTCCCGCGATGCGGAAGTGGAGTTGACTGAGTGGTATTTGCCGCCGCAGGGGCTGTTTATCGTCCTTGAGCGTGAGGGAGAAATTATCGCCACCGGCGCTTATAAACCGAAAGATCGCCACACCGCGGAGATCAAACGTATCTGGACGCACCGCCGTCTGCGCCAGCAGGGGCTGGCGGCGAAGGTGGTCCAGGAGCTGGAACGGCGGGCGGTGCTGGCCGGGTACAGCCATATCTACCTGACCACCGGCTTCCGTCAGCCGGAGGCGGTAAAGCTCTATCTCAGCCAGGGGTATGAGGCGCAGTTTGACCTCACGCGAGACCCGGAAGAGTACAGTCAGCCGCCGTACGATGGCCGGCTGCGGTTCACTAAAGCGCTGGCGGTGAGCGCCTTCAGTCACAGCGCTTGAGGAGGCATGATGCATTCATCTGAAACAATAAAAGTGGTGCCGGCGCGCTATCCGCTGCGGGTGGTCGGGGCCCTGGTCGCCCTGCTGGTGCTGGCGGTGGTGATCCAGTCGGTGGCCTTTAACCCGCGCTGGGAGTGGGGCGTCTTCGCCCGCTGGTTCTTCGACCCGGTGATCCTCGAGGGGCTGGGACAAACCCTGCTCCTGACCCTGCTCGGCACGGTGCTGAGCGTGATCTTCGGCGGCCTGCTGGCGCTGGCCCGCTTATCCTCATCGTGGCTGCTCAGCAGCCTCGCCTGGGGTTATATCTGGCTGTTTCGCTCGCTGCCGCTGATTGTGGTGCTGATTATTCTGTACAACTTTTCCTATCTCTACGACACCCTGTCGCTGGGGATCCCGTTTACCGGCGTCACCTGGGCCAGCTATCAGACCATTAACGTGCTGGGGCAATTCTCCACGGCGGTGGTGGGCCTGACGCTGGTGCAGAGCGCCTATACCGCGGAGATTATTCGCGGCGGCTTTTTAGGGGTCGACCATGGGCAGTATGAAGCCGCCGCTGCACTGGGGCTTCCCGCCTGGCGACGTACGCTGCGCATTATTCTGCCGCAGGCGCTGCGCACCATCCTGCCCTCCGGCTTCAATGAGATCATCAGTCTGGCCAAGGGAACGGCGATGGTGTACGTCCTGGCGATGCCGGAACTGTTCTACACCATCCAGATGATCTACAACCGTACCCAGGAGGTGATCCCGCTGTTGATGGTCGGCGCCGCCTGGTATCTGGCGATCACCAGCGTTCTCTCCGCCATTCAGTATCTGGTGGAACGCGCCTTGGCGCGCAGCGAGCGCCGCTCGGCGGTAAACAGCGCCCGCAGCAGCCGTCTGAATCAACCCGCACGTCAACCACAGCCGCAGGAGGCCGTTCATGCCCAGCTCTCATAATGGCCATATCTCTATCACCGGGGTCAGCAAATACTATGGCCGCCACAAGGCGCTGGACGATGTGTCGCTGGAGATCCCCCCGGGCACGGTAACGGTGATCCTCGGCCCTTCCGGCTCGGGCAAGTCGACGCTGCTGCGCACCATCAATCACCTCGAACGTGTCGATGAGGGATTTATTCAGATTGACGGCGACTATATTGGTTATCGCCGCAAAGGCGACAAGCTGTATGAGATGAAAGAAAAGGAAATTCTTCGCCAGCGGATCAACGTCGGCTACGTGTTCCAGAACTTTAACCTGTTTCCGCACCTGACGGTGCTGGAGAACCTGATTGAGGCGCCGATCGCCCACAAGCAGGTCACGCGCAAAGAGGCCATTGCCCGCGCCTATGAACTGCTGGACGTCGTCGGACTGCGCAATAAAGCCGACGCCTGGTCGCGGCATCTCTCAGGCGGGCAGCAGCAGCGTATCGCCATTGCCCGGGCGCTGGCGCTGGACCCGCGGGTGATCCTGTTTGATGAGCCCACCTCGGCGCTGGATCCCGAGCTGGTGGGCGAGGTACTGGATGTCATCAAGAAGCTGGCGCGCTCCGGTACCACCCTGGTGGTGGTGACCCACGAGGTAGGCTTTGCCCGCGAGGTGGCCGACCAGGTGGTGTTTATGGTCGACGGCAGGATCGTCGAGCAGGGCAGCAGCGACGAGGTGCTCAACCATCCGCAGCATCCGCGTACCCGACAGTTTTTATCCAGGGTACTGCCGTCATGAACAGAGCGCTAATGACCCTTGTTCTCAGCGCTTTTGCCATGAGCGCTCACGCGGCGCTGGATCTGCGTGCCAATGAGCAGCCATTGCCGGTCACCCGCGACCCGCAGGCGATAGCGAAAATTCCGCCGGGCTATCGCTTCGTCGAGCCGGGGACGCTGACGGTGGCGATCTCGGCGCTCAATTCGCCGCCGCTGGCGCTGCTGGCCAGCGACAACCGCACGCGGATCGGCAGCGACCCGGATATGGCCCGCCTGCTGGCCGGAAGCCTTGGCCTGAAACTCAGGCTGGTGCCCACCGCGTGGGAGGACTGGCCGCTGGGCATCGCCTCCGGCCGCTACGATGTGGCGCTGATCAATATCGCGGTAACCGAGAAGCGCAAAGAGAAGTTCGATTTTGCGACTTACCGGGTGGACTCCCTGGCCTTCTCGGTGAAATCCACCAGCGACATCGCCGCGGTAAACGGACCCGCCGACCTCGCCGGGCGCAAAGTGATCGTCGGGTCCGGCACCAATCAGGAGCGGATCCTGCTGGGCTGGAATGAGGACAACCGTGCCGCCGGACGGCCGCAGGCCCAGCCGGTCTACCTGACCGATGATGCCTCCGGCAACCTCTATATCCAGTCCGGGCGAGCGGATATCTTTTTCGGCCCGCAGTCGGTGGCAGCCTATAAGGCCGCCCTTAACGGCCAGACCCGGGTGGTGGGCCTGGGGCCGAAAAAAGCGTGGGTGGCGACGACCACTAAAAAAGGCAACGGCCTGGTCTTTGCCCTGCAGGCAGCCCTCGACGGGGCGATTGCCCGCGGTGAATATCAGCAGGTGCTGGCGCGCTGGGGAGAGCAGGGCGAGGCGGTGGCGCAGTCGGTGGTCAACCCGCCGGGGATAACCTACTAAAAAACCGCTGTTTCGCCGGAGTACGACGCGAAACAGCGGAGGCGAATGCTCGCCAGGGTCTTCAATCAAACGGTGCGCGGAGTGAGCGTCAAGCGATCCAGCGGCCCAACGATAAACAGATAGGAGAACAGGCCAAGCACGCCCATGGAACCGACGTAGAGGATGGCGTAATCAAACGAGTGGGTGTTGGCGAGGATCACCCCGATGACCAGCGGGGTAATGATGCTCGCCAGGTTGCCGCACATATTGAACACGCCACCGGCAATACCGAGCATCTCTTTCGGCGAGGTGTCGCTCAGCACGCACCAACCGAGGTTCCCGAAACCTTTGGCAAAGAACGCCAGACTCATGGCGGCGATCACCACCACTTCCGAAGAGGTGTAGTTGGCGACGACAATGACGCAGGAGAGCAGCATGCCGCAGATCACCGGGAGCTTACGGGCGGTGGTCAGACTGTAACCGCGTTTCAGCAGCCAGTCCGAAAATACGCCGCCCAGCAGGCCGCCGATAAATCCAGCTATGGCCGGGATACTGGCGACAAACCCGACCTTGAGGATTGACATGCCTTTGGCCTGGTAGAGGTAAGTCGGAAACCAGGTGAGGAAGAACCAGGTAATCGATGTGACGCAGAACTGGCCGATATAAACCCCGATCATCATGCGATTGACGCAGACGCTTTTAATCTGCGCGAGAGTTAATTTTTGCGGCGTTTTTTGGCTACCTAATTCCGGTACGCCGCCGCCTTCACGAATATAATCGAGCTCCTGCGGGTTAATTTTAGGATGATGTGAAGGATCCTTCACTTTTACCAGCCAGAATATTCCCAGCACCACCCCGATAGCGCCAATATAATAAAAAACATAGTGCCAGCTTAAATTATGCAGAATGATGGTCATCAGCGGCGTAATAATGCCCAGCGAAATATACTGCGCGGCCTGATAGACCGAGGTGACAAATCCACGCTCTTTATTGGGGAACCACTGGACGCTCAGGCGACTGTTGGCCGGAAAAGCGGGTGCTTCAATGGCCCCCATCATCAGACGCAGGAGCACCAGCACCACCAGCGGACTGGCAAACAGATAAACAGTGCCCTGAAACATAGTGACGACCGACCAGCCAATCAGCGCGCAGCCGTAGACCAACCGCGAACCATATTTATCCAGCAGCCAGCCGCCGGGGATTTGCATAATGACGTAGGAAATACCAAACACCGAAAAGGCCAGGCCCATTGCTTCAGGGTCAAAACCTAACTCTTTACTCATCATCGGCGCGACAACGGACAGGGTGGCCCGGTCAGCATAATTAAATACGGTCGCAAGAAATAAAAAAACCAATATACCGTAACGCACGTTGCTGCGTTTTATTTGCTGTTGCATGTTATTCAACTCCTTTGCAGGGTTGTGAAGACACGTCATCTTTCATGCCGCTTTGATGCTTGCTGACGGATTTCGTGTATTGCGAGTACAGCGGGTCAGAGGTTTATCCCCGGTGGCGCTGCGCTTACCGGGGCTACGGGGTCTCAGTGGTCTGCGGACCGGTAGCCCGGATAAGGCGTGGACGCCGTCATCCGGGAAAAGTCATTACGGGCGAGTTCCAAACTCGCAGCTTTGCTGGGTCCAGCGGCGGGCCTGCTCGCTGAGGGTGAAGCCCAGACCATGGCGTTCGGAAACCCACATCCGCCCATCGCGCAGTTCTAGCTGCTCGTTAAACAGCGGGTTCAGCCACTCGAAGTGCTCCAGCCATGGCTCCAGCGGGTAGGCGGCGGCGAGATGCAGGTGCACCTCCATGGCAAAGTGCGGAGCCAGCTTGCGACCGTGCTTCGCGGCCAGATCCATTATTTTCAGGAACGGGGAGATCCCACCGACGCGCGGGGCATCCGGTTGCACGAAGTCGCTGGCGTTGCCGAGGATCAACTGCTCATGTTCGCGGAAGCTGGTCAGCATCTCGCCGGTGGCAATCGGCGTATCCAGCGCGGCGGCCAGCTGCGCGTGGCCTTCGACGTCATAGGCATCCAGCGGCTCCTCAATCCAGATCAGATTGAACGGCTCCATTTTGCGCCCCATGCGAATGGCGGTTTCGCGATCCCACTGCTGGTTGGCATCGACCATCAGCGGGAAGTCATCACCCAGCACTTCGCGCACCGCCGTCAAACGACGGATATCCTCGGCAGTATTAGGCTGACCGACTTTTAGTTTAATCCCGCCGATGCCGTTTTCACGGGAGATAGCCACGTTTTTCAACACCTGATCCAGGGGGGTATGCAGGAAGCCGCCGGAAGTGTTGTAGCACTGCACGGAATCACGATGTGAACCCAGCAGTTTGGCCAGCGGTAGACCGGCGCGTTTGGCTTTCATATCCCACAGGGCAATATCGATAGGGGAGATAGCTTGTACCGCCATGCCGCTACGGCCGACGGAAGCCCCGGCCCACAGCAGTTTGGTGTAGATCTTGTCGATGTCGTTCGGATCTTCGCCAAGCAGATTATCGGCTATCTCTTTGGCGTGAGCGTAAATACCCTGGCCGCCCGCACGTTTCGAGTAGCTAAAGCCGACGCCGGTGAATCCATCCCGGGAGTGAATTTCCGCGATGATAATCGCCACTTCGGTCAGCGGTTTTTGGCGACCGGTCAGCACTTTGGCATCGCTGACGGGGGTGGCCAGCGGCAGAAAAGCCAGCGACAGTTTAACGTGGTCAATGCGGTCACCGGTTTCAGCGGCGGTTTTGACGCCGAAAGCTTTGGCGTAGGTTACGGATTCGGAATTGGCGCTTGAGGTCATACTGGTGTCCTTTTTGATAATAAAATGATTGCGCTATCATTTGTAATGGTGAAATGATTTTGACGCTACGGTAGTGGTTTTAATTTGTACAAACGATCACAATTGGCCGTTATAAAGGCGAAAAATTTGCTGTGCAGGTCACAATCCAAAACAGTTTGTGAAAAGTGACAAGTCATAATGATAGCGATAACATTTTATATTGCAGGTCGTTGATTCTGTTAGGGGAGACGCGGCGGGCGCTGGCAATTGCGTGGGGCATCATCAATAATGCCCACAGAAAACGACTTAACACAGGGGCTTAGCCGTGAAAAGCAAAAAACCGACGCGGGCGCCGACGCTGGAGGATGTGGCTCGCAGCGCCGGGTTGTCGCCGATGACGGTCAGTCGGGCGCTGAATACGCCCCAGCTGGTCAGGCCAAAAACGGTAGAGAAAGTGATGCAGGCTGTGCAGGCGACGGGCTATATCCCCAATGCGCTGGCCGGCGGCCTCGCCTCCAGGCGCAGCAAGCTGGTGGCGGTCGTGGTACCGCAAATCAATAACAATATGTTTGTCGATACCATCCAGGCGCTGAGCGATACCCTGGCGGCGCGCGGCTACCATATGCTGCTGTGCGTGGCGGGCTATGACCGGCAGACCGAGGCCGAGCTGGTCTCTACCTTGCTTTCGCGGCGCCCTGATGGCGTGGTGTTAACCGGCATCCAGCATGCGCCGCTGTTAAAGAAAACGATTCTTAACGCCGCCACGCCGGTGGTGGAAATCTGGGATCTCACCCCGACGCCGCTGGATATGCTGGTCGGTTTTTCCCATGAAAAAGTGGGCGAAACCATTGGCGAGTATGTGCTGGAGAAAGGCTACCAGCGACCAGGCCTGCTGTGGGCGGGCGATGCGCGCGCGATGTTGCGTAAGCAGGGGCTCTGTGCCCGACTGGCTAAAAAAGGGCTGGACGATGCGCCTCAGGTTGAAGTGCCGCTCCCGGCGTCGCTGGCGCTGGGGCGGCGCGGTCTGGCGGAGCTGCTCGCCGCCGGCGAGTTTGATGTGATCATCTGCAGCTCAGACACCCTCGCCCAGGGGGCGATTATGGAAGCCGAAAGCCGGGGGCTACGCGTACCGCAGGATCTGGCGGTGATCGGTTTTGGCGATCTGGATTTCGCCGCCAGCAATCGTCCGGCTATCACTACCGTCAGCGTCGACCGTCATGCCATCGGTGAACGGGCCGCTACGCTGCTGGCTGACCGCATCGAAGGGGGAGAAGACAGCGGGGTGATTATAGATATCGGCTTTCAGCTGGTGGCACGAGAATCGGCGTAGGCCTGCCTTTTCAGTGCATGGTGTGCCGGGTGGGTGAGCGGCGAATTTCTGCCTACACTTAGGCTTTACCCTGGAGGCAGACCATGATTACCGTTTATGGCGTGCCGGGATGGGGCTCGACGATTAGCGAGCTGATGCTCTCCCTGGCCGATATTCCCTACGAGGTGGTTGACGTGGAGGGCTTTGACCAGCCCGGTCCGGCGCGCGAGCGTCTGCGGCAGATTAATCCGCTGTGCCAGGTGCCCACCCTGAGGCTGGCCGACGGGAGCATCATGACCGAAACCGCCGCCATCGCGCTGATGATCCTCGATCAGCGTCCCGATCTGGCCCCCGCGCCGGGGACGCCGCAGCGTCAACAGTTCCAGCGTCTGCTGGTCTGGCTGGTGGCCAACGTCTATCCTACCTTTACCTATGCCGATTATCCGGAACGCTGGGCGCCCGCCGCCGCGGAGCAGCTGGTGGAGAATTGTCGCCAGTACCGGAAAAATCTCTATCTCTGGTTCGAACAGCAGCTGGCTGCCGGGCCGTGGGCGCTGGGCTCGTCGGTAACGTTGCTGGATTGCTATATCGCGGCGATGTACAGCTGGGGGCCGCGACAGGCGTGGTTTGACGACCACGCGCCAAAATTCGCCGCCATCGCCCGGGCGGTCTGTCAGCGACCGGAACTGGCCGCGGCGCTACGCCGTAACAAGCTGATTTAACGCACGCGATGGCAACCAGAACGGCCATTCTGTGGTAGCGTTATGGCTCTGACCACAAGGAGTCTTTGCTATGCCGCATGTAGATATTAAATGTTTTCCCCGTGAACTGACTGACGAACAAAAAACCGCGCTGGCCGCCGACATCACAGAGGTGCTGATCCGCCATCTGAACAGCAAAGAGAGCGCCGTCAGCGTCGCGCTGACTCAGGTTGAGCCGGACGCGTGGCAGGCGGTGTGGGACAGTGAGATCGCCCCGCAGATGGCGCAGCTGATAAAGAAGCCGGGTTATAGCATGTAATTGCCACTGGCGGGCATGATGCCCGCCAGTGACGCTCGGTCAGAACCAAATCTCCGTCTGCACGCCGAAGTTCCATGTCCCGCCAGCGGTAAAGCCTTTGCTGCCGAAATCATCGTTGATCGCATAACGATCCAGGTCTTTATCCCAGTTCATCCACGTGACAAAGAAACGTATCTCCGGCCGCGCTTTGATATCAAACACATCGCCCACTTTAAAGGTGGGGGCGAAGGTCAGCTTGTAGAAATCACCGCGGACCGCCTGATACTGATAAACGTTGTCATTATAGCGATAGCTGCGCCCGTTCGGATTGAGATCCATATACTGCCACGAGGCCTCATACAGCAGGGCGAAGTGAGCGGAGATCCCTTGCGATACCCGCAGGTTAAATGTCGCCCAGTCGTAGCGGTCGCCGTCGCGATAGCGGTCTTCGCTGTGCTGGGCTATCACCGACGGCGCCAGCTGCCAGTTTTTCCCCAGCGGCAGGATCCCGTACGACGCAAAGCGCAGGGAGGCCGCGTTCTCGGTCAGGTCGCCATCGCTCCCCGGCTGACGCGCTTCGGCGCCCAGCCCGACGCCGTACTGCAGGGCGCTTTCCGACACCCCCGGCGCCAGGCCGTAGAACTGCTGTTTGTCGTGGAGGGCCAGCATCGCGTAGTAGCCGTTTTTGGCGGTGTTATCGCTGCGCAGGGCATAGCTCCCGGTGGTCGAGGTATTATCTTTCAGGTCATCGTTGCCCTGGGCGGTCATCACCGTGGTCATCAGCTGCCAGTTGCCGTAAAAATGGTTGGCGGTGAACAGCAGATTCTGGATGTCATTATCCGCGTAATTATCGCTGCCAAGGTCGCCGAAGTTACGCGCATACACCGAATAATCGCCGCGCAGGCCGCTTCCCAAGTCGACATCGTTGATCCCGCCGCCGGTACCGCCGAGGAACATAATGTCGCTATCGGTAAAGTGGATATCGAAGTTATCCCGATCGAAGCGCTTGCCGGCCCAAATCGAGGCGCGTTTTAACGGTCCGGTGAACTCGGCGAAGTCGCCCATCTCGACGTACAGCTGACGAATGTTCAGATGGTGGCTGTCGTTGTCCTGAACCCACGGATCCGGGTTGGTGGCCCCGTCGGCGAGCATGGTCTTAAAGCGCGCCCATGAGCCATCGTTGAAGGTGAGCTTTTTGCCAAAGCTCAGCTCAGCGTAATTATCTTTTTCGTTGCCGAGACGACCGACGTGGGCATCGCCGTTGAGCGAACTGGCCGGGGAGATGCCTGGCCCGCCGCGGGCGCCTTTGCCGTGGCTGTTGACTAACATTCCGGAACGGGCGTAGGCGTTAAAGGTAAAGCCATCGTCCGGGGCGCGCTTCGCCAGCTGTTCGCTCAGTTGCTGATTGGTAGCCTGCTGTTTTTGTTCGCGAGCCGTGGTCTGTTGGCTGAGCGCCTGCACCTGCTGCTCCGCCGCCGCCGCGCGCTGTTCGGCGGCGGCGGTTTGCTGTTCTGCCCGCTGCGCGCGGCGGCTGGCTTCGCTGGCCTGCTGTTCGGCGAGATTGAGGCGCGCTTCAAGTTGCGCCAGCCGTTGTTCGACGCTCAACCCGGCGGCGCTGGTGAGTGGAAAAAGGGCGCAGCAAACCGCTGCGCTAATCACAGAGATACGCATAAAAGTCCTTAATTTATCCAGAGGTTAAAGCAGCGGGGCGCCTTACATGGCGGGGGATTCTCCGGTGGCCGGGGCTGGCGAGGCGCCGCGTCCGGCATCGAGGTCGGCACGGATCTGCTCATAGTGATCGTCGAGGCGGTAGAAGCGGCCCATCCACAGCATCGAGGCGAGGATCAACAGCGCCGGAATGTACAGATAGCAGGCCTTGATGGCCAACAGGGCGCTGTCGCTTTGCGCCTGGTTGGCGATATAGCCGCCGGAGGAGAGCAGTGCCCCGGTGATCGCCCCGGCGCCGGCCATCGCCACCTTGCCGAGAAAGCCGTTTATCGAGGTCAGGATACCCGCGGTATTAATGCCGGTTTTCCACACGCCGTAATCCACCGGGTCGGCCTGCATCGAGAAATAGATAGCCGTGCGCTGACCGGCGCCAAGGGAGAGGATCACCGCCCCGACGATCAGCCCCAGCGCGTAGGTGCCAGACAGCATCATCATCCCCATCCCGAGCAGATTGACCGCGCTGGCCACCAGATAGACATGACGTTTTTTCATGCGTCGGGCCAGCAGCGGGACGGTGAGGGTGCCGAGCAGGGGAACGAAGGTGGAGATCCCGGCGATAACCGCCGTCAGCTCGGTATTCCCGACGTAATAGTGGAAGAAGTACACCAGCGCTCCGGTCTGAAAGAAGAATGCCCCCCACATCAGAAAGATATTGCTGGCGAAGATCCACCACGGACGATTGGCGCGCAGGCTAATCCAGGCGCGATTCAGGGTCATGCGCTCCCCGCTGAGGATGATCTTTTCTTCGACGTTGCGAAAGCTCACCAGCAGGAAAAAGGCCGCCAGTACGCCAAAAATCACCGCGGTATAGAGGAACCCCTGCTGCTGGTCGCCTTTGCCCAGCATGCCGACCAGCGGCAGGGTGGCCACGGCGACGATGGTGGCCCCGAGGGATCCCAGCAGAATACGTACCGCCGACAGCGTGGTGCGCTCTGCGGAATCACTGGTTAAAAACGGCAGCATGGCGCAGAACGGAATGTTCACCAGGGTGTAGAGGAACGACAGACACAGATAGGTGATAAAGGCGTACAGCAGTTTGCCGGTGGTGCCGAAATCCGGCACATAGAAGGCCAGAATACACAGCAGACCAAAAGGCAGGGCACCAATCAGCAGCCAGGGACGGCAGCGCCCCCAGCGGGTGGCGGTATTGTCGATCACCAGCCCCATCAACACGTCGGCCACGCCATCCACCAGCCGGGTAACCAGGAACATCAGCCCAACGTAATAGGCCGGGAGGCCCATCACGTCGGTGTAAAAGAACATCAGATACAGAGAGATCATCTGCCACACAAGGTTGCAGGAGAGATCGGCAATGCCATAGCCAAGGCGCTGCCGCCACAGGGTAAACGTTGTTTCTGCCATAAATCACTCGCTTATCGTTGTTGTTAAAGTCCGTACTGGCGAATAAACCAGGCCGGGGTACAGCTCCACGCATGGCAGTAACTGTTAATGAGCTTACTGCCATACGGGGAAAAGTCAGGATGCTGTGGGTCGAAAATTTCCCAGAAGGTGTCGGCGCCGTAGTCAACCATCGCTCCCCAGTAGGCTTTGATCTCCGCCACCGCCTCCTCGCGCAGGCCGCACTGCAGCAGGGCGACAATGTGATGATGGCGCAAGTACGGGGTATTCATGGCAATGGCGGGCGGCTGTTGCTGCAGGCGGCGCATCAGCGCTTGCCGCTGCCCGGCGGTGCCAACCTCCGCCAGTACCAGCCAGATCTGCGACGCCCATGAGACCTGGCGCGCGGCGCCGCTGATAAACACCTGCCGCTCGCTATCCCACAGGTGGCGGAGGGCGGCCTCTTTCAGCTGCGCGAGCGTAGCGGTGTAGTCGGCTACCCGCTGCGGTTCAAAACGCTGCGCCAGCCAGAGGGCACGCTGCAGGCAGTAGATAAGCACCCCCTGCGCCGACGCCTGTTTATTCAGCTCTGCCTGCCAGTCGATAAATACCCACCAGTCATCGCTGTCGCGCACCAGACCGTGGGGATCGCAGCGGGTCAGCGCCAGCTCGATTTGCCGCCGCGCCGTGGGCCACAGCTCACCGACGGTTTCCGTGTCGCCGGTGCTTCGCAGGTAGTTATAAAGTACGTCGATAAAAAATAATGAATAATCAAAGAGAAAGGTGTCATCGGCGCGCACATCAGGCTGGACAAAGACATTGGCGGAGACCATGCCGTCTTCCCGGGTATGGCCGGCAAACAAGTACAGGCAGCGGCGGACCAGATCGTGGTGGCCGAAGGTCACGTCATTGACCAACGCCTGCAGGCGCAGGTCGCCGAGCCACAGCCGACGGTCGCGTTTCGGCCCATCCTCAAATACCTCCTGCATGCAGTTTTGCAGGGTGCGAACCGCGACGCTATCAATGGCTTTCAACTGCGGATCGGCGATGACCGCCGGTTGCGGGCTGCCGGCTGAGGTAACGGTTTCCAGGGCTATCTCATCGAACTGCAGACGAAATTTGCGCGACAGCGCTTTGACCTCCACCTTCAGGTAGCGCAGGCAGTAGCGACGCGGCAGGTCAACCCGGGCGGGCAGGACGTCGAGCCACAGATCCTGTTGCTGCAACCAGCTACTGCTCAGCCACCCCTGGTACTCGCTGAACGGCTCGCAGACTTCGCTCAGCGTTTCGCCGAAGGTGAAGTGCAGATGGGCCGGGGCATCCGGCGGGCTGCCGACGCTGCGGCAGCTGAACTGCAGGTAGCCAACAAAATGGCTGCCAAAATCAATGATGATGCTGTCGCCGACGCGAAGCGGCTGCTGATAAAACTGCTCAGGCGTGCAGACGGTGTGTCCCCGCCAGCCGTTCAGCGCCGCCGGATCGGCGACGGCCTCGACGATGGCCTGCGGCGCCTGGCGCTGACGATGTAGCGCGGGCGTCAGGGCGGCCGCACGCTGTAATAAATGCGGATGGCGGGTCATCGCCACACTGGAATTGTATTGAATTGCCTGTGACATACTGCGTCCTCTCCATTAGGTTAGGCGCAGCATAGGCCGTCGTCTGGCGGCGCCACCACTCTGGCAATGCCAAACCGTCAGTGAAAATGGCAGGAATAATGAGGTGGGGGCGCTGGCGATCACAAATCCGCACATCGGGCGCGTGGCGAAGGTCGGAATAGATTATCGTGCCCCTGCGCACCAGGCTGTTCAGGATTTGCTGTAATGATGACACTGACCGTTGAGTATTATTTCACCCATCCCCAGGATAAGCTCGGCATGTACGCCAGCGACCCGGAAGATAATAGCCAGGAGCATGGCCACGAGTTTGCTGAGCTGGTGATCGTCGAGGAGGGGCATGGATTACACGTTATTAATGGCCGCCCGCTGTACATCCAGCAGGGCGATGTATTTTACGTCCAGCCTGGCGATGTCCACTATTATGATGAACTGGGGACGCTGAAGCTGATTAATGTCTTAATTAATCCGGCGGTGGCCTTTCGCTATTTACAGCAGATGGAAGGATTGCTGCAGCAATTATCGGCGCAGCGCGCCGCCTGCTATGGCTGGCTGGCGCCGGAGACCCGCAGCTATTGTCGGGAACTGGTGGAAAAGATATTTTCCCCGGCGCTGAGGGCGGCGGATAATACCCCGCAACGGGAGTCTCTCTTTTTCCAGCTGGTGACCACCATTCTCACAGCCGAGTCGGAAGCCGAATATAGCAGCACCCGCTATAAACTGCATAAATTACTCACCTGGCTGCAGGAGCACTGTTTCGAAGAACATAACTGGCAGCAACTGGCGGAGCAATTTCATCTCACCACCCGCACGGCGTTTCGCCATATTAAAGAGGCCACGGGCTTAACGCCGGATAATTATCTGAAACGTCTGCGACTGGTCTCCGCGCGGGTCAAATTACGTGAAACGGAGATGTCCATTACCGAAGTGGCTTATCTGTGCGGCTTCGCCAACAGCAACCACTTTACCACTCTGTATAAAAAAGTGTTTGGCCTGACCCCCAGCGCCGATCGCCGCCGCCCTCCGGGTTGAAAAGGGAGGGCCGCAGGCCGGGCAGGGGAAAAATCTGCCACCCGCGGCAGGTCACGCTTATTCGTCGAGGGAGTTTGCCCGCACATGACGACCGCTGGCGACAAAATTGCCGGTGCCAAGATGATGCAGGGTATTGAGCTTATCGTCGTCGAACTGCCAGCGTCCGGTGACGAACGCGCGTTCATCGGCGGCGGCAGACACCACCTCCCCGAACAGGGTGTCGTACTGGGTCTGGGCCGCCGTCGCCGGCAGCAGGCGGCACTCCATCCATGCCAGACACTTCTCCTCGATCAGCGGCAACCCCAGCTCCGGACCGGTCACTACCGGGATCCCCCAGGCATTGAATTTGTCCTCATCGCGGCCGCTGACGCTGCCGACGGCGTAGGTCCAGCTGGCGGCGGCGACGCCGGGAACCACAATGCCGAAGGTGCCGTTGCGCTCGATGATCTCCCGCGTCCAGGTGCTTTTATCCACCACGATAGCCACCCGCGGCGGGGCGAATTCCACCGGCATTGACCAGGCGGCGGCCATGACGTTGCGCCGGTCAGACGGGGCATCGTAGCTGGTGATCAAAATGGTCGGGCCGTGGTTGAGCAGGCGGCTGGCGTACTGCAGTTCAACGTGGCGAAAGCGGCTCATAGGCGTTCCTTGAATAATGGGTCGGTTGGCAGGTAACACGTTAAGCCGCAATGAAAATGTAATCAATACGTCATCTCGTCTGACTATAGTCGCCAGCACTAAGTCCCAAAGAGGATCACAATATGTTGGCTCCCCTGATGTTATCCCAGGTGAGCGTGCCCCGTCGGATGTCGGCCGCCGGGCAGGTCTCGCTGTCCCGAAAGGGAGGGCGATGATGCGCACGCTGACCCCTATCACCCTGCAGGAGGTCTCTTTTGCCTTCGCAGAGACTCCCGTTCTTGACCGTTTCTCGTTGCATATCGAACCCGGCCGCATCGTGGCGCTACTGGGTCCGTCCGGCTGCGGCAAAAGCACTTTGCTGCGTCTGCTGGCCGGGCTGAGCGTGCCGGCCAGCGGCGAAATCCGCTTTGGCGACAGGCTGGTCGCCCGCGCAGGATGGGGATTGCCCCCGGAGCAGCGCGATATCGGCATGGTTTTTCAGGATTACGCCCTCTGGCCGCATATGAGCGTGGCGCAGAACGTCGCCTTTCCGCTGCGCATGCGCGGCGTCTCCCGTAGCGAACGCGAGCGCCGGGTGAGCGAGGCGCTGGCGCGGGTAGGCCTCAACGGTTTCGCCGAACGTAAACCCTCTGGTCTTTCTGGCGGTCAGCAGCAGCGGGTGGCGCTGGCGCGGGCGATCGTCGCCGCGCCGCGGGTGCTGCTGTTTGATGAACCGCTCTCCAACCTGGATAGCGAACTGCGCGAATCGCTGTGCGGCGAAATGAGCCGCCTGTTGCGACAGCTCGGCATCACCGCCGTGTATGTCACCCATGATCGACGTGAAGCCGAGCTGTTAGCTGACCAGATTGTCTATTTATCCGCGGGCCGCGTGGCCGCTGTCCGCGCCGTTACGCCAACCTCAGGGGAAGTTGCATGAACACCGTTATGACCGTTAAGAAAGGAGTGGTACTCGCGATGGCTCTTTCCGCCATGATGCTCTCCAGCGCCCATGCGCTGACCGTTTACACCGCCGGACCCGGCTCGCTGGCGAAAAGCCTGGCCAGCGGTTTTGAACAACAGACCGGGGTGAAGGTGACGGTTTTCCAGGCCACCACCGGCAAAGTAATGGCCCGACTGGAGGCCGAGCAGGCCAACCCGCAGGCGGATGTGCTGATCTCCGCCTCGTGGGATACCGCCGAAGATCTGCACCAGCGGGGCTGGTTGCTGCCTTTTGCGAGCGCCAATGCCGACCAGGTACCGGCGAACCTGAAATCGGCGGACTATATCGCCCAGGGCGTCTCCGCCCTGGGCATTGTCTGGAACAGTAAAAGCGGTACCCCGGAACCGAAAGAGTGGCGGGATCTCACCCAGCCGGCGTTTAAAGACAAGGTGACAACCCCCGACCCGGCGCTCTCCGGTGCGTCGCTGGATTTGCTGATCGGGCTGCAAAACAGCATGGGCGACCAGGCCTGGCAACTGTTTGACGATCTGAAAAAGAACGGCATGGTGGTCAGCGGACCCAACGCCCAGGCGGTGACGCCGGTGATGCAGGGGGCGAAAGCGGCGGTGTTTGGCGCGGTGGATTATGTCTCCTACGGCAATATTCAGCAGGGCGAGTCGCTGAAGGTGATCTTCCCGGCCAGCGGAACAGTGATTGCCCCGCGCCCGATGATGATCCTCAAAACCAGCCAGCATGCCGACGATGCCAAAGCCTTTATCGATTATGTTCTGTCGCCGGAAGGTCAGGCGAGGGTTGCCGATGCCTGGCTGATGCCCGCCCGCCGCGACGTGGCGGCCAAACGTCCGTTACTGGACGCGCTGAAGGTGCTGCCCACCACCAGCGAAGGCAGCAGCGAACGGGGCGCCGTGCTCGCCCGCTTCAGTCAGCTGTACGCGCAGTAATTGCTCCTGTTCCTCCGGCGCTGGCCGCCGGGGGACCCCTCAGCTTCAGGAACCGGTTGTGAAACAAACATTCCTTTCCGGCGCGACCCTCGCCGCCCTGGTGATGCTGGTCGCGTTGCCGTTAGTATTTATTCTGCTGCAGGCGATTTTTCCCCATTTTAGCGCCGGTTCGCTCGGGGACGCCTTTGGCGGCGTCTCAGTGCTGCTGGCCGATCCCCAGTTACCGGCGATGCTCGGCGGTACGCTGTGGATCGCCGCCGGCGTGGCGCTGGTCAGCGTAATGATTGGCCTGCCGCTCGGCATCCTGCGCGGTATGTTTTCGCTGCCGCTGCCCCGACTGTGGGATCTCCTGTTTTTGATCCCCTTTCTGACGCCGCCCTATATCTCGGCGCTCTCCTGGATGCTGGCCCTGCAAAGCCAGGGCTATCTGCAGCAGCTGACCGGCTGGCAATTGAACGATCTGCTGTTCAGCCGCAGCGGTATCGTGCTGGTGATGACCTTTAATATTTTCCCGGTGGTGTACTTTGCCGTCTCCCGCAGCCTGCTGGCGAGCGGGACCCGGCTGGCGGTGGTCGCCCGCGTCCATGGCGCCAGCGCCTGGCGCGCCTTCTGGCACGTGACACTGCCGATGCTCTCCCCGGCGCTGGCGGCGGGCACGCTGTTGGCGTTTACCCTCGCTATCGAGGAGTTTGGTGTACCGGCGGCGCTGGGCAGCCGGGCGGGAGTGGTGATGCTGACGGTCGGTATTGAGAAAAAGCTGGCCGACTGGCCGGTGGACCTTACCGGCGCCGCGCTGCTGTCGCTGCTGTTGATGGCGGTGGCGTTGTTCGCCTGGTGGCTGCAAAAGCGGCTGGTGGGGGAGAAAGAGGTCACCAGCGTCACCGGCAAGCCGGGAGAAAACCGCGGGGCATCGCTGGGCTGGATGACGCTGCCCGCCGTGCTGATAATGGCGGCCGTCGGCGGCCTGGCGGTCGGCGTCCCCGCCGCCTCGATGATACTCACCAGCGTGATGGGCACGCTCTCAGGGGGCGTGAGTGTTGAGAATGTCACGCTACGTCACTTCGCGGCGCTGTTTGACCAGCAGGGGGATGCCCTGTCGGCCCTCGGCACCAGCCTGTCGCTGGCCCTGGGCTCGGCGCTGATTGTCGGCGCGCTGGGCCTGCTGGCCGCCTGGCTGGTGATGGTGCAGAAGATTAAAGGGCGCGGGATGGTGGACGCGCTGTCGCTGATGCCGGCGGCGCTGCCGGGCGTGGTGGTAGGCGTCGGTTTGATCCTGCTGTGGAATCAGCCCTTCTGGCCGCGCTCGCCCTATAACACGCTGTGGATGTTGCTGCTCTCCTATTGCTGCCTGCTGTTGCCCTGGCCGGTGCGCTATGTCGGCAGCGCGCTGCGCCAGCTGGGCCCCAATCTTGAGCCCGCCGCCCGGGTGCACGGGGCGTCGCCACTGCAGGCGCTGCGGTTGATTGTTCTGCCGCTGGTCTTTCCGGCGCTGCTGGCGGCGATGCTGATGGTGTTCGCGGTGGCCTCCCGGGAGCTGGTGACCTCGCTGCTGCTCTCTCCGGCCGGTACGCAAACCGTGGCGGTGTTTATCTGGCGCCAGTTCGAACAGGGCTCCGTCGGTCAGGGCATGGCGATGGCCAGCCTGACGCTGTTGACCGGTCTGGTCCTGATGCTGACGGCGCTGGCGCTGATGCAGCGCAGCACGCGCGGTTAACGACAAGCGCACAAAAAAGACGGTCGGCGCGGAAAAATAGGCTATAAATGTCGGACACCTACAGCTGGAGGCCTTGATGAGTCCCTTTTTACGCGCCTATTTTTCCCGTCTGGGCTGGACGGGTGAGCCTGATGTATCCATTGATACCCTGCGGGAATTGCATCTGCAGCATAACAGCGCCATCCCCTTTGAAAACCTCGACGTCCTGCTGCCGCGTGAGATCCACCTTGACGATCGGGCGCTGGAAGAGAAGCTGATCGCTGCCCGCCGCGGGGGGTATTGTTTTGAACAGAATGGCCTGCTGGAGCGCGCGCTGCGCGAGATAGGCTTTAATGTCCGCAGCCTGCTGGGCCGCGTGGTGCTGGCCAATCCGCCGCAGATGCCGCCGCGTACTCACCGTTTATTGCTGGTGGAAGTGGCGGGCGAGCGCTGGATCGCCGACGTCGGCTTCGGCGGCCAGACGCTGACCGCGCCGATCAAACTGCTGGCCGATATCCCCCAGCAAACGCCGCACGGTAGCTATCGTCTGGTGCATGAGGGCGATGAGTGGACGCTGCAGTTCAACCATCACGAACACTGGCAGTCGATGTACCATTTCGATTTAGGCCGGCAGTATGCGTCTGATTATGTGATGGGTAACTTCTGGTCGGCGCACTGGCCGCAGTCCCACTTCCGTCACCATCTGCTGATGTGCCGTCATCTGCCGGACGGCGGCAAAATGACCCTCACCAATTTCCACTTTACCCACTGGGAGAATAACCACGTGGTGGAGAAGATCGATTTTGCCGATGTCTCCGCGCTGTATGAAGCGCTGCAGACCCGCTTCGGGCTGGGCGTGGACGATCCTAAACATGGCTTTAGCGAAGCGGCGCTGGCGGCGGTAATGGCGGCGTTCGATACCCATCCGGAAGCCGGGAAGTAAATTTCCTGATACCCGGTGGCGCTGCGCTGACCGGGCCTGAGGGAAAGCTATCGAATGAAGATAGAAGCGTTTTGTAGGCCGGATAAGGCGTAGCCGCTATCCGGCAAACTAACGGCGCAACGGGGTCAATGGCCTCCGCCAACAGTCAGTGCCCGCGATGGATCCCTGCCACGCTCTGGCAGCGTCCGCTAAAACAATTCCATGGTAATCATCTTATTCAAATAACGGCTAAACGCTGCATCGTCCAGGGCCTGGGTGCCAAGGGCGTAAATCCCGTCGAGGCCGCACACCAGGGCGATAAAACGCCAGGCGATATCTGCCGGTGGTTCAGACGAATGAAATTCGCCGCAGGCGAGGCCCTGCTCGATGATGGCGACGGTCTCTTCATGCCACATGTTCATGGTCAGCAGGTAGGCCGCTTTGATGTCCGGGTCGCTGTCGGCCAGCACCTGGCCTTCGCGCCACAGGCGGATATAGGGCTCCAGCCGGCCATCTTCGCTGCCGATCATCGAGAATAACCGCTCGCGCCAGCTGGCGTCTTCGGCCACCAGCGGCATATCGAGCATCTCGCGGATCAGACGGATGAAAACCTGTGATTTCAGCTCGCCGATGGAGGAGAAGTGGTGGTGCAACTGCCCGGCGGCCACCTCGGCTTCGCGGGCGATCTGCCGCACGGTCATGGCGGCAAAGCCGCCGCGCAGCGCCAGCCGCATGGCGGCCTGCATAATCCCTTCCCGTCGTGCATCCCGCTGTAAATAGTGCATAGAACCCCGCTGTCATCTGGCTTTGGCCGAGTGTAACAAAAAGTTGGACATGCGTTCAACAATCCGGCAGGATCGCCATCCTGGACGTGTGTCCAATTTCCAACATTGAGGTACAAGCTATGTCACGGCAATGGATGACGCTGATGGCGATTTTGCTGGTTTATATTCCGGTGGCGATTGACGCCACGGTATTGCATGTGGCCGCGCCGACGCTCAGCGTCGCGCTGGGTAGCAGCGGCAATGAGCTGCTGTGGATTATTGATATCTACTCCTTAGTCATGGCCGGTATGGTGCTGCCGATGGGCGCCCTCGGCGATAAAATCGGCTTCAAGCGCCTGCTGCTGCTCGGCAGCGCCATTTTTGGCGTCGCCTCGCTGTGCGCCGCGCTGTCGCCGACGGCCCTGACGCTGATTGCCTCACGCGCTTTGCTGGCGGTGGGGGCGGCGATGATCGTCCCGGCGACGCTGGCTGGGATCCGCAGCACCTTTGCCGAGGCCAGCCAGCGCAATATGGCGCTGGGTCTGTGGGCGGCGGTGGGCTCCGGCGGCGCGGCTTTTGGCCCGCTGGTGGGCGGCATGCTGCTGGAGCATTTCTACTGGGGGTCGGTATTCCTGATCAACGTACCGATCGTGCTGGTGGTTATCGCCATTAATGCGAAGGTGGTGCCGCGCCAGCCTGCGCGCCGCGAACAACCGCTCAATCTGCTGCAGGCGCTTATTTTGATTGCGTCGATCCTGATGCTGGTGTTTAGCGCGAAATCGGCGCTGAAGGGCCAGCTGGCGCTGTGGCTCACCGCACTGGTGGCGATCGGCGGGGCGGCGATGCTCACCTGGTTTATCCGCAAGCAGCTGTCGGCGACCCGCCCGATGGTGGATATGCGGCTCTTCACCCATCGTATTATTTTAAGCGGGGTGATGATGGCGATGACGGCCCTGATTACTCTGGTCGGTTTTGAACTGCTGATGGCGCAGGAGCTGCAGTTTGTGCATCAGAAAACGCCGTTCGAGGCGGGGATGTTTATGCTGCCGGTGATGGTTGCCAGCGGCTTCAGCGGCCCGATTGCCGGAATGCTGGTGTCGAAACTGGGGCTGCGGCAGGTGGCGACGGGCGGAATGTTGCTCAGCGCCTTCAGTTTTCTGGGCCTCGCGCTGACCGATTTCAGCACACAACCGTGGCAGGCATGGGGGCTGATGACGCTGCTGGGCTTCAGCGTCGCCAGCGCGCTGCTGGCCTCCAGCTCCGCGATTATGGCGGCGGCGCCGAAGGAGAAAGCGGCGGCGGCCGGGGCCATCGAAACCATGGCCTATGAGCTGGGCGCCGGTCTCGGTATTGCGCTGTTTGGCCTGATCCTGACCCGCAGCTACAGCGCCACCATTGTGCTACCGTCCGGGCTGAGTGAGTCCATGGCGCAGCAGGCGTCGTCGTCAATCGGCGAGGCGGTCAGTCTGACCGAGGCGCTGCCCGCCGGGATGGCTGAGGCGCTGATGGCGGCGGCGAAGGCGGCCTTTACCCAGGCTCACAGCCTGGTGCTGGCGACGGCGGGCGTACTGCTCCTGCTGCTGGCCGCCGGGATCTGGCGCAGCCTGGCGAGCGTGGCGAAACCGCAGTCAACGCTATAGCTGTAGCGACAGGTCCATCGCCGCGCGTCGAAGCGGGGCGAGGGCCTTCTCTTTTAACGCCGCGGCGCTGGTCGTCGCGGCGGGGACCCCGACATTCAGGGCGGCCACCACCTGGCCATGGCGTGACAGCACGGGCACCGCCAGCGAACACAACCCCACCTCAATCTGCCGGTCGGCGAGGGCATAGCCCTGCATGCGCACCCGGGCAATCTCCGCGCGTAGCCCGGCCATATCGCACAGAGTGTGCGGGGTGTAGCGGATTAACGCTGCTCGTGACAGTGTCACCTCAAGCTGTTCCTCCGGCAGCGCGCTCAACAACACCCGTCCCATAGAGGTCGCCCACGCCGGCAGGCGACTGCCGCGCCCCAGGTCGACGCTCAGTAAATTATTGACTGCCGCGCGGGCGATATAGAGCACGTTATCGCCATCCAGCGTCGCCGCTGAGCAGGATTCGCCGAGCGCTTTGCCGAGGCTATCCAGCGCCGTCTGCGCCACCTTGGCCAGCGGCGTACCGGCCAGATAGGCGTGGCCGACGGCCAGCACCCGGGGCAGCAGTTCATAGCTGCGGCCATCCGGACTGTGCACCATGCCCAGCGCGGCGAGGGTATACAGGCAACGGCGTACCGCCGCGCGGGAGATTTGGGTTTTCTGGCTCAACTGAGAAATGGTCAGCCGCTGGCGCTGGGGAGTAAAAGCGTTAAGGACCTCCAGCCCGCGGGCCAGAGACAGCATAAAGTTGGGATCGTGCTCGGCCTGCCTGGCGCTCAAGGTGGTGGGGGTATGGTCACGCATTGATTCCCTCTCCGTTGCAATGCAAAGCTCACGGGGCATCACTATACCGTGCGCAAACTGCACCGTCCTGAATTGTGCCGGTTTTACCACCGCGATCACATTATTAACTGCCTTTTAACAAACGTGCCGATAATCGCACAACATTTCGATTATCGCCGTTGACCAGCCGCCAGGCTGAACCCTATTGTCAATGGCACACACCTCCCCGTTATGGATGTGGGTACAAAAAGTTATACATCTCATCAGGAACCGAAAATGACCGCCACCGTAGAACGTATTGAGAGCTGGATAGTGGATGTCCCGACCATCCGGCCACACAAGTTATCGATGACCACCATGGGCTGCCAGACGCTGGTGATCGTGCGGCTTACCCGCTCCGACGGCATCTGCGGCATCGGCGAAGCCACCACCATCGGTGGTTTGAGCTATGGCGTCGAGAGCCCGGAGGCCATCTCGTCGGCGATAACCCATTATCTGACGCCGCTGTTGAAAGGGCTGCCGGCCGATAACCTGAATGCGCTGACGGCGCGTATGAACAGCGCCATTAAAGGCAACACCTTTGCAAAGTCCGCCATTGAAACCGCGCTGCTGGATGCCCAGGGCAAAGCCTTAGGGCTGCCGGTGTCGGCGCTGCTCGGCGGGGCGCTGCAAACGGCGTTGCCGGTGCTGTGGACCTTAGCCAGCGGCGATACCGCGAAAGATATCGCCGAAGGGGAAACACTGTTAGCCGGGCGCCGCCATCAGGCGTTCAAGCTGAAAATTGGCGCGCGGGAATTAGCCACCGACCTGCGTCATACCCGGGCCATTGTGGAAGCATTAGGCGATCGCGCCAGCATCCGCGTTGACGTTAACCAGGCCTGGGACGCCGCCACCGGCGCGAAAGGCTGCCGCGAACTGGCGGCGATGGGCGTCGATCTTATCGAACAGCCGGTCAGCGCCCACGACAATGCTGCACTGGTGCGCCTGAGCCAGCATATTGAAACCGCGATCCTCGCGGATGAAGCGGTCGCGACCGCCTACGAGGGTTACCAACTGGCGCAACAGGGATTTACCGGCGCTTATGCCCTGAAAATCGCCAAAGCCGGGGGACCGAACAGCGTGCTGGCGCTGGCCCGCGTCGCCCAGGCGGCGGGGGTTGGCCTGTATGGCGGCACCATGCTGGAAGGGACCGTCGGTACCGTCGCGTCGCTGCACGCCTGGTCGACGCTGCCGCTGCAGTGGGGCACTGAGATGTTCGGCCCGCTGCTCCTCAAAGACGATATTGTCAGCGTGCCACTCACCTTTGCCGATGGTCAGGTAGCGCTCCCGCAGACGCCAGGGCTCGGCGTGGAGCTGGATGAAGACAAGCTGCGCTTCTATTCCCGTAAAGCATAACAGGAGAAAATCATGCTATTTAAAGTGGATATGACCGTTAATATTCCGATCGGGTTTCCTGCCGCCGAAGCGGATGAAATTAAACAACGCGAAAAAACCTATTCGCAACAATTACAGCGTGAAGGCAAATGGCGACATATCTGGCGCGTCGCCGGTCTTTACGCCAATGTCAGCATTTTCGATGTTCGAGATGCCGAAGAGTTACATCAAATTTTAATGGGATTGCCGCTGTATCCCTTTATGGATATTCGCGTCGAGGCGCTGTGCCGTCATCCCTCGTCTGTTCGTGAAGACGATAGCTAATAATAATAACATCTGACCTCATGCCGGGAATACCCGGCAAATATCCTACAACGATAAGAGAGAATAATTATGAGTAATGCTTTCGTACAACAAGAAGCCGTGCAGAAATTATTACGTGAAGGCGCGGGGTTAAATGTCCCTGGCGGTAATGAACGTTTTAAAGCCATCGTCCACCGTTTGCTGGAGAATATCTGTACGCTGATCGATGACTATAACGTCACAGAAGAAGAGTTCTGGCACGCGGTGAACTATCTGCACGAGCTGGGTGGGCGTCAGGAAGCGGCGCTGCTGGCGGCCGGGCTGGGACTGGAGCATTTCCTCGACCTGCGTCAGGACGCCATTGATGCGGCGGCGCGGCGGGAAACCGGTACCCCGCGCACCATCGAAGGGCCGCTGTATGTGGCCAATGCGCCGCTGGCCGACAGCCACGCCCGGATGGATGATGGCACTGATGCCGGGGAAGTAATGTGGCTGCATGGTCAGGTTAAAGATAATCAGGGCCAGCCGATCGCTAACGCCATTGTTGATATCTGGCACGCCAATACCCTCGGTAATTACTCGTTTTTCGATCAAAGTCAGAGCGACTACAACCTCCGTCGCCGGATCCGCACTGGCACCGATGGCCGCTACAGCGTGCGCAGCATCATGCCGTCCGGCTACGGCTGCCCGCCGGATGGTCCGACGCAGAAGTTGCTGGATCAGTTAGGCCGCCACGGCAACCGTCCGGCGCACATTCACTTCTTCGTCTCCGCCCCGGGCCATAAGCATCTGACCAGCCAGATTAACCTCAGCGGCGATAAATATCTGTGGGATGATTTTGCCTTTGCTACCCGCGACGGTCTGATTGCCGACCCGGTAAAAGTGACCGACCGCGAGACCATCGCGCAGCGCGATCTTGAGGGAGAGCACACCGAGGTCTGTTTTGATTTCACCCTGTGTAAAGCCCTGAACGCCGACGAAGGGCACCGCGGCACCCGCCTGCGCGCCAAAGAGTAATCGGTTTTACTGGCCACGGGCACGTAGCTGCCCGGGCCAGACATTGCACCCGAAAACGACAAATTCACCCTGTTTCTTTCATCCTGAATCCTGCAGGAGGGACTGACTCATGCAAAAAACGCTATCAGCGCTTAAAGACAAAATCACCAACGCGTTAATTGTCGACCGTGAAAATCATATTTACCGTTGCCACCGCTCTATATTTACCGACCAGCAGTTATTTGATTTTGAAATGAAACATATCTTCGAAGGTAATTGGGTTTTTCTCGCCCATGAAAGCCAGATTGCCGAGCCGGGAGATTATTATACTCTGACGCTGGGACGGCAGCCGGTTATTATCACTCGTGATAAAAAGAATGAATTGCATGCATTAATTAATAGCTGTGCCCACCGCGGGGCCATGTTATGCCGACGCAAAACCGGAAATAAAAACTCATTTACCTGTCCGTTCCATGGCTGGACCTTCAGCAATAACGGCAAATTATTAAAAGCCAAAGATGAGAGCACCGGCGCCTATCCTGACACCTTCAAACAGGAAGGGTCTCACGATCTGCAAAAACTGCCGCGTTTTCAGTCTTACCGCGGTTTCTTATTCGGTAGCCTCAACGCCGACGTGCAGTCGCTGGAGGCCTATCTCGGCGAAACCCGCAAAATCATCGATCTGATCGTCGATCAGGCGCCGGACGGCCTGGAAGTGCTGAAGGGCTCGTCGAGCTATGTATACGAAGGCAACTGGAAGCTGGGCGCGGAGAACGGCGCCGATGGCTATCACGTCAGCGTGGTGCACTGGAACTATGCCTCAACCATGTCACGCCGCAACTATGAAGCGGAGGGGACGCATGCGGTTGACGCCAACGGCTGGTCAAAGAGCGTCGGCGGCGGCTACGGTTTTGACAATGGCCACATGCTGCTGTGGACCCGGGCGCTGAACCCGGAAGTGCGCCCGGTGTATGCCCACCGCGAGCGTCTGCAGGCGGAATTTGGCGAACGACGCGCCGACCAGATGGTCAATGAAACCCGCAATCTGTGCCTGTACCCCAACGTCTACCTGATGGATCAGTTTTCTACCCAGATCCGCGTGATCCGCCCGATTGCGGTCGATAAAACCGAAGTCACCATTTGGTGTTTTGCGCCAAAAGGTGAATCAGACCAGGCGCGGGCGCTACGCATCCGCCAGTATGAAGATTTCTTTAACGTTAGCGGGATGGGGACGCCGGACGATCTGGAAGAGTTCAGCGCCTGTCAGCGCGGCTATCTCGGCGAAAATCTGCCATGGAGCGATCTGAGCCGCGGTGCGCTGCGCTGGGTCGACGGCCCGGATGAGCACGCCAAACATGCCGGTTTCACGCCACGACTCAGCGGGGTGAAATCAGAAGATGAAGCGCTGTACATCGCCCATCACCATCACTGGCAAACGGTCATGCTGGCGGCGCTGGAACAGGAACAGCAGCGTTACGACCAGTCGATTACCCAGCGCGTGGAGGTGGCCTGATGTTGAATCTCGAACACGTTCGCCAGTTTCTCTATTACGAAGCCCGCCTGTTGGATGATCGTCAGTGGGACGAATGGCTGAGTTGTTACAGCCCGCAGGTGGTCTACTGGATGCCGGCGTGGGGCGACGATGACCAGCTGACGCGCGACCCGCAAAAAGAGATTTCCCTTATCTATTATCCCAACCGTGAAGGCCTGGAAGATCGCGTCTATCGCATTAAAACCGAACGTTCCGGCGCCAGTACGCCGGAGCCGCGCACCACGCACATCATCAGCAATGTTGAACTGATGGGCGAAAGCGACGAGGGGCTGGAGGTGCGCTACAACTGGGTCACCTGGAGCCACCGCTATCAACACACGGATGCCTATTTCGGCTCTACCTGTTGCACGCTAATTGAGCAGGACGGCAGACCGCAGATCGTGCGCAAAACCGTGCGCCTGAATAACGATTATATCCGTCAGGTGATTGACGTTTACCACATTTAAGAGGCGCTTATGACCTTCAATATTGCTCTTAATTTTGAGGACGGCATTACCCGCTTTATTCAATGCCATGCCGGGGAGAAGGTGCTGGATGCCGCCTATCGCCAGAAGGTGAATCTGCCGATGGACTGTTCGGACGGCGTTTGCGGTACCTGCAAATGTCACTGCGCCAGCGGTGAATACGATCTGGGGGAGGATTATCTCGACGAGGCGTTAAGCGACGACGAAGCGCAGAATCGCCAGGTGCTGACCTGCCAGATGGTCCCGACCAGCGACTGTGTGATCGACGTGCCGGTGGCCGCCGCCCAGTGCAAAACCGCGCTGACCAACACCGGGGCGCAGGTACGACAGGTGAATTGTCTGTCCGATACCGCCATCGAACTGGTGGTCGCCCTGGATGAGCCGCTGGCTTTTCTGCCGGGACAGTACATTAACATTCAGGTACCGGGCACGCCTCATGTGCGCGCCTACTCATTTAGCTCGCTGCCGGGTTCTCTCGAAGGGCGTTTTCTGATCCGTAACGTGCCTGGCGGCATGATGAGCCAGTGGTTAACCCAGCAGGCGCGGCCCGGCGATCGCCTGACCCTCAGCGGACCCATGGGCAGCTTCTATTTGCGCAGCGGCGAACGCCCGCTGCTCATGCTGGCGGGCGGCACCGGGCTGGCGCCGCTGCTGTCCATGTTACACACCCTGCAGACACAGGGTAGCCAGCGTCCGGTAACGCTTTTGTACGGGGTGACCCGCGATTGTGATCTGGTGAAAACCGACGCGCTGAATGCGTTTAACCAACAACTCACGGGATATCGCTGGCTGCCGGTGGTGGCGGATGAAAACAGTACCTGCCCGCAGCGCGGTTTTGTCACCGACCATCTCGATGACGCCATGCTGAATAACGGCGACGTCGATATCTATCTTTGTGGGCCGCCGCCGATGGTGAACGCGGTTGCCACGGCGCTGCGCGACAGAGGAATTTCCCCGGCAGGGTTCTGGTATGAGAAATTTATCGCCAGCCAGAGCGCGGCGGCATAAGGAGGCAGTATGCGTTTTACCGATAAAGTCGTCGCTATCACCGGCGCGGCGCAGGGGATTGGCCGCCAGACCGCGGAGCAGGCGGCAGCCGAAGGCGCTGCCCTGTTGCTGATTGACCGCTCGCCTTACGTACACGAACTGGCTGCCGTACTAGCCCAGTCCGGAAGTCAGGTACTGGCGCTGGAGGCTGACCTTGAGCAGTGGCAGAGTACCGAACAGGCGTTTGCCGCCGGGGTAGCGCATTTTGGTCGCATCGATGTGTTAATCAATAACGTCGGCGGCACCATCTGGGCGCGACCCTTTGCCGAGTATCAGCCAGAACAAATTGAGAAAGAGATCCGCCGCTCGCTGTTCCCCACGCTGTGGGGCTGCCGTGCGGCGCTCCCCTGGATGTTGAAGCAGGGGAAAGGCAGCATCGTCAATATCTCGTCGGTGGCGACGGCAGGAGTGAACCGGGTGCCTTACTCGGCGGCGAAAGGCGGCGTGAATGCGCTGACCCGGTCGATTGCCATGGAGTACAGCGGCAGCGGCATTCGGATTAACGCCGTCGCGCCAGGCGGGACGGAGGCGCCGCCGCGCCTGACGCCGCGCAACGATGAGCAGCCGAGCGAGCAGGAAAAGGCGTGGTATCAGCAGGTGGTCGATCAGACGGTGGCGAGCAGTCTGATGCGCCGGTACGGCACGCTGGCGGAACAGGCGAACGCGATCCTGTTTCTCGCCAGCGATGAAGCCAGCTATATCACCGGCGTGACGCTACCGGTGGCGGGGGGCGATCTCGGTTAGCGGCGGGTGGCGTACCAGCAGAGCAGGGAGCCGAGACACACCATCCCGGCGCCCTGCCAGAAGGACCACGATAGCGTGGCGCTGAGCAGGACTGCCGCCAGCGCGGAAGAGAGCACTGGCGTGAAGTACGACGCGGCCGCCAGCAGGCTGACGTTGCCGTGCAGGATGCCGACGTTCCACGCCGCGTAAGCCAGCCCCAGCGCCACGGAGACCGTGATCAGCTTAATGACTACCGGCCAGCTAAACAGCATCGGCGGCTGGTCGCTGGCGAGAAATTTCAGCCATAGCGTCAGGGCGGTTAACAGGACAAAGAGGGTAATGCCATTTTTACCTTTGGCGTACTTCGCGGTCACCGTGCAGTACGCCGCCCAGATAAACGCCCCGACAAATGCCAGAATGTAGCTCAGCGGGCTGGACACCACGTTATTGATGATTTCCTCGGGGTTGAGCCCGTGCTCGCCGCCAAGTACCCAGCTCACGCCGAACAGCGCCAGCAATAAGCCGGGGATCACCAGCCAGCTGCTTTTCTGGCCATTAAAGAGAATGGCGAACAAAATCGTCAGGCTGGGCCACAGGTAATTGACCATCCCCACTTCAATGGCCTGCTGGCGAGTGGCGGCGAACCCCAGCGACAGGGCGAGGCAGATTTCATAGCTGACAAACAGCACGCTGCCGGCCAGCAGATAGCGGCGCGGGATCTGGCGCAGGTTGGGAAAGCCAACGGTAAAAATGAGCAGCAGGCCGCTGAGGCTATAAATCATCGCCGCGCCGCCAACCGGGCCTAACCCTTCGCTGACGCCGCGAATCAATCCGACCATCGTGCTCCATAAGATAATGGCGGCGAAGCCGATTGATGTCGCTCTCTTTTTTTGCATATTTAACCTGATAGTGACGCAAACGCAGCCGGAATTTATAACATCTTTTGCCGGTCGATGGTCGATATTTCCCGCCGGCGTTAACTCTTTGGTATTAGTCAAACCCGTCGCCGCTGACTATTAAGGGGGCGAGCGTTTTCGACCTTGATTTGACGCAAATAAAACAAAGGTATTGCTGTTAGTTTCCTCCGCGCGATGAATCAACATCCTGCATGGAGGAATGCAATGGACGTCAGCCGCAGAAAGTTCTTTAAGATCTGCGCAGGCGGTATGGCCGGAACCACAGCCGCCGCCCTGGGCTTTGCCCCTAAAATGGCGCTGGCTCAGGCACGCAATTTCAAATTGCTGCGTGCGAAAGAGATCCGCAACACCTGCACTTACTGCTCCGTGGGCTGTGGGCTATTAATGTATAGCCTCGGCGACGGCGCGAAAAACGCCAAAGAAGCGATTTACCATATTGAAGGGGACCCGGACCATCCGGTGAGCCGCGGCGCGCTGTGCCCGAAAGGCGCAGGCCTGCTGGACTATGTCCACAGTGAAAACCGCCTGCGTTATCCGCAATACCGCGCCCCGGGCTCGGATAAATGGCAGCGCATCTCCTGGGATGAAGCTTTTAACCGCATCGCCAGACTGATGAAAGCCGACCGCGACGCCAACTTTATTGAAAAGAACGAGCAGGGCGTGACGGTTAACCGCTGGCTTTCCACCGGCATGCTGTGCGCCTCGGCGGCAAGCAATGAGACTGGCATGCTGACGCAAAAATTTGTGCGTTCGCTCGGCATGCTGGCGGTAGACAACCAGGCGCGCGTCTGACACGGACCAACGGTAGCAAGTCTTGCTCCAACATTTGGTCGCGGTGCGATGACCAACCACTGGGTTGATATCAAAAACGCTAACGTCGTGGTGGTGATGGGCGGCAACGCCGCCGAAGCGCATCCGGTGGGATTCCGCTGGGCGATGGAAGCGAAAAACAATAACGATGCCACGCTTATCGTCGTCGACCCGCGCTTTACGCGTACCGCGTCGGTGGCCGATATCTATGCGCCGATTCGTTCCGGTACCGACATTACCTTCCTGTCGGGCGTGCTGCTGTACCTGATCGAAAATAATAAGATCAATGCCGAGTACGTGAAGCATTACACCAATGCCAGTCTGCTGGTGCGGGATGATTTTGCCTTCGAAGAGGGCCTGTTCAGCGGCTACGATGTCGAAAAACGTCAGTACGATAAATCGTCCTGGAACTACCAGTTCGATGAAAACGGCTACGCCAAACGCGATAAAACGCTCAGCCATCCGCGCTGCGTGTGGAATCTGCTCAGGCAGCACGTTTCCCGCTACACGCCGGAAGTGGTGGAGAATATCTGCGGTACGCCGAAAGCGGACTTCCTTAAAGTGTGTGAGGTGCTGGCGTCAACCAGCGCCGCGGACCGCACCACCACCTTCCTGTATGCCCTGGGCTGGACGCAGCACACCGTCGGCGCGCAGAACATCCGCACCATGGCGATGATCCAGTTGCTGCTCGGCAATATGGGCATGGCCGGCGGCGGCGTCAACGCGCTGCGCGGCCACTCCAATATTCAGGGGCTGACCGATTTGGGCCTGTTGTCGACCAGTCTGCCGGGTTATTTGACGCTGCCATCCGATAAACAGAGCGATCTGCAAAGTTATCTTAGCGCCAACACGCCGAAAGCGACGTTGCCCGACCAGGTGAACTACTGGAGCAACTACCCGAAATTCTTCGTCAGCCTGATGAAATCGTTCTATGGCGAGGCGGCGCAGAAAGAGAATGACTGGGGCTTCAACTGGTTGCCGAAATGGGATCAGGCCTACGACGTTATCAAGTACTTCAATATGATGGATAGCGGCAACGTCACTGGCTATATCTGTCAGGGCTTCAACCCGGTAGCGTCCTTCCCGGACAAAAACAAAGTGGTCCGCAGTCTCAGCAAGCTGAAGTATCTGGTGGTTATCGATCCGCTGGTGACCGAAACCTCGACCTTCTGGCAGAACCACGGCGAGTCTAATGATGTCGACCCGTCGGCGATTCAGACCGAAGTCTTCCGTCTGCCGTCGACCTGCTTTGCTGAAGAAGATGGCTCGATCGCCAACTCCGGTCGCTGGCTGCAGTGGCACTGGAAAGGCCAGGACGCACCGGGGGAAGCGCGCAACGATGGCGAAATCCTGGCTGGGATCTATCATCGTCTGCGCGAGCTGTACCGTCGCGAAGGCGGGAAGGGCGCGGAACCGCTGCTGAAAATGAGCTGGAGCTATAAGCAGCCAGATCACCCGGAATCGGCAGAAGTGGCTAAAGAGAACAACGGCTACGCGCTGGCGGATCTCTACGATCAAAATGGCGCTCTGCTGGCGAAAAAAGGCCAACTACTCAATAGCTTCGCGCTGCTGCGCGATGACGGCAGCACCGCGTCGTCGTGCTGGATCTATACCGGCAGCTGGACCGAGCAGGGTAACCAGATGGCGAATCGTGATAACGCCGATCCTTCGGGCCTGGGCAATACGCTGGGATGGGCCTGGGCGTGGCCGCTCAATCGTCGGGTGCTGTATAACCGCGCTTCGGCTGATATTAACGGCAAGCCGTGGGATGCGAAGCGGATGCTGATCCAGTGGAACGGCAGCAAGTGGGTCGGAAATGATATTCCGGACTTCAATACTGCGCCGCCGGGGAGCAACACCGGGCCGTTTATCATGCAGCAGGAGGGACTTGGCCGCCTGTTTGCGCTCGATAAACTGGCGGAAGGGCCGTTCCCGGAGCACTACGAGCCGATGGAAACCCCGCTTGGCACCAACCCGCTGCACCCGAATGTGGTCTCCAGCCCGGTGGTGCGTCTGTATGAAGAGGACGCCATCCGCCTGGGTAAGAAGGATAAGTTCCCGTATGTCGGCACCACCTATCGTCTGACCGAGCATTTCCACACCTGGACCAAGCATGCGCTGCTCAATTCCATCGCGCAGCCGGAACAGTTTGTCGAAATCAGCGAAGGGCTGGCGAAAAGCAAAGGTATCGCCAACGGCGACTGGGTGAAAGTCAGCAGCAAACGCGGGTTTATTCGCGCGGTTGCCGTGGTGACCCGCCGACTGCGCACGTTGAACGTCAACGGCCAGCAGGTCGAAACCGTTGGGATCCCGCTGCACTGGGGCTTTGAAGGCGTGGCCCGTAAAGGCTATATCGCCAACACCCTGACGCCTAACGTCGGCGATTCCAACTCGCAAACGCCGGAGTATAAGGCGTTTCTGGTCAACATCGAGAAAGCGTAAGGAGCGATTCAATGGCGATGGAAACACAAGACATTATTAAACGCTCCGCGACCAACCCGATAACTCCCGCGCCACGCGCGCGGGACTATAAGGCCGAAGTCGCCAAGCTTATCGATGTCTCCTCCTGCGTAGGCTGTAAAGCCTGCCAGGTGGCCTGTTCCGAGTGGAATGACATTCGCGATGAAGTGGGGCACTGCGTCGGCGTGTATGACAACCCGGCGGATCTTAGCGCTAAATCCTGGACGGTAATGCGCTTTAGCGAGACCGAACAGAACGGCAAGCTGGAATGGCTTATCCGCAAGGATGGCTGTATGCACTGTGAAGAGCCGGGCTGCCTGAAAGCCTGCCCCTCCGCCGGGGCGATTATTCAGTACGCCAACGGCATCGTCGATTTCCAGCAGGAAAACTGCATTGGTTGCGGCTACTGCATTGCCGGGTGTCCGTTTAATATTCCGCGCCTCAATAAAGAGGATAACCGGGTTTATAAATGCACGCTGTGTGTGGATAGGGTCAGCGTCGGTCAGGAACCGGCCTGCGTGAAAACCTGTCCTACCGGCGCGATCCACTTCGGCACGAAAAAAGAGATGCTGGAAGTGGCGCAGGAGCGGGTGGCTAAGCTTAAAAAACGCGGTTATGCCAACGCCGGGATCTACAACCCGCAGGGCGTAGGCGGCACCCACGTGATGTACGTCCTGCATCATGCCGACCAGCCGGAGCTGTATCACAAGCTGCCGAAGGAACCGCAGATCGATACCAGTATCAGTCTGTGGAAAGGGGCGCTGAAACCGCTGGCGGCGGCGGGCTTTATCGCCACCTTCGCCGGGCTTATCTACCACTACATCGGTATCGGGCCGAACAAGGAAGTTGATGACGACGAGGAGGAGCATGATGAGTAAATCGAAGATGATTGTGCGCACGACGTTTATCGATCGCGCCTGTCACTGGACGGTGGTTATCTGTTTCTTCCTCGTGGCACTGTCGGGAATATCGTTTTTCTTCCCGACGCTGCAGTGGCTAACGGAAACCTTCGGCACCCCGCAGATGGGGCGTATCCTGCACCCGTTCTTTGGGGTGCTGATTTTTGTCGCGCTGATGTTTATGTTTGTGCGTTTTGTCCACCACAATATTCCAGATAAACAGGATATCCCCTGGCTGAAAGGTATCGTGGAGGTGCTGAAAGGCAACGAACATAAGGTCGCGCGCGTCGGTAAATATAACGCCGGGCAGAAGATGATGTTCTGGACCATCATGAGCATGATTTTCGTGCTGCTGGTGACCGGGATGATTATCTGGCGCCCGTACTTTGCAGAATATTTCCCGATTCCAGTTATCCGTTACAGCCTGCTGATACACGCCACTTCGGCAATTATCCTGATCCACGCGATCCTCATCCATATGTATATGGCATTCTGGGTTAAAGGGTCGATTAAAGGCATGATTGAAGGTAAGGTCAGCCGCCGTTGGGCGAAGAAACATCACCCGCGCTGGTATCGCGATGTCGAACGCCTGGAGGCGATGAAAGAGAGTCGCGAAGGGATGAAGTAAGCCTTCACGGCGCAAAACCCGCTCCGGAGATGTCGGAGCGGGTTCCCGACAGTCAGCAGTTCGTGATAAGTGTATCGATTGAATCGATAACGCCCTGGCGCGCATGACTCAGATTGCAGACGAAATCCTGTGGCTGGATCCGTTTATTATTTAAGTTACTGATCATTGGCGTACAAAGTAAAAAGCTGTCAAATTCTATATTTATCCTTGGTACGACATGCTGATGCCAGCGTGGTAACTGTTGTGTTCGCATTAAAGGAATAATGACTCTCGTGGCCAGGTCTGCATAATAATCATTCTGCACGATCATATAATACGGCAGGGTTTTATTTGTCTGAGCAGAACAATTTCGATAAACATTGAATTGTTCAAGCATCATAGTACCCTGAAAAATTCATCATCAGTAAGAGTGCCTCCTTTTGCAATAAATTCATTCATTGCGGCAATGAATTCCTTGTGCTGTCGCTGTTTATCTGCTTCTCGTAAATCCTTACCTGGCTGTGCTGACGCCTTCTGGACGGGTACGTCAGTGGGTCTTTTACGTAGCGTATTACTTTTCATCATCGGCTCCTTGCGGTTGGTTCTGTGATTATTCACTTTACTCACAAAAAAATAAATCCCAGCAGCAATTTTAATATTTATTTTGCGAGGCCGCTTCCAGAGGAAAGTAATAGCCTGAAATATTCATGATTGTGGTAATAAACCCGGCGCTGGTATTAACCAGCGCGGCGGGGAATAATCAGAACTTCTCCGGAATAAAGCGGAAGGGGAAATTGGTTTGTTTCATTTTGCCAATTTTGCGCTTCGGCAGCGTCACATGCTCTACCGGTAAAGCTTCATAGGGGATCTGCGACAGCAGATGGGTGATGATATTCAGGCGTACGCGCTTTTTATCCTCCGAGCGGGCGACGAACCACGGCGCCCAGGCGGTATCGGTGGCGGCGAACATGGCGTCGCGGGCGGCGGTATATTCATCCCAGCGGTTGAAAGACTTAATGTCCATCGGCGAGAGCTTCCAGATTTTACGACCATCGTCGATGCGATCCCGCAGGCGGCGCTCCTGCTCCTGCGGTGAGACCTCCAGCCAGTACTTGAGCAGAATTATGCCCGATTCGACCATGCCGCGCTCCACCATCGGCGCGCCGTCGAGAAACTTTTGCACCTCCTCCGGGGTGCAAAAGCCCATCACCCGTTCGACGCCGGCGCGGTTGTACCAGCTGCGATCGAAAATCACAATCTCGCCAGCCGCCGGAAGGTGCTTGATATAGCGCTGAAAATAGAGCTGGCTTTTCTCACGCTCGGTGGGTGAGGGCAAGGCGACGACCCGGAAGATACGCGGGCTGACGCGCTCGGTGATCGCCTTAATGGTGCCGCCTTTGCCGGCGCCGTCCCGGCCTTCAAAGACGATGCACACCTTCAGCCCTTTATGCACCACCCAGCGCTGCAGTTTCACCAGCTCAACATGGAGTTTGCGCAACGCCTTCTCATACGCTTTATTGTCGAGCGGGGCGGTCTTCACCGCCGCGTCGACCGGATTACCGTTTTTCTTATTACCCATCGCCATGCTCCGTGTTGCCGAGGTATCCCTTTGAAGTGTAATCCTTCGCCGGCGAGGCGGTGGAAAATATTCGTGCAGGGGACGGGCTAGCTGGCGTTCCCCGCCGCAATGACTTCCAGCCCTACCCGCTGCCCCCATGACAGCTCCAGGGTGTTACCGTCCGGGTCGGCAAAGAAGGCGAAGTATCCCACCGGATCGCCCAGCTGTTCCGGTTCCCGCCGCAAAACGCCTTCCCGCCGCGCCTGAGCGACCTTCTCGTCGATCTCCGCCTGGGTGGCGCAGGCGACACCGAGATGGCCGAACGGGCCTAGCGGTGTGTCGGCCGGATCGTCACTCTGTACCAGCACCAGAGCGAAGGGCCGGGTGCGATCGCTGAGCCACGCCACCTTACGCGCCGAGGGCAAGCCGGGCTCGCGCTGGTGAATGACGGTCATCGCGGTATAGCGGGTATAAAAATCAATGCTGCTGGCCAGACAACGGACGGTAAAGGCGACATGGGTAAAACCGACATCAACAGTGTGCATCGATGATTCTCCAGAGGTGAATGATGGGAAGACTTTACAACCTCAAGTTAAGTTGAGATCAATTGGGCGTTTATCGCTTTGAGCCCACTGATTTTAATAGGGGAGGGTCATTGCTAAGCCACGCCGTCGCCGGCTCGATGATGGCCGGCCGCGCGGCGGCGAGCATGAACGAATCAGGCCGTTGTATGGAGGAAACTGCCGTCGGGCGTTTTTAGCTGGTGTGTCGGGGCGGGATGGTCAATAATGCCGGCCGTCTCTCAATACCCCTATAAGATGTATGAAAAAAACGATTTTTTCACTGGCGCTGGGCACCTTCGGACTCGGCATGGCGGAATTTGGCATTATGGGCGTGCTGCCGGATATGGCGCACGATGTCGGGATGTCGATCCCCGCCGCCGGCAATATGATTGCCTGGTATGCCTTCGGTGTGGTGATCGGCGCGCCGATCATGGCGCTGCTCTCCAGCCGGTTTTCGTTGAAATCGGTGATGCTGTTTCTCGCTGCCCTGTGTATTCTCGGCAATACCCTGTTTACCCTCTCCAGTAGCTACGCCATGCTGGCGCTTGGCCGCCTGGTTTCCGGTTTTCCTCACGGGGCGTTCTTTGGCGTCGGCGCGATTATCCTGTCGAAAATCGCGCCGCCGGGGAAGGTGACCGCCGCGGTGGCGGGGATGATCGGCGGGATGACGGTGGCTAACCTGGTGGGGGTCCCCGGCGGCACCTGGCTTGGGCATCACTTCAACTGGCGCTATACCTTTGCCCTTATCGCCGTGTTTAACGTCGCCGTGTTGATGACTATTTTCTGCTGGGTGCCCACCCTCTATGATCGCACCAGCACCCGACTGCGCGAGCAGTTCCGTTTTCTGGCCTCCCCGGCGCCGTGGCTGATTTTTGCCGCCACCATGTTTGGCAATGCCGGCGTGTTTGCCTGGTTCAGCTATATCAAGCCCTTTATGATCAACGTCTCCGGCTTTGCCGAAAGCAGGATGATGCTGATTATGATGCTGGCGGGGCTGGGAATGGTGGTCGGTAATCTGTTCAGCGGCAAAATTTCCGGACGCTTCAGCCCGCTGCGTATTGCGGCCATAACAGACGGGGTCATTGCCGTGACGCTACTGCTGATCTTTGCCTTCGGTGAACATAAAGTCGCTTCGCTGACCCTGGCGTTTATCTGCTGCGCGGGACTATTCGCCCTGTCGGCGCCGCTGCAGATCCTGCTGCTGCAGAACGCCAAAGGCGGCGAGATGCTGGGAGCGGCAGGAGGGCAGATTGCCTTCAACCTCGGCAGCGCCATCGGCGCCTTCTGCGGCGGGATGATGATTGCCCAGGGCTTTGGCTGGAACAGCGTGGCGCTTCCTGCCGCCACGCTGTCGTTTCTGGCGATGAGCGCCTTGCTCATCTATGGCTGTCATCAGCGCCGACAAGCTTGCTAGCGACGCTTACTCACGCCAGGGTTCGCCAAGGGTCAGCATCAGCCGGTTGGCCCAGGCGAAAAAGGCCGCCGACTGCAGCAGATCCAGCTGGGCCAGGGTATCTAAACCCTGCTCATCAAGCGCCGCCAGATGGCGGGCATTCAGCCCGGGCGGCGTCACCGACAGCGCAGCGGCGGCGTCGATTTCCGCCTGCCAGCGCGGCGACTGGCCGTCACTCAAATTCTCCCCCGGCGTCACCGCCAGCAGCGTGTCGACAGCGGTCTCGTCCTTCGCCAGTTGCGCCGCTTTACGGGCATGCACCGAGGCGCAGTAGATACAGCCGTTGATTTTGCTGGTCACCGTGGCGGCCAGCTCGCGTTCGGCGCGCGGCAATCCCCCGGGGGTATAGAAAATGCCTTTATCGGTCAGGGTCCGCTGCTCCAGCACCGGCTGATTGCGCGCCAGCAGGCGAAAGTAGGGGGAGTCGCTATGGCCATATTTGGCCAGAATCGCCTGTTCTTCAGCGCTGAATTCCGCCAGCGGTTTATCGGCCAGCCAGGGTTCCCAGTGCAGCTCGTCGCGGGTGAAGCGAACCGGGGCCGCTTTGCCGCTCTGGGTGTGCGGTGTGGTATGCCAGTATCCGGCGACCAGCGGCGTATCGGCGCTGACAATGGGCTTATGGTTCAGCGCCCGCAGGCCCAGCAGCAGTCGGCTCTGGAAGCTGACAAAGGCCACCAGTTGCGCCAGAGTGACGATGCCCCGCAGGCTCCAGCCCGCGCCGGTTAAGGTGTGCAGCGCGCCGGGGGTAGCTTCGACGGGGGTGAAGGTGAGCAGGCGGGCAAAGGCCAGCGCCGGGACCAGACGATCGGTGGTTGGATCGGCGAGCCCGAAACCGGCATAGTGCGCCGCCAGCGCGTCCGCCTGGTGCAGTTTCGCCACCTTCGCGGCCACCGCGAAGCGTTCATCAAGAGGAAAGTCAGCGTCCTGCTGGCTGAACAGCACTTCATAACTTCCCTGGGCGTGACGGGTGGCGGCATCGCGTACGGCGCGCGCCTGGTCGAGCGGGGAACCGGGGGCAATCTCCGCCAGTTCGGCCAGAATATCCTGACTCAGCGTCATGGTGACTCCTTATCTGATGTGGGGGGCAATATGCTGAGCGATCAGCTCAATGGAACGCAGCGTATCCCGGTGCGAAGGCTCCACCGAGTGCACCTGAAACGAAATATCGGTGGCGCGGGCCAGCACGCTGTCCTGCGCCAGGGAGGCAATAACATGCTCAGGATCGCCAACGTGGGCATCCAGTTGTTGCAGATAGTCGGTGACACTGTCACCTTCTATCGTATGACCCGCCGCCCGGTGCTGTGTCGCCTGCTTGCGCAGACCGGGCTCGGCGACCTGCAGGGCGTGGGCGTGACTGTCGGCGACGAAGGCGGTGCGCGAGGCGAGGATCCGCGGTGCAACGCCGTCCGGCAGCGCCGCCAGGTAGGCGTCGATGATCGGGTTCTGAATGGCGTCCAGCGGCAGACGTGGCTCGCCGGGGGGCCTTGGCTGGGTGCGCGACAGCATCAGCCCGTGTCCCGCCTGACCGGCGCGGATGGCGCCCTCCGCCGAGAAGGTGGCGATCCAGATACGCTCCGCCAACTGCGGTGCGGGCGGATAGAGACGGTTGTCCGGGTGGCTCAGCGTGTCGCCGCGCCAGGCGCTATGGATCAGGTGCAGATGGTCGGCAAACACCGACCCGCGCTGCTCGCTGGTCAGGCCGAAGGGCAGAAATGACGTTGGCGTGCCGCCGGAACCAAACCCCACCTCCAGACGTCCGTCGGTGAGTAAATCCAGTACCGCCGCGTCTTCGGCGACGCGCAGCGGATTTTCCATCGGCAGAGTGATAATCGCCGTGCCGAGACGGATCCGGTCGGTCTGTGCCGCCACGTGGGCGAGAAACACCAGCGGCGATGGCAGGCCGCCTTCCTGTTCATGAAAATGGTGCTGGGCAATCCATGCGCTGTCGAAGCCCAAACGCTCCGCGTGGCGGATCTGTTCGGCCGCCAGCCGGTAGCGCGTTTGCGCGGAGCCCTGATCGAGCAGACGGGTAAAAAAGCCGAGGCGTTTAGGCATTATGCGTTCTCCGTGTGGGCCTGTGCTAAGCGGGGTGAAACCTGGGGAATGGCGGCGATCAGTTCGCGAGTGTAGGCCTGCTGCGGAGTGGCGAACAGGCGGTCAACGTCGCCATGCTCCACCACCTGGCCGGCGCGCAGTACCGTGACGCTGTCGGCAATCCGCCTGACCGTCGCCAGATCGTGGGTAATGAACAGGTAGCTCAGACCCAGCTGCTGCTGTAACTGCTGCAGCAGGGCGAGGATCTGCGCCTGAACGGTGACGTCGAGCGCCGAGGTCGCTTCGTCAAGGACCAGTATCGCCGGCTCGAGGATCAGCGCCCGGGCAATCGCCACCCGCTGCCGCTGGCCGCCGGAGAGCTCCCGCGGCGTACGCGACAGCAGCTCCGGGGCCAGCGCCACCCGCGCGGCGACGGTCTCCACGCGCAGGCGACGCGCCGACGCGCTGAGGCGCTCAAAGTTCTTTAACGGCTCTTCGATAATCGCAAACAGCGTCTGGCGCGGGTCGAGCGAGGCGAAGGGGTTCTGGTAGACAAACTGGATTTTCCGCCGCAGCTGACGCTGCGCCTCGCGGCTGAGATGCCCGGCGTCGATACCGTCGATGGTCACCTGTCCGGCATCGGCGCGCTCAAAGCCCAGCAGGATCCGCGCCAGGGTAGTTTTCCCGGAGCCGGATTCGCCCACCAGCGCATGGGTGGTGCCGCGTCTGACCTCAAAACTGACGCTGTCGAGCGCCTGCAGCGCCTGTTTGCCCAGCGAGAAACGTTTGCTGATCCCCTCCACGCGAATGGCCGGCGTGGCCAGCAGTCGGTGACGAGCCGCCGTCAGCCCCAACGGCGCATCCTGCAGGTCGTGGAGCAGCTGGCGGGTGTAAGGGTGTTGCGGACGCTGGACAATCGTCTCGGTGGCGCCCTGTTCCTGAATCTCTCCCTGACGAAACACCATGATCCGGTCGGCGCGTTCGGCGGCCAGCGCCAGATCGTGGGTGACAAACAGCACGGCGGTACCCGACTCGCGACGCAGGATATCGAGCAGGTCGAGAATGCGCTTCTGCACCGTGACGTCGAGAGCGCTGGTGGGCTCGTCGGCAATAATCAGATCCGGCTGCAGGGCAATGGCGATGGCGATCAGCACCCGCTGTTTCATCCCACCAGACAGCTGATGCGGATACTGGTCAAAACGCTGTTCCGGGTGGCTGAGACCGACTTTAGTGAGCAGGTTAAGGACCTGCTGTCGGCGCTCAGCGGCGGAGAGGGACTGATGCAGCCGCAGGATCTCTTCCACCTGCTGGCCAATGGTTTTTACCGGATTGAGCGAATTACCGGGATCCTGCGGGACCAGGCTGATGCTCACTCCGCGCAGGCGGTTAAGGCGTTTTGCCGACCAGTCGCTAATCACTTCGCCATTGAGGACAATCCGCCCGGCATCCCGGCGGGCATTATCCGCCAGCAGGCCGATAATGGCCTGCGCGGTGGTGGTTTTCCCCGAGCCGGATTCTCCGACGAAGGCCAGCATTTCGCCACGCTGGATGGAAAAACTCACATTGTGCACCACCTCGCGCCATTCGCCCCGCGAGCGGTAGCTGATGCGCAGATCTTCAACGGACAGAACGTTCATGGGCGTACTCCACTCCACTGGCGGCTAAGACGATTGGCGGCAAGGACCACGGCGACCACGGCGAGGCCGGGGAAGGTGGTCAGCCACCAGGCGGTCGACAGGTAGTTGCGACCTTCGGCGATCAATAATCCCCACTCCGGGACCGGCGGCGGGGTGCCGTAGCCGAGGAAGCTGAGGGTGGCCAGGGCCAACATCGCCTGTCCGAACTGCAGCGTCGCGAAAGCAAGCACCGCAGTGAGCGAGTTGGGCAGAATATGGTGCCAGAAGACGGCGAAAAAGGTGCCGCCGCTGCCCCGGGCCGCCTCGACGTAATCGCTGTGGCGCACGCGCACGACCTCCGCCCGCGCCAGGCGCGCGAAGCTGGCGATAGCCGCCACGCCAACCGCCACCGCCGCATTCACCGTGCCGAAACCGAGCAGAATAATTACCGTGAGCTGCAGCAGCAGGGAGGGGATGGCCAGCAGGACATCGACCAGGCGCATGATCGTGGATTCAACACGTCCGGTCAGCGCCCCGGCGAGCGTACCAAGGGCGGTACCTACCACCAGGCCGATGGCGACGGCGATCAGCGCCGCCGACAGGGAATGTACCGCGCCGTAAACCACCCGCGTCCACAGGTCGCGCCCCAGCTGGTCGGTACCCAGCCAGTAGTGCGCTTGCGGCGCCAGGCGCTGAGCGCCGGGGATCCCTTCCAGCGGGTTAGCGGAGGTAAACCACTGCGGGGCGAGGGCCATTAACAGCGCAGTGATCATCACCGCCCACGCCAGCCACAAGCCAGGCTGCAGACGCACCCTGCGCCATTCCGGGCGGCGGCGAACCGCGATGGCATAATCGACCAGGCTCATTTCGCACCTCCGGTCTGTAAATGGAGTCGGGGATCCAGTCGCGGCATGACCAGGTCGACAAGCAGGTTTATCAGGACGAAACCGAGGGCGGAGATCATCACCACTGCCTGCAGCACGGCGATATCCTGGTTATTGACCGCCTGCTGGGTCAGCTGGCCGAGGCCGCTGCGGCCGAAGACGGTCTCGGTGATCAGCGCCCCGGCAATCAGCTCACTCAGCAGCAGCCCGGCAATATTCAGCGCCGGCAGCAGGGCATTACCCATCACATGGTGCCAGAGGACGCCGGTCTCGCTCATTCCCTTGGCGCGGGCGACCGCGACGAAGGGCTGAACCGCCACCTGATCCATGCTGCGCATCAGGATCTGCGCCAGCGGGGCCGAAATGGGCAGCGCGACGGCGATAACCGGTAAAATCAGCCCTTCCAGTGGCCCAGGGTTGATCACCGGGATCCAGCGCAGCTGAAACGAGAAGAGCTGGATCAGGGCGATACCCAGCCAAAAAGTCGGCAGAGAGATAAACAGCACCGGCAGCGACTGCAGAAGGTTACTCAGCCAGCGCAGCCCCGGCAGACGCGAGGCGAAGGCGAGGGCGAACGCCAGCGCCACGGCCAGCAGAAAGGCCGGCAGCGCGAGGCTTAAGGTATCCGGCAGGTTGCTGGCAATCAGACTACTGACCGCCAGCCCCGCCTGCAGAGAATAGCCGAAGTCGCCGTGCAGCATCGCCAGCAGTGTGTGCAGGTACTGGCGCCACAGCGGGCTATCGGCGCCGTAGGCCAGTCGCATGTCGGCGATTTGCGCCGGGCTCAGGCCAAGATCCGGATTCTGAAACTTGATCAGCACCGCATCTCCCGGCAGCACCTGCAGCAGGAAAAAAGTGAGGGTAAATGCCGCCCACAGGACCAGCAGCCCCTGGCCGAACCGTCGCAGAAGATAAGCGCTCATACCCGGCCTCTTAGTGCTTGTCCAGCCACGCGCCGTAGAACGACGGACGACCGACGGCCTCGAAGCTGACGCCTTTGACCCACGGCGCGCCGGCGAACACCTGCGGCTCTTCGAAAATGGGGATCACATAGGCGTTATCGATCAGATAGCGCTGGGCGTCACCGGTTAACTGCAAGCGCTGCTGCGGCTCTACCGCCGCGGAGATGCCGGTCAGCAGGTCATTCAGCTTATCATCGCGGAAGTGCTGCACTTTATCGCTGGAGCCGCCTTTCTGCAGCAGCGCATCGCGGTTGTTGGGGAAGAACATACTTTTCACCACATCCGGGTCGGCGCGGCCCACTTCTGAGACGGTGAGCGGGGTTTTCTGCGGGTCAAGATTGTCCAGCGTACGGCTACCGGCATCCCCGGCTTTGACGGTCAACGCCACACCTACCTGGCGCCACTGCTGGGCGATCAGCTGCAGCACTTCCTTATTCTGCGGCTGCGGGAGCGACTCATAGACCGTCAGCGCCAGCCGTTGGCCGTCTTTACTGCGAATACCGTCGGCGTCGGGCTTCCAGCCGGCGTCGTCCAGCAACTGTCGGGCTTTGGCCTGGTCGAAGGTCAGTTTATCGCTCAGATTGACATAGCCGGCGGCGGAGCTGGCCAGTACGGAGGTCGCTTGCGGGTAGTTAGCGGAGAACAGCGTCTCCACCACCTGTTTGGCGTTGGTGGCATGAAGCAGGGCCTGGCGCACCCGCAGATCGGCGACCAGCGAGTTATCCGGGCGGAAGCTCAGGCTGTCGTTGACCCCGCGGGTAGGGGCGGCGTAGACCTTAAATCCCTGATCGGTCGCCTGCTTTTCATCGTAGGCCTGCACCTGGCGAATAAAGCCCGCCTGACCCGCCAGCAGCGCGCCGATGCGCACACTGTCTTCCGGGGTCACAATATAGGTGATGCCATCGAGGTTAGCGGGCCCCTGCTGGGCACTGTTTTTCGGCCCCCATTGATAGTCCTTGCGCGCCACCAGCGTCAGCTCGCGGCCTGGCTTTTCATCCTGCACCACAAAGGGCCCGGAGCCGATAATATGCCGGGCATCGCCCAGCTCTTCAAAATTGCGCTGCAGGGTGCTGAGTGATACCAGACCGGAGCCGATGGTGGCGGTTCCCTGCAGGAAGCCCGGCGACGGTTTGTTGAAGTAAAATTTCACCGTCAGCGGGTCGATCACTTCGCTGCGCTGGTAGTTATTGATGACCTCCGAGACGGGCAGGCGATGGGCTTTATCTCCCAGACCATAGGTGTCGAAGTTTTTAGCCACGGCGGCGGCGTCAAGCGGCGTGCCGTCCGAGAAGGTGACCCCTTTGCGCAGGTGGAAAGTGTACTCGGTTTTATCGGCATTGCTGGTCCAGCTCTCGGCAATCCACGGCTCAATCTCCAGCGTTTTCGGGTTCTGCCAGGTGAGCTTGTCGGTTATCTGATTGAGAATACCGCCATTCGGATAAAAGCCGCCGGCGGGCGGATAGAGATTGGTGTGCGGTTGCTGCTCCAGATAAATTAAGGTGCCGCCTTTAACCGGCGTGTCGGCGGCCCAGACGGAAAAGGCGCCGGAGAGAAACAGGGCGGCCAGCGCGGGCAGGCGAAAATGACGATGCATGGTGAATTCCTTTGTTATCTATTGTGTTGCCATCATCGGGCGCGGCTAAAAACAAAGGAACCAAGGAATTGCGCTAAGCATTTGCGGAAATTGGATTTACTTCGCGAGTGGGAAGCGTGGGGCAAGCGCCTCTCCCGGGCGGGAGAGGCGTTGGTGATTAGCTGCGCAGATCGATAACCATACGGCCGCGGATCTGACCCTGCTCCATCTCTTTAAAGATGGCGTTGATATCTTCCAGCGGGCGCAGGGTGACTTTCGGCACCACTTTGCCTTCGGCGGCAAACTGGAAGGCTTCCACCAGATCCTGACGGGTACCGACCAGCGAACCGACCACCTCGATGCCGTCGAGCACCAGACGTGGAATATCGAGGCTCATCGCCTCCGGTGGCAGGCCCACCGCGACCACGCGGCCACCGGCACGAACGGCATCTACCGCCGAGTTAAAGGCCGCTTTGGCCACCGCGGTCACTACGGCAGCATGCGCGCCGCCGGTTTTTTCCTGAATCACTTTCGCCGCATCTTCATTACGGGAGTTGATGGTCAGATCGGCGCCCATCGAGGCCGCCAGCTCCAACTGCCCGTCGTTGACGTCAATAGCGATCACTTTGGCGTTAAAGACATTCTTCGCATACTGCAGCGCCAGGTTGCCCAGTCCGCCGAGACCGTAGATAGCGATCCACTGACCCGGTTTGATGTGAGAGACCTTGACCGCTTTGTAGGTAGTGACGCCCGCGCAGGTGATACTGCTGGCGGCGGCGGAGTCGAGGCCGTCCGGGACTTTTACCGCGTAGTTGGCGGTGACGATGCACTCTTCCGCCATGCCGCCGTCGACGGTATAGCCGGCGTTTTTCACCGAGCGGCACAGCGTCTCATTGCCGCTGTTACAGTAATCGCAGTGGCCGCAGCCTTCGAAGAACCACGCTACGCTGGCGCGATCGCCTGGCTTCAGGGAGGTGACGCCCGGTCCGACTTTTTGCACCACCCCGATCCCTTCATGGCCGAGAATGACGCCGGTTTTATCGCCAAAATCGCCGTTTTTCACGTGCAGGTCCGTATGACACACGCCGCAGCATTCCATTTTCAACAACGCTTCACCGTATTCCAGCGGGCGCAGCGTTTTTTCCGTGACGTTAACCTGATGGTCGTGGGTAACAACAGCAGCCTTCATGCCTGTCTCCTTGTGAGGGGATTGTTTAATTTTATTAATGCAATAGTACCCAATAAGGATTAGACGCGATGGAGAAAAATACAAGGCGCTTTAGTACAGGATGTGGTTTTTTGCTACAGCGGTAGCACAAAATTCAGGCAATACCTCTAATTTTGGTAGGTAATAATAGCGTCACTGAATGGTCATGTTTTCTTCATCACCCAACTCTATCGTTTTGCGCATCAATTTCTTATAACAACAGAGTGATACAACAATGCATCTGGTAAAAACCATCCTCACTGCCGGTCTGTTTCTGTCCGCCGCCGCGCAGGCGCAGAACGTACTGGAATTCCCCCAGCCGGAAAACAACCCGGAAGAATTTTACGCCGTCACCGAGATCCCGGCAGGGGGCATCATTAAGTATGAAACCGACGCCAAAACGGGGTTTATCATCGCCGACCGCTTTCAGTCGATGCCGGTGGCTTACCCGGCGAACTACGGCTCGCTGACCCAGTCGCTGGCCGGAGATGGCGACCCGCTGGACGTGGTGTTTTACACTCGCGCGCCGATGGCGCCGGGTACACTGATTAAGCTGCGGCCGATCGGTGTCCTTAAGATGATAGACGGCGGTGAGAAAGACGACAAAATCATCGCCGTGCCGGCCAGTAAAATTGACCCAACCTATGACGACATCAAGACCATCACCGATCTGCCGAAAATCGAGCAGCAGCGGCTGGAGGCCTTCTTCCGGGTCTATAAAGAACTGCCGGAGGGGCGTAAAAAGGTTGAGCTGGCCGGTTTTAACGATGCCGCCGCTGCGAAGCAGGAGATCAAATCGGCCTGGGAAGCCTGGAAAGCGAAGAACCCGCAATAATATTCATCGCGGGCGCTGTCCGGCGCCCGCGGCATTCGCTTTCATGATCCCTATGCCGGCGAAATCACAGGTCACACGGCAACGCTTATCTCACCCTATTGCATCTTGACGCAGGATGAAGTTGATGGTTGTATTGTACAACCATTTCATTTTCTGGACCCGCTGCCATGCCTGACACCCCCTTAATCCAACAGATTCGTACCGCCTCGCGGTTAATGGTGCGCGAGCTGGGCTTTATGAGCACCACGCTGGCCGCCACCCATTATTCACCTTCGGCGGTGCACACCCTGCTTGAGGTATCGATGAGGGGGGAGATGACGGCCGCGCAGCTGGTCACGTTGCTGGGACTGGAAAAATCAAGCGTCAGCCGGATGGTCTCTCGTCTGCTGGCGGCCGGTGAGCTGGAGGAGCGTCCTTGCGCGGAGGATGCGCGCGCGAAATCACTCGCCCTGACGGCAAAGGGGCACGATACGGTGGCGAAAATTAACGCCTGGGGTACCCGTCAGGTGGTGGAGGCGTTAGACCATCTGGATGAGACGCAGCAGCACACTGTCGCCACTGGACTGGCGGCCTATGCCCGGGCGCTGGCGCAGTGTCGGGATAGCGCGCTCGCGGATACGGTTCCGCAAATTTCGCTGATGACCGGCTACCAGCCGGGGATGATCGGCCGGATAGCCCAGATGCACGGGGAGTATTACGCCCGTCATCATGATTTTGGCGCTTTTTTTGAAGGCAAGGTCGCCAGCGGCGTAGCGGAATTTGCCACCCGGCTTTCCTCCCCGGCCAACCAGATCTGGCTGGCGATCCGCGAAGGCAAAATCGTCGGCTCGCTGGCTATCGATGGCGAGGACCTCGGCCAGCAGGAGGCGCATTTGCGCTGGTTTATTCTCGATGACACCTGCCGGGGAACCGGCATTGGCAGGCGGCTCATCAGCGAGGCGATGGCTTTCTGCGATAGTCGCCAGTTTAGCGCGGTGCAGCTGTGGACCTTTAAAGGGCTGGACGCGGCCCGCAAACTGTATGAATCCTTTGGCTTCACGTTAACCCGCGAATGGCAGGGAGAGCAGTGGGGAAAGGTAATGACCGAGCAGCAATTTACCCGGTCCGGAAACACCGGCTAAGGGCGTGACGCCTTAGCCGGTGGGGGAACCTGGAGATTACGCCAACTGGTTAAGCAGGCGGTTAATCTCCTCTCGCCACTGCGCCTGAAGTGATGGCTTTTGATGTTTTGGCTTGCGGGCCATATCGTCAGCCAGCCATTGCTCCAGGTCAATCAGCCGCGCCAGCAGCGCCTCCTCATCATCGTCAGCCCCGGCGGGCGTACTCTGCAAAGCGAGTCGACTGTCCGGGGCGGGCGCCACGGCCTGCAGACGGGCATAGACCTCCTCCAGGCTGTGCCATTCCGTTAACCCGGCGTTGTCGATCAGCCAGAAGCGGTTACAGCTTTCGCTAATCAGCTGGCGGTCATGACTGACCAGCAGCACGCCGCCGGGGTAATCGCGCAGCGTCTGCGCCAGCGCCGCTTTACCCTCCATATCAAGATGGTTGGTGGGTTCATCCAGCAGCAGCAGACTGTAGCGCGCCAGCGAGAGGCCAACAAACAGTAGCCGCGACCGCTCGCCGCCGCTGAGGGTGCTGACCTTCTGGCTATGTCTCGCCCAGCCAAACCCGGCGGCGATCAGCGCCCGTTTACGGGTGTCGGCCGACGGGGCGAACGGCGTCAGCGCGTCGAGCAGGCTGGCATCGTCCGGTAACTGCTCCAGCGTCTGGTCATAGTAGCCGGGGTGCAGCCGGGGATGCAGGCGCAGCCCCGGGAGTGGCGATGCGTCGTTCATCTGCTGCCACAGCAGGCGCAGCAGGGACGATTTACCGCCGCCGTTGCGCCCCATGATGGCCACGCGATCGCCGCTGCGCAGGCGCGCCACGCCGGTGGTGAAGAGGGATGGCAGGCCCGGCGCGGGCGCGACGGGCAGGGTGTCCATCTCCAGCAGGCGGTCAGCCGGCAGGGCGTCCCCCTGCAATGACAGACGCCACTGCGGGCCGACGCTGAGCTCGGTTTGCTCGTCTTTCAGGCGGGCGACCTGCTTCTCCATCTGTTTGGCTTTGCGGGCGAGGTCTTCGTTGTCATAGACGCGACCCCAGGTGGCCAACCGCCGGGCGCTGGCGCTGACCCGGTCGATCTCCTTTTGCTCGGCCTTATGGCGCAGCGCGGCGCTTTCATCCTGCTCCTGCAGTGCCTGACGGGCAGCGCTGCAGGGCAAGGCGAAGCTGTGCAGCGTCTGGTCGCGGAGGATCCAGCTGGCATTAGTTACAGCATCCAGTAAGGTGTTGTCGTGTGACACCAGCACGAAGCTCCCCTGCCAGGTTTGCAGGAAGCTTTCCAGCCACAGCAGGGTCGGCAGATCGAGGTGGTTGCCGGGCTCATCCAACAGCAGCAGGTCAGGCTGGCGGATCAGCGCCCGGGCCAGCAGCAGGCGCGTGTGCTGGCCGCCGCTCAGGGTAGTGGTTTGCTGCTCCATCACCGCCGGGGTAAAGCCCATCTGCGCCAGCAGGCGTTCGGCCAGCCAGCGCTGCGCTTCCCGTACATCAGCGGGTAACGGGGCCAGTACTGCCTGCAACAGCGACTGCGAACGCAGCGCCTCCGGCAGATGCTGTTCAACGCGGGCCATCAGACACTGACCGGCGAGTGAGACGCTGCCCGAAGTGGGCGTGAGGGAGCCGTCCAGCACCTGCAACAGGGTGCTTTTGCCGCAACCGTTATGGCCGATGAGACCGATACGGTCGCCTTTCTTCAGGGTGAAGGAGAGGGTGTTAAACAGCGGCCCAAAGGCAGTCTCCACGTGGAGCGCATGGGCAGTTAGTAATGTACTCATAGTCAACTTACTCAAGAGTTACAGGCATGCAAATGCCTCGTCAAAACTCGCTGACGATAACCCGGTAAGCCGGAGAGAAGGGATTGCGTGAAGTGTCTTCGCTCAAGCCATAGTTATCGCAGCACGATACCGATAACGCTTGAGCTGGCGCAATTGCCTAATGCATGTGAAACAATAAACATTTCACAATACAGCATGGGGGGCCTCCTTTTTTATTCAGTCAGTGGATGGGTGGTGGCAGTGTAGTGGGGAAAAGCAAGCGACGCCAGTGACAAAACTGGCAGGGGGCCCCGCCAGCTTTCACCTGCGCCGTCTTTGTCTACGATGCCGGGTTGGCGCAGAGGGCTTATGTGTTTGCCAGAACATGGTTGCAGAACCATTTTTTGCTGGCTCATTTACGATGCCTCCACAGGAACGGTGGCGATCGGGCGGGCAATCATGATTGCCGTATCACTGAGCGCGTTCAGATCGCTTACCTGAGTACACTGGCGGGCCATGACCTGCGGATGGCCGTCCGGAAACCAGCCCTCATTGAATGACAGGGTGTAAAACTGGGTATGCCGCTTGACTTCACAGCGCCAGGCGCGGCCAAGATTGTTTCTGTCGATAAGCCAGCGGGGATCTTTCGCTTCAACAAAAATTTCATATTTAGAGGGTTGAGTGACATGTCGATCTGAATTCGTTTTGCTCCAGAAAATGGCAGTGTAATAAACGTTGTGTTTACCGTACTGAATACTGGCATCTCGTCCGGGGGTAACCTCCGGATGGAGGAAAATAACTATCCCGGCGGCAATCAGTACCATCAGCGGTAATATAGGATGCTGTATCGGCCGCCAGGGGATTTTACGTACCGCCAGCAGCCAGACCAGGGTAATAATAAACACGTAGAGCAGGGCGAAGAAAAATTTACTCGGTTCATAGATGACGACATCCACCAGATCGCCGGTGGCGGGCTGATACTGTTCAGCCCGCGGGGTGAGCATCCACATATCGCCGCTGAAGAGGCACATTCCGGTGATGATGGCGATACCGCCGATAAGAAACAAGACAATACGGATCAGAATCGCATTCGCTTTATTCGCGCCAGGGGTTAATTTTTGCATTTCACATTCCGTTGTGAAGAGTTGAGAGGAGACTATTTTGCACAGTAGAGGACATACGGCAAATGCTATCCGTTTTATATTTTTACGATGAATGAATAGGGGCGAAAAAGGCGTTTCTGTGGCGGGAGATATTATTCTGGCCTTATTAAAAACCGGGCCGATATATCGGCCCGGTGAGCGTGATTAAATCGAGGTGCGGCGATAATTGCGATATTCCGGCAGCCAGAAATTATCGCTAATGGCCTGCAGCAGCGCTTCAGCGGAAGTTTTCACCGCCACGCCTTGCTCCTGCGCCACCTTGCCGACCGCGAAGGCAATTGCCCGTGAGACGGTCTGGATATCCTTCAGCTCCGGCAGCACCGGACCTTCGCCGTTGTTCACCAGCGGCGAGTGTTTCGCCAGGGTTTCACTGGCGGCCATCAGCATCTCGTCGGTGACCCGCGACGCGCCGGAAGCAATCACGCCCAGACCAATCCCCGGGAAGATATAGGAGTTATTGCACTGCGCGATAGCGTACTGCTTGCCTTTCAGGGTGACCGGGGCAAACGGGCTGCCAGTGGCGACCAGCGCCTCGCCATCGGTCCAGCTCAGGATATTCTGCGGCGTCGCTTCCACCCGTGAGGTCGGGTTTGAGAGCGGCATCACGATTGGCCGCGGGCAGTGCTTGTGCATCTCGCGGATAATCTCTTCCGTGAACAGCCCCGGCTGACCCGAGACGCCGATCAGAATGTTCGGCTTCACGTTACGCACCACGTCCAGCAGGGACAGCACATCGTTAGTGGTATCCCAGCCCTGCAGATGCTCACGCTTCTGCACCAGCTTGTTCTGGAACGGCAGTAGATTAGGCATGCCGTCGGTTAACAGGCCGAAGCGGTCAACCATGAACACGCGCTGGCGGGCCTCTTCTTCGCTAACGCCTTCACGGACGATCTGGGCGATAATCTGCTCGGCGATACCGCAGCCGGCGGAACCCGCGCCGAGGAAGACGATTTTCTGCTCGCTGAGCTGGCTACCGGCGCCGCGGCTGGCGGCGATCAGCGTCCCGACGGTGACCGCCGCGGTGCCCTGAATATCGTCATTAAATGAACAGATTTCATTGCGATAGCGGTTGAGCAGCGGCATGGCGTTCTTCTGCGCAAAGTCTTCAAACTGCAGCAGGACGTCCGGCCAGCGGGCCTTAATCGCCTGGATCACGTCGTCAACGAACTGATAATACTCGTCGTCGGTAATGCGCGGATGGCGCCAGCCCATATACAGCGGATCGTCCAGCAGCTGCTGGTTGTTTGTTCCGACGTCCAGCACGATGGGCAGGGTATAAGCCGGGCTGATGCCGCCGCAGGTGGTGTACAGCGACAGCTTGCCGATCGGGATCCCCATCCCGCCGATCCCCTGGTCGCCGAGGCCGAGAATACGCTCGCCATCGGTGACCACAATCACTTTCACGTTATGGTTCGGGACGTTCTGCAGGATGTCGTCAAGGTTATGGCGATTCTGGTAAGAGATGAAGACGCCGCGGGCGCGACGGTAAATCTCGGAGAAACGTTCGCAGGCGGCGCCCACCGTCGGGGTATAGATAACCGGCATCATCTCTTCGAGATGGTTGCCGATCAGGCGATAAAACAGGGTTTCGTTGGTGTCCTGGATGTTACGCAGGTAGATGTGTTTGTCGATTTCAGTTTTGAATCCCTGATACTGGATCCAGGCGCGTTCCGCTTGCTCTTCGATGGTTTCAACCACTTCCGGCAGCAGGCCAAGAAGGTTGAAATTGCTGCGCTCTTCCAGACTGAAGGCGCTGCCCTTGTTGAGGAGGGGGAATTCAAGCAGAACGGGACCCGCGTAAGGGATGTACAGGGAACGGTTTTTCTTATGAGTAAATTGCATCGCACTAACTCCTTGATCATGACCACAGTCCCGGCGCGGCGATAAGCGAGGGCGGGTGGAAAGCAGCGGGCAGAGTATAGAGCAGATGGTCGTCAAGCGGGTAAACAAGCAATCAATTGCCATAAAAAAACACCATCCTGGCAACAGGACGGTGTTGTTTATCATCACTCAGACTGAAAATTAACCACCGCGGCGTTTGCGGCCGGTAGCATGGATGTGGTTGAGGGTGGTTTCTTCATCGCCTTCCAGCACCACTTTTTTCTGCTGGGAAAGCTTATAGTTCAGACCGAGAAGATGACGTGCCTGATGGTTCGATTTCATTCTGACTCCTTTATCCTGTTCTGGTTTCAAGGGCAAACCCGGTGGTGACCGGATGAAATGTAACCCAAAGTCGGCCGCACGTTTTTTGTGCGACCTCAGCTAGGGTGGTCCATTTTCAGGGCAATAGCAACCTTCGCGCGCCAGATTAAGAACAGTCTCCCTCACGCGCCGCCGGGATCACCACTTCATCTCGCCGGTATTAACTTTGGCGCTTAACTCCAGCGAGCTGGTCTCCGCCAGGCCCGGCCACTGCGTCTCCATGGCCTTGATCACCCCGGCCGAATCCTGATGCGTCTTCAGCGCTTGCTCAAACTGCTGGAGATACGTTTTTGTGAAGCGCACCGCGCTGTCTCCCTCCGGTGGGGTGCCGAGGTAATGACCAGGGATCACCCGCTGCGGGTGCAGGGCGATCATCTGGTCCAGCGTGTGGCGCCATTGCTGGCGACTGGCCGGCGTCTGGGTGTCGGCGGTCCATAGATGCATGCCCCACGCCACGCCTGTGCCGCCGAGGATCGTTTTGTTCGCCCGGATCCAGACGAACGCCGCGTAGTCATGCGGCTGCATAATGGTTACTTTCTCGCCGTCGATGGTAAAGCTGTTGGCCTTCAGCGCCTGCGGAACGTACACCTGTGTCGGCGCGCCATCTTTCATTTGCGGGCCCCAGTACGCCAGTTTGGCCGCTTTGGTGGCTTCAATATGTTTGACGACCTCCGGCGTGGCGACCACTTCCGCCTGCGGGAAGGCTTTCATCAGCGGTTCAAGACCAAAATAGAAATCCGGATCGCCAGAGGTGATCACAATCCGCGTGAGCGGCTTGCCGTTTTTCTTGATCATGTCTACCAGCTTTTCGCCGTCTTTGACGCTGAACTGCGCGTCAAACAGCACTGCTTCGTGCGGGCCGGAAACGAGAGTGGAGTTAACGGCAAAGATGCCCTTTTCCTGCGGATTGTAGGTTTGCAGCGTCAGAGGCGCCGCGAAGATCGAACCGCTGAACAGGGCGGTGGCAACAGCAAGAGCAGATAATTTCATGATGTGTTCTCAGTAACAGGTGAATGCGTTCCATTGTACGGATTTCGCTATTTGATAGAATTCCTGAAATAAGAGATGCTGAGTTTCATAAATCGTGCAGATGAAGGGGGCATGATGGACAGGGTGATTGCTGCTCAGGTATACCTGCGCATCTGCGAGCTGGGAAGTCTCAGCGCCGCGGCGCGGGCGCTGGGGATGTCGCGTCCGATGGTCAGTCGCTATCTGGAGCAGATGGAGAACTGGGCTGGCGCCCGGCTGATCCATCGTTCCACCCGCCGGCTGACCCTGACGCCGGCGGGGGAAAAAGTGTTGCTTAAGACCCGCGGGTTGACGCGGATCGCCGATGAAATCGCCGGCGAGCGCCAGCGGGCCGACCCCAGCGGCACACTGCGCGTCGCCTGCGCGCACTTCACGGCAATGCAGCTGATCTCTCCGCTGCTGCCGGACTTCCTCGCTCGCTATCCGCAGTTGCGCCTGGAGCTGGATATCAATAACCATCCGGTCAGCCTGATCGGCGAGCGCATCGACGTGGCCATTCGCATTACCGACAACCCCGAGCCCGGGGCGATCGCTCGCCGCCTCGGGCTGTGTCGTTCGCTCCTCTGTGCCGCACCGCGCTGGCTCCAGCAGCATGGCCCGCTGGCGACGCTTGACGATCTGCAACAGCATAACTGTCTGTTATACAGCCACTTTGCCGGCCAGCGTTGGCAGTTCAGCGATGCGCAGGGGCAGGAGGCGTCGGTGGCGGTGAGCGGCAATCTGAGCGCGGGGATCTCTTCTCTGCTGCTGGAGGCGGCGGTCGCCGGGTGCGGCATTGCGATGCTCCCCGAACTGGAGGCGCGGAGCGCGTTGGCCAGCGGGGCGCTGGAGGTGGTGCTCCCTGACTGGACGCCGAAGGCGCTGAGCGTCTATGGCATCTATCTTTCCCGCGACTATCAGCCCGATGGGCTACCGCTGTTTCTGGATGCGCTGCAGCGACGTCTGGGGGAGATTGCCGCCAGGGCATGAACATGGCGTTGCATTCAGCGGCAACACCGGCGGGCGGTGGCCCTGCCGGTGAGCTGACGATGAGACTTACTCGTTGCCCCATTGATTAAGGAAGTTGGCGATATCGTCAATTCGGCGTTCATCAATGGCCGCTTCGCGGGCCATCTCCTGCTGCGCCTCTTCATCGATCTCTTCGTTATTCATCAGCCGCTCAATCAGCAGTTGAAAATAGCGCGCCAGCGCATCGCGTTCCGTCTCTTTAACCGGGGAGGCCGCTTCGGTCTCGTACTCGTCCACGATGTCATAAAATTTCAGGGGGATCTCATTACTCATCAGTTGTCCTCAGGGTCAGCGCACAGCGGCGGGCGGATATCATAGCATGCAGCCGGCTAAACACGCTGCGGGAGAGGAAAAATCGCCACACAGGGGCTGCGCGGCGATCGTGTTGGGGAGGGACCGGCATAACGCCGGCCCGCTTATCGGCCCGGAGGCGACGGATTTAGACCACGCCGTCCCCGCCGTCAGAACACCACACCTGACCGGAGGTATAGGAGCAGGCGTCTGATGCCAGGGTGACGTACAGCGGGGCGATCTCGACCGGCTGCCCCGGGCGGCCCATCGGTGTGTCTTTGCCGAACTGTTTCACTTTCTCGTCCGGCTGGCCGCCGCTGGATTGCAGCACCGTCCAGTAAGGGCCTGGCGCCACGGCGTTGACGCGAATGCCTCGTTTCGCCACCTGCTTGGCCAGCGATTTGGTGAAGATCGCCAGGCAGGCTTTGGTCTGGGCATAATCGAGCAGGATTGGGCTGGGTTTATAGGCCTGCACCGAGGTGGTATTGATGATTGCGCTCCCGGCCTGGAGATGGGGCAGCGCCGCGCGAGTGATCCAGAACGGCGCGTAGACATTGGTTTTAAAGGTGGCGTCAAAGTCTTCGGTGGTGAGCTCCTCGAGCGTCTCGCAGTATTGCTGACGTCCGGCGTTATTGACCAGGATGCTCAGGCCTCCCAATTGTTCCACCGCGTCGGCCACCAGCGACTGACAGAAGGACTCGGAGCGAATATCCCCCGGCAGGGCCACCGCGGTGCGACCTTCGGCTTTGATCAGCGCGATGACTTCATCGGCATCCTCTTGCTCCTCCGGCAGATAGCTTATGGCGACATCGGCCCCTTCGCGGGCAAAGGCGATCGCCACCGCGCGGCCAATGCCGGAGTCGCCGCCGGTAATTAACGCTTTCTTACCCGCCAGCCGCCCGGTGCCGGTGTAGCTGGTTTCCCCGTGGTCCGGTGACGGCTCCATCTCCGCATCCAGACCCGGCGGGGTTTGTTCTTGCTCCGGGAACTCCGGACGGGGAGCCGTCTCTTCTGGCAACATGGAGGTGGGTAATTTTTTCATTGGCGGTTTTTCATCTTGCATAGTCATCTCCTTCAGACAGAACGGGCCAGACCTAAGGATAGGTCAGCTTCACCCAGGCCAGGCAGCGCGAGAGGATCATCTATCTTGTTTAACAGGCAAAATAGGGGCTTTATTTGACTTTAACCGGCTGATCCTTGGCGAATTTCGTTGTATGTCGCTGCGTTATTATTGGTGGTGTTAAATTAGGATTATTCCATCCTTAATTTGCGGTGCGGGGCTATTTTACCGGGCGGGCTGAATGACGGTATGCTTTTTTAAAGACGAAGGGGGGTGCATTGTGAAAAAAATAGTTTTTTGCACCTATGGATGGTTGATGAACTACTTCATTGTGAGTATTTTTATGACGGTGATGTCTGGCTGAAGAAAAAAATAAATAACATCTATCATTTTCATTTTTTACAAAAGCGTCGAGGGGAAAAGTTTCACGATAGAAAATGGTGATAACCTAAGGCGAATAAGTGAGTTACAATGTATTTATTTTTACTGCCGCTTCGTTATTTATTTTTTATTTGCCATTTGGCGTGGATAAAAGCCTGGCGTTAATTTGACTCCTGCGAGCATTCCTCTAGTGTTAGATATTGAGGGCGATGATTTGTAACAGGGTCATTTTCCATTTACCAACCGAGATCGAGTAAACCTAAAAGGTGAAATTATGGCAGAGCATAGAGGCGGTTCAGGTAACTTTGCAGAAGATCGTGAAAAAGCATCCGAAGCCGGGCGTAAAGGCGGACAGCACAGCGGCGGGAACTTTAAAAATGATCCTGAGCGTGCATCCGAAGCCGGTAAAAAGGGTGGTAAGAACAGTCATGGCGGTGGTCGTAAAGCCGGTGACAGTTAATGACTGAAGCCTGAGGCGCTTTAAAAAGGGCGCCGAAAAAAAAAACCTGTGGGCCTGCCGGTCCGCAGGTTTCTGTTTATATGGGCTGATAATAATAAATCTGGTCGAATACTCGTATTTATTTATCGGCAATACGCGAAGAGTAAATGAATCGGCAACATGCTGGTTAACGGTTAAGTATTTATAAGATAGCAGGTAATAAAAATGAAACTGACACCGGCATTGATTAAACGTTGCCATCTTGTGGCCGCCGTGATGTGGGTCATTCTGGCAATACCCTCGTTAATCTGGTGGAAAAACAGCGTCCTGTGGGTCATTCTCATTAGCATCTATGCGAATATCGTTGGGCATTTATCCGGATATAGCGCAGCGCGAGCGGATCAGGCGGCGGAAGAGAATGAAGATCCCACATCCAAATAAAGGATTGGTTATCAGAGGTATTTATGACGGATATTGAAAATTATCATAACTGGCTGCGCGATGCTCATGCGATGGAGAAACAGGCCGAAGTAATATTAATCACGGCAACCAGAAGGAGTGAAAACTATCCGCCACTGCGCACGCGTCTTGAACAACATCTCTATGAAACCCGCCGGCAATTATCGTCTCTGCAGGATATCATTGCCCGTAATCATATTTCCCGCTCCGCGCTGCAGGATGCGATGAGCCGGGTTGCCGCGTTGGGCCAGTCCATTGGGATGCTGCTGCCCGGCGATGAGGTCATTAAGGTCATTATCACGGCCTATGTTTTTGCGCAATTCGAGGTCGCCTGCTATACCGCCTTATTGACGGCGGCGAAACGGGTGGGCGACCACCATGCCATTCACGCCCTGGAGGCGATGCTGGCGGAGGAGCGAGGCATGGCTGACTGGCTGCTTCATCATCAGCCGACGATCGTCGGGCAATTTCTGCATCGTGCCGATCTGCCTGGCGTTGAGGCCGGAAAATAAGCCGCCGGAGAAAAACTATGGTTAAACGCCACACGATCGCGCTCCATGCTGTCGAGGAACAGGTTCCTCTGAAATTAACCGCCAGACAGCAGGCTCTGGTGGACGCGGTGGCGAATCGGGCGCCTTCAGCGGAACACGCTACCGTATCGCCTGTCGCCAAACCCCGGCCGACGGCGAGGGGCGGACGTAAACCGCGCTGAATCTGCTGGCGAGTGACGGGCCACCCGTCAGGGTGAATAAGCAAGGTGATAGTGATGCAACGGGAACAGTGGTTTCACAGAGCGGTCATTTATCAGGTTGATAGTTCACTGTTTTATGACGCTAACGGTGACGGCTACGGCGATCTCGCCGGTATTCGCCAAAAGCTACATTACATTCGCAGCCTCGGGGCGACGGTGCTCTGGCTGACGCCTTTCTATCTCACCCCTCTGCAGGATGATGGCTATGATATCAGCGACCATCTGCAGCCCGATCCGCGCTTTGGCACCATCGCCGACGTGATTGAGCTGATTGCCCGCGCCCGGGAGCTGGGGCTGCGGGTGATTGTTGAGCTGGTTATCCAGCACACTTCCGCCCAGCACCCGTGGTTTCAGGCGGCGCGACGCGATCCCCGGTCGCCGTGGCGGCCATACTATCTTTGGGCCGACAGGCCGCCGGAGAAGGACGATCCCCCCATGTTTCCCGGCGTCGAGGAGAGCGTCTGGCGCTGGGACGAACAGGCCGGGCAATACTATCGCCACATGTTTTATCGTCATGAGCCGGATCTGAATCTTGCTCATCCGCCGGTGATCGCTGAAATCGAAAACATCATCACCTTCTGGCTGCAGGCGGGCGTGTCAGGTTTTCGCCTCGATGCCGCGTCACATCTGGTGAAACAGGCCGGGAAGGGCGACGAGGCGCGCGGCTACCCGCTGCTGAACCATCTCCGGCAGGTCGTTCAGCGCCTCAATCCCGAGGCGATACTGCTGGGTGAAGTGGACGTTGCGGTAGAAGATTACCGCCATTACTTCGGTCACAGCGATCGGCTGCAGATGGTGCTCAATTTCTGGCTTAACAAATATCTCTACCTCAGTCTGGCGCAGCAGCGCGCCGCCCCGGTGGTAAAAGCCCTGCAGGCGATGGTGACCCCGCCGGACGGGTGCTGCTTCGTCAACTGGCTGCGTAACCATGATGAACTGGATCTCGAGGGGATCGGCGAACGCAATAAACGCCAGGTTATTCGCACCTTTGCCCCTGATAAAGCCATGTCCGTTTACCAGCGTGGCGTACGCCGGCGACTGGCGCCGATGCTGGATGGCGATACCCGGCGCATGGCGCTGGCCCATGCGATCCTGCTGGCGCTGCCCGGCGTGCCGGTGATGCGCTATGGCGACGAGATTGGCATGGGAGACGATCTGAGCTTACCGGAGCGCTACGCGGTCAGAACGCCGATGCAGTGGTCGGCGGCGCCCAACGGCGGCTTTTCCCGGGCGGCGCGGGACGATCTGCCGGTAAAACCGATAGCCAGCGGGCGGTGGCGTTACCAGCGGATCAATGTCGAAGCAGCGCTGCGCCACCCCCGATCGCTGCTGAACCGGGTGCGCAATATGGTGCTGGCGCGGGCGGAATATACCGAGCCGGGCTCCATTCCTTTCGCCATCCTCGCGGTGAAACCTGCTGCGGTGCTGGGCTTGTGCTATCGCAGCGAATCGCGGGAAGTGCTGATGCTGGCGAACTGCAGCCAGCAGGCGGTAGAGGTCCTGCTCCCGCCACTGGCCGAGGGCTACTGGAGCCCAATTCTGGAAGATAAGCTCTATCAGGATGGGCTACACGGCGGGAAAGATGCGCGGCTGGCGCTTTCCGGGTATGGGTACCGCTGGTTCAGCCGGAGCCTGGATTAACGCCGTTTCCCGGAACGACGGAACAACGCCCGCAGGGCCATCGTCGCCACCGCTACCCCGACGCCGGCAGCCACTTTTCCCGGGAGATCGGCGCTAATGGTCACCGCTTTACGCCGTGCGCCATCGTTAAAGGGGCCGTTTCCGGGGTGATTGCCGCGTACCGGCGTGAACAGGTCGTCCTGATGCTCTGCCGGCTTCGGCTGGCCGGTAAACTGTCCCTCCCACGCCTTTTTCACCATCAGACGATCGAGCAGGCGAGGAAAGAAGACCTGGCCGAGGATCGACTGGATGGTGCTTTTCCCGACCCACAGTTCGTTGACCGGACGCTGGATGACGCTATAGATAGCCTCGGCGGCGACTTCTGGCTGATAGACCGGCGGCACCGGCTGCATGGCCTGATCCATTTTATTCCGCGCCCAGCCAAACTGGGCGGTGTTCATCCCCGGCAGCTGGACCATGGTCAACTGGATGTGTCTTTTCTCGTGCATCAGTTCGGTACGCACGGCATCGGTAAAGCCGCGGATCGCCGCCTTGGCTCCACAGTAGGCCGATTGCAGGGGAATCGACCGCCAGGCCAGCGCCGAGCCGGCCTGAATAATCACTCCCCGATCCCGGGGCGCCATCACCTCCAGCGCCGCGCGGGTGCCATTGACATAGCCGAGATAGGTCACCTCCGTCACCCGGCGAAATTCCTCCTCGCTCATCTGACGAAAGGGGGCCAGCACGGTGGTCATGGCGTTGTTGATCCAAACGTCTATCGCGCCAAGTGTGGCTTCCACCTCGGCGGCGGCGCGCTGCAGCGCCCCGGCATCGGCGACGTCGGCGCTAATGGCCAGCGTTTTAATGCCAAACCGTTCGCAGGCCTGCTGGGCTTCCTGCAGACCCGTCTCATCTCGGGCAATCAGCGCCACGTGGTATCCTGCGCGAGCGAAACGCAGCGCGGTGGCTTTGCCCGCCCCCGCGGTTCCCCCGGTAATTACCATCACAGACATAGAGACCTCATTTTTTTGGCTAGCGCAATATTAACTGCACAGATCGGTTAATTATTCCTCACAAATGACAATGACGAGGTGGGAAATATCCTGGAATATACGCAGTGTGAATCAGACGACATATCCGGATGATGCTGGCTGGATCGTGCCTGCATCGGCGAGGACGTTCTATAATCTGTTAGAACCCTGTCAACCCGCGAGGAGGAAAAATGGTGACATTAAACATGCTTAGCGTTGAAAAAGAAGAGGATGACGCCACCCGCGCCCCCGAATCAGGTGATAAACAACCGGAGCGCGATAAATAAAATTGAGACTATTCCTTTTCAGGAATAATGGATATCTGGCCGTTACGCTCGAGGATAGCGAATTTGATCGCTTTGAGCTCATAGATCCCATGGTGCTGCCTGGCTGCCAGCAGGATATCATCGACAGAGATATTGACGAGCTTTATCTTTTCGTCGATGACAGCACCATTTTCCACCACAATAACCGGGCTGCCATCAATGAAATTTTCCGCCTGCGAGAAGCGTTTCTTAATATAGCCGAATAAAATATCAACACCCACCAGAGTGACGATGGTGAGCATCGAACCGGTGACGGAATAGTCTGTGCTGAGCATCGCCTGTTGGGTGGCTTCGCTAATTATCAGGAGCAATATTAGATCAAAGTTGGTTAACTGCATCAGCGTTCTTCTGCCAGCAATCTTAAAAATAATCAACAGGATAAAATAGATTGCTGCGGCTCTGAGCACCATTTCCATAGCCACTCCTAGGGATAGACAAACTGGTTCCAGGTGACAGGCGCGCGATCGTTCACTGCCGCCTGCAGGGAAATATTGCCGGCTGTTTTTGGGGTAATGGATAACCACACGGACATCGGCGAGCGGTTGGCCGCTTGCTGATACACGAGGTATAATTTCCCCTCGGCACTGTACATTTTATCCGGCTGCGGGCGGATATCACCGACCTGGTAGCGCGATAAAAACGGGGCGGTGAAGCTGATAATTTTTTCACTACCTCCATCGGGTTTAATCTGAATATTCACTTCGGTTTCACTCATCAGTCTGGCATACCGCTGATAATCGACGCTTAATTCACCTGCGGCACTTTCCCGGTGCGCTTCACTGAAATAACCGGAGGACCACAGACCGCTTAGCGCGGTAAGAATGATGAGACTCAGAAAAATTATCCCATAGCGCCGGAATCGATATTCGAAGCGTAGTGCTCGTTCATTCTCGTCAACGATGGGACAATCCTGTTGATTCTTAATCATTATTATTTTCCCCGCGTTTCGTTTCGGCAACAGCGTAACGATAAGGACATTCTTATATTAGTCGATATCAGAACAATTGACTTTGTAAAAGTGAATCGCCTCAGCCAGGCTTTATTCTAATCATCGGTAAAATGACGGAGGGATGATGAAAAAATTAGCGCTCGCTATGGCCTGTGTACTCGCCGTGGGTATTGCACAGGCGGACGATAAGGGCGGTTTTAGTCAGGATGCCGCACCGCCGCCGCCGCACAAACTCGATGACGGCTATCGCGGCGTCGAGGATGGCCGGATCATGACCGTTGAGCAGGCGAAAACCATGCACGATGGCGCGACTATTTCACTGCGCGGTAATTTGCTCACCCGAGGGGAAAATGACCGTTATCAGTTTCGCGATAAAAGCGGCACCATCACTGCCATCATTCCGGCCGCCGCGTTTAACGAACAGCACGTAGAGCCTGACGATCTGGTCAGCATCAACGGTAGCCTCGATCGCAAAATGACGCCGCCGGTGGTGCGTGTCGATCGTCTGCTCAAGCAGTCGCCTAAGTAAGCGGAGAACGCCGATATGAGTAACACATCTCAGCCGCAAGGTGAGCAGGGCGGAAAGCATCCTGCGCGCGAGGCGCCTGCCGAGCATGGCGAAGTGCCGCGTAAACGGGACGACAGCAAGGACGACAAAACCGATCCTTATCAGCCACACGATGGTCGTTAGCGAGGCTGACCACGAGATCCTTAAGGGCACAGTGATGCCCAGGCCGCAGAAAAGGCGCAGGTTCGGCATCACGCACTATACTTTTTGTTCGACATCATCACAGGAGGAGTCACATGGCGATTCATAAGAAAGGGCTGGCGCACTGGGAAGGCGATCTGAAACATGGCAAAGGCACCGTGTCGACAGAGAGCGGGGCGCTGAGCCAGCAGCCCTACGGCTTTAACACCCGTTTTGAAGGGGTGAAAGGCACTAACCCTGAGGAGCTGATTGGCGCCGCGCATGCCGCCTGTTTCTCAATGGCCCTGTCGCTGATGCTCAGCGAAGAGGGCTATACCGCAACGTCTATCGACACGACGGCGGTGGTCACCCTCAATAAAACCGACGGCGGCTTTGCGATAACCGACATCGCGCTGCAAAGTCAGATTGTTCTGCCGGACGTTGCGCCGGCGGCGTTCGATGAGATCATTCAGAAAGCGAAGGCCGGTTGCCCGGTATCGCAGGTGCTGAAAGCCAATATCACTCTCGACTACCAGCTGAATCCGTAAGCTGTCGTGCCCGCGCGCAGCGGGCACCCTTTCCCAATATCTCTCCCTGCGCTGCCCAATAGTGGTATCTTTTGTCCTTTAATTGCACGTAAGGGACATCATCATGATCGGCATTCGCGGGATGATCGAGGCGCAGGTGCTCGGCCTGACCGGCATGGCGCTAAAAGAGATCGATTTTGAACAGCCTAAAGGGGAGCCGGGGCTGTTTGGTCCGCAGTCGGCTATCTGGCAGGTACACGGCGATTTTACCTCGATGCTCTGCGGCGGCATCAGCGCGCTGCTGCTGCAGATGCTGCATCCCCTGGCGCTGGCCGGCGTCTGGGATCACTCCCGTTTCCGTGAGGACATCTTTGGCCGCCTGCGCCGCACCAGCCAGTTTATTTCCGCCACCACCTTTGCCACTACCCCCGACGCCGAGCGGCTCATCGCCAAAGTGCAGGGGATCCATCAGCGGATCGGCGGGGTGGATAAGGACGGAACGCCTTATCAGGCCAGCGATCCGGCGCTGTTGACCTGGGTGCACGTCGCCGAGTGCAGCCGCTTTATGGCCTCCCACCTGCGCTACAAGCGGACAGTGGTCAGCGCCGGGCGCCAGGAGGACTATTTCCGCGAGTCGGCGGAAATCGCCCGTCGGCTGGGGGCCCAGGACATCCCTCAGACGCCGCAGGAAGTGGCGGACTATCTCGAGGCGATGCGCCCGCAGTTGCGCTGTGACGAACGTACCCGGGAGGTAGCCGAGGTGCTGCTCTCTACTCGTCTGCCGGGTAGGCTGAGCCAGCCGGTGGGTCAGGTCATGATGCGCGCCGGGATCGATCTGCTGCCGGAATGGGCGCAGGAGATGCTGGGGCTGTCGCTCACGCCGCTGCAGCGGCGCACGACGCGCCTGCTGGTGCATGGCGTGGCCCGCGTGCTCCGTGCCTCGGTACGCAACGGCGCCTGGCATTGCGCCATGCGCCGGATGCAAGTGGAGTGAAGGTCACTTCGCCTTGCCCAGCTGTCGGGCAATCAGTGCCTCCAGGCTGCCATCCGCCCGCCACTCGCTGAGCGCGTCATTCACCGCGTTGAAGCCAGCGACATCCGCCCGGGCGACGCAGATGGCCTGCTGGATCTCAGTAAAATTATCCGCCAGTACCCGCACCCCAGCGTGCTGACGGGCTGTCGCCTCCAGCGGCTGTCGGATACCGGCGACCATATCTCCTTCACCGGCGAGGAAGGCGTCGATGGCCTCCTGCGAGGAGGGAAGGCGATTCAGGCTGGCGTGCTGCAGATGACGGGTTAACCACAGATCGTAAGCGGCGTTTTGCCCGACGTTAATGGTGGTTGCCGGGCGATCCATGTCAGCCACCCGCTGACAGGCCGAATCGGCTCTCACCAGCGCGGTCCCCTGGATGGTGATGTAGGGAGGCGTAAAACGCAGGGTCGCTTCCCGGGCCGGGTCGATGGCCAGAAACGCAATGTCCCAGTGATCACCGCCGGCGTCAGCCACCACTTTTCCGGCGGCAGGATAGGGGACGAACTCGGCGGTGACGCCCCAGCGCGTCGCCAGCCGATGGCTAAGCTCGACGGTGAGACCTGCGGGCTCCCCCGTCTCCCCGAGATGGGCCAGGACCGCGTTGCCCAGGTTAATGGCAAAACGCAGCCGGGATGAGGTGTTCTCTGACATCGCTGACTCCTGTGGTGGTGAAGAGAAAGTGGCCCGACCTGCCGGGCCAGTCATAAGATAGCCCATCCGCGCGCGGTTGTACCTGTCCTGCCACCCTTTCAGAATATATTAATAATCGACAGCGCCGATATCGTTAAACGGAAAGGCAATGGCTTTTATATTGTTAAGCATAAACTCAGCTTGTCAGTTTATTCTTCCCGCTCACAAAGGGAGAGAAATAATGACACAACATAATTTTGAAAATGATAATAAATATCATGAGCGTTCGGTGCAGGCGCGAAAGAGTACCCTTATTAGCGTGGTGGTCAATATTTTCCTTTCCGTGTTTCAGGTTGTGGTGGGAATATTCTCTGGCTCCCAGGGGTTGATTGCTGATGGGATGCACTCTTTTTCCGATCTGGTCGCCGATGGGGTGGTGCTGGTGGCGAATAAAAAGAGCCGTCGACCCTCAGACCACGATCACCACTATGGACACTGGCGCTACGAGAATGGCGCCTCGCTGATCCTCGGCGCGATCCTGGTGCTGGTCGGGGTCGGCATGCTGTGGTCTGCGGCAGGTCACCTGGCGCAGCCGCAGACGATTCCGGCGGTGCACAGCGTGGCGCTGTGGATGGCGCTGGTGGCGCTGGCCGTTAAGGAGGGGCTGTTTCGCTATATGCTGGCGGTCGCCACGCGGCTGAATTCATCGCTGCTCATCGCCAACGCCTGGCATGCCCGCTCCGATGCCGCGTCATCTCTGGTGGTGGCGCTGGGGATTATCGGTAACCTGGCCGGGTTCGCCTGGTTCGATCCGCTTGCCGCGCTGGCGGTGGGACTGCTAATCACCCGCATGGGCTATCGTTTCGCCGCCACGGCGCTGCACGATTTAATGGACCGCGCGGTCGATGAAGAGACGCAGCGGGCGATCGCCGGCACGCTGCAGGCCACGCCGGGCGTGGCGGGTCTGCACGATTTGAAAACCCGTAAGGCGGGGGATCTGGTGCTGGTGGATGTCCATCTCGAGGTGGCGGGAGAGATGTCTGTAGCCGAGGGACATCAGATTGCCCGTCAGGCGCGGGAGCGGGTCCTGGCGCAGCATCCGGTGCTTAACGTAATGGTGCATCTTGATCCCAGCGACGCGGCCAGCGCGCTAGGCGGGGCTGACAAAAGCGGCCTGGCGCACCCGGTGTCCTGAACCGGCAATTTTATTGGCTCAGCGGCTATTTTTTCCCTGAGCCTTAATTGCTGGCGCATCGATTGCCTGAAATATAAAAAAAGCACATACTAAAAACGCCATTACCATCGCTAAATAATGGCGAAGATCTGCCCATCGCAGTTAACGATAAAATAAACCAATCGGTTCATAGATAATCTCTATTCTTTATTCAGAGATAATGACCAGAGCGGTAATTCAGGAAGTCAGACAATGATCATTCGGCCAGAACAACACTGGTTTCTTCGCTTATTTGACTGGCACGGCTCCGTGCTGTCGAAAATCATCTTTCGTCTGCTGCTTAATGTGCTGATGTCCATCATCGCCATTATCAGCTATCAATGGTACGAGCAGCTGGGGATCCACTTAACGGTGGCGCCGTTCAGCCTGCTGGGGATTGCGATTGCGATTTTTCTCGGCTTTCGCAACAGCGCCAGCTACAGCCGGTTCGTCGAAGCGCGCAATCTGTGGGGGACGGTGCTTATCGCCGAACGTACGCTGGTACGCCAGTTGCGCAATATCCTGCCGGCCGAACACGATGTCCATCGCCGCATCGTCAGCTATCTGGTGGCCTTTAGCTGGAGCCTGAAGCACCAGCTGCGCAAAACCGATCCGACGGCTGACCTGCGGCGGCTGCTGCCGGATGACAAGGTGGCGGAGATCCTCGCCAGCTCAATGCCCACCAACCGGATCCTGCTGCTGGTCGGCAACGAAATTGGCCAGCTGCGGGAGGCGGGCAAGCTCAGCGACATCACCTACGGGCTGATGGACAACAAACTCGATGAGCTGGCGCACGTGCTGGGCGGTTGTGAAAGGCTGGCGACCACCCCGGTGCCATTCGCCTATACCCTGATCCTGCAGCGCACCGTGTACCTGTTCTGCACGCTGCTGCCGTTCGCGCTGGTCGGCGATCTGCACTACATGACGCCGTTTGTCTCGGTGTTTATCTCCTACACCTTTTTGTCGTGGGATTCGCTGGCGGAAGAGCTGGAAGATCCTTTCGGTACCGCCGCCAATGATCTGCCGCTGAACGCCATGTGCAATACCATTGAGCGCAATCTGCTCGACATGACCGGTCAGCATCCGCTGCCGGAGACGCTGCGTCCGGACCGTTACTTCAATCTGACCTGAATCAGACCCACCGGGCGGTTTCCGCTGCCCGGTCATCGCTTTCCCGTGGGTCTTTTATCCGTCAGCGCACAGCGACGATAACCGCGAAAATTTGCAAATAAGTTAAATTTAACACCTGATAGATAACATCAATTATACAGATTTGTTGTGTATGTTATTATTCAGTTAACAAACGCAGTACCTACGCTTTCCCATCGTACTATCCTTGAGAAACCGCATCCTAATCAGGTGACGCCGTGCTAACCACGCCACGTCGCCTGGGGCCGTCGTACGCCTTTTTTCAGGCTGCGGCGGCCAGAACAGAGCAGCAGGAGTTAAAAGATGACCAATAAAAGACGCGCGGTGCCCGGTGTTCACCCCTATGATGGCCCGGCAGGCGGGTGGGGCGCCCTGAAGGCCACGGCCATCGCTGTGCGTACCCAGATGGATGCTTTCGAAGCGCCCGCCACGCTGCTGCGAACTAACCAGCCGGATGGGTTTGACTGCCCGGGCTGCGCCTGGCCGGATAAAGAGCATAAATCCACTTTTCAGTTTTGCGAAAATGGCGCCAAAGCCGTGACCTGGGAAGCGACCACCAAACGGGTGACGCCCGCGTTCCTCGCGGCCAACACCGTGACCTCCCTGCTGGCGAAGAGCGATTTCGAACTGGAGGGCTATGGCCGCTTAACGCATCCTTTAGTCTACGACCGCGCCAGCGATACTCTGCGTCCGGTGGCGTGGGAGCAGGCCTTCTCCCGCATCGGCGAGATCCTTCGCGGCCTGCAGCCTGATGAGGTCGAGTTCTATACCTCTGGCCGGGCGTCCAATGAGGCAGCGTGGCTGTTCCAGCTGTACGCCCGCGAGTATGGCACCAACAACTTCCCCGACTGCTCCAACATGTGCCACGAATCCACCAGCGTGGGCCTGCCGCAGTCGATCGGGATTGGCAAAGGCACCGTCTCCCTCGACGATTTTGACCAGACCGAGCTGGTGATCTCCATCGGCCATAATCCGGGCACCAACCACCCACGGATGATGGGCACCCTGCATGAGCTTTCCCGCCGCGGCGTGCCGATTATCGTTTTCAATCCGCTGCGTGAGCGGGCGCTGGAGCGTTTTGCCGACCCGCAGAACGTGATGGAGATGGCGACCCGGCGCTCGACGCCGATCGCTTCGACCTACTACCAGGTACGGGCCGGCGGCGACGCGGCGGCGCTGAAAGGGATCGCCAAAGCGCTGCTGCAGCTGGAGGAGGAGCAGGGCAATGTGCTCGACCACGCGTTTATTACCCAGCATACCCAGGGATTCTCCGCCTTCGCCGAGGATCTCCACGCCACCCGCTGGCAGGATATCGAACAGGAGTCCGGCCTGACGCGCGAATCCCTGACCCAGGTCGCCGTGGCTTACGCCAAATCCAGGGCCACCATCGTCACCTACGGCATGGGTATTACCCAGCATAATAAAGGCACTTCCAACGTCCGTCTGATTGCCGACCTGCTGCTGATGCGCGGCAACATCGGCAAGCCGGGCGCTGGCATCTGTCCGCTGCGCGGCCACTCAAACGTGCAGGGAAACCGCACCGTCGGGATCAGTGAAAAACCCTCCGAGGCCTTCCTCGACAGCCTGCAGCGGGTGATGGGGATTACGCCGCCGCGGCATCATGGTCACGATGCGGTGAAGGCCCTGGAGGCCATGATCGCCGGCGACGCCAAAGCCCTGATTTGCCTCGGGGGCAATTTCGCTGTGGCGATGCCGGACCACGAACGCGCCTTCCCGGCGATGCGCGGCCTTGAGCTCAGCGTTCACGTCGGCACCAAGCTCAACCGCTCGCACCTGCTGACGGCGAAAGAGACCTTTATTCTGCCGTGTCTGGGCCGCACCGAGCTTGACCTGCAGGCCAGCGGCCGGCAGTCGATCACTGTCGAGGATTCGATGTCGATGGTGCATGCGTCGTCAGGCAAGCTTAAGCCCGCCTCGCCGACGCTGCGCTCGGAGCCGGCGATTGTCGCCGGTCTGGCGAAGGCCACTCTGCCGGCCAGCAAAGTGGACTGGCTGTATCTGGTGGAAGATTACGACCGCATTCGCGATCTGATCGAACAGACCATTCCGGGGTTCGAGGAGTATAACCAGCGTATTCGTCATCCCGGGGGCTTCCGCATGCCGCTACCGCCGACCGAGCGCATCTGGCCAACGGCCACCGGTAAAGCCATGTTCTCGGTCTTCAAAGGGGTGCATGAGAACGTGGTGGTGGAGGGCGAGGACGTGATGCGCCTGGTGACGCTGCGCAGTCACGATCAGTACAACACCACCATCTACGCGATGGATGACCGCTACCGCGGCGTTTTTGGCCGCCGCGACGTGCTGTTTATGAATGAACAGGACATGGCTGCCCAGGGGCTGGAACATGGCGATCGGGTAGATATTCATACCGCGCTGCCAGACAGCGAGCTGACGCTGGAAGATATCACGGTGGTAGCCTACGGCATCGCGCCCGGTACCGTCGGGGCCTATTATCCGGAAGCCAACGTGCTGGTGCCGCTGAACTATCTGGATGAAGAGAGCGGCACCCCTTCATATAAGTCGGTTCCCGTTCGTCTGACGCTGCGCTCGAAAGAGATCCGTCCGCTGGCCGGCGTACGCTAAAAAAGCAGGGCGCAGGGCGGCATCGCGCCGTCCTGCGCCCCGCAGCCCCTCGTGATGTCCTCGCTTGAATTTATCGCTAGCGAAACTAACATTCTGGTAACCTGTGCGCGGCCCCGGGGGTGAACGGCGGGGTTCAAACGGGAAAGAGAATGGATATTAAACAACTCAAGTATTTGATCGCGCTCGATCAGACGCGCCATTTTGGCCAGGCGGCGGCGGCCTGCCATATTACTCAGCCGACCCTCTCCATGCGCATTCGTAACCTGGAAGAGGAGCTGAACCTGACGCTGATCCAGCGCGGCCAACGCTTTGAGGGGTTTACCCCGGAAGGTGAGCGGATCCTGGCCTGGGCGCGGGCGGTGCTGGCCGCCCATGACGGTCTGGCGGCAGAGGCGGCGATCTGTCGCGGGCAGATGGTCGGTCAGCTGCGGGTCGGCATGGTGCCGCTGGCGAGCCTCAACCCGATGCAGTTGATTAAACCGCTGGCGGAGAAATACCCGGCGCTGCAGTTCAGCCTGCTGTCGATGACCTCGGAGCAGATTATCGATGGCGTCAGCCGTAACCAGTTGGATCTGGGCATTTGCTATCTGCAGCATCTGGACCAGCGCCTGTTTAAGGTCGCCCGGTTGCCGCAAACCCGGATGGGGCTCCTGCATGATAAACGCCATTTCGACTTCAGCGGTGGGACGCCGGGGTGGGAGGCGCTGGCGACGTTGCCCCTCGGTTTTCTGACCAAGGGAATGTACTACCGGGAATCCATTGAAATCAGCTTTAAGGCAAAAGGGCTAACGCCGAAGTATGTTTTTGAAAGCGATTCGACGTTTCAGATTATCCAGGCGGTGCAGGCGGGGATCTGCTGCGCGATTATGCCGCTCAACAACGGCCTCGAAGCGCTGAGCGATAATCTTGAAATTCTGCCGATCGCCGAAACCCAGGTCGATTCACAGCTGGCGCTCATTATGCGCCAGCAGGAGCCGGTATCAACCCTGGCGGAAAAATGCTTCGCCGAGGCGCAGGGGATTTTTGGCTGAGGCCAGTCCCTGCGACAACCTCAGATATTCTCCAGTCGAATGCCCCGCGTTCTGGGGCCGAAGATCCCTACCGACAGCATCACCATCAGCATACTGACGACGATAAAGCTAATCACCCCCGGCGTGCCGGCGTATTGCAGAATAATGCCGATCAGGATGCTGGTCACCGCGGTGGAGAGCCGGCTGAACGAGTAGCAGAAGCCGACGGCGCGGGCGCGAATATGGGTCGGGAAGACCTCGGCCTGGTAGGCGTGGTAGCTGATGGTCAGCCAGGCGTTGGACCAGGTGATCATAAACCCGCAGATCACCAGCAGAATCGGGCTGTTTTGCAGGGCGAACAGGGTCCCGAAGATGACAGTCATCAGCGCGGAGAGGACAATTTGCCACTTGTTCTCAAAGCGATGCACGAAGCGGGTGCAGAACAGGCAGCCCAGCGGATAGGCGAGGGTGATAAAGAAGGCGTACAGCAGACTGTGAGTGATGCTGGCCCCCTGACCGGAGAGCAGCGCCGGCAGCCAGTTGCCAAAGCCGAAGAAGCCGATCGCCTGGAAGAAGTTCATCACCATTAGCATCAGGGTGCGCTGCCGATACTGCGGCGCCCAGATTTCGCGGAAGGTGCCGCGTTTGACGACGCTCTGTGCCGCATGCGCATGCTTCGGCGACGGCGTCACGCCACAGCGGGCTTCCATCTCACTCATCACCGCATGCGCGTCATCATGCCGCCCTTTGCTTTCCAGCCAGCGCGCTGACTCCGGCAGCTTTTTGCGGATAAACCAGATCGCCAGCGAGAACAGCGCGCCAAAGATGATCACCCAGCGCCAGCCGCTGAGGCCGAAGAGGGTGGTTGGCACCAGCATCCAGGACATCAGCGCCACCGCCGGAACCGACAGGAACTGGATGAAGAAAGCAAAGGCAAAAGCTTTATTGCGCAGATGGGTTGGCATCCATTCGCTGAGATAGGTATCAATAGTCACCAGCTCAATACCGAGGCCGATCCCCACCAGAAAGCGGAAAAAGATCACCCCTTCCGCGCTACTCTGCGTCGCCATCAGCAGCGAAAAGAGGCCGTACCAGGCGAGCGCTACCATAAACGTCAGACGGCGCCCCAGCCTGTCCGCCAGCGGCGCCAACAGACTGGCGCCAATAAACAGCCCCATAAAGGTGGCGGAGGCAAAAGCCGCCTGATCGGCAATCCCGAATATCCCCGCCTGCCCGGTGTGGAAAATCCCGTCGGCCAGCAGCCCTGCGCTGATATACCCGGTCTGGAACAGGTCGTAGAGCTCGAAGAAGCCACCGAGGGAGAGCAGGGTGATAAACGACCATAAACCGAAGGAGGCGGGCAGCGCATCAATGCGTCCGGTTAAGCTGGCGTGCGGTTGTCCTGGCGAGGCATAAGGCGCGCCGCCGAGAACCTGGGTGGTAGACATGGTGTTGTATTCCTCAGGATGAATGGTTTGCCTGCTAATGTTAATTGATTGTTAATAGTTTTAAATTTTTAATCCTACGCGTTAGCTGCAATCTTTAGCGCAAGATATCGCGGTACACCATGAAAAATGAGATTCATGCTGGTTTTTACCGCATGCCAGGCGAAGAATTGAAGTAAATCACCGCGGACGGTATTTCCCGTTGTGCGATTCGCCAACCCGCAGGAAAGCGGCTAGAATGGCCTCCTCGCAGGAGGTTATAAAAATGTTAAAAGAGGGATGTATGGCGTCGTATTCAGATCAGCCAGAGATGGCGACTGAGTTTCGCTTTACCCGTGTGATGGCCGAGCAGGCGGCGCGGGCGCGTCTGACGCTCGATGACGATCAGTTGTCGCTGATCGCTCGCCTGGATGCTTTGGGCCAGCAGCTGTTGTCCGCGGCGGGTACGCCGCAGGGGCTGTACGTCTGGGGGCGGACCGGGCGGGGGAAAAGTTTTATCCTCGACCACTTTTTTGCCAGCCTGCCGCTCGCCGCCCGGCGGCGGGTCCATTTTCATCACTTCTTCCGCGAGCTACATCAGCGGCTGAATGCCCCCGGCGCGCCCGACCTGCAGGCGGTGATGAGGCAGATGACTTCCGGCTGTCGCCTGCTGTGCTTCGACGAATTTCATCTTCACGACCCTGGCGACGCGATGCTGATCAAGGTCTTACTGGAGCATCTCTTTCAGCGCGGCATTGTGCTGTTGGCGACGTCAAACTATCCGCCGGAGATGCTGCTGCCCAATCCGCTGTATCACGATCGTTTTTTACCGTCGATCGCGCTGATCCGCGCCCACCTGGCGGTCGTCGCGCTGAACGGTGAGGAGGATTATCGCCAGCGTCATCTGAGCGTCGATAATGCCTTCTGCAGCGGGCGGATGTGGGTTAATCCGAATACACAACAGCGTCAGCTGTATGACCTGCCGTCGTTACCTGCCGAACCGGTTTCGCTGACGGTAGGTTATCGCACCCTGCTGGCTGCCACGGCGTCATCCACTCTGCTCCACTTCACCTTTGCTCAACTCTGTCAGGCCGCCACGGCGGTAATGGACTATCTGACGCTCAGCGAAAGCTATACGGTCTGGTTACTGGATGAGGTGCCGCCGCTGGCTACGGTGGGGCCGGCGGCCCAGCAGCGCTTTATCAACGTGATCGATGTGCTGTATGAAAAGCAGATCCGCCTGCTGCTGGTAACCTGCTGCGATCTGGAGACGCTGGTGGCCGGGGTGGAACTGGAGGATATTCAGCGTACGCGGAGTCGCCTGCAACAGTTGCCGCGGGCGGTATAAGCAAAACGCCCCGGCGGGTGCCGGGGCGGGGAGATTACAGGTCGAAGCGGTCGAGATTCATCACCTTGGTCCAGGCGGCGACGAAGTCATGTACCAGCTTCTGCTGCCCGTCGGCGCAGGCGTATACTTCCGCCAGCGCGCGCAGTACAGAGTTGGAGCCAAACACCAGATCCACGCGGGTGGCGCTGTACTTCGCCTCGCCGGTTTTACGGTCGCTGCCGGTAAACAGCTCCGCGTGGTCATCGGCCGCTTTCCAGACGGTGGCCATATCCAGCAGGTTGACGAAGAAGTCATTGCTGAGCACGCCGACGCGGTCGGTGAACACCCCGTGTTTGCTGCCGTCGTAGTTCGCGCCCAGTACGCGCAAGCCACCGACCAGCACGGTCATTTCCGGGGCGGTTAGCGTGAGCTGCTGGGCTTTATCGATCAGCAGCGTTTCCGTCGATACACCGCCTTCGATACGGCGATAGTTGCGGAAGCCATCCGCCAGCGGCTGCAGCAGGTCAAACGACTCGACGTCGGTCTGCTCAGGCAGGGCGTCGACGCGGCCTGGGGTAAACGGCACGTTAACGCTGACGCCGGCGGCAGCGGCCGCCTGCTCAACGCCGACCACGCCAGCCAGCACGATGATATCGGCTAACGACGCTTTGCCGGAGGCGCGCTGGATCGCCTGCAGAGTCGGCAGCACCCGGCTGGCGATAGCATTGACCGGCCAGTCTTTCTGCGGAGCGAGGGCCAGGCGTGCGCCGTTGGCGCCGCCGCGCTTATCGCCGCCGCGGAAGGTGGAGGCGGAAGCCCAGGCGACCGAGACCAGCTCACTGACCGACAGGCCGGCGCCGGCGATGGCGGTTTTCAGGCTGGCGATATCCTCAGCGCTCGGCTGATGAGTCGCTGCCGGCAGCGGATCCTGCCAAATCAGATCTTCTTTCGGCACTTCCGGACCGAGGTAACGGGATTTTGGCCCCATATCACGGTGGGTCAGCTTGAACCACGCCCGGGCAAACGCCTCGTTAAAGGCCTGCGGATCGTTGAGGAAGCGGCGGGAGATCTTTTCAAACTCCGGGTCGAAGCGCAGGGTCAGGTCGGTGACCAGCATGGTCGGTTTGCGCTTTTTCCCCGGATTAAACGGATCCGGGATAATTTCCGGCGCATCTTTGGCTTCGAACTGGATAGCGCCAGCCGGGCTGCGGGTCTGCACCCATTCATATTTAAACAGGTTCTCGAAGAAGTAGTTGCTCCACTGGGTGGGCGTCTGCGTCCAGACCACTTCCAGACCGGAGGTGATGGCATCCGCACCTGCGCCGCTGCCGTAGCTGGAGTGCCAGCCCAGACCTTGCGCTTCCAGTGGGGCGGCTTCCGGCTCGGCGCCGACGTGGCTGGTTTCGGCGGCGCCGTGGGTTTTGCCCAGCGTATGGCCGCCGGCGATCAGGGCGACAATCTCTTCATCGTCCATCGCCATATTGCCGAAGGTGGCGCGAATGGCTGCCGCGGCGGACAGCGGCTCACCGCTGGCGTTCGGTCCTTCCGGGTTGACGTAGATCAGCCCCATTTCGGTGGCGCCGATGGCCTGTTTGGCCAGGCTTTCCGGGTGACGGTGGGCCAGCCACTCTTTCTCATCGCCCCAGTCGACGTCCAGATCCGGTTCCCAGACATCTTCACGACCGGCGCCAAAGCCAAAGGTGCGGAAGCCGGCGTTTTCCAGAGCGACGTTACCCGCCAGCATGTAAAGGTCGGCCCAGGAGATTTTCTGGCCATATTTCTGTTTTACCGGCCACAGCAGACGACGGGCTTTATCGAGACTGACGTTGTCTGGCCAGGAGTTCAGCGGCGCAAAGCGCTGCTGCCCACGGCCTGCGCCGCCGCGACCGTCAACGGTGCGGTAGGTGCCGGCGCCGTGCCAGGCCATGCGAATAAACAAGCCAATATAGCTACCCCAGTCTGCCGGCCACCACTCTTGCGAGTCGGTCAGCAACGCTCTGAGGTCAGCTTTCAGCGCGGAGTAGTCGAGCTTTTTAAACTCTTCCCTGTAGTTAAAATCCTCACCCAACGGGTTGGAACGACTGGAGTGCTGGTTCAACAGATCGACACGCAGCTGGTTAGGCCACCAGTCGCGGTTGCCGGTGCCGCTGCCGGCGCTCTGTTTTGGCGTCTCGGCGTGGAAAGGGCACTTTCCGGCGGATGCGTTGTTGGATGGGTCGTTAGACGTGCTCATATCAGGCTCCGTTTGCTTTTGTGAATGCCATTACGATATACACTGCTACCAATAAGCGATATTTGAATGAGTCTACAGATTTAATAGCTAATTCCGTTCAACGAAGGGTAAACATCCCCTTATATGACCAGGCAGACCTGGCGGTTAGTATAAACCTCACCATTAACCATAGACGTAACGAGACGGCAAAGGAAACGATCTGCGTCAATCAGGGAGCCGGAATGCTAATTGTTTGAGATATGACAATTTTCCTGCGAGAAAAGGATGAGGGCTGTCCGTTGCGCGAGCGTAACGAATGTTCGGTACGGGGGTTGTTGGCGGACACAGAATAAGCTAATACTTAGGCACCATGTGACTGGCGCTGAAGACAGAATACTGTCGGGGAGCATGGTCGACGTCGCCGCGCGCCTGGGCATTACCGATAGCTGGAGATAAGTTATGCCTGAATTCGCTTCATTAATGGCCTTTGCCGCGGTGGCGCTGGGGTTGGTGTTAACCCCAGGCCCCAACATGATGTATCTCACTTCGCGTTCGATTTGCCAGGGAAAACGCGCTGGCTTTATCTCCCTTGCCGGCGTGGCCGTGGGATTTTTCTTCTACATGTTGTGTGCCGCTTTCGGCATCACCGCGTTGGTTTTCGCGGTCCCATATGCCTACGATGCCTTGCGTTTATGCGGGGTCGCTTATTTGCTCTATCTGGCGTGGCAGGCGATCAAACCGGGAGGGCGGCCGATATTTGCGGTGCGCGACTTACCCGCGGACAGTGGGCGTAAGCTGTTTCTAATGGGATTCCTCACCAGCCTGGCGAACCCCAAAGTTGCCATCCTGTATCTGTCCCTGCTGCCGCAGTTTATCACCCCCGGACTCGGCAGCGTGCTCAGTCAGTCGTTAATATTAGGCTGTACCCAGGTGATCATCAGCGTGGCGGTGAACGGCATGATTATCTTGCTGGCCGGGCAGGTGGCGTTATTTCTTGGTCGGCGGCCGGGCTGGCAACAATTTCAACGCTGGCTGATGGCGACGGTACTGGCCGGGATGGCGGTAAAGATCGCTTTTGAGGCCAGAAAATAAGCGGGTTGACCGTGTAAACAGATGCCAGCCGTCCCCGTTGCTGGCTAACCTCGCACTCTGATGCCTTTCTCCTGCACAGAAAGGCTTCCCACGCTCTAACATGCTGAAACATTTCTGCCAGATCATTAGCAACCTTTCAGTAGGGCTGGCGCCGCGATAAGGCTATGCTTCCCGGCCGTTACACTGTTGGCTTTTCTTGTGATTCAGGTGATGTACCGCTAATGCCCCTTTTGAGAGATGAAATTCGCGACCACTCCGCGGAAGAGATGCTGTTTATCCGCCGGGCCGCAATTGCTTTTCTGCTGGTGGTGGTCTGCTTTGGCGTGCTGATCGCTAACCTCTACCATCTGCAGGTGGAGCAGCATGATTTCTACCAGACCCGATCGAACCAGAACGACATTAAGATGCTGCCCATCGCCCCCAGCCGCGGGCTGATATTCGATCGCAATGGCATTCCGCTGGTGCAGAACATTACCCTGTATCGCCTGCAGGTGATCCCGAGCAAAATTCCCGATATGGCCGCGCTGCTGCAAAGCCTGACGCCGATCGTCGACCTGACGCCGGATGACATCGCCAGCTTCCGCGACGATATGCACCACAACAGCCGCTATAAAGCGGTGACGCTGAAGTCCGACCTCAGCGACGTGGAGGTGGCGCGCTTCGCGATTAACGAATTCCGTTTCCCCGGCGTGACGGTGGAGAGCTATCAGCAGCGCGAATACCCGTACGGCGCCGAGCTGGCGCACGTGGTGGGCTATGTGTCGAAAATTAACGACAACGACCTGCAGCGGCTGGCGAAAGACGGCGAAGAGGAGAACTATGCTGCCGACCACAATATCGGCAAGCAGGGGATCGAGGGCTATTACGAAAAAGCACTCCACGGCACCACTGGCTATCAGGAAGTGGAGGTCGATAACCACGGCCGGGTGGTGCGTCTGCTGAAAGAGGTACCGCCGGTGGCCGGGAAAAACCTCTATCTGACCCTCGACCTGCACCTGCAGCAGTATATTGAGTCGGTGCTGAAGGGGCAGCGCGCGGCGGTGGTGGTGGTCGATCCCCGGGATGGCGGCGTGCTGGCGATGGTCTCCAGCCCCAGCTACGATCCTAATCCGTTCGTCAAAGGCATTGGCTATCAGGCCTATAAATCGCTGCTCGATAATCCGGACCGGCCGCTGATCAACCGCGTCACCCAGGGGCTGTATCCCCCGGCCTCGACGGTGAAGCCCTATATGGCGCTGTCGGCGCTCTCCGCAGGGGTCATCACCCCGAACACCACCTTCTTCGGCGCGCCGACGTGGACGCTGCCGGGCACGCAACGCCGCTACCGCGACTGGCTGAAGACCGGCCACGGGATGCTCAACGTGACCAAAGCCATCGAAGAGTCGGCTGACACCTTTTTCTATCAGGTCGCTTTCGAGATGGGCATTGACCGGATCCATGAGTGGCTGAGCAAGTTTGGTTACGGCCAGTCCACCGGCATCGACCTTAATGAGGAGTATGCCGGCGTACTGCCCAGCCGGGAGTGGAAACAGCGGGTGCATAAAAAGCCCTGGTATCAGGGGGACACCATCTCGGTCGGCATCGGCCAGGGGTATTGGATCGCCACGCCAATTCAGATGGTGAAGGCGCTCACCACCCTGCTGAACAATGGCAAGGTGCAGGATCCGCATCTGCTCTATTCGATGAAGCAGGGCAACCATGTGGAACGTTATCAGCAGCCGGCGAACCTGCCGCAGGTGGGCGATCCGAAATCGCCGTACTGGGGCATTGTGCGCAACGGTATGTATGGGATGGCGAATCTGCCCAACGGCACCGGCTACAAGCTGTTCCATACCGCGCCGTACCAGATCGCGGCGAAGTCCGGCACCTCGCAGGTGTTCAGCCTGAAGCAAAACCAGACCTATAACGCCAAAATGATCCCGGTGCGTCTGCGCGACCATATCTTCTATACCCTGTTTGCCCCTTATCAGCATCCGAAGGTGGCGATGGCGCTGATCCTGGAGAACGGCGGCGGGGATGGGGTGGTGGCCGGACCGACGGCGCGCGCCATTCTGGACCACATCTTTGTTCCGCAGCAGGCGTCATCCGCGGCGGCTGACGTGCCGCAGCGTGACAGCGCCGATGCCCAGTAAGCGGCTGGACTTATTCCGGACGCGCATCGTTCATAGATATTGGTTATTTGTCCCGCGGCTTTCCGGGCGGCATAGTGATGGCAGGAACATGACCCGGAGCGAGGAGGAAGGGTGACACGTAACCGATTATTGCTGGTTCAGACCGGCACGCCGCCGGCAGCCATCCGCGAGGAGCATGGCGATCTGCCGCACTGGTTCCGTACGCTGCTGGCGCCGTGGCAGGCGCAGCTGACCGCGGTGCGGGTCTTTGAAGATGAACCGCTGCCGGCGCCGGATCGCCAGACCGTGGCGGTTCTCACCGGTTCGTGGGCAATGGTGTCCGATCGCCTGGCATGGAGCGAACGGACCGCCGACTGGATCCGTCAGGCGGTGGCTATCGGCATGCCGCTGTTCGGCGTCTGCTATGGTCATCAACTGATGGCCCATGCGCTGGGCGGTGAGGTGGCTTACCATCCTGCCGGGCGGGAAAGCGGCAGCAAAACGATTGCGCTTTCGCCGTGGGGTGTCGATGACCCGCTGCTGAGCGGCCTGCCAGCGACATTCCCCGCGCATTTGAGCCATTTGCAAACCGTGACCCGTTTGCCGGAGGGGGCTACTGTGCTGGCCGCATCCTCCCACGATCCCCACCAGATTGTGCGCTACGGGCCGCAGGCGGTCTCCACGCAGTTTCACCCGGAATTCACCGCGCCGATTGCCCGCTCGCTGATCCGCTACCGGGAGGCGGTGCTGCAGGCGGAAGGCATCGACCCACAACAGTTACACGACGAGGTCCAGGAGAGCCCGCAGGCCGCGGCGATCCTCACCCGCTTCGTCAGCGACTTTCTGACCCCGGATGCCCCCGGCCATTAACTCCCTGTCGTGAACAGCACTCGCCAGCGACGACGCCGGCGGGTCATCTCACGCCACAGGGCGACCACCTCTTCAACGCGCAGCGCGTCAGCTGCCTGCGGCGTCACCCCCGGCAAGTTATACTCCTGGCGCAGCGCGTCCAGGGCGCGCACCTTCGGCGGTACCCGGGAGCGGGCCTGAGCGGCCAGCCGCTGCTGTAACAACCTGAAGGTCGCCTCATCCATGGGGTCCAGCTGGCGCAGAAAGGTTTTACAGCAGCGGAGGAGTTCTCCGGGACGGCGTTCCGGGGACTGGAGCGCCATCAGCAGCCCATCGCGATCGGCAACGCGCTGATAGCGGCAGCTCACCACATAGCCTATCTGCTGCTCCACCCGCAGGCGCTGGAAAAACGGCGGCTCGCAGAACTGCGCCAGCACCCGCAGGGCCGCCAGCGAAGCGCCTTCCGGCAGCGGAAGAAAGACCAGTAGCGCCGTGTCGCCCCGGGGATAAGCCAGCCGCTCGACGCCGCCGCGGCAGGGGGCCGGAGCGGGCATCGGCGGATTAACCGGGACGGTAAGCCGGCTCAGCTGACGCGCTACCCACTGCGCATCTTCCGCGCTGCCGCCAATCAGGGCCGCCAGCCAACCTTCCTGGTGCGCTGACGTACCCAGCCGTTCGGGGAGCTGGGCCATGAGATGACGGATCGCAATACTCTCCGGCGGTGGGGGCAGCGGGGCGACCAGGAGCGCGAGCTGCCGCACGATGGCCTGCAGAATCGCCTCCGGCCGTTGGCCGGACGCAGGCAACTGCAGGATCAGCTGCCAGCTGCCGTCGAACAGATGCCACTCGCCGTATCCCCCGGCATGGCGCAGGGCGGCAAGAAATGGACGCAGCTGTTCCCCGCGCGCCAGCCCTTCGGCCGGCGTGGGCGAGCAGTAGAAGGGCGGTCGCAGCAGGAGCGTCGGCGGCTCTCCCGGTGACGGGAGGTGACGCAGTGGCGCGGCTTCCGCCGGGCTTTCGGCCACGAGCTCGCCAGCGGCCTGCGGATAAAAAGCGAATGCCAGCGCCGGGTCAGAGACCGGACGTGGCGACCAGCGGCTGAGCGGCAGGCTAAAGCCCTGGGTGGCTACCGTTGCTCCGGGGGGCTGCGTCTGGCAGGCCAGGCTGACCGTGGGGGCGGCCAGCAGGGCGGCGCAAAAATCGGCGAACCCGGTGGGCGGCGCCCCGGGGGCAAAGCCGAATGCCCGCTGGCGCAGCTGATCGAGGGGCGACAGCGCCTGAAAACGGCGCCGGGACAGCTGATAGTAGTGTTGCTGCTGCTCAGGCGTCGTCTGCTGTAGCGCCTGCAACCAGTGGGTTATCTGCCGGTCGACCTGTTCCGGCCGGTCGCTGGCGAAAATCAGCGCCAGCCAGCCGAAGTGCTGATCCTGATACAGCCAGTTCAGCGCCACGTCCTCGGCCATCCCGCGCTGGCGCAGGCCGGCCATCAGGCTACCGGGGGCTTCATCCAGCAAAAACTCGCGCAGTAACGTGACATTGTCACTTAAGGCGATCAGCGGGCAGCGCCACAGCGCGGGCTGGCTGGAGACGGCCAGCTGCAGTTCAGGGGGCTCGCCCAGAGTGAGCGGCGGCGCTGGCGGCGGTGCCTCGCCCGGGGCAAGCCCGGTGGCGAAACGGGTCGCCAGTTCGCCGAGCACCTCCAGCGACTGCGGCCCCTGCAGCCAGAGTTGCATCCGGCGGGCGACGTAGTGGCTGCGGTGAAAGTCACGTAAGGCCGCCTGTAGCGCGAGGAAATCCTCCCCCAGCGACCCGGCGTCGCCGACCTGAAAGCGGCGAAACGCCGCGGGCGCGATGGCGGCGTGACGCACGGCGGCTTCCCGTCGCGACAACTCATGCTGTTGGATCAGGCCGTTTTCGGCGTCGATAACCGCGACTTCGCGTTGAATATCGTCCCTGAGCAGCAGCGGCGCCTGCAGCATCTCCTGCAGGCGCGCGACGCCGTCAGCCAGGCCCTCGGCGGCGACCTCGAAAAAGAAAGCGCTGTGGCGGGCCAGGGTGGTGGCATTCACATCCCCTGCCTGGCGCTGCACCCAGCTCATCAGCCGTTCATCTTTGCGGTAGCGCTCACCGCCGTAAAACAGCAGGTGTTCCAGCAGGTGCGCCAGACCGGGGAAGCGCGACGGTTCGTGGTGGCTGCCGGCGGCAACCCGCACCAGGGCCGCCGCGCGATCGGCCTGCGGCTGATGAACCAGGGTGGCCTGCAGGCCGCCCGGCAGGGTGACGGTGCGGGTCGCCAGCGTCATTACAGTTCCCGGGTTTTGTAGATCAGCTGCGAGCGGGTACGGTTGCGGAACTGCAGCTGGTTGACTTTGATGTCGCTGCAGGCCGCTTCGCGCCGGGCCTCAAGGATTTTGTGATGATGTGGGGATTTGCTGCACACCGGGTCGGCGTTATCGGCGCTGCCGGTCAGCATAAAGGCCTGACAGCGGCAGCCGCCGAAGTCTTTCTCTTTTTCATCACAGGAGCGGCACGGCTCCGGCATCCAGTCATACCCGCGATAACGGTTGAAGCCGAACGAGTCATACCAGATCGATTCCAGACTCTGCTCCAGCACCGACGGGAACGCCACCGGCAGCTGGCGCGCGCTGTGGCACGGCAACGCAGTGCCTTCCGGAGTGACGCTGAGGAAAATCGATCCCCAGCCGCCCATACAGCCTTTCGGGCGTTCCTCGTAATAGTCCGGGGTGACGAATAGCAGGTTGGTGAGGTTACCGCTGGCGGCCATTTTCTGCCGGTAATCGGCGACCACCTGCTCGGCGCGGGCGATCTGTTCCCGGGTCGGCAGTAACCCCTCGCGATTAAGAAACGCCCAGCCGTAAAACTGGCAGGTGGCGAGCTCGACGTCATCGGCTTCCAGCTCAATGCACAGCTCGATAATTTTATCGAGCTGGTCGATGTTATGCCGGTGGAGGACGAAGTTCAGCACCATCGGGTAGTCGCGCGCTTTCACCGCTCTGGCCATCGCCAGCTTCTGCTGGAAGGCTTTTTTATTGCCGGCAAGAGCGGCGTTGAGCACCTCATCGCTGGCCTGGAAGCTAATCTGGATATGGTCCAGTCCGGCCTCGCTGAAGGCGTCGAGTTTGCTCTCGGTTAGCCCAATTCCCGAGGTGATCAGGTTGGTATAGAACCCGAGGTCGCGCGCGGCGCGGATCAGCTCCGGCAGATCTTTACGGGTCAGCGGCTCGCCGCCGGAAAAGCCCAGCTGTACGCTGCCCATCGCTCGCGCCTGGCGAAAGACCTCGATCCATTGTTCGGTGGTCAGCTCCTTTTCCTGCCGGGCGAAGTCCAGCGGATTGGAACAGTAGGGACACTGCAGCGGGCAGCGGTAGGTCAGCTCCGCCAGCAGCCACAGCGGCGGATTGACGGCGGGTTTATTCTGGCTCACGGCAGGTGATCCACTTCTGTTGACAGGCGATCTGCAGGAACTCGACGACGTCGTCATCGACGCCGCCGGCTTCCGGGAAACGTTCGTTAAGCATGGCGATAATCGCCGCGACGTCGCGCCGGCCATCGACCAGCTCGAGGATCGCCGCGGCGGTCTCATTGAGTTTAGCCATTCCCTCCGGATAGAGGATCACATGGCTCTCCTGGGCGGCTTCCCACTGCAGTCGGTAGCCGCGACGAAAGGCAACGATGGACGTTTTTTGCATGATTACACCAGTCGGGTCGTGTGCCAGGCCGCCTTGTCGGTGACCGTGTGATAGGGCGGGCGCTGCAGAGCGTAGGCCATGGTCATGGCATCGAGCATCGACCACAGGATGTCGAGCTTAAACTGCAGGATCTCCAGCATCCGGTTCTGTTTTTCAGCGCTGTCACAGTAGGTCTTCGCCAGCGCCAGACCATGCTCAACGTCGCGGTTAGCCTGGCTCAGACGACTGCGGAAGTAAAAATAGCCTTCCTCTTTGATCCACGGATAGTGCTGCGGCCAGCTGTCGAGGCGCGACTGATGGATCTGTGGGGCGAACAGCTCGGTCAGGGAGCTGCAGGCCGCCTCCTGCCAGCAGGCGCGACGAGCGAAATTAAGATAGGCATCCACCGCGAAGCGCACGCCGGGCAGCACGTGACGCTCGCTGAGCAGGTCGTCGCGGCTCAAACCGACCGCTTCCCCCAGCCGCAGCCAGGCTTCAATCCCGCCATCTTCGCCGTGGCTACCGTCGTGGTCGAGGATCCGCTGCACCCATTTGCGCCGGGTCTGCGCATCCGGGCAGTTAGCCATAATCGCCGCGTCTTTCAGCGGAATGGTGGTCTGGTAATAAAACCGGTTCGCCACCCAACCCTGAATTTGCTCGCGGGTCGCTTCGCCGTTATGCATGGCGATGTGGTAAGGGTGGTGAATATGGTAGAAGGCGCCTTTAGCCCGCAGAGCCTCTTCAAAGGCCTGCGGCGACAGCGTGTCGGTGATCAGCATGCGGTATCCTGAAGGGTGATTGCCATCCCGTCCCAGCTCACTTCAATCCCCTGTTGCGTTAGCGCCTGGCGCTGGGGAGACTGTTCGTTAAGGATCGGGTTGGTGTTATTAATATGAATGAGAATTTTGCGTTTTGCCGGCAGGGAGGCCAGCAAGGCCATCATCCCGTGCTCATCGCTGAGCGCCAGGTGTCCCATATCGCGACCGGTATTGCGCCCGACGCCGGCGGCCTGCAGCTCGTCATCCTGCCAGACGGTGCCATCGATCAGCAGACAGTCCGCTTTTTGCAGCCACGGCAGAAGGGCTTCATCCGGCTCACCCAGCCCCGGGGCATAGAACAGCGTCTGCCCGTTGCGGTGGTTTTCGATAAACAGCGCCACGTTATGGCCCGGCAGCGGCCGGTCGCGATACGGCGAATAGGGCGGCGCGTTGCTGGCGATAGGCACGGCGGTAAACTGCAAATCAGGGCAGGCGTCAACGGTAAAAGGCTGCTGCGGCGCGATGGGATGATGCACCAGGCCGCCGTTCCAGTGTCGCAGCATGGTAAACACCGGGAAGCCGGTGGAGAGATCCTCATGAACCTCCGGCGTGCACCACACCTGGTGCGGGCAGCCTTCGCGCAGGCTCAGCAACCCGGTGGTGTGGTCTATCTGGCTGTCGGTGAGAATAATGCCGCCGATAGACGTCCCGCGCAGTACGCCGGGTTTATTTAACTCGGGGGTATGGGCAATCTGCTGGCTGATATCCGGCGAGGCATTGCACAGCACCCACTCTTTGCCGTTATCGCTGACGATGATCGACGACTGGGTGCGGGCACTGGCCTGAATGGTGCCGTTGCGCAGACCCTGACAGTTGGCGCAGTTGCAGTTCCATTGCGGGAAACCGCCGCCGGCGGCGGAGCCGAGGACTTTAATGAACATGAAGACGGACCGGGTAATGAATGAAGGTGCCCGCGCGAACGGCGGGCGGGGCGATTAACGGTTAGAAATGTACAGCGTCACTTCCAGACCGAGACGTAAATCGATAAAAGCAGGTTTCTTCCACATGTTGTGTTCCTCTTAAAAATGACGACAGGCCTCACGGATAATGCTGGATCTGTGACGGCCGCCGCATATTGCGCTTCACCGGGAGAGAGATCAACCCGGAATCTGTAAGGAATTAACTTTATGTTTACAATATAACCTATTGTTGCCAAACCTTTTTTAATACCCGCAGCCAGTTGTTCCACAGCAGCTTATCCAGCACCAATTGATCATAGCCATTGTCCCGCAAGGCATTGATAAGCCGCGGTAAGCCGGCCACATCGCCCAGCTCGTCGGGCAGGGTGATGCCGTCAAAATCCGAGCCGAGAGCCACATGATCCTCACCCATTATGTTAATAAGATAGTCGATATGCCGGACAATGGTGGTTATGGGCGTGTCGCTGTCGCGCCGTCCGTCGGCGCGCAGGAAAGCATTGCCGAAATTGACGCCCACTACGCCTCCGCTGTCGCGGATCGCCCGCAGTTGCCGGTCGGTCAGATTGCGCGGCTGTGGGCACAGGGCGTGGGCATTAGAGTGGGTGGCCACCAGTGGGGCGGTGGAGTGGTGGGCGGTATCCCAAAAGGCCTGTTCATTCATGTGCGAAACATCGATCTGCATCTTCAGGGCGTTGGCCTGAGCGATGAGCGCAATGCCCTCGCGAGTGAGACCCGGCCCGCTGTCCGGGCTGCCGGGAAAGGCGCCGGTGACCCCGCAGCCGAAGCGATTGGCGATGTTCCAGAACGGACCAATGCTGCGCACCCCGGCGCGATAAAAGGCCTGCAGATCTTCGCCTTGCGCGTCGAACCCGCCAGCACCTTCGATGTGCGCCACCATCGCCAGCGCGTTATCCTGGCGACAGCGTTCGATATCCGCCGCGCTCAGGCACAGCCGCGCGCGGCTGGCGTCATGGGCGCAAATCGCCTTGAGGATAGCCAACTGCTGCCAGAGGATCGCCAGCGGATCCCACGCCTCGCTGGCGTACTGCGGCGCCACGCGGGCGATATACTCCTGCGGCGGCACAAAGAGGGCGAACAGGCCGCCGGCCAGCCCGCCCTGGCGGATACGCGGATAGTCGAGATGGCCGTTTTCTATCCCGGCAAAGAAGGCGCTTACCGGATCCTCACGATGGTGAAGCCAGAGATTCAGCAGCAGGTCATTGTGACCATCAAAAATCGCCATAGCGGGTACCTGCGTTCTTAAGTGGTGAAAAATGCCTGCCACGGTAACGGATTTATCTCCTGGGGCAAGCATAAATTCACATGCCCGCAACAATTGCCAACCTCGACTCTGTATCACACTGTATCTCGCGGCGCAGCGCTGACATTAAGAGATAAAAATGGCCCCGGTCGGGCACATGGCAGATACAAATTTCCGCTTTACTGGTCACGTACTCTCTTGATGATGATAAAAGGTGAGAAAGTGATGAACAGATTATCCCTGATCCGCTATACCAGCGCCGCGGCGCTGGGGTTATCCACCCTGTGGTCCGCTGCCGTTTGCGCCGCGGAAGACGCGGGGGCGTTCGACAAGATCCACCAGATCCGCGCCGGCGACCTGAATATAGGCTACGTGGATATCGGCCCGCGCGACGGCCAGCCGGTGATCCTGCTGCACGGCTGGCCCTACGATATTCAGAGCTATGCTCAGGTGGCGCCGGCTTTAGCGCAGAAGGGTTACCGGGTCATTGTGCCGTATCTGCGCGGCTACGGCACGACCCGTTTCCTCTCCGCCAGCACGCCGCGTAACGGTCAGCCGTCGGCGATGGCGGCCGATATTGTCCATCTGATGGACGCCCTGAACATCAGGCAGGCGGATCTGGCCGGCTTTGACTGGGGCGCGCGCACGGCGGATATCGTCGCCGCGCTGTGGCCGCAGCGGGTGAAATCCCTGGTCTCGGTGAGCGGGTATCTGATCAGCAGTCAGCAGATTGGCGAAAAACCGCTGCCGCCGCAGGCGGAGCTGTCGTGGTGGTATCAGTTCTATTTTGCCACCCCGCGCGGCGAAGCCGGTTACCGGCAGAACACCCACGACTTTGCGAAATTTATCTGGCATCAGGCGTCGCCGCAGTGGAAATTCAGCGACGCGACTTTTGCCAGAACCGCCCGGGCGCTGGATAACCCGGACCACGTGGCGATCACCATCAGCAACTACCGCTGGCGCCTGGGGCTGGAGAAGGGGGAAGCGAAGTATGCCGGCTATGAACAACGGCTGGCGGCGCTACCGCCGATAACCGTGCCCACCATCACCCTTGAAGGGGCGAATAACGGCGCGCCGCATCCGGCTCCCGCCAGCTACCGGGCTAAATTTACCGGAAAATATGAACACCGGGATCTGCAGGGGGCGGTGGGCCATAATCCGCCGCAGGAGGACCCGGCAGACTTTGTCCAGGCGGTGGTGGACGCCGACCGTTTGTAATCCGCGCCTTGCCGGCGGCGCGACGTTGCGCTTCCGGCAACACGGCTTATGCTTGTGAAGAGTTTATTTTGCCGCAGGAGCACCCTTTGGAGCGTATTGACCACATCCTGGTCGTCGATGACGACCGCGATATTCGGGAACTGATTGTCGACTATCTGGAAAAATCGGGATATCGCGCCAGCGGCGCGGCGAACGGCAAAGCCATGTGGTCGGTGCTCAAAAATCATCAAATTGACCTGATTGTGCTGGATATCATGATGCCGGGCGAGGACGGCTTAACGCTCTGCCGCCAGCTGCGCGCCAACCCGCAGCAGGATATTCCGGTGCTGATGCTCACCGCCCGCACCGACGACAGCGACCGGATCCTCGGACTGGAAATGGGGGCTGACGATTATCTGATTAAACCCTTTGTGGCCCGCGAACTGCTGGCGCGCATCAAAGCCATTTTACGCCGCACCCGGGCGCTGCCGCCCAATCTGCAGATCACCGAGGCGGGCAGGCTGATCGCCTTTGGCGACTGGCTGCTCGACACTGCCGCCCGCCACCTGCTGGACGACAGCGGCGCCATCGTCGCCCTCAGCGGGGCGGAGTATCGGCTGCTGCGGGTGTTTCTCGATCACCCCCAGCGGGTATTGAACCGCGACCAACTGCTGAATCTGACCCAGGGACGCGACGCGGAACTGTTTGAGCGGTCAATTGACCTGCTGGTGAGCCGACTGCGCCAGCGGCTACGGGAGGATGCCCGCGAGCCGGCCTACATTAAAACGGTGCGCAGCGAAGGCTATGTGCTGTCGGTGCCGGTCTCCATCCGCGAGAGGCATGAATGAGGTTTTGGCCCGCCTCGCTGCAGTCGAGGCTGATGGCGCTGCTGTTTCTGGCGCTGCTGCTGGCGAATACTTTAACCCTGTCGCTGCTGTTTTATGAGCGCATGAGCAGCGCTCGCAGCGTGATGCTGGGCAATCTGGCTTCCGATGTCGCCACCAGCGTGGCTATCCTTGACCGCCTGCCGGCCGCTGAGCGCCCACAGTGGCTGCCGAAGCTGGCGCGCGGCAATTATCGCTATCTGCTGGACTCCGGGGAGCGCGGCGACTACCCGGACAGCTGGCGTGCCCGGGACGCGGCCCGCTCCCTGCAGGAGGCGCTGAGCGCGCAGTATCCGGTCAGTATTGTGACGATCCCCGGCCCGCGGCAGCATATTCAGGCCCATATTACCCTCCACGACGGCGCCCCGTTGACTCTCGATCTGTGGCCGAAGCTACCGGCCATCGCGCGCTGGCTGCCGGTGGTGCTGATCGCTCAGTTTGTTCTCCTGCTGGCCTGCGCCTGGTATGCCGTTCGCCAGGTGTTGCTGCCCATCACCCGTTTTACCCGCGCAGTGGACGCCCTTGAACCGGCCAGCGACACGGCGGGAACCATGGCCGAGCAGGGGCCGGAAGAGGTCCGCCGTGCCGCTCGCGCGTTTAACGCGATGCAGGCGCGTATCCACGACCATCTGCAGGAGCGGGCGCGGATCCTCGCCGCTATCTCCCACGATCTGCAAACCCCGATCACCCGAATGAAGCTGCGGGTGGAGATGGCCGACCAGCCGGAACTGCGCGATAAACTGCTGCAGGATCTCGACAATATGACCCGCCTGGTGCGGGAGGGCATCGCCTTCGCCCGCACCTCTCAGCCGCTGGCGGAGGCGCGCCAGCGGCTGAACCTTGACGCCTTTCTCGACACCATCGTCTGCGATTATGCTGATGTCGGCCGGCCGGTGCTTTTTTGCCCGGAGGAGACCGCCGGGGTGGTGTCGATCCCACCGCAGGCCCTGCGCCGGGTGATGACCAACCTTATCGATAACGGGCTGAAATTCGGCACCACGGTCACGGTAACTCTGACCCGCGACGCCGCCGGGGATGTCACCCTCCATGTACTGGATGAGGGGCCGGGGATCCCTGAGGCCTCGCTACAGGCGGTGTTGCAGCCGTTTTATCGACTGGAGGACTCGCGCAATCGCGATACCGGCGGCACCGGTCTGGGGCTGGCGATTGCTGCGCAGCTGGTCAGCCAGATGAACGGCACGCTGCGTCTGACCAACCGCCCGCAGGGCGGCCTGGACGCCAGCGTTCGCCTTGCCGCGGCGGGATTGTATCCTGCTGTATCTCCGGCGCAGACGGATAACTAAGCCGACAATTCTCCCCCTTTCCCGACACATTCGCCTTACATGCCCTTGCTGTAATGTCGTGGCTGCCACTCCCGGCAGCGACGACATAATGAGGAGAAGGCGATGTCGATATTCATTGCATTTTTGGGCGGAATGTTAACCCTGCTGAGCCCCTGTACGCTGCCGGTGATCCCGCTGCTGTTCGCCAGCGTCCGGGGCCGCCGGGGGCAGCTGGCAATTATGCTGGCTGGAATGGCGCTGATGTTCGGCGCGGTTTCGTGGCTGGTGACGGTCGCCAGCGGCTGGGTGGTGAATCTGACCCTCGCAGGCCGCGGCCTGGCGCTGGCGTTCTTCGCCCTGGTCGGGCTGAGCCTGCTTTCGCAGCGCGTCGCGCAGCGGCTGACCTCACCCCTGGTGGCGCTGGGAAATCAGCTTAACAACGCCAGCTCACGCCAGCGCGGCTGGATCGGTTCGCTGCTGGCCGGGCTGGCGGTGGGCCTGCTGTGGGCCCCGTGCGCCGGGCCGGTATTGGGGGCGATACTGAGCCTGGGCTTTGTGCATCCGGGCCAAGCGACCACTGGCGGCTTGCTGCTGGCCTACGGCAGCGGCGGGGCGCTGATGTTATTCCTGCTGGGGTGGTGCGGTGCGGCGTTGATTGCCCGTCTGCGTCGTGGGCTAGCGTTCGGCGAACGGCTGCGCCGGCTGGCGGGGGTGGCGATGCTGGCCTCGGTGGCGCTGATCGCCAGCGGCGGCGATCGCTATCTGCAAAGTGCGGGAGGCTGGAGTCAGGCGCTGGAGCAGCGGCTGGCCGCCCGTCTGCCGCAGCCGGAGCAAAAGACCATCCTCCAGCCGATCGCCGCGCCGCAGCCCAGCAGCGCGATGCCCTCCCTGGCGGGAGGCAGCGCGTGGCTCAACAGCCCGGCGTTAACTCCGGAGCGTCTGAAGGGCAAAGTGGTGCTGGTGGATTTCTGGACCCGGGAGTGCATCAACTGTCAGCATACCCTGCCTTACGTGCGCGACTGGGCGAACAAATACCGCGCGGCCGGGCTGGTGGTGATTGGCGTCCATACCCCGGAATATCCCTGGGAGCGTTCGCTGCCGCTGCTGCGCCAGGCGGTGAAGGACTGGCGGATAACCTACCCGGTGGTGGCGGATAATGAGTACGCCATCTGGAACGCCTTCGGCAATCAGTACTGGCCGGCGCATTACATTTTCGACGCTCGCGGACAGTTGCGTTATACCGCCTTCGGCGAAGGGGATTATGCCCGCCAGGAGCAGGTGATCCAGCAGCTACTGCAGGAGAGCAAAGCCTGACCCGCGGCGTAGGCGTCTGGCGGACGGTTCCCTCCAGCCCTTATACCTGATGCCGGGCGGCGCTGCGCTTGCCCGGCCTACAGGAGCGCGCAGGGAGATGTAGGCCCGGTAAGGCGCAGCCGCCACCGGGCATCGAAGCGGGAGAGGCGCTGGATGCCCATTGTCGGTGACTGCCGGACGGTTCCCTTCATCCCTTCATCCCTTCATCCCTTGTGCCTGTTGCCGGGCGGTGCTGCGCTTGCCCGGCCTACAGGAGCGCGCAGGGAGAATGTAGGCCCGGTAATGCGCAGCCGCCACCGGGCATTGAAGCGGGAACGGCGCTGGATGCCCATTGCCGGTGACTGCCGGGCGGTTCCCTCTCCCTTCAGGGAGAGGGTTAGGGTGAGGGTGAATGGAAGTGGCGTGACCCCGTCACATCTCGACCCACCCCTGCAGGGCCTCGGTCATCAGTTCGCCGAGCAGCGCCACGGCGGCGGAATGCTGTCCCTCGCGCGGGGTTTGTTGCAGGTTAACGGCCAGGCTACCTGGCGATGGCAGCAGCCCGGCGACGGTGCGCAGGTTGCCGGGCATGCCGATGCGGGTGCGTATCGTCAGCCCCAGGCCAGCCTGTACCGCCGCCCAGATGCCGTTCAGACTGTGGCTGACGAATACCACCTGCCAGGGGATCCCCGCGGCATCGAGACAGGCGATAGCGCGGGAGCGCATCAGGCACGGGCTATCGAACATCACCAGCGGCAGCGGCTCGCCGGAGGCCAGCAGTGCACCAATATCCAGGTCAGGATGCGCAATCCACGCCAGCGGGCAGCGGCCCATCCCGGGACCCTGATCTTCGGTTTGCCACAGCAGCGCCAGATCCAGCGCCTCTTCCGCCAGCGCCTGGCGCAGCGGACCATTGCGATCCACCCTGGCGACTATCCGCACCTGCGGATGATGCCGTTTAAATTGCCCCAGGATCCCCGGCATCAGCGATTCGCCAAAATCTTCCTGCATACCAAGGTGGATCTCGCCGGTGAGCTGCTCGCCCTGCAGCGCGCGCAGGGTTTCATCATTGAGCGCCAGCAGTCGTCTGGCGTAGCTCATCAGCTTTTCGCCTTCCGCGGTGAGCACCAGATGCCGCCCCTGTTTGGCCACCAGCGCCGTACCGCACTGGCTCTCCAGCTTTTTAAGCTGGGCGCTGACGGCCGAAGTGGAACGCGACAGGCGCAGCGCTGCCTGGGCGAAACTGCCGCACTCCATGCCGGTCACAAAGCTACGCAGGGCGTCGAGATCCAGTCCCGGTAAGCGTTTCTCCATCATCATCCTCATTTTCAGGATGTTTATCCTGAACGTCGTTATTCTCGGGATAATACTGTGGCATCGCGAAAGGCAGGCGTCAACGGGCCCAGCGACCAGCCAGGGAGCAGAGAACGTCAGTGGCGCGGAAAGAAATAAAAAAGCCGATAAGGAGATTATCGGCTTATTGCAGGTAAGGCTGACAGCGGGGCGGCAGGCGCCGCCCGCTAGGGCAGGTTATTGCGCCAGCAGCTCCTGAGCGGTGCGTTCCACCAGGTTAAGCAGCACCTTCACGTCATCCAGCGTCACCACCGGGTTCAGCAGGGTCAGCTTCAGGCAGGTGACACCGTTATGCTCGGTCACGCCAACGTTAGCGCGGCCGGAAGCCAGCAGGGCATCGCCGACGCGCTGGTTGAGCAGCGCGATAGCCGCCGCGTCGCTCTGCGCCATCTGCGCCGGACGGGAACGGAACAGCACGCTCGCCAGCTGCGGCTGCATCACCAGCTCCAGCGTCGGCTGCGACTTCACGTACTCCGCCACGTTTTTCGCCATCGTGACGCCGTGATCGATGATCGCCGCATACTGTTTCTGGCCCAGCGCTTCCAGACCCATCCACAGCTTCAGCGCATCGAAGCGACGGGTGGTCTGCAGCGACTTAGACACCAGGTTCGGTACGCCGTGTTCTTCATCGAACTCGGAGTTCAGATAGGCCGCCTGATAACGCATCAGCTCGTAATGGCGCGCGTCCTTCAGCAGGAAGGCGCCGCAGCTGATGGTCTGGAAGAACTGCTTGTGGAAGTCCAGGGTAACGGAATCCACCAGCTCCAGACCGTCAAGGTAGTCACGATACTGCTCAGACAGCAGCAGCGCGCCGCCCCAGGCTGCGTCAACGTGCAGCCAGATCTGATGTTCCGCGGCGATACCGGCGATGTCGCGCAGCGGGTCGATAGCCCCCGCGTCGGTGGTGCCGGCGGTGGCGACGATCGCCATGATCTGCTCGCCGTTAGCCTGCGCTTGCGCAATCTTCGCTTTCAGATCGGACACGTCCATCCGCGCGAATTCGTCGGTTTTCACCAGCGTGACCGAGCGGTAGCCGAGGCCCATCAGCGCCATGTTCTTCTGCACCGAGAAGTGGGCGTTTTCCGAGCACAATACTTTGTACTTGCGGATATCCCCCGGCAGCCCATCCTGCTGGATGGAGTGCCCCTGACGGGCGAAGAAGGCGTCGCGCGCCAGCATCAGGCCCATCAGGTTGCTCTGGGTGCCGCCGCTGGTGAAGACGCCGGCGTCGCCAGCCGGATAACCGACCCGGGCGCGCAGCCATTCGATCAGCTTCATCTCAATGATGGTTGCTGACGGGCTCTGGTCCCAGGAGTCCATGCTCTGGTTGGTGGCGTTGATCAACACTTCCGCCGCCTGGCTAATTACCAGGCTCGGGCAGTGCAGGTGCGCCACGCACTGCGGGTGATGCACCGACAGGCTGTCTTTCAGGAAGTACTCGATCGCACGATCAATCGCCGCCTGGTTACCCAAACCCTGTTCGTTAAATTCAAGGGAGATACGCTCACGCAGCTCGTCAACGCTTTTCCCCTGATACATCTCAGGTTGCTTCAGCCACTGCACAACGGCCTGGCTGGTCTGCTCGATAACCTGCTGATAGGCTTCAACGCTCTGCGCTGAACCAGCAAGAATCGGATTCAATGTGGACATGGTGGTCACTGACTCCACTCAGACCGGCTTTACGCCGGCGGCCAGCAGGGCCTGTTCGAATTTGTCGAGGAACACATCCAGTTCCGCGTTGCTGATCAGCAGGGACGGCAGCAGACGCAGCACGCAGCCGTGACGACCACCGCGCTCCAGAATCAGGCCCGCTTCGAAGCATTTCTTCTGCAGCAGGGCAGAGAGTTCGCCGTCAGCCGGGTAGCAGCCCATGTGATCCTGAGCTTCGTTCGGCTTGACGATTTCGATACCGATCATCAGACCAAGACCGCGTACGTGGCCAATGACCGGGTAGCGCTTCTGCAGCTCGGTCAGTTTGCCTTTCAGCCACTCGCCCTGGGCAGCGACTTTGTCGGCAATCTTGTTGTCGCGCAGGTGACGCAGGGTGGTCAGACCGGTAGCCATCGCCAGCTGGTTGCCGCGGAAGGTGCCGGTGTGGTGACCCGGTTCCCAGGCGTCGAACTGTTTTTTAATGCCCAGCACCGCCAGCGGCAGACCGCCACCGACCGCTTTCGACATCACGATGATGTCCGGCTGGATACCGGCGTGCTCGAAGGCGAAGAATTTACCGGTACGGGCAAAGCCAGCCTGCACTTCATCGACGATCAGCAGAATGCCATGCTCTTCGGTCACTTTGCGGATGCGCTGCAGCCACTCAACCGGCGCCGGGTTCACGCCGCCTTCACCCTGCACGGCTTCGAGGATCACCGCCGCCGGTTTACGGACGCCGCTCTCCACGTCGTTGATCAGGTTTTCGAAGTAGTAGGTCAGGGCTTTCACGCCGGCTTCGCCGCCGATGCCCAGCGGGCAACGATACAGGTGCGGGTAAGGCATGAACTGGACTTCCGGCATCATGCCGTTAACCGCCGCTTTCGGCGACAGGTTGCCAGTGACGGACAGCGCGCCATGGGTCATCCCGTGATAGCCGCCGGAGAAGCTGATCACCGCCGTACGGCCAGTGTATTTTTTCGCCAGTTTCAGCGCGGCTTCCACGGCGTCAGCGCCGGAAGGACCGGTGAACTGCAGGCAATACTCTTTCCCTTCGCCCGGCAGGCAAGAGAGCAGGTATTCGGAGAAACGATCTTTTAACGGGGTAGTCAGATCGAGGGTATGTAACGGCAAGCCGCTGGTAATGACACTTTGGATGCTCTGCAATACATCAGGGTGGTTGTGGCCCAGAGCGAGAGTACCGGCGCCCGCGAGGCAGTCCAGGTACTGTTTGTTATCCGCATCCGTCAGCCACACGCCTTCAGCTTTAGTGATAGCCAGCGGTAACTTACGCGGGTAACTCCTGACATTCGATTCGAATTCGGCCTGACGGGCCAAAAAGGTTTCGTTGTTTGCGTCTAATAAATCGGCACGTAAAGTATCAATACGGACTTTATCCGTCATCATATCACTCCCACAACCAGCATTGCGGTTGAACGCTGGTTGAATAATTGGTCTAAGGAATTGAATTGGCATTCATAAAGCGCGCACAATATATGGCTTTTTAAATCCGCATTCAACGTTTTATTGATTGCGTTATTTTGACGTTATTCTTACCGGGGCAATAATTAACGTAACCTGCTGAATTATAATAGAACAACTGCGTGTCACGATAACCCTTTAAAGTGTAATTATTAGTGAGAAAGTCTCTATATTTTTATTGCCGCTGCGTTAAAACGCTGACGGAATGCCTTCCGTCAGCGATAGCAAGTCTCAATGCAGTTCCACCGCATAATTTGTTAAAGGTGTGACTTTTTTCACCAACTTATTGTTATATAAAAACTGTTCATAAGCTTCGTAGCGCGGTTTATCCAGCGCCGCCGGATCGGTGGCGAACAGCGGCACGGTTTGCAGCCACGCCTGGTGGTTGAGTTCGGTTTTCAGCTCCGGGTGGGCGGCGGCAAACGCCTCCCAGCTCTCCTGCGGATGGGCGCGCAGATAGCTCACTCCGGCCTGCAGGGCGGTGAGGAATTTACGGATCTTGGCCTCATGAATCGCGTCGCGATGGGCGACAATCACCAGCTCGTCATAGGCCGGCACGCCGTAATCTTCGACGTTCATCACTACCGGCGTTTTGCCCTGCAGCTTCAGCTCCTGTGCTTCTATATTACGGTAGCCGCCGATGACCGCGTCCACCTGGCCCGCCAGCAGGGCGCTGGTCAGTTGGAAATTGACGTTAACCAGTTTGATACTGGCCGGATCGATACCCGCGTGTTGCGCCATGGTCGACAGGGTGGCCTGCTCAATGCCGCTGACCGAATAGCCCACCTTCTTACCTTGCAGATCTGCCGGAGTTTTGATCTGCTTATTGAGAGCGATCACCGTGTTCAGCGGCGAGTTAATCAGGGTCCCAACGCGCACCAGCGGTAACCCTTCGTCAGCGAAGAAGTGCACCTGCGGCTGGTAGGTGATGGCCAGATCCGCCTGACGGGCGGCCACCATGCGGGGAGGCAGCGCGGGATCGGAGGGAGGGACAATCTTGACGTCCAGCCCCTGAGCCTTAAAGGCGCCGATCTGCTCGGCCACCATAATCGGCGCATGGTCGGGGTTAATGTACCAGTCCAGCACCAGCGTCAGCGGTTCATTGGCCAGCGCGTGGCCGCTGACCAGTGCCGTCAGGGTTGCCCCGGCGAAAAGCGACTTTTTCATCTGTTTTCCTTTATTACTTCATCTTTATTCCGGTGACCAGTCGATCAGCCGGTGTAGCAGGGTATCTACCGCCAGCCACAGCAGGAGGGTCAGTAGCACTAAAATAAACAGCGCGGCGAAGCAGATATCGGTTTGCAGCCGCGCATTGGCATTGAGCATGACGTAGCCCAGCCCCTCAGCGGAGCCGACCCATTCGCCGATAATCGCGCCGATGGGCGCCACCGCCGCCGCCATCCGCAGGCCCGAGCCCAGCGCAGGCAGGGCAGCCATCAGGCGGACATGCCGCAGCTGAGCGCCGAAGGAGGCGTTCATGCTGCGCGCCAGATCGAGATACTCCTGGTTGACCCGTCGCAAGCCATCAAAGAAGGCGGAAGTCACTGGAAAGAAAATCACCAGCACGGCCATTGCCACTTTGGCGCTCATGCCAAAGCCCAGCCACAGCACCAGCAGCGGGGCGAGGGCAAAGACCGGGATCGCCTGACTGGTGAGGACCAGCGGCATCAGCCAGCGCTGCAGACGCGGAGAGAGGATCATACCCAGCGCCAGGGTGACACCGAGCGTCACGCCCAGCGCCAGGCCGCTCAGGATCTCACTGAGCGTGATAAGCGTGTTCCAGCCGAGATAGGCGCGATTAACCCACAGCGCCTCGGCGACCGCCATCGGGGAGGGTAAAAGAAAGTGAGGAATGCCGCTGCGGCTGGCCAGACCCCAGAGGATCATTAGGCCGCAGAACACCATACCTCCCCGCCAGAGACGTCCGGTCATGGATGGGCCCTCATCAGTTGCTGCAGCAGGGCGGCCTGGCTAATCAAGAGATCGGGCGCGTCCGGCGCGCGCGGAGGTGTGCCGGCAAGGTGATGGCTGTCATCGATGTCGCCGTCTGCCGCCGAGAGGACCAGCAGGCGGTGGCTCAGCCGGCAGGCCTCCTGCGGATCGTGGGTGATCAGCACCACCGTGCGACCAGCCAGCAGGGTGGCGGCCAGAGTTTGAATGCGCGTGCGGGTGAGGGTATCCAGCGCCGAGAAAGGCTCATCCATCAGCACGATGGGGCGGTCCTCATACAGGGTGCGGGCCAGCGCGGCGCGCTGACGCATGCCGCCGGAGAGGGTTGCCGGCCGGGCGTCGGCCCAGGACGAGAGCTCCACCTGCTCAAGCAGGGCGGCGACCCGGGCACGATCGACTTTTTCACCGCGCAGCCGCGCGCCGAGGGCGACGTTGTCCCGGACGCTCAGCCAGGGGTAGAGCAGATCTTTCTGCCCCATCCACGCCAGACGGCCCTGAATCGGTTGCCCATCGCTGGCGACCACTTCTCCCCGGGTGGCGGGCGCCAGACCGGCCATCACCCGCAGCAGGCTGGTTTTGCCTGCCCCGCTGGCGCCGAGGAGCGACACCCACTGCCCGCCGGGGACCGTAAACGACAGGTTGTCGAACAGCCGGCGGTCGCCGAAATGCAGGCTCAGGCCACGGACCTCGATACCCGGCGCCGTCACGCCCGGGTCTCCGCCGTCGCGTTGAGGCCCATCTGCCAGAACTGCGCCTCAAGGCGGGTGGCAGTGGTGAAAATCTCGCTCAGCTCAGTGATCCGGGCCTCGCTCCCGCGCTGCTGCCACACCGTTTCCAGCAGCGCCAGCGCGGCGTTGACGCCGTGCAGATAGCCTTCATCGCCATAGTTGCGGATCCACGAGGCGTAGGGGTTATCGTCCAGTCGGGTGGCGGGATGCTGCAGCAGGCCGAGACCGATTTCCGCATAACCGGCCACGCAGGGCATCAGCGCGACCAGCAGATCCAGCGCGTCACCCGAGTGGCCAATATCCAGCACGTAGCGGGTATAGTTAATGGTTTCCGGCGCTTCAGGCTGGGTAGCCATCTCCTGCTCGCTAATGCCCCACTGAGCGCAGTAACCGACGTGCAGCGGCAGTTCGTTGAGGATGGCGTTCATTGAGGCAGCCGCGGCCCGCATCTCCGGCAGCGTGCGCAGTTTACTCACCAGCAGCGCATAGCTGCGGGCAAAGTGGATCAGAAACAGATAATCCTGGGTCAGGTAGCGACGAAATGCGCTTTCCGCCAGGGTGCCCTCGGCAAGCTGCTGGACGAAAGGATGCGCCACATAGTGCTGCCAGTCAGCGGCGGCCAGCTGGCGTAAACGGCCATAAAGACCATGGCTAAACGCGGGAATTATCACAGGACCTCCAGATATTCAGGGGAGATCCGGGCGTGCAGGGGTGTGAACAGGCAATGGCGGTAATGCAGGCAAAATTGCCGACCCGTCCCTTCGCTGGCATGACCCAGATCAGGTTCAAAGGGTTCGGCTTGCGCCATCTCAGCCCTCACGGGACACCCCTCGGTAGCGCTATGTTATACGATATTCACCTTTTGAATACAATCACCGCGCTGCCCTGTATCGCGATGGCATTTTTCTGTGATAGCCAGCACTTTTTCGTTTAAAAATACCCGAAAAACAGGCGACTGCGCGTTGGTGAGCATTATTCTCATACGTTATATTTTCATTACCCCGTCGCGTTAATACTGTTCGTGAGGCGTGTCGTGCGTCCCCAAAGCCCCGGAGTAAGCATGAAATTCCTGTTGTCCGCACTGGCGGTCGCGGGCCATTAATCAGTCATTCATCCACCATGATAACCCTTTGATGTCCCTATTTCGCGCTACCGCTATCAGGGCGACGACGTGGTCACGGCGCAAACCTCCCTGGGCCTTCACCCCGCGCTGGATCCTGCAGGGATTCGTTGGCGCGGGGTGCGCGGCGCGCACGCCAGCGGAACAGTCAGAGGTGGCATGGGGGGCCGGTTTTCGTTACCTGATTGCACGGCAGTACGGTTTGCGTACCGGGATTGACGTGGCGTTCAGTGAGCATGAGCAGGCGGTCTATTGCAATGTCGGTTCGGGTTTATAACTACACATGAGAATAACAATGAGAGCATCCGGAACGGTGTTAACGCTGCTGTTGGCGGCCTGTGGCGCGTCGGCCGCGGAGCAGAGCGAGAGCGACAGCTATTTTCCGATATGGGGAGATGAGGCACGCGCCCGGGGGTATTCGATCCCGTTACCCTACGGCGTCAACCTGAGCTATATGAATATCCGTCAGGATATCATGGTCGACAGTATTACCTTTTCCGGGCTTAAGCTGGGCAACCATCCCATTCCCAGCGATATGTTCGCCATCGATGCCGGGCACACCCGCGAGAAGAGCAAAACCGAAAACCTGCGCCTCGATATGTGGGTCTTTCCGTTTCTCAACGTTTACGGGCTGGTGGGGCATACCCGTGGGTCGTCTGTCTCCCAGGTCTCCGTGGATTCGGATCCTTCGCAGTTTCGCGGTCTGGATCGGGTGATCGCCGGCGCGGTTCACCAGCTTTATCAGAGCGGAAAACTGCAGAATATTGATTTTACGCTTGATTTCAAAGGAACCACCTGGGGAACCGGCTTTACGCTCGCCGGGGGATACGGCAACTGGTTCGGGTTAGTAGACACTAACTACACCCGTACCGATTTCGATATTCTCGACGGCAGCATCTCGGCGGTCACCGTCTCGCCGCGCGTCGGCTACCGCTTCAGTTTTCAGGGGATCGACGGGCCGTCCCACCTCAGCCTGTGGGTCGGGAGCATGTATCAGGACGTGCAGCAGGAGTTTAAAGGCGATCTGGCCGACCTGCATATGCCGCCAGAGCTTCAGCCCCTGATTGCCGCAGTCAATAAAGACGGCGAGGGGAAATTCGACGTCAAGCAGAAGCTAACCTCACCCTGGAATATGCTGATTGGCGCCCAGTATGAAGTCACCAAAAACTTTAACGTGCTGACTGAATTTGGTTTTAACGAGCGCAATAGCTTCTTTGTCTCCGGTGAATACCGTTTTTAACTAAAACTGCTGGCGCCATCTGCCGGTAAGATGCGCGCTCTTTTGTTGTTGTGGAGAGGCTGTTGATGCGTAAAGCCTTATGGCTGCTGTTTGCACTGTCGCTGCCGGCGCTGGCGCAGGATCCGGTGCTGCCCGCTGTGACGGCGATCCATCCGGTGCCCACCCTGGGTGAGCTGCCGCCGCCGGAGTCGCTGCGACCGTGCTGCGCTTTTGGTTACGACCTGCACGTGCGCGCGGTGGGCATCCCGATCCCGGTATACCAGATTGGCAATGTGCTGACCCTGGATACGCTGGGCAAGCACCATTACAACGATAGCGCGTTCGGGGCGGTGAAAAACCTGCTGGGGCTCAGCGAGGAGCAGAACGGGCTCATCTATACCCGTCGCGGCGGGTTTATTGATATCGCCCATGTGCGCGATACGGCGGACTACACCTTCTATCTGTTCAATCGTATTGCGCCGACGCTGGGCCAGGCGGGGCGGATCTTCTACAGTGAAGAGCTGGGCGTACGCCGCGTTCAGCTGAATGCCTTTACGCCGCCGGCGGGCGTCAGGCAGCGCTATCAGCTGGCCGCCTGGCTGGCGGGTCATCTGGCCTTCGAAATTGCCCAATGGCATGAGATTGCCCAGTGGTATGGCTTCCAGTCGGTCCCCGGGTTTTCTGAGGAGATCTCCGCTTTTTCGCCGGAGGATCTCTACTCCAATTTACTCGGCGCCAGGCTGGCGATTAACGTGATCCTCAGCGGCCACGGTGGTTCGCTGGAAGACTATAACCAGGCCATGGATACGGCGCTGAAACAGGCGCTGACCCGACTGATGGTGGCGACGAGAGGGGAGACGGAAGCGATGTTTCAGCGGATCGACGGCGACTGGTGGAACAGTCACCGGCGGGTGCCGGATAAGTTTCTGGTGCTGAAACGTAACTACGATCTGCAGGAAAATCGGCTGCCGACGCCGGTCCCTTTCGAAACCCTGCCGCCGTATCGCCTGACCATTCCGGAGCAGGTTGGGGGGTTCCGCTTACGCGACCTCGGCGAACTGCAGATCTACCCAGGGCATGATATGCAGGCGCTGCCGGTTCCCGCGCAATACTATGGCGCCGGCGCGTTCCAGGCGCTGGCGGATAGCGCACGTGAGGCGGATAAGACCCAGCTGGCACGAATTGAAAAATAGCCATAAAGGCTCAGGGCGAGCGCCCTGAGCCAGTGAGTTAGCGGAAGTCGACCCAGCAGGCGCCGTTGTCGGCAGACCGTACGCAGTTTTCCACCCAGCGCACGCCGAACGCGCCGGCGCGAGCGTCCGGATACCAGAAGTCGGCCAGCAGCGCTTCGTCGCGACGGTCGGCGGCATCCATGGCGATGGCGAAACGGCGATAGAGATTCGACCATGCCTCAAACAGTCCCTCCGGATGGCCGCCGCCGATGCGGTCATCCTGACGCGCCAGCGGATCGAGATAGTCCATGCCGCGCTCGAGGATACGCACCGGCTCGCCCTGGATTTCATAGCGCAGCTGGTTGGGCTGTTCATCCCACCATTCGAGACTGGCTTTTTCACCGACGATACGCACCTTTTGTCCGTGCATGGAGCCGCAGTTAACGGCGGAGCTCCACAGCGAGCCAACGGCGCCGTTGTCATACTCCATCAGCACATGGGCGTTATCTTCCAGCGGCGCGCGGCTTTTGACGAAGCTTTGTCTGGCGCACATCAGCCGGGTGATGTTCAGCTGCGGAGCCATGGTTTCAACCAGAAACAGTGGATGAGTGGCCAGGTCGCCCAGAACATAGCTGGGGCCGACAAAGCGAGGATCGACCCGCCAACGCGTACTGGCGTTTTCCAGCTCCACGGGCTGGGCGTGAAAACCGTGGGCAAACTGCATATTGACGATACGGATGTCGCCCAGCAGCCCGTCGGCGATCATCTGCCGGGCCTGCAGGATCAGCTGGTGGCCGGCATAGCCGTAGGTCACCCCGAGGATCTTGTGCTGCCGCTGGCTGAGCGCCACCAGTTCGTCTGCTTCCTCGCTGCTGAAGCACAGCGGCTTTTCGCACACCACGTGCAGCCCAGCCTCCAGCGCTGCCCGGCAGATGGCATAATGGGTGTTATTTGGCGTGGCAATCGACACCGCCTGAATGCCGTCCGGACGCTCCGCTTCACCGCGGAACAGGCTCTGGTAGTCGGCGTAACAGCGCTCGGGATCCACCCCCAGCTGTTGGCCGAACTGGCGTCCGCGCTCGGCATCAATATCAAAGGCGCCGGCCAGCAGCGTAAAGGTATTATCACGCAGCGCCGCTGAGCGGTGAATATAGCCGATCTGGCTGCTACCGCCGCCGCCGACCATGCCCCAGCGCAGGGTGCGGTCGAGAGGTTTTAAACCGTTAATCATGTTGCGTCTCCTGTCAGAATCCCACGTCGCGCAGATAGCGCAGACTTTCCGTGACCGCCTGCAGGCTGCCTGCGGCATGGCGCGGATCACGCTCTTGTTCAATGGTTATCCAGCCCTGATACCCCCGACGGGCAAGAAAGTCTTTGATGGCCGGATAGTCAATGGCGCCGCTGCCGAGCGGGCACATTACCCCTTCGGCGCAGGCGGTGAAAAAGTCGATGCCCTCGGCGATGGCGCGCTGGTAAACCTGCGGATCCACATCCTTGAAGTGCAGGTAGTCGAGTCGTGCGTAATAGCGATCCAGCCAGTCGAGCGGATCCATACCGGCGTAGTAGAGATGCCCGGTATCCAGACACAATCCCGCGACGTCGTGTGGAATATCGTTCGCCAGCCGCTCGATTTCATCCGCAAATTCGATGCAGCCCCCGGCGTGGGGATGGATAACCGCCCGCACACCGTACTCCTGCCAGGCGAGGGTGCTGAGGGCGGTAATGTGCGCCATCATGCGCTGCCAGTCTTTGTCATCGAGTCGCGGAGCCAGCGCGCTACGCCCGGCAAAGCGCGCTCGCTCAGGGTTGCCGAAATCAATAATCACCAGGTAAGGCGGCTGAACAGGATGCCCTGGCGTGGGTTCGGCGGCCGGAACCTGCGACAGATTGCGGCAGATCTGATGGGTCAGCGCCACCAGGGTGGGGAAATGGGCCTCGCTGACCAGATCGTCAAAGATCGTACCGGCCACCAGCGACAACTGATGCTGTTCCAGCGCCGCGCGCAGGCTGGCCGGGTCGGTGGGCAGGTAGCCCCAGGGCCCAAGCTCAATGCTGCGATAGCCGGCCTGCGCCGCCTCCTTCAGCACGGTAGCCCAGGCGGGAAGGTCAGGGTTTTTCGGGTCATCCACGCCCCAGCTGCAGGGGGCATTGGCGATAGAGAGTGTCATGTTGGCTTCCTTTTTACACAGGGGATGCCGCTGAGTATTGAATAAATATTTCATTCTCAACAATGATGGAATGATGATTTTTTGATGGCCATCATGCTTTGAATTGATGTGGTTTTTGATAGTTTTTTATCAAATTGAGGGCGGGCGCGGTCTGCCCGTTAACTGGCCCCGGCGGCGGCGGGGCAGGGAATTTACATATTTTCTTTGGTGATGATATCGAAAGGCTGAGGGAGAGAAATCACCTCGCTGTGCGAGCGCGAAACCGCGTCCGTTATGGTGCGTAGCGTGGCAGCGGCAAACGCCTCCAGCCGGTGGTTAAGCATGATGTCGATGGTGCCATCGATCAGCGCCAGTTCACTGTCGTTTAGCGGACCGTGGCAGACCAGAGTGATCGCCTGCTGACGGCCGCTGTCGCGCAGCGCCTCGACAATGCCTTCGACGCCGCCGCAGGGGGCATAGATCGCCTGCAGGGCCGGGTACTGACTCAGCATCTGCTCCGTCACGCTCCTGGCGATATCCGCCCGTTCATGGCTGCGAACCGGCTCCAGGATCTGCTGCCCCATGCCTTGTTCACGCAGGCAGGAGCGGAAGCTGATCTCACAGCTTTCCTGACAGGTAAAACGATTGTCGCCAATGATAATGCCAATTTCGCCATTACCCCGACATAAGCGCTCAATAAACCAGGCCGCAGTGCGCCCGGCTTTTTGATTATCGAGGCCGATATATCCGCTGCGCTGAGGGACCGACAGATCCGAAAGCAGGGTGAACACGCGAACGCCACGGGCGGCAGCCCGGGCCACCGCGTGGCGAATCAGCGGGTGGTCCAGCGCCACCAGGCCTAACACGTCCACTTCGTCACTTAGCCGGTGAATGGCCTGAGCCATCGCTTCCACCGCATCGATGGCAAAATGCAGTATCACCGGCACCTGGCCCGCCGGTAGCCATGGGGCGGCCTCTCGCGTCAGCGCCTGGGCCAGCGGCAGGTAGAAGGAGTGGGTCTCCTGCAGCAGAATAAACCCCATTCTGACCGTGACCGGCGCTTTCCCCGCCGCCAGGCGATAGTGGGGCTGCTCGAGGGTAAACCCCAGTCGTCGTGCCGCCTCCAGTACGCTCAATGCCGTGGACTCCTTCACCGCCGCACGCTTGTTGAGCACCCGGTCGACGGTGGCAATACCGACGTTGGCTTCACGTGCGATATCGGCAAGCGTGATTTTAGTAGCGGATTTTTTCACTATGATGGCCGTTTGTGATGAGAGTTATGATAGAAACTATCACGATTAGTCTGGGCATAAAAGCCGCAATGCGGGCATCCTGGACAAAGCCAATACGCAGCCAACGGGCGAGAAGACCGATAGACACACTCTGTGATCAAAAGCGACTACCAGTTCTGGTATTGCTGCTATGCTGTTGAAATAGAATTAATAAAAAAGACATTATCGCATCCAGACGGTTAAACCACGCGCAAAGTCGCCTCGGGTGGGCGTCGCTGCGTGCAGAACCGACTATACTTGCCGCGCACGCGCGTCATTAAGGCTATTCGGTTGTTTTGTTATCACTTTATACCAGCGTCAGGGACGCATATCGTTATGTGTCGCTTCTGCGCCGGGAATTGGTCGGTTTGGGGCCTGTATGTTATTAAAAGAACTGGCTGTTTTTGATGTATTAAGTACCCCGATATGGGTAGTCCATCCTTTTACTGAAAGTGTGGTCTATGCCAATCCGGCTTCCCGGACATTGAGCGGCGATATGTCGCTGAAGGAGATGCGTAACGGTATCTATTCGACCTGTCCTGAAACGCAGTTACAACATTATCTTCGCTATCTCGATACGATGACCGAGATATTTGAAGTCTGGACGTTACAGACGGGCAAGGGCCTGCAGTCGGTATATTGTAAAACCACCCTGGTCGACACCGACGACAGCGGTACCTTATTGCTGTTTGAAGCCGTGAAGCTGCTGGCGCAAAATCAATCCATTCATACCGGCTCCCGCCGTTATCAGCGACGCAACAATGGTTTTTTTGCCCGTTTTTTTATGACCAATACCGCGCCGATGCTATTGATCGATCCCAGTAAGGATGGTCGAATTGTCGATGCCAATATTGCGGCGCTGCGTTTTTATCATTATTCCGATGAGGAAATGCGCAATAAACATACCTGGCAAATTAATACCCTTGGTCGGGATGTGATCCCCATCATGAATAATATTGCCAATATGCCAGGCGGGCATAAACCGCTTAATTTTACGCATATTTTAGCCGACGGTACGCTGCGCCATGTCCAAACCTATGCCGGGCCCGTAGTGCTTTATAATATTCGACTGATGTTGTGCATTATTCACGATATCACCGAGGAAGTGCATCTGAAAAAAGAGCTGGAATTCTCTGCCGCCCACGATCCGCTCACCGGATTGCTTAATCGCCGTGAATTTTATCGCCTCGTCGAGGCGCCGTCATTTATCGCGCAAGGCTTTTGTCTGCTGTTAATCGATATCGATCATTTCAAGAGCATTAATGATATTCACGGTCATCAAAAAGGGGATGAAGTCCTGCTGGTGATCTCCCGCATTCTGGAAACGTCGGTGGATCGCGAAGATAAAATTTATCGCTGGGGGGGAGAAGAGTTTCTGCTCTTTTTACCTCATTCGCCGATAGCGCGCGCCCTGATACTGGCGGAAGGGATCCGCCAGGCGGTCAGCGAGTATCAGACGCTGTCGGTGACGGTGAGCATCGGCGTGGCCGAACACCATGACGGGGAAGCGATTGATCAGCTTTTTTCCCGCGTCGATAAAGCGCTGTATGTGGCCAAAAATGGTGGGCGCAACCGGGTCTCGCGCCTGCCGTTTGAAAATGTGGAACTGCTGCATAGCCGCGGAGGCGCGGCCTGACCAGCCCGATGCTTTTTCTCCCCGCCGGACGCGCAGGCTGACTCACCGACTATACTGAGTGAACGCCAGCCTGCTGATTTAGGTGGCAATATTGTTAGCCTGTCGCTGAGGTGGCAAACGACATATGGTGCGTCTTTTCGTTCTCCTGTCGGTACTTTCGCTTTCCGCGCCAGCGACGCTGGCGGCGAACGGCCACGCCATCAAACAGCGTGCCGATGCCGTATTGACTCTGATGAGCTATACCGTCGTCCCTGACGTGACCGCCAGCGATCTCAACATTGGTTCCGGCAGCAACGACAAACATAATCTGGCCATCACCCAGTTTGGCGGCGGGGCAACCCTCAGCGAGTCGTTTCCTCTGTACCTTGAAGGTACGATGGGTTACAGCCGTTACGACCCGCGCTTTGTGGTCAGCAATGGCGAACAGACGCGGAATGTGCCGACCAAATGGAACAGTCTGACCACCACCGGCGGCGTCGGTTGGGATTTTTCGCTGCACCGGGACAGCCTCGGAGGCAACCTGGTGCTGCGGCCGATCGTCAATGTGATGCTCGGTACCCTGGCCAGCGATGCGCGTATTGGTAGCTGGGCAATTGAGCGAAAAACCAACGCCGATCTGCAATTTCTCGACGGCGGTCGGTTCAACGCCTGGGGGCTGGGCGGGGCACTGATGCTGGATTACGAACGCTTCTCTGCCACCCAGGATATTGATGCCGAACTGCGTTACTCCTATATGCATCTGCAAAGTTTCGGCAGTAGCGCCGAGGTGGTGCAGGGCGAGGCCAGCGCGGAGAATCTCGGCCTGTATCTGCGCCGCCGCGCGCCGATAGCCGACTGGACGCTGCTGGGCAACCCGCTGCGTTATGTGCTGGAGGGGGCGCATACTGAATTTCTCGGCGAGCAGCGAGGGGCGCTGGGCTTTACCGGTTTGACCTCCCTGGGGGTTGGCCTCGAGCTGGACAGCAGTAAATACCCGGTCTTTATCACCCGCACCCGACTGGTGGCGCGCTATATGTTCGGCAATAACACCACGGGCTATGGCGTAGGCCTGGCAATGAGTTTTTGATGACCTAAATTCTGGTGCCAGGCAATTCACAGGCCCTCCGGGAGAGGGCCTGGAGGCGTGCCAGCGTCGCAACGATGACCGAACGGTTCCCTCTCCCTTTGGGAGAGGGCCAGGGTGAGGGTCAATCCTGACACCACACCCGCTCGCCATTCACCCACGTCTCGCTGATATTGCGTTCATCTCCCAGGGTCATCAGCACGAACAACTGCTCATAAATGTCATGGCAGCGGCCTGTGCGCAGACGCTGCAGCGGGGTGACCGCCGGGTCAATCACCACAAAATCTGCCTCTTTGCCCGGCTGAAAATTGCCAATTTTATCCTCCAGCCGCAGGGCGCGCGCCCCGCCGAGGGTGGCGTGATAGAAGGCCTCGCTGGCGCGCAGGCGATAGCTCTGCAGTTGTCCTACCTTATAGGCCTCGCCCAGCGTCCGCAGCATGCTGAAGGTGGTGCCAGCCCCGACGTCGCTGCCGATGCCCATCCGCACCTGGTGCTGCCAGCAGGCGGGCAGGCGGAACAGCCCGCTGCCGAGAAACAGATTCGAGGTCGGACAGAAGGCAACGGCGGACCCGGTGTCATGCAGGCACTGCCACTCGGCATCATCGAGATGGATCCCGTGAGCAAATACGCTGCGTTCGCCGGTGAGCTGATAGTGATGATAGACATCCAGATAGTGCTCATGCTCAGGCCACAGCTGTTTAACCCAGGCGATCTCCTCGCGGTTTTCACTGAGATGTGTCTGCAGCCAGGTGTCGGGAAACTCAGTCCGCAGGCGCTGCACGGCCTCCAGCAACGCCGGTGTCGAGGTAGGGGCAAAGCGCGGGGTGATGGCATAGCCCAGCCTCCCGCGCTGATGCCAGCGGAGGATCAACTCACGGGTCTGCTCGTAGCTCTCCCCGGCGGTTTCGCACAGATAATCCGGCACATGGCGATCCATCATCACTTTGCCGGCGATCAGCCGCATATTCAGACGCAGCGCCTCGCTGAACAGCGCCTCGGCCGAAGCCGGGTGCAGGGTACAAAACACCAGCGCGGTGGTGGTGCCATGGCTAATCAACTGGTTAACAAAAAACTGCGCTATCTCCTGCGCGTAATCCGCATCGGCAAACTGGCTCTCCACCGGGAAGGTGTAGGTGGTGAGCCACTCCAGCAGCTGTTCACCAAAGGCGCCGATCATCTCCGTCTGCGGATAGTGAATGTGGGTATCGACAAACCCGGGCAGCAGCAGCTTGCCTCGCTGATCGACATAACCCTTCAGTGGATGCAGAAAGGCTTCGCCCTCCTGCCATGGCAGCAGCGCGATAATTTTCCCGTCCCGCAAGAACAACAGGCCATCATCGAGATAACGGGCCTGAGCAGCCACCTCATCCGGGGTCTCTGCCACGCCGGCAATATCAAAAAATGCACCGCGTACCGCGGTCTGGTAATCCATCATCGAACCTGCCTTCTCTTAACGCCTGGGAATAGTGATAAACAGCAAGATTGGTGCCAGTTTTCAGCCTGCCGCGGCCAGACGCCGCGGCAGGTGGGGAGGGTTACTCTTTTTGCGCTACCGCGCCGGAATGAAAGGCTGCGGTCGCCTGTGCTTCACGCTCGTCGCGGGCCAGCCAGCGGTAGAGGGTGGCGCCGAGGAAGACCCCGATAAACCAGCTAAAGTTCGCCACTTCATGCAGGGCCGGAATAAAGCTGATGATCAGCCCCAGGCCCACCGACGGCAGCAGGGCGGCAATCGCTTTCGGGTTAAAGCCGTTGCGGTACCAGTATTTGCCCTTCGGCGTATCGTCAAACAGATCGTCCACCGACACCCGGCCGCGTTTGATCAGGTAGAAGTCGGCGATCAGAATGCCAAACAGCGGGCCAATAAAGGCGCCCAGTACGTCGAGGGTATAGTGGATCAGCTCCGGCGAGTTAAACAGATTCCACGGCGTCAGAAGTATCGATCCCACCGCGGCAATCATCCCGCCGGTACGGAAGCTGATTTTCTGTGGCGCGCAGTTGGAAAAATCGAAGGCCGGAGAGACGAAGTTAGCCACGATATTAATGCCGATGGTGGCGGTAATCATGGTCAGCAGGCCAATGGCTACCGCCAGATCGTTACCCACGCGGCTGACGGTTTCGATCGGGTCAGTGATCATTTTGCCGAACAGCGACTGGGTGCCGGAGACAATCACCACGGTCACCACCGAGAACAGCAGGAAGTTAAACGGCAGACCCCAGCGGTTACCGCGGCGGATCTCGCCCATGCTTTTGCCGTAGCGGGAAAAGTCACCGAAGTTAAGCAGCGGCCCGGAGAAGTAGGAGACCACCAGCGCCGTGGCGGTGATCATCTGCCAGGTCTGCTCGCCGGCGCTCAGGGATTTGCTGGCGAGGGTAAAGGAGATCCCATCCAGACCGGTCTTGTATACAATCCAGCCGGCCAGCGCCAGCATCACCACATAAACTGCCGGACCGGCGATATCGATAAAGCGTTTGATGGCGTTCATGCCATGCCAGAACACCATCGCCTGCAGCAGCCACATGGTGGCGAAGCACAGCCAGCCGAGCGTTGACAGCCCGAGAAAGCTGCTGCTGGTCAGCGAGGCAAGGGAGGGCCAGAACTTGAGCAGAACCAGCATCAGGGCATTCGCCGCCAGATAGGTCTGAATACCGTACCAGGCGAACGCGATCAGCCCGCGGATCACCGCCGGGATATTGGCGCCGAAGACGCCAAACGCCTGACGGCAGATAACGGCGTATGGCACCCCGGCCATCTGGCTCGGCTTCGCCACCAGGTTAGCGCACAGCTGCACAATACAGATGCCGACCAGCAGGCAGAGCAGAACCTGCCAGCTGGCCAGTCCAAGCGTAAAGAAGCTCGCCGCTACTACGTAGCCGCCCATGCTGTGCACGTCCGACATCCAGAATGAAAAAATATTGTACCAGCTCCAGTTCTGGTCGCGGGTGGGCGCCAGATCCTCATTACATAGCCGCGGACTGTAGCTGGCGGCCGCCTCGTGAGTCTTCTTCTGCTGCGTGTGGGATGAATGTGGCATGAAACCTGCTCCTCTGAATGAAAACCCTTTGAAATGGATTGCTGAGGCTATTGCAGGATCCAGGCCAGAATGATGAATCTTGTATACAAAAAATAAATTTTATGTATACGATCTGCTATCGATAAGTGAAACCGGAGTGGGTTAATGAATAATGAACATCGTCTCCAGGCCGCGCCAGCGCTGCAGGACAAGGACGAAAGCATTTACCAGGCGCTGATGACGGCCATCGTCGAACATCAGTTGCCGCCGGGCAGCAAACTACCGGAAGAGGCGCTGGCGGAGGTGTTCGCCGTGAGTCGCACCGGCATCAGAAAGGTGCTGCAACGACTCGCCGCTGTGCAACTGGTCACGTTAACGCCCAAACGTGGTGCACACGTCACCAGCCCGAGCGTGGAAGAGTCCCAGGCGATCTTTCGTACCCGGGCGCTGCTTGAGGTCGCTAATCTGCCGGATGTGATCGCGCGCTGCCAGCCGCCGCATCTGGCGGCGCTGGAGAACATTATTCAGCGTGAACAGCAGGCCCATGAGGCGCACGACGGCCCGGCGGCGATCCGCCACTCCGCTGACTTTCATATTCAGCTGCAGGCTATCTCCGGCAACCCGGTGCTCACCGAGATGGTGACCCGCCTCAGCCAGCGCTCCTCTTTAGTGATTGCCGCCTGGGGCGCTCCCTGGCGACAGGGCTGCCGTTGCGACGATCATCAGCAGCTGGTGGGTTTGCTACGGGATAAAGCCCTGCAGCCGCTCAGCGAGGCGCTGATGCACCATTTTGATCGTATTGTCGCCAGCCTGTGCTTCGAGCGCGATGGCGTCAGCCTGCCTGATTTTTCCCGGCTGTTCGCCGGCCACAAGGAGCCGTGATGTCTGCCATATGTATACAAGTGATCAACCCCAATACCAGCCTGGCGATGACTGAAACGATAGGCGCCGCCGCGCGTGCGGTCGCTGCGCCGGGTACCGAGATCCTTGCGGTCTGTCCCCGCGCCGGGGTGCCGTCAATTGAGGGCCACTTTGACGAAGCTATCGCCGCGGTCGGCGTGCTGGAGCAGATCAAGGCCGGACGCGAGCAGGGGGTGGATGGGCATGTGATCGCCTGCTTCGGCGACCCGGGGCTGCTGGCGGCGCGGGAGCTGGCCCAGGGGCCGGTGATCGGCATTGCGGAAGCCGCGATGCATATGGCGACGATGGTCGCTACTCGTTTCTCCATTGTGACCACGCTGCCGCGCACGCTGATCATCGCCCGTCATTTGCTGCACCAGTACGGATTTCATCAACATTGCGCGGCGCTGCACGCCATTGATTTGCCGGTGCTGGCGCTGGAAGACGGCAGCGGCCTGGCGCAGGAGAAAGTGCGTGAGCGCTGCATTCGCGCGCTGAAAGAGGATGGTAGCGGGGCGATTGTCCTTGGCTGCGGTGGGATGGCGACGCTGGCGCAGGAGCTGACCCGCGAGCTGCAGGTGCCAGTGATCGATGGCGTCAGCGCGGCGGTGAAGATGGTGGAGTCACTGGTCGCGCTGGGCCTGGCGACCAGCAAGCACGGGGACTTAGCGTTCCCGGAGAAAAAAGCGTTAAGCGGACAGTTTCAGTCGTTAAATCCATTTTAAAAGGGGCAGGAGATGGGAGAGAACCAGGAACACTATCCTCGCGATCTGCGAGGCTATGCAGGGCAGCCGCCGCACGCGCGCTGGCCGGGCGGGGCGCGGATCGCGGTGCAGTTCGTCCTCAACTACGAGGAAGGCGCTGAGAATCACGTCCTGCATGGCGATGCGGGGTCGGAACAGTTCCTGTCCGATATTATTGGCGCCGCCAGCTACCCGGCACGCCATATGTCGATGGACTCACTCTATGAGTACGGCAGCCGGGCTGGGTTCTGGCGCATCCATCGTGAGTTCAGCCAGCGCGGGCTGCCGCTGACGGTCTTCGGCGTGGCGATGGCGCTGGCGCGGCACCCGGAGATTGTGGCGGCGATCAAGGCCGCGGATTACGATGTGGTCAGCCACGGCTGGCGCTGGATCCACTATCAGCACATGGATATTGCCGAGGAGCGCGCGCATCTGCAAAAAGCGGTGCAGGTGTTGACCGACCTGTTCGGCAAACCGCCCACCGGCTGGTATACCGGCCGCGACAGCCCCAACACCCGCCAGCTGGTGGTGGAGCACGGCGGCTTTGACTACGACAGCGATTATTACGGCGATGATTTACCTTTCTGGAGCGAAGTGGCCTGCAGCGACGGCAGCCAGCGGCCGCACCTGATCGTGCCTTATACCCTCGACGCCAACGACATGCGCTTCGCCACCGCCCAGGGGTTCAACACCGCGGAGCAGTTTTATACCTATCTGAAAGACAGCTTTGACGTGCTGTACGCCGAGGGTGAAACCGCGCCGAAGATGATGTCCGTGGGGATGCACTGCCGACTGCTTGGGCGTCCGGGCCGTTTCCGCGCGCTGCAGCGTTTCCTTGACTATATCCAGCAGCACGACAAGGTGTGGGTCTGCACCCGGCAGCAGATCGCCGACCACTGGCGCGAAACCCATCCGTATCGCGGGTAGCTTGCTGCCACTCATCTGGCCCTCTCCACAGGGAGAGGGTACCGCCCGGTCGCGTCTGTTGAACCGGTTCACCAGGATGTATTTTGATTATTGAATGAGCATGGCGAGGAGTACCAGGCACAGCAGCAGCACATAGATGCGTGCATACCATACATCAGGTACCGCAGGGATTGCCCGGCGGCTAAACACGATCCCGGCCCAGCCGGTCAGGACGAGCAGGCCTAAAATTTTCAGGCTGATAAACCCCAGAAATCCGCTCAGCGGAATGCTGTGCCAGCCAATGACGGCATAGGTCACAGCCCCGCATAGCGCCACGGGCAAAGAAAGCGGGTTGGATGCGCTAACGCACTCCTGCATCTCATACCCGTGTCGCCGTAGCAGGGGCACCGTCATGACGCTGCCACCCACGCCCAGCAATGCGGCAATCATACCGATAACCATACCGCCGCCAGTGACTACTGGCAGGGACAGCCGACGCCGAGCGCTGCCCCTGAAAAAACCTTTGCGCAACAAACAATCGCTGATGGTTGCCAGCATATAGAGAATAAACAGCGCGCGAACGATCTTCTCGCTCAATATCCCCGCCAGACAGGAGCCGACCACCGCCCCAATGGCAATAAACCATAACAACGGAAACAGCGTCTGCGCGGCAAGCTTACCCGCCCGCCAGTTTCGATAGCTGACCCAGCCGGCGTTAAATATCATCACCGCCGTTGAGGTAGCCACCGCGACATGCATGGCGTTTCCCGCGAGTTCCGGCTGCCGAAGCATCAGTTGATAGACAAAGGGCACCACCACAAAGCCCCCTCCGAAGCCGAACAGCACGGTGGTAATGCCGGTCGTAAAGCCTGCCAGCGCAATAATAACGATATCATTCAAGAGAATATCCCCGCCCTGAAAATGAGCGAGCAGCTTATACCGGTCGCGTACGGCTTCCCATTTGCGTAGCGCTCAATTACCTTTGTAAATCGGTCAGAGGGGGGCAGGTGTGCGCAACGTAAAAATTGACGAGGTCGATCGGCTCGATCGCGAAGTAGTCGCGTTAGGCAATGACTATGCGCAAGGGTATATTCTGCCACCGCACCAGCATCGTCGCGCACAGCTGCTGTATGGCGCGACCGGACTGATGTATGTCACCACTCAGGACGGAGAATGGGTGGTTCCTCCGCAACATGCTGTCTGGATCCCTCCTGAAACCGTGCACGCCGTCAGATTTGTGGGGGTGACCACGCGTAGCTTATATATTGAGCCAGATTATGTGGCCGCTTTCATTAAACACCGTCGTTGCGAAGTGATCAGCGTCTCGCCGCTGTTGCGCCAGCTACTGCTTGAGGCTGTGGATTTACCACCGTTGTACGACAGCCCACGCGATCGCACGCTGATACAGTTGATGTTGCTGGAACTGGCCGCCATGCCGGTCCGCGAATTTGACATTCCGTTGCCGCAGCATCCGGCGCTGCTGGCGCTTTGTCAGGCTTTTTTGCTTAACCCCTCTATCCATGATCCTGCGGCACGCTGGGCCAGGGCGCTGTTTATGAGCCAGAGCACCTTTCGCCGGCATTTCCTGAAGCAACTGGGCCTGTCATTTTCCGCCTGGCGTCAGCGAGCCTGCGTGGTGAGCGCCCTGGCATGGTTGATAGCAGGAAAACCGGTGAACGAAGTGGCATTATCTCTTGGATACGATAATGCGTCCTCTTTCGCCACCATGTTCCGCCGCGTGACCGGGCAGCCGCCATCGTTTTATCACCCAGCCTGATGCGTCGGGGAAGGGGACTCCGGCAGCATGTGTCGGAAATGAATGTCGCTTTTATGGCGTTGCTATGCGCTAACGTAGTCATAAGACAGACAATCCGGGAATGCCTGGCTTGCGTCTTCAGGTACCCCTACATTTAGTGGTGGCTACATCCAGGCGGTTTATCTATTCTGCCTGTAACCGTGAGAAGACCGGAGTCTCTCTTTGTGAACCATCTTATCGTTGAAAAAATCATCATCATCTTTCTTCTCATCCTGTGGGGATTCGATACATTCAGAACCAGGAAAAGAAAACGTTATGATCCCGCCATTGAAGCCGCTGATGCCAGCGAACGTTATCAATGGCGCTATCTGAGATGGGGGGTTCGGATCATACAGGTGGTAGCGGGAGTGTATATCGTCGTGCAGCTGATTCAGGTTTTACTGAGATAGAGGCCGCCGGTAGGGCGAAGGGAGAAAACATCCGGCTGACCAGAATGAGGTCAGACAATAGCGGTTTTCACGTCGGCAAAGGGGAATGTCCGCTCTGTGCAAGGAGTGGACGTTGCCGCCTCACTCAAAGTATGCTTTAGAGTTTTTATGGTAGATGTAAATGGTTCGCAGAATAAAACGTACAAGGAAAAGGTATGAAGATCAGACTTGCTGCGCCTGTGGAGGCAGAAGAATGCTGGAGCATTCGAAATCAGGCCATACGTTACGGATGTAAGAACAGTTACGATGATGCGGTTATTGCGGCATGGACCCCGGAAAAAATGCCTGAGAGCTACAGGAACGTCATTATAGCGAATCCTTTTTTCGTTGTTGCTGCCCCTGATGGCAGACTGTTAGCTACAGGCTATCTTGAGCTATCTACAGGAAGTATTGAGGCTATATTTACGCTACCTCAATATACAGGTAAAGGGTTAGGTAGTCAGATTATTGAAGCCATCAAAAGTGAAGCTCGTGAACGTGGTTTTGAGCAATTGACTTTGTCCTCAACACCTAATGCCCAGACTTTTTATGAGAAACATGGTTTCAAACTTATGCAGGAAAGCATGTATCCCTCTGCCTTGGCGCAGGCTGAACTGCGCTGCATGGAAATGTCTATAAATCTCCTGGGATAGTGGTTCGCTGTCTAATCGCAATGATCAATATGCCCAGTTACCACTGCAGGTAGATCTTAAAAGCTTCAAAATTAACGTCCGCTTTTGCACCGCCCGGACCTTGCTGAGAATGAATTTCTTCTGTGCTTAAGTGCGGAAGTGGTTAACAACATTCTGTGTGAATCGCAACGGGGAGTGTGCCAAAGGAGACAAGCTGGCAATCAGGCAGAGCATGAGATTACGCTAGGGAGTAAGTTAATCAATCCTGCCATCGCAACACTAGATTAGCGTCAAGAAACGCTTTAGATTGCCGACATATACATTTAGCGTTATTTTTGAAAATAAACAAAATGGATTGAGCCGTATGAAAAAACTTTTACTTCTTGTTCCACTGGTGTTTACTGCGTCGGTACAGGCTTCTAAAGTCATGGTAGGTCAGATTTGCAAGGCGGCTTCTGCTGCGATGTTTGGCCGTGACCATAAGATCATGCAACTGGATAAAGTTGAATCAGGTATTGCCTACGTACATTATATCCGACAGAACGATGGCACCCGTTGGGCAATAAAGTGTAAACTTATAGGTGATCAGGTTATGTGGGCATCTGATAACCCTGACAGCACCGGTCGCTGGCGGGATGATCCTGCGGACAGTACAGTCAAATATTCTATTGATGGTAAAAAAATAATTATTACCGAGCTCTATACTGACGGTTCCAGTACCACGAACTCTTATCCCTTGAAGCAGCTAAAATGACTTTGACCTTCTCTCCGTTGATTACGATACCTCAATGTTAATAACGTAGTTGTGGGCGTTGCAAACTTCCGCTCCTCGCTCATGGCGGACCTTTGGCTCAGCTGGTTTGTCCGCTCAATGCCAGGAGCGGGAGGAGCTGGCATCACTATGTAACACTCAACGCGGCGCAAGCCAGTCAGTCAGCTAGCGAGTTTTTGTAGGCCGGGTAAGGCGCAGCCGCCACCCGGCAAAAAATACGGAACAAGAGCAGCCCAACAGCGTAGCCAGTATAAGGCGTCACGCATCGCTATCCGGGATCCTCCCTGCTGGCGCTATGTTCAGCCGCTTCCGTGTTAAGCTCCCCTGTGTCGCAGGAATGACTGAAGAATCTCCCCCTTAGCATCAGCAGCAAGCTGTCGCTTAGGCACCGGAGATTAAGCACTCATGATAAGAACGGAAACCTCCTGCCGAATGTTCTGCGGATTCAGTATGATGTTGATTCAGATGGTAGAGTACAGAATGTAAAGATACTGGAATCGACAACGACTCCGGAGTTTGAACATAAAATCATATAAATGATGAGTAAATGGCGCTTTGAAAAGGGGAAACCGGGAAAAGCTAAAAGAGTAGTCGTCATGAGCCAACCCAAATCAGACGGCGGCCCCGCGAAAAAGCAGTAAGCACTTTTGAGGATTAGTCGCCTGACGCATCATCTACGCCAGTAAAGCTCCCTGGGTACCAAGAGCGAACCCTCCCTATCAAACTCTCGATGGGTGTATTTAAAATAAATGGTAATTGATTGTTATTTTTTTTCCGCCATAATGAGGATGTATTGTGAAAAATTTAAAAGGTGGTAAATATGACTGACGAAACGAACGGATACGTATATATATTGGAAGTTTCTGATATTGACTTACCTGTATGCAAGATTGGAATGACGACAAGAGATCCAACCTCTCGATGCAATGAGATAAATAAAAGCTCAACAGGTGATTTTATTTGGGCAGTTTCTCACTCTATTTTTGTTAGTGACTGCAAAAAGCTAGAGAGATTAATTCACGATAAGTTAAGTCCATTGCGGCAAAAAAGAAGAGAGTTTTTTAATTTGCGCGCAGATGATGCATACAAAGCAGTAATGTCAATTTTTGAATATCAAGATGAGATAAAAATAATGACTGAGTTGGAATCGAAACCCTTATTAATAATTAACCCAAACCATAAAGTTAGAAAAAATAACAGTTATCTGTCCAGACACAGATCTGCTGAGTATGCAGAGATTTTGCAGTCTTTTTGCGAAATTCTGGGTGTGAAAGGAAGGGCTTTTGGCCAGCTCAATAAACCATTTTTTGGCATGAGCGATGGGAATGAAGGCGCTCAATGGAATATTTCTGTGTGTCCGCAAAATAATAATATCCGTATGGGTGTTAATCTTGAAGGGAAGAAGTATAAAGATTGGCCTATAGCTAAGCTTATTAAATCAGAGTTGGCAGCCCCTAGGTTGTTAAGTGTAATACAAGACTTAGATCCTGAGAATGAAATTAACATGGCTTTTTATCGAGATGCCTGGCAGGTGGTTTCTAGACCTGAAATTAGAGAGAAATATATAGGTGGCAAGGAGTTTAACCTTCATGAGTTGACTCATGGAGAATGGAGGTGTATTTTAAATGAAGCTTTAAATTGCTTGGATAAAGAACGTGGTTATAAAGGAAGGAATATCCAGGATGTTACGATGGTAAACAAAAATGATAGTGTTCTAGTCCGTACCATGCCAGTTTCCCCTCATTTAACAATATGGTCTCCATTAATAATTAAAGATAATATTGATAGTTCAATCCGAAATAAATTTAATCAATTGATTCAAATTCATCGTTGGATGATGCAGTTAAGTTGAAAAATTGCGTTTGTTATGTCCGCTCCTCGCTCATAGCAGACCTTCAACTCAGGTAGCTTGTCTGCTTTGTGCCAGGAGCGGACATTAAAATCAAAACCGATGGCAAGCTCACCGAGCATGACATTATGCTTGCGCTGCTTTGTAACGTGCTTCCAGCTTATCCAAAAAGCCAAAAAGAACTTGATTCATTTCACTGTAATCGTGCGCCCGGAGCGCTTCAGGCGTGTCAACGAAACGATATTCTGCTGCACGGCTCAGGTCTTTCTCAGAATGAGCGATCAACCGTTCTACAACGTCCAATGTGAGCTCCATGTGGCACTGGAAACCAAAGACGCGGTCTGAATAGGCAACGATCTGCCGCGGACAGCCTTCGCTGTAAGCAATAATTTTGGCCTCTGGCGTCAAACCTGGCATGTCGTTATGCCAGTGACCCACTGCCAGTGTTTCCCCAAAGTGAGAGAACATCTCATCCTTCCTGCCGTCTTCGGTCAATGTGATCGGGAATTTACCAATCTCTTTTTCCGGGCTATGAGAGAACGGCGCGCCCAGCGCTTCACCGATTAGCTGTGAACCCAGGCAGATACCGATCACCGCCTTACCGGTTTTAACCGCGGAAGCAATCAGCGCCTGTTCCGCTTTAGCATTAAAGTGCAGGCACGCTTCAAGCGTGGTGTCCGGATCTTGCGGACCGCCCATAACGATAAGAAAATCGATGCCTACGGCGTCAGCAGGTAGCCGATCGCCTGCATAGACGCGTGAGTAAGTTACATCATGACCCTGGTTTATTGCCCAGGTTTCATATGCGCCCGGGGCTTCAAAACTTTCATGTACGATAAAGTGTACACGCATGAGGTTAAGCTCCTGTAATATCTTTGATGATCAAAATGATAAGTCACGCACCCATTGCCTAAGGCTCTACTCCGGGTGGTTCCAGTTTCGATATGATAATGGCAGGGGCTAAATCTGAAATGCCAGGTAGTATAGATAAAGCGCCAAGACATGATGAGGCCACAGGCTGGTCCAGTACTGCGATAAGCTATCAACGCGGCGAGGTAGATCCTCCCCATCATCATGTTGAGGGGCAGCTACTCTTCGCCACCAGAGGGGTTATGCTGGTGCAAACAGAGAGCGACCGTTGGGTGATCCCTCCTCAGCGGGCATTATGGCTACCGCCTTTGCATATCCATAGTTATCATCTGCTTTCACAAACCGATCTCAGGGCGATCTATTTCAGCAGTAGCCTTATCGCAGAATGTACGAGCTTTACGAAGAGTCAGCAGGTACATGTGATCACGGCTACGCCGTTAGTCAAAGAACTTATCGCTGGGCTGTTCAGTGAGGACTACGCCAGACCGAGTCAACGGAAGATAGCTTTGTTGCTTCTGGAAATTCTCAGCGAGGCTCCACCTTTAACGATGGCGCTTCCCATGCCGAATGATGAGCGATTATTTAGCGCGGCCAGATCGCTACTGGTCAATCAGCGCTGGGAAGCATCGCTGAGCGAGCTGGCTTTTATGTCGGCCATGTCGGAACGGACCTTTTCCCGCTTGTTTATGAAGGATACAGGCTTTAGTTTTAGAACATGGAAGCAGAGAGCCAGAATTTGCGCTTCGTTGGATCTTCTCGCGAACGACGTTCCAATCAAACAGGTCGCTTACCAGCTTGGTTTCTCATGCCCGGCGGCATTTACCGCTGCTTTTCGCTGCATTCTGGGGTCAACGCCACGCGATTTTGTGCCTTAAACCGGGAAACCCTCAAAGCGGTCTTTGAGACTGTCATGGGCATATTACCAGACGCAGAAACCCTGCGAGGGTAGGGGTATCCCGCCTTTGCTGTTGAGAAAGGTAGTTTAATTTGCACCCGACACACTCTCATTGATTAAAGCACGGAGTGGAGATTACTGCGGTCCACAGTTCTGACAAACCGTGAAAGAGAAGGCCTGCGTAAAGAAAAAAGGTGTCGCGATGCGTGATGAAATTACCTTATGACAGACCTTGCGGTGATTTACGGCACCGGGTGGATTCCGGACGCTGTGAGCCGACTCATTGCTACGAAGCCTGATTCTGCTGTACCTCAAGCCATATGATAGCCTGCACAACAATCACATACCGTCCATTAATGCGTCCAGGGGAGTACTCCCGGGCCCTGGACGTCCCCTGTGTGCCAAAAGCGGAAGTAGGCTGAAGATAAATTAGCATTGCTGTTAGTCGTGGGTGCTGCAGATGGGTAGAAATTGATAACTTAGGATGCAAGTTCGTCCCGCTCTTTCAGCAGTTTTCATTGAGGGTATATTCTCCGGAATAATTGTGCCCATATACAAAGATAGTTCCGAATCGGAATGAGTTAATAATCGGTACAGCAGGCGTTGCGCTCGGGCCGACAATGATCGACCGCGAAAAGCAGGAAGTATTACTTTGTCAGTAATACGATATCCTCTCAGAAAAGCGAGGTTTCCTTTCTGGCATATTAGCAACCCGGCGCGAACATCGTTTTCATAGATAATATATACTTCTCTCTCAGAAATATGGTCACACAACTCTTCGTCATCAACTGCTACCAAATTGCTTGCAGACAGTTCGCGAACTGTCTGCCATGTATGCTTATAGGCATCGCCCAGAGCCTGACAACACCAGTCAAAATCTTCGTATGTCGCCACTTGCAAAGTAAGAGATTTATCATTGAATTCAGGGGGTTCAGAAAAAGAGGTGGCATATATATACTGGTCGGGAATTCCCTGCGGGAAGGACTGGCCTGGCACAAGAATGCGGACATACTGAGCTCTGAGTTGTGACCATTCCTTACTAATGAGTTCTAATGCAGTATGATTTAGGTCAGAATCCATACCTACAATATCAATAAAAGGTTTGTTAATATTTCCGCCCTGATAACGGGGGCCAGTAAGAAATTGCTTTCCATCAATTTTGAGTTTTCGTTGTAAAAAATATTCCTGACATAATCCAGTTTCTCTCCAGGGAAATCGCGCCGAGAAACTTCTGTCCGTACACCTCGATTCCTGCTCTGACAACCATTGTTTTAACCATGAACGTAGAGTAACTTCAGGCACAGGTAGCCTGGCATATTGAGATAGCATGTAAGATAGCATAAAAATATTTTTCCCTTGGATATAAAAATGTTTTTTTAAACAAATCAGAATAGTTCTACTCTCATTTTATTACCAATTATAGCTGGCACGTCCGCTCCTTGCTCAATGCGGACCTTTAGCTCGACAGCTTGTCCGCTCCGCGCCAGAAGCGAACAGTGTTATCAGTGGCCAGTGATAAAACGTCAACCCGTTGACCTTGCCTTACAGCACCTCAACCACTTCAAATTCTTCTGCGATCAACTCCATATCCTCAGAAAAATGACCTTCAGAGCTGAAAAATCTCTGATGCTCTCTCTTCCAGTATTCAAGGCTTAAATCGCCTTCACCTTCTTTGCGGGCGAACGCTTCAGTCACATCACAAAAACGAACCAGCTGCATCGAAATCAGTCTGATCACGCAAACTGGAACATTCTGGCCATCAAGAATAATGTGATAACTCCCTATCCTCGGAGCAGATTTTTCCTGCTGGTAAGAGGCAAAAGATCCGCAAGAGGCTGTTTTTCTGCCTATTTTGATCAGTTCCGCAAGCTGGTTGGCCAGCTCCGGGCTGTCACCCATTTGCCAGGCGTCTGCGCCGGGATACTTCTTTTTTATTTCCTCAACCTCAACCATGAAAATCCCTTTGTTCTCGTCAATGAAAAGAAATGGCATACCTTTTTTAACATGAGCGGTCCCAACATTATCAGCGATATCTTTCTTTAGATAGTGTGGTCCGTTCTTCACTCAAAACAGACCTTAAGCGCATTTAACGCGTGTGCTCTGCGCCAGAAACGGAAGTTAACTTCGAGACGAGCCATAAAGTCGCCTGTCTTATTCAGACTGCCAGTAAAGCGGTGAACCGAACGCGTCCAGGTAGTAATCGATAATCGCCCGCACGTTCAGCGGAGGGTGGCGGGCATTCGGATAGATTGCCGCGATGTGCTGTGGCTCCGTTTTTATGGATGTATCCAGCTCCGGCAGCAGTCCGACCAGCTCGCCGCTCTTCAGCCGGTCTCCAATCAGCCAGTCAGGAAACAGCACAATCCCCATCCCCCCAAGTGCGGCAATCAGCAGGGTTTCCGCATTATTCGATGACATCAGGGGCGAGACGGGGTAGTGCACCCATTCCTCTCCGCGCCTGCGCAGCAGCCATTGGTTTGGTCCTGACGAACCGCGATAGACCAGGCATTGATGTCGCGCGAGCTCTTCGGGTGATCCCAGCATGCCGTGCCGGCGGATATAATCCGGTGACGCGGCAAGATGATAGAACTGCTGGCCAAACACGCGCGCATGAAAGGCGGAATCCGTCAGCACGCCAATCCGGAAAATCACGTCAGCCGGCTCCCGGTGCGGATCGATGTAATCATCCGTCAGCGTAAGCTCAATACTAAGCTTCGGGTATCGCTCCGTCAGGCCGGGTAACGCGGGTGCGACATGGCGCTGTCCAAAGAACACCGGTGCGTTTATGCGGACCATTCCGGAAGGCTCAAGCGTTCTCTCATTGAGTTCCCGCCGCGCCTCTTCCATGCTGCCCGTCATCGCACGCGCATAGCGGATAAAAAGATGGCCGCTTTCCGTCGGGATTATAGCCCGGGTATTGCGGTAAAAAAGCTGCTGCCCGAGCACATCCTCCATCTGATGGATGACGCGTGATACCTGAGAGGCCGATATCCCTTCCCGCCGGGCCACCACAGAGAAATTCTGCGTTTCATAAACGTCTATAAAAATCAGCAGGGCGCGAATACTGATGTTCCCAAGGCCATTCATTAATGCATATCCTGCACAGGTGTTTATCTCATTATGGCATTTTTCTCATCCATGTTAAGTCGTAATCTTCTCCGCCTGGACTTTGGGAGACTGATTGCTATGCAACTAATATTGATTTTTATCGTCATTGCCGGAGGCATGGGACTGTCCATAGAGGCAGGATTGCTCGGGCCACTGGGTGGGGAGGTCGGTGACCTCTGGGCTACCTTCAGCATATTTGGCGTGGGCGCGGCGCTGACCTTCCTGCTGATGCTTTTTTTCAGCCCGCGTAACAGCCCGTCATTCTTTGCGCAACCAGCGTGGCAGCTGCTTGGTGGCGTGCTTGGGCCGATTTACGTCATCATCCTGACCGTGGTAACGCCGGCAATTGGCATCGCCATGACTATGATCGGCATCCTGGCAGGCCAGGTGTTCAAGAGCCTGATTATTGATCACTTCGGTCTGCTCGGTACGTCGCGCCGGAAAATTGACAGTAAGCGTATCATTGCGCTGATTTTCATCATTGCAGCGCTGGTTATGGTTGCACAGGGGTAAAGTAACATTATGACTATTATCATGATTCTGCTCGCCGTTGCCGGTGGCGCCATGCTGAGTATCCAGGCGGCTATCAATGGCCAGCTGGGCAGCAAGGTCGGCGTATTTAAAAGCGCGTTCCTGACATTTTCTGTCGGCGCCCTGGTGACGGGGCTGCTGATCTTCTTCTTCGAACCCAAACACTCCCTGACGTTGATGGACGTGCCTAAATGGCAGCTGCTGGGCGCAATGTTTGGCGTACCGTATATCGTCATTATGGTACTGGCCGTCCAGCGTATTGGCGCGGCAGTGGCTACGGTCGCTGTCATTTTTGGCCAGTTAACCATGAGCATGCTGATCGATAACTTCGGCTGGCTGGGCAATGCGTCGATTCCATTCTCGATGAGCCGAATCGGCGCCATTATCTGCCTGGGTATCGCGCTGTTCTTCATTTACTCCAGCAGTAAGTCAAAAGCCGCAATGGCGAAAACTCCCCGGCAGCAGGAAAACGCTAACACATAAGCCCGGCCAGTTCAGGTGTTCTCTCTGAAGAGTGCCAGAAATATCCTGACACTCTTCAGGTGTTACACAGCGATGCCATGGGCATATTACAGGGACAGAAACCCGGTGCGGGTAGGGTTTATCCCGCTTTTGCTGTTGAGAAACGTCGTTTAATTCGCATCCGGCAACGGTTGAAATTTGTAAGACATGTCACATTTTAAAAAAAATTCAAAGTAAGCTATTGTAAAACCCTCCTACAAAATATTTAAATACACGGGCAGAACGACAGGCGTGTAACTGGTAAAACAGGCAAGACCTGAGATGAGCGATGAATTTAGACCTATTCATTGCTCATCTCAGGTCTTTTTTTTTGCTTCTGGGGTGGCAAATGGATTCCAAAAAAACAGCGCAGAAAATACGTAAATTGAACAGCGGGGCAAGCAATTTTGAACATATTGAACATGGTTCTACCCGACGACAGCTTAGCTTAAATGAAGAAAAATGCTGCTCCTGATAATCCAAATAGCGTCAAGCTTACTTTTATCGGGCAGGGCGGTCATTTGGGTTCATTTGTAAAAACAGAACTGTTGTGACGAGATAAGACAAGAGAAGTCTCCGTTCACGTTGCGAATCGGCACAGTTAAAGGAGTGACAACAAGCAAATAATTTTTTTGAAAACAATTTTTCATTTCAGAACTCAATATTAATGTTAAGCATCGATCCATTTCGCTGGAGTCAAATAGCTATGAAATGATCAGGCTAAATAGGCTTGCTTACTATATATATTTCTACCCTGGGAAGGTGAGGTATGATTTTATTTTAATATACGCTTTACCCCTGTAATCTACATGAGAATATTTAAAATATGAACAAGACTATTCTATTTTGCCTTATCTCTGCCATGTTCAGCAATGCTTATGGACAGAGTTTAACAGTGGAAGAGAGACTGGCTTTGCTTGAAAAACAACTCCAGGAAAACACTGCAGAATTAAAAAGCACAAAAGCAGAATTAACCAGGTATAAGCAAGCTGATAAAACAAACAGAAACCCGGTCAGTTCAGCAGATGAAAAAAATCAACCAACAACAAATTCTGCCACTTCAACTATTGCAGCAACATCGAGTACTAGCAACAAAACAGGCAATAGTGCCACAACTAAAGTTAATAATGATCTTACATTGAAAGAAATTAGTGACTTTGTTAAAAACGATATTGGGTTTTCGTACAATGGCTATTTCCGTTCTGGTTGGGGAACGGCTAATCATGGATCGCCAAAAGAGTATGCTATTGGATCTCTTGGCCGTTTCGGCAATGAATATACCTCATGGTTCGATCTTCAACTCAAGCAGAAAGTGTACGACCAGGATGGTAAAACTGCACATGCTGTCGTTATGCTGGATGGCAATGTGGGTGAGCAATACAACAATGCAGTCTTTGATAAAGATACAGAGAGTAACTTACAATTTTCTGATATCTATCTCACGACGAAGGGATTTCTTAATTTTGCCCCTGAAGCTGATTTTTGGGTAGGTAAGCACTATCTGCCTAAGTATGAGATACAGATGCTTGACTGGAAAAGCGTCAGAACAGAAAGCGGAGCAGGGCTCGGTATAGAAAACTGGAAAATGGGTCCAGGCAAATTTAACGTTGCTGTAGTGCGGCAGGACCTGAACGCGCGCGCTCTTGATTATGATACATCAGGAAATTCATTACAGATCAATACGAATGCGCTTGATATACGTTATCGTGAAATTCCATTATGGGACAAGGCAACATTTGAACTTGATGGGCGCTATAACATGGCAAACAAATCAGACGTCGTGAAGTCAGGGGAGGCTGATGGTCAGTATTATCATGTAAAAGATGCCTGGCTGGTAGGTGCGATTTTAAGGCAGAAGTTTGACGCAGGAGGTTATGACGAATTAACCCTCCAAGCTGCCAATAATTCTATTGCCAGTTCTTTTGCAAAAATTTCTGGAGCAAACCCAACATTTGGGAGTGGTGATAACTATTATGGAAATCACACAAATGGCAAGGCATTCAGAATAATTTCACAAGGGGAATTTTACCCCACGGAAAACACTATTGTTGCACACGCACTAGTATATTCAAATGGTAATGATATATTTAGCTATGATACTGGTGCTCATACAGATTTTGAAAGTTATCGAAGTGTCATCCGTCCTGCTTATATCTGGGATAAATTCAACCAGACCGGGGTAGAACTCGGATGGTTTAGACAGGATAACAAAACTCAAGAGCAGACATATAGTGAATCCGGTTACAAAACAACATTGTATCATGCGCTCAAAGTTAATACATCAATCCTAACCTCAAGGCCAGAAATTCGGTTCTATACAACGTATATCCGGGCAAACCAAAACGAGATATCGAATTATACATTCAACGATAATAAAAAAGATCAATTGTCTATTGGCGCTCAGGCTGAGGTGTGGTGGTAACTATCGGTTAATATAAAGGAAATATAATACAGGAAGAAAATACTCCTGGGAGGGTTTTATATCGTAGTCATTTACGAGGATTATTATGTGATAACTGTCACATTTTGACAAAAGATGGGTTAATTTTATTGCCTGTAACTATGTATATAGTATATTGTTGGCAAATATGTAGTACAGGCGTGTAACTGGTAATGCAGGCAAGACCTGAAATTCTCCCCCTGATTTGGGGTGAGAATTTCAGGTCTTTTTTTTTGCTCATGAGGCAACTTATGGATCATCTAAATACTGGGCGTACAATTCTCAAATTAGTCGGCGGAGCAGGCAACATCGAACACATTGAACATTGCTCAACCAGATTACGCTTAAGCTTGTATGACAATGCTAAAGTTGAAGTGTCTGACCTCAAAAAATTACCTGATGTAATGGGTGTCGTGACAAATGTGCAGTGTCAGATAGTCATTGGCAAAGACGTTGTTAAAGTGTTTGATGCGATTAGATCGTTAATGGCTAATGATGCTGACGCGAAACAGAAACCAGTAACCAAGAAAAAATGGAATGCATGGTTGATTGATTTTGTTATCAGTATCTTTCAACCACTCATACCTGCAATTGCAGGTGGCGGCGTGCTGAAATCCATTTTAATTATTTTGAATATGGCTGGATGGCTGACTAAAGACAGTTCGACATATCAAATTTTGGACTGCATCGGAACCGCGCCTATTTATTTTTTACCCTTACTTATCGCCATCACTACTGCGAATAAGCTTAAAGTTAATCCATTAGTTGCATTGACTGCTGTCTCAGTCTTGTTGTTGCCCACATTTACTACCCTGGCAAAACAAGGTGCAACGTTAATGACTTTCGATATTACGAACGTCTCCTATGCAGCGCAGGTGTTTCCCGCAATTCTCTGTGTTATTTTTTATGCACAAACGGAATCTCTTTTTAATCGTTATACGCCTAATGCGTTACGTGGTTTCTTATCGCCCATGTTATCGCTGGTTACGACGGTCCCCGTCACATTGCTTATCCTTGGACCATTAGGTTTTGAAATGGGGTCTCTGTTAACGCATCTGATCCTTTGGATGCATGGCAAATTTGGATTCATCGCAACAGGCTTACTTGCTGGCGGACTGCCATTTATTGTAGCGGCCGGTATGCATAAACCTTTCCTCCCTTATGCCATAATGTCAATGGGGCAAACAGGTAAAGAATCATTGTATAACCCAGCTTCCTTAGCTCACAATATCGCTGAAGCAGGAGCCTGCCTTGCCGTTTCGCTAAAAAGCAAAGATAAAATGTTTAAAGGGACTGCTCTTTCCTCTGGAATATCAGCGCTGTTTGGCATTACTGAACCTGCACTTTACGGGATTACTTTACTGCATAGGCCAGTACTGATCTCCGTGATGCTGGGGGCAATGGTCGGTGGCTCCTTCATGGGATTTATGATGGTCTCAGCTTATGCAATTGTAGCGCCGAGCCTTGCCAGTATCTCAATTTTTGCGTCACCGGATAATCCAACCAGTTTGATATATGCAATCATCGGCGCACTTGTTTCATTCTGCCTGGCATTTTTATCAACATTATTCTTCTGGAAAGAAAAAACAGCAACGCCCCATCCAGAGGAGGACATGCCCAAATTTGAGAAGACTGAAGTCACTGCTAATCCAGTCTTAATGAATGACTTTACCTTTACCAGTCCGGTTGAAGGGAAAGTCATCCCCCTGACAGAGGTCAACGACGATGTATTTTCTTCAAAAATCATGGGGGATGGTATCGCTATCGTTCCAACTGTGGGAGCACTCTATGCACCTGCCGATGGCGTTATTGAGCATGTGTTCGAAAGTGGCCATGCAGCCAGCATGATGACTACCCATGGAGTAGAGGTTATCTTTCATATAGGAATTGATACGATACAAATGAACGGTCAAGGCTTTCACCCGAAAATTACAGATGGCCAACACGTTAAAGCGGGTGAACTATTAATCGAATTTGATATTGATGAAATAACTAAAGCGGGTTATGACCCAGTTGTAATAATGGTTATTACCAATAGCGATCGTTTTATGATGAAGCCGTCGAACGATCATACCAATACACTCCAGCAGTTTAATATTTTTTCATTAAAAGAGGCTTAATATTATGTCGAAATCTATTCTTCCCAAGAATTTTTTATGGGGTGCAGCCATTGCAGCCAATCAGGCAGAGGGTGCATGGAACGTTGACGGCAAAGGGCCTTCCGTTGCAGATGCAGTTGCCTATAAGGCGCATCTGAGCACGAACGATTATGCCGGCCATATGGCCGTATCTGATCAAAACGTGAGTGATGCGCTTGAGGGGAAGAATGATCAAAATTACCCTAAACGCAGAGGCATCGATTTTTATCATCGTTACAAAGAAGACTTAGCGCTTTTTGCCGAAATGGGTATAAAAGTCCTGCGCGTATCAATCGCGTGGTCACGAATCTTCCCAACAGGTGAAGATGAGCAACCGAATGAAAAGGGATTACAGTTCTATGAAAATATGTTCACTGAAATGCGCAGACTTGGCATTGAGCCATTGGTTACGCTCTCACATTATGAAATGCCATTAGCATTGAGTGAGAAATATAATGGCTGGGTCCACCGAAATGTTGTTGATGCGTTTGTACGCTATTCAAATGTGTGCTTTGACCGTTACAAGAATTTGGTACGTTACTGGTTAACATTCAACGAAATTGATAGCATTCATCGGCATCCTTTTACGACTGCCGGTGTCCGCGAAGAGAAAAGTCTACCAGGAGAAAGCACGCAGGATATTTATCAGGCGTTGCATCATCAGTTTGTTGCTTCGGCGTTAGCGACAAGAGACTGCCATGAAAAGATTCCTGGCAGCCAGGTCGGATGCATGCTTACTAAGTTAACAACGTACCCACTGACCTGTCATCCTGCTGACGTGGAAGCCACTCTGAAAAAAAATCTCGAAAACTATTTTTATTCAGATGTTCAGATTAAAGGCGAATATCCACCATTAATTAAGCGGGACCTGGAGCTGCGGAATATCAAGATAAAAATGCAGCCGGATGATTTGGAAACGTTACGTCGCTATACTGTAGATTTCCTTTCATTCAGTTATTATATGTCCATCACGGAATCTGTTCAGTCCGATGCAGAGCGCACGGCAGGAAATACTATCATGGGTGTAAAAAACCCTCATCTACCGGCTTCTGAATGGGGATGGCAAATAGATCCTGTAGGGCTTAAAATTTCGCTACTGGAGCTTTACGATCGATATCAAATCCCTTTATTTATTGTTGAAAACGGGTTTGGGGCAAAAGATACAGTGGTTGATGGGAAGATTCATGACGATTACCGTATTAATTATTTCCGTGCGCATTTTGAGCAGATGATTGAAGCTGTCAAAGAAGGTGTCGATTTAATAGGGTATACGAGTTGGGGAACAATTGATATTATTAGTGCTGGCACGTCGCAAATGACCAAACGCTATGGTTTTATTTATGTAGATCAAGATGACGAGGGGAACGGTTCTTTGAATCGGTTACGCAAAGACTCCTTCTATTGGTATCGCAAGGTTATAGCGACGAACGGGACTGATTTAAGTTAATCATTGCTACCGCGGGAACTGAGATGAAAGTTAAAAAGTCCTTAAATAACAGCATGCTGCTTGCTGAGAATGACGGAAAAGAGATGATACTCTTTGGCAAAGGTATCGGTTTTAACACCAAGCCAGGGACAATTATCGACTTGCAAAGTGTCGAACAGGTCTTTATGCCTTTGGATACCCTCAAGTCGCGACATTATCTGTCACTAACGGACACAATTCCCGCGGATTTCTTTGAGATCACTCATGAAATTGTTAAGATGGCTCAAGCTCATTACAGCGAAAAGCTTAATTCAGTTTTACTATTCACCCTCGCGGAACACTTGCATTTTGCTGTTGAACGCTGTAAGACAAATACGAACATTGCGAATAAACTGACCTGGGAAATAAAGCGTTACTATCAGAAAGAGTATAGCATTGGCGAGCTGGCAAGAGATTTGGTATCAGCTAAGTTTGCGGTGAGTCTTCCTGATGACGAGGCTGTACACATTGCTTTTCATATTATCAATGCAACTTTTCAATTTGATGAGACTAACGCACATAAGCAAGTAGAGTTAGTTAACAGAATTGCTGAAATTGTTCGTTATAAACTCAATCAAAATATTGATGTGAATTCAATTCACTATGCCAGATTTATTACGCATTTAAGATATTTCGCTGAAAGGGTATTAAATAATAGCCTTGCAACAGAAGAAACTGACGACTTCTATAATGAGTTAATTCGTTTCCATCCAAAAGCGATGGTGGTTGCTGAGGTGATTCGTGACTTTATAAAAAGCAATTACGCCATTGCTATTCCTAATGATGAACTTACCTGGTTAGGTATACATATCAGTAAACTCAGTAAATATTCAAAGTGAAATTTTAGTTTGGGAACAGGAGATAGGTCAGAGATTGATGCCATGGCGATAAGATGATTCACTCTGGAGCGCTCATCTTCGTTTACGTAGCGCATTAAGCAGCGCCTGTGTGGCATCAGAAGACGTTCCGGATGGCGAACAAACCAGTCCAAACTCACGATGAATAGCCGGCGTCACTGGCACCACGCACAGGTTGCGTAAGGTCTCCGGCAGGGCGGATTCCGGTACCAGCGCGACGCCCATCTCTTCGCCGACCAGTTTACAGGCGCTTATCCAGTCGCGAACCGTCACGCGGATATCAGAGAGTTGCAACCCGGCCTTTTCCATCAGGCTTTTGCCATTCACGACACAGCCGCCCGTCGCCAGAACAAAGGGCTGGTCCGCCAGCGCCTTTAGCGTTATGCCATCAGCTTTCGCATGCTGTGCCAACCGATGGCTGGCGGGCAGGACCGCGACCCATGCATCCTGTCCTAGTACCACCTCTGCACGTCCGGGAACGGGATTCATGACCACCCCAAGTTCAACGGTGTCTGCGGCAAGCCACGCTTCGACTTCTTCGTCAGAGCCTTCCAGCACAACAACGTCAATACCCGGATGCAGGCGCTTAACGTCGCGCAGCAGGCCGGGCAACAAGGTAGACGTCACGGAGGGAAAACTGGCCAGCCGAATGCGCCCGCGGGTGACGTTCCGGCCCCGATCAGCCAGTTCGCGGATGGCGTTCAGCTGCGAAAGCATGTTTCTGGCATGTTCCACCACCTGCTCACCCAGGGCGGTAATCCCGATGTATCGTCGCTCACGGGTAAATACCGGAAAGCCCAGAGAAGCCTCCAGCTGGGCAATGGCCTGGCTGGCGCCGGACTGGGTCATGCCTATCTCCTCGGCAGCGCGTGAGATATTGCCGGCATCCGCTACGGCTACCAGCAGGCGCCAGTGTAAAAGATTCATCATGATTATCAGTAGCTCAGCTAATAGTTCTTTTCTATATCATTAATTTTACAGTGCGATCGGCGTTAAATACAGTGTGCTGAGGATCGTGCAGGACGTTGTCCGACGGCTTTACACATTAACGGAGACGAGATGAAACTTTATTACGCGCCAGATACCTGTTCATTATCACCGCACATCGTGCTGCGCGAGCTGAACCTTGAATTTGAACTGGTGAGAGTCAACAACAGAAGCAAGGTCACCGCTGATGGTCGCGACTTCCTCACCATTAACCCGAAAGGGTATGTTGCTGCGCTTGAGCTGGATGATGGGCAGATCCTCACAGAGGGGCCGGCGATGGTGCAGTACCTCGCCGATCGTAAACCCGAATACGGCCTGGCGCCACGCGCGGGCAGTTGGGAAAGGGTGCGCCTGCAGGAATGGCTTAACTTTATCACCAGTGAAATACACGCGGGTTCGGCGCCGCTGTTTAACTCCGCGCTGGCGGAAGATGTCAAAACGATTTTTCGAGACAAGCTATTCCGACGCTTCGATTTTCTGCAGACGACGCTCAGCGAAAAAACCTATCTGACGGGGTCATCCTTTAGCGTGGCGGATGCCTACCTCTTCACGGTGCTGGGATGGTGCAAATTCTTCGCTATCCCACTGGATCGCTGGCCAGCGCTATCGTCGTACATGGAAATAATAAATGCCCGTCCTGCTGTACAGGCGGCATTACGGGCTGAAGCGTCTCAACAGGGCAGGTAGAAGGCGACATGCGTAGAGAAGGCCGCACAAGAGAGGCGGCCTTTGGCGTCAGATTGCCAGTTCAGGCATCTGCGCCATCACAAACGTGAAAACTTTTTCCGCGTCGAGTGAGGCATAGGGCAGACTTTCAATCACCGCAATAGAACGAGCGTCGCCAACGATCCCTCTTATCTCCGCGACCTTATACTGAATATGCGGCGCAACGAGAAATCCGTCGAAAGCGGGCGCCACGCTGGCAAAATTTTCCAGGCCCACTGCGCTGACAATGAGAGGATGGCCCTTTTTTTCCGCCAGTAACTGTATCTTTTTGGCGAGAGAATTGGCGGTGTTGCCAAACAAACAACATATCAGAAGCTTTTTCATGGTTTTACCTCCTGAGAATTAGTCACAGGATATGACTCGCCATGCGCATAAAATGAGCGCCACCTCATAATTGCGTGAAGAATTCATCATGATGTTGCTGACCTTTCTGGCAAAGATGACCGATAGCGAAGATCTTGATAAAGGTCACTGCCGCGCCGTGGCGGCGCTTCGTCGTCTGCTGTGCCAGAAGAGGGAGATCAGTGACTGAGTAGGGTGTCCGGGTGGAAATTCCCCGCCGGCCAGTGCCGGCGGGGGGAGTTGACGATTATTCCCAGCGTTTCAGCAGCAGGCTGGCGTTAACGCCGCCAAAGCCAAAACCGTTTGACAGCGCATAACGCATTTTCTGCGGGCGGGCCTGCAGCGCCACCAGATTGAGACCTGCCGCCTCTTCATCGGGGTGATGCAGGTTCAGCGTCGGCGGCACCACCTGGTCACGCAGCGCCTGAATGGTGAAGATGGCCTCGATCCCGCCGGCCGCGCCTAACAGATGGCCGGTGGCGGATTTCGTCGAGGTAATGGCGACCGGATGGGCGCCAAACAGCGTTTTAATCGCCGCCAGCTCACCTTTATCACCTACCTGCGTTGAGGTGGCGTGGGCGTTGATATGGTCAATCTCGTCGACGGTCACCCCGGCCTGGCGAATAGCGGTCTCCATGGCCCGACGTGCGCCGTTCCCGTCTTCCGGGCCAGCGGTCAGGTGATAAGCATCTGCGCTGGTGCCGTAGCCCACCAGCTCGGCCAGCGGCGTGGCGCCGCGCGCCAGCGCGTGCTCCAGAGATTCGATCACGATAAGCCCCGCGCCTTCTCCCATCACAAAACCATCGCGGTCTCGGTCAAAGGGGCGGGATGCGCTTTCCGGCTGGTCGCTGTAGGCGCTGGACAGCGCCCTTGCCGCGGCAAATCCGGCCAGGCTAACGCGATGAATTGCCGCTTCCGCGCCGCCGCAGAGGGCAATATCCGCCTCGCCGCTGCGGATCATCCGCGCCGCATCGCCGATGGCCTGAGCGCCAGCCGCGCAGGCGGTGACCGGCGCGCCGATGGGCCCCCGGAAGCCGTGGGCGATAGACACATGCCCGGCGGCCAGGTTGGCCAGAAAAGAGGGGATGGTGAACGGCGAGAGACGACGCGGCCCACGTTCATCGGTGGTATGTACCGCATTGGCGATCTCGCTGAACCCGCCAATCCCGGTGGCGATCACTGTGGCGGTGCGTTCCTGTTCGGCCTCGGATGCTGGCGACCAACCGGCCTGGGCCAGCGCTTCGCGCGCGGCGACCAGCGCAAACTCAATAAAGCGATCCATCTTTTTGCGCTCTTTCGCCGGGATGGTCGCCAGCGGGTCGAAGCCGTGCAGCGGATCGCTGTCAATGGACGGCACCTGGCCGGCCACTTTGCAGGGAATATCCGCGCCCAACTGCTCGCTGAGTCGGGTGATCCCTGACTTTCCTGCCAGCAGCGACTGCCAGACGTGCTGTACGCCGCAGCCCAGCGGGCTGACAATCCCCATCCCGGTGACGACAATGCGTTTAACGGAAACGCCCATAGTTAACTCTCCTGTAGTATCAGTGTGCCGGCGGCTTTTTCATCAAGGGAACCAGTAGCGCGGCAAGTAAAAAACCCATCATGATGAGGTAGAAAGCATCGGAAAATGCCTGGGTTCGCGCCTCCCGTAGCGCCAGCGCGGAAAGATTTTTCAGCGCCGCCGTCTGCGCGGCATCCGGCGAGATCCCCTGGACGGTGAAGTTTGCCGCGCTGCGCTGAACAAAATCGCTCATTGCCAGGTTGGCGTTATTCAGATGGTCCGCCAGGCGGCTGTAGTGCAGATTGGTTCTGTCGTTAAGCACCGTGCCGCACAGGGCGATGCCGATGGCGCCCCCGAGGTTGCGCATCAGATTAAACAGCCCGGAGGCCAGCTTCAGGCGCGCGGGCGGCAGGCTGCCCAGCGTCAGGGTCACCGTTGGCGCGACGGCAAACTGCTGCGCCAGTCCACGAAAGGCCTGCGGGAGCAGCAGCTGGTCCGCCCCCCAGTCGTGGGTGATCGGAACAAAGCTGTACATCGACACCGCAAAGCCGATCAGCCCGGCCATCAGCAGCCAGCGCAGATCGACGCGGTTGGCGAGCCACGAATAAAACGGAATAGACATGACCTGGAACAGACCGGTGGAAAATACCGCCAGGCCGATCTCCAGTGCACTGAAACCGCGCACGCTCCCCAGATACAGCGGGGTTAAATAGATGGTGGCGAAGATGCCGACGCCGGCCATAAACGAGAAATAGCAGCCGAGGCTGAAGGTTCGATCCTGCAGGGCGCGGAGATCCATCACCGGCTGCGGATGGCGCAGGGTGCGGATAACAAAGGCCACGCCGCAGAGCAGGGCGACCCAGGCGGTGGTCGTCAGGGTCGCGTCATCAAACCAGCCCCAGCGCGGACCTTCTTCGAGGGTATATTCCAGGCAGCCGAGGGACAAGGCCAGCAGCAGAATACTGAGATAGTCGGCGCCGCGCAGCAGCGAGGGGTCGGCGCTGTCTACTTTTACCAGCAGCGGCACTGCCACCGCGATGTAAATCCCCGGAACCACGTTGATAAAGAACAGCCAGTGCCAGTTGTAGTTTTCGGTGATCCAGCCGCCCACCGTTGGACCCAGCGTAGGGGCGAGGGAGGCCAGGCCGCCGATCGTCGCCGCGGCAATAACCCGCTGTTTGCCCTGGAAAAAGGCGAAAGCGGTGGTGAACACCAGGGGGATCATCGACCCGCCCGCCAGTCCCTGCAGGGCGCGGAAGGCGATCATACTCTGGATGTTCCACGCCCAGCCGCACAGCAGGCTCATCAGCGTGAAGCCCGCCGCGGAAGCGGCAAACAGCCAGCGGGTCGACATGACCCGGGCCAGCCAGCCGGAAAGCGGGATAATAATGATCTCGGCGATCAGGTAGCTGGTTTGTACCCAGACGGTTTCATCGTCGCCCGCCGACAGGCCGCCGCCAATATCCCGCAGCGAGGCTGAGACGATCTGGATGTCGATAAGGGCAATAAACATCCCCACGCACATGCTGGCGAAGGCGAAGATCTTCTTCGCCGTCGGCATCGACAGACCCTGCGGGGCGGACAGCGCCTGAACGGTGCTCATCGAGGGCTCTTTTCGTTCACGGTGACGATCACCGACAGTCCCGGGCGCAGGACGTCAAGCTTTGCCCCGTCACCTTCCAGCGCAATGCGGACCGGCACCCGCTGCACGATTTTAGTGAAATTCCCGGTCGCGTTCTCCGCCGGCAGAATGCTGAAGCGTGAGCCGGTCGCCGGCGCCAGGCTGGCGACATGGCCCTTAAAGGTATGGTTCGGCAGCACATCGGCGACGATGGTCACCGGCTGGCCGGCACGCATATGCGCCAGCTGGTTTTCCTTGAAGTTGGCGTCAATCCACAGGCCGTGCGCGGGCACCAGGGAGAGCAGTTGCGTGCCGCTGCTGACGAACGAGCCGGACCACGCGCGGCGGTTGCCAATCACCCCATCGAACGGCGCGCGAATGTCGGTATAGCTGAGGTTCAGCCTCGCCATCTCGAGGTTAGCCTGGGCCTGCGCCAGGGCAGCCAGGGTTTGCTGCTGGCGAGCATCCAGCACCGCCAGCTGACGTTCGGCCACGGTTTTATCCGCTTTGGCCTTCTCCTGCTCGGCGTGCGCCCGGCGATAATCGGCGGAGGCGTTATCGCGGATCTGTGCGGAAATCGCGCTCGACGCGGCCAGGGCGTTATAGCGTCGGTTGTCGTTAGCCAGTTTTTCGGTTGCCGCCGTGGCGGCCAGTAACGAGGCCGCAGAGCCGGCAATGGTCGCCTGCTGAAGCTGGCGGGTAGCCTGAATATCGGCCAGCGCGGCCTGCTGCGCCGCCACTTCTCCGGCGGCTTTCGCGAGGGCGGCGCGATAATCGCGGTCGTCAATGCGGATCAACAGGTCACCTTTTTTCACCGCCATATTGTCCTGCACCGCCAGCTGCTGGATATAGCCGGAGACTTTGCTGGAGATGGCGCTAATGTCGCCGCCGACATAAGCATCATCGGTGGTCTGCATAAAGCGCCCGGTATGCCACCAGTAAGCGCCGTAGCTCGCTGCCGCCAGGGCGGCAGCGCCCAGGGCCGCCAGGACAAGAATATTTTTCTTACTGGTCGGATTCATTGCTGGCATCTCTGTAAGGTTCAGGCTGGAATTTTTGCCCGCTATCGCCTTCGCGTTTGCGCAGCAGATATTCATGACGATATTTCATCAGCGGCGAGGCGGCGGGGCCCGGCACCATGGCGTATTTACCCGGAATAATCTCTTCCCCGGTCGCTTTATCCACCATGACTGGCTCCACCCGTCGCTGGGTGGCGGTTTCCACCAGCTGCATCTGACGGCCTTCGGGGGCGAAGTGGCGGTTACCCCATTCCGCCAGCGCCAGCAGCACCATGCGAAAATCGCGGCCGCGTTGCGTAAGGTGGTATTCGTAGCGCGGCGGGGTGCTGCTGTAGCACACCTTCTCCAGCAGCCCGTCGTCGACCAGCGCCTTCAGGCGGCGCGACAGAATATTGGGCGCGACGTTGCTGCTTTTCTGGAACTCGTCAAAGCGGGTAAAGCCCGCGAAGGCGTCACGCAGGATCATGATGCTCCAGCTGTCGCCGATGCGGCCAAGGCTGCGGGCAATGGGGCAGGGAGCGTGGCAAAGCGGTTCATTTTTCATGGGCTGTCCAGTAACCAGGTGGCTTTTGCCAGCAAATTGACATAGTCACTATCAAAATGCAAGTTACTCTTCACGGTACCCAGGGGAGAAGCCGCTCCCGTTTCGCTACGTCGTTTCTCCTTTGAATGCCGAAAAGAGGGACAGTCGCCGCCACCTTATTCCTGCTTTGCCGTAATAAGAGATAAAAATCGCTGATGGCGGATGAAACATTTTAATAATGATAGAAATCGATGTGGTGGGTAATGACCTTTATTAAGGGATGCGATATAAAGTACGGCGAAATGCAAATTAACATTCTCATAACTTATAAAGGTTAAATAAATGAAGCAGGTGGGTATTGTTGGCTGGCGGGGAATGGTAGGCTCTGTATTACTGCAAAGAATGATCGAAGAAAATGATTTCGACGATATTTCAGCGCATTTTTTTAGTACCTCAAGTGCGGGCGGTGTGGGCCCGGTTATTAATGGTAAAAGCGACATCCTTAAAGATGCGAATTCCCTTAGCGCCCTCGCCGAAATGGATATCATCATCACCTGTCAGGGCGGGGATTATACCAAAGCCATCTATCCAGCGTTAATTAACCATGGCTGGCAAGGTTACTGGATTGACGCCGCTTCGGCGCTGCGGATGGATGAAAAAGCCTGCATTATTCTCGACCCGGTAAACCGCGATAATATCGATCGTGCCGTGAAAGCGGGAGTGAAACTGTTTGTTGGCGGCAACTGCTCCATTACGCTGAGCCTGATGGGGCTGGCCGGGCTGATCAAGGCTGACCTGATCGAATGGATGAGCGTGATGACCTATCAGTCTGCCTCCGGAGCGGGCGCCAAACAGGTGCGGGAATTAATCGCGCAAAGCGCTTATATCAGTCAGCATTTATCTGCGGATGAACTGACGGCATCAGGTTCAGTACTGCCATTGGTAAATAAAGTGAGTGAGCTGATTAACAGCGCGGGTATGCCGGTGGAGAATTTTGGCGTTCCTCTGATGGGAAGCATCATTCCCTGGATCGACAGCGATTTAGGCGATGGAAACAGCCGTGAAGAATGGAAGGGCGAGGCGGAAACCAATAAAATTCTTGGCCTTGCGCCCGGCACCATTCCGGTCAATGGCTTATGCATTCGGGTCGGCGTGATCCGCTGCCACAGCGCTGCCATTACCCTTAAACTTAAACGTGAGGTCAGCGAAGCGGAATTCGCTGAGTTAGTCACCCATTCCCATCCATGGGTAAACTATATCCGCAATAATAAGCAAGAGAGTGTCAGTAAATTGACCCCGGCTGCTATTAGTGGTTCGCTGCAGGTAGGAATTGGCCGCTACAAGAAAATGTCGTTAAATAATGAACCCGTCTACTCGGTGTTAACGGTTGGCGATCAGCTACTGTGGGGTGCGGCGGAACCCCTGCGCCGCATGTTAAATATCCTGCTGGGCAAAATATAGTTACGGTCATCCGGGGAAAGCCCTCGCGCGCAGGCGGTTAAGACAAATGTTTAACGAAGCGTTTGCGGACCTCCTTGTAGCCGTTATTTTCATAAAATTGATGCGCTCTGATTCTTTTTTCACTGCTTGAAAGTTCGATCTGAGCGCATTGTTTATCGCGAGCGAGGCGCTCTGCGGCATGGAGAAGTTGCTGGCCTATCCCTGATCCACGTGACGATTCCTCGATGACCAGCGCGGAAATTAATGCCCATAAACGGTTCTCATGTACCGGTAAAATAAAATTGATAACGATTACGCCACACACGGCGTTTTCTGTTTCCGCCACCAGCGCACTCATCATACTCTGCGGGGCAGTGATGCGTTGTTCTAAGATCGCCGTCTCCGTCTGATAGCCCAGCTGCAGAAATAGCGTTTTCAGCGAGGGGATATCTTTTGATTCAGCCGCTCTGATGAACACCATGATCTTCGACTCCAAATAGCGTGTTACCGGACCGGAAGCGGGCCGGTGGATACCTTATTCTCCGGTCCGCTCCCGTATACGCCACTCAGTCCATCAGACTGACCTGGGCGGCGACAATGCGCCAGCCGTAGGGGAAGCGTACCCAGGTCTGCTGCTGGCGGCCCAGGCGGGCGCTGCCTTCGCGGGTGAACTCGGTGCTGCACACCGCCATATCCGCGCCAAAGGTGGTAATGGTGGTATGGCGCAGATCGCGGGCCAGACCGGCGGCGGGGCGGGCGGCGCGAAAGGCGCGGATCGCCTCGATGCCATACAGATTTTCGCCGGCTCCCAGCCGTACGGTGCGCGGGTCGTACCAGAACAGCGCATCCAGCGCCTCGATGTTATTGCTGACCAGCGCCTCTTCATACTGATAAAACGCCGCCGTCACCTCGGCGAGGATCGCCGGGCGGTCTACATTATCCAGATTGATCATGCTGCACTCTCCGCCACTCGGGCATCGGTAATGCCCATCGCTTCCAGCGCCCGCGCGGCGCGAAGACAGGCTTGTTCGTTAAACGGCGCGGCAATCAGCTGCAGGCCAATCGGCTTACCGCTGGCGGTACGCAGGGGCACGGTCACCACCGGCAGACCGAGGAAGGAGATCGGCTGCGTTAGCATTCCCATGCTGGCGCGCACCGGCAGCGGCTGGCCGTTAATTACCATCTCCTCCGCGCCTATCGGCGTGGCGCTGCATGGGGTGGCGGGGGCGATCAGCACGTCGGCCTGGCTGAACAGGGATTTCATTGCCTGGCGAGCATGACGGCGAAAACGCTGAGCCTGCAGATACCATGCGGAGGGGATCATCGCTCCGGCAAGCAGCCGCTCGCGGGAGTGAGGTTCAAAACGCTCTGGCGAGTGGCGAAGATCCGTCAGGTACTGATTGCCGCCTTCGCTGGCGCTGATGATAAAGGCCGCCGAGCGGGCCAGCGCGGCATCCGCGAACTGCAGCTCGCTGTCGGCGCCCAGCGCGTGGGCGACCCGATCCACGGCCGCCCGGGCGTCGTCATCGCACCAGGTGGTGAAATAGCCGCCCAGCCGCGCGCAGCGCAGCCCCTCCAGTCCGCGCTCCAGCAGATTACCGGTGCGCTCGCTGGCTTTATCAGCCTGAAAGTCATCGGCCGGGTCGCGCCCCTGCAGGGCGTCATACACCGCGGCGAGGTCGGCCACCCGGCGGGCAAAGGGACCAATATGATCCAGACTGGCGACAAACGGATGGCTGCCAGAGCGCGAAAGGCGACCGAAAGTGGGTTTCAGGCCAAAGATCCCGCACAGCGACGCGGGGACGCGGATCGAGCCGTTGGTGTCGCTGCCGAGGCTGAAATGGACCAGCCCGGCCGCCACCGCCGCGGCCGAACCGCCGGACGATCCGCCGGCGATCCGCGACAGATCGTGCGGGTTGCGCGTCGCGCCAAAGTGGCTGTTTTCGGTGGTGAAGCCGTAGGCGTAGGCGTCCATATTGAGCATCCCGCTGAGCAGGGCGCCGGCGCTGTGCAGCTGGCGCACCGCCCAGCTGTCGCTGGTCGCCGGCGACCGGTCGCTCAGCAGTTCCGCCCCGGCGAGGGTGGTATGCCCGGCGACATCAAACAGATTTTTCACTGCGTAAGGAATCCCTGCCAGCGGCGGCAGGGGGCGCTTTTCCCGGCGCAGGGCGTCAATGCTGTCGGCTTCTGCCAGCATGCGCTGGGCGGTGACCTCGGTCCAGGCGTTGATCTGCGGATTCACGCGGGCGATGTCGTCCAGCGTCTGGCGGGCGATCTCCCGGGCGCTCAGTTCGCCCTCGTGCAGCGCACGCTGGATCTCGGCGATGGTGAAGTGATGAAGAGTCATGCTTTATACACCCCCGCAATCTCCTCGCGCGGCCCGAGGGGATAGTCCATCAGCGGCTGCGCCATGGCGGCGATGCGGGCAAACTGGCGCTCCAGCTCTTCACGACGGGGTGCATCCAGCTCCAGGTGCAACAGGTGAGTCATCTGCGTCAGATACTCGCTCCAGTCTGGCTGTGTGGTCATAGTCTGCTCCTTAGTATCCGGCGGCGGCGCCGTTGCTGCGTGGATCGGTCGCCCCTTCAAGCAGGCCGTTGGGATGGCGGACAATGGCGCCGGCGTGGCCCATCGCTTCGCTGAAATCGGCCAGCACTTCCACTTCGTGCCCCAGCTCGCGCAGTCGCGCGATACAGGCGGGGGCAAAGCGTCCCTCCAGCTTCAGTGAATCGGAGGACTGGCCCCAGGTGCGGCCCAGCAGCCAGCGCGGACGGGAGATGCTCTCCTGCAACGGCACCCCCTGCAGGATATAGCGAGTAAACAGCGCCGCCTGAGTTTGCGGCTGACCGTCGCCGCCCATCGAGCCATAGACCATCACCCGGCCATCGTTCAGGCGGGCGGCGGCAGGGTTGAGGGTATGGAATGGCTGTTTGCCAGGGGCCAGCGCCAGGAGATGCTGCGGATCGAGGCTGAAGGCCGCCCCGCGGTTTTGCCAGACGATCCCGGTGTCCGGGAGCACCACGCCGCTGCCGAACTCGTGATAGATACTCTGAATAAATGACACTGCCAGTCCGCTGTTATCCACGACGCCCATCCAGACGGTATCGCCCGGGCCTTTGCCGCGGCCCCAGGGGGAAGCGCTGGCGTCGTCGATGCTGTCGGCCAGCGGCTGCAGAGCTTCCGGGGTGAGCAACTGCTGTACATCCACATCCAGATGGCGTGGATCGGTGATATGCGCATCGCGCAGGGCAAATGCCCGCTTGGTGGCTTCGACAATACGGTGCACCGTTTGCGCGTCGTCGGCATCGGCCATGTTCAGGCGGTCGGTGATGCCAAGGATCGCCAGCGACACCAGTCCCTGCGTCGGCGGCGCAAGATTCCACAGCGTGCCCTGCTGGTGCTGGAGCGTCAGCGGCGCCGGACGCCGGGCGCGGTGGGCCTGCAGGTCGCCGAGGGTGATCGGCATCCCCAGCGCGGCCATACCCTGCGCGAGACGCTCGGCCAGCGGCCCGCGATAGAAACTGTCGAGACCGTCGCTGGCCAGCATGCGCAGGGTACCGGCGAGGGCGGGCTGGCGAAAGCGGCTGCCGGGCCGCGGGGCCTCGCCCGATACCAGCCAGGTTTCGCTGAAGCCCGGCTGATGGCGCAACTCTTCCAGTTTGCTGGCGGTGGCGTGGGCTTGCGAGGCGGTGACCGGAATACCGTCTTCGGCATAGCCGATCGCATCGGCCAGCAGGCGGGCCACCGGCAGCGCGCGGCCGGTTAAGTCCCGTGAAATACGCAGCGCCTCGTCCCAGCCGCTGACGGTGCCGGCGACGGTCAGTGCGGCCTGCGGTCCCCGGTGGGGAATATGCTGCTGTCCGGCGTAGGCCTCGAGGGTCGCCAGCGATCCGGCCGCCCCGCTGGCGTCAATGGCGATGGGGTCTCCCTCAGGCGGTACGATCAGCCAGAAGCCATCGCCGCCGAGGCCATTCATGTGGGGATAGACGACGGCGATGGCCGCCGCGGCAGCCACCATTGCTTCAATGGCGCTGCCGCCCTCGCGCAGGATCGCCAGCGCGCTCTGACTGGCGAGGTGGTGGGGGGCCACCGCCATGCCGTGGGTCGAAACGTTGCTACTGTGCATAAATTATCCTTTCTGAACGAATCACCCGCAGAACACTGCAAAAGCTGTTCCATCTCTGAACGTTTCGTTTCATTGATAAAAACAATGATCAGAATTTTCCCACTGGCACGCTATGTGTAAGGCATAGCAGATACAGTATGATGAGGGATGGATGATGAAACGAAAGTTACAGGGGCGCTATGCAACAACTCGATGAACGACTGAAAGGGCAATACGCCTCGCTGTCGCCGCAGGAGCAGCGGGTGGCGGATTTCATCTTTGACCACTTTGACGACCTGATAAGCTACAACAGCGCCGAGCTGGCGCAGTTGAGCGGCGTGTCGAAAGCCACCGTCAGCCGGCTGTTCAAGCGCCTCGGTTATGACAAATATAAGGACATGCGCGATGAACTGCGCACCCTGCGCCAGAGCGGGATGCCGCTGACCGACCAGCGCGACGCGGTGCAGGGTAACACGCTGCTGGCGCGCCATTATAAGCAGGAGATGGCGAACCTCACCCAATGGGTCAACGCCCTCGACGCCCGCCAGTTCGCCGAGGCGCTGACGGCGATGGTGGCCGCGCGCCGCATCGTGGTGGTGGGGATGCGTAACGCCTATCCGGCGGCGCTGCACTTGCGCCAGCAGCTGCTGCAGGCCCGCGGCCAGGTGCTGGTACTGCCCCAGCCGGGTCAGAGTCTCAGCGAAGAACTGGTCGATCTGACCGCCGATGATCTGGTGGTCATGATGGCGTTTCGCCGCCGGCCGCGAATAGTACGCCCATTGCTGCAGCAGCTGCAGCGCGACGGGGTGCCGGTCCTGTTAATGTGCGAGCCGCAGGCCCATAGCCTGTTTCCGCTCTCCCGCTGGCAGCTCTGCGCGCCGCTGGACAGCGTCTCCGCCTACGACAGCTATGCCTCGGTCAACAGCCTGATCAATCTGCTGGCCAATGCCTTTCTCCATGAAACGCTCGACAGCGGTCGTCCGCGCATCCACGATATCGCCACGCTTTATCAGCAACTGGACGAGCTGGAACAACGCTAATGGGGCGCCAGCGTGGTGCTGTGCATTATTATGGTGCAAGAAAAACCACGTGATGGCGCCGCCGCTCGCTGAACACTTTCCCGTTAACGCTTGTCCTTTCTCACTTTTTGTTTTAATTCCTCGCCAACTCTCGCCTCGTCTGTATCTGGCACATTAGTTGCAAAAACAGATTCAAAGAATCTTTTGTTTCATGCTAACGTAACGGGTAAACATCATGAAGAAACTGTTGATTGCACTGGCCGGGGCCGCTTGTCTCCTTTCGTCTGTTTCTGCCGCGCAGGCTGACCAGCTCCAGGATATTGAAAAACGCGGCGTCATTCGTATTGCCGTGCCTCAGGATTTTCCGCCGTTCGGCTCGGTGGGCACCGACCTGCAGCCGCAGGGGTATGACATCGATATGGCGCGCTATCTGGCGAAATCGATGAAGCTCAAGCTGCAGCTGGTCCCGGTGACCAGCGCCAACCGCGTGCCGTATCTGCAGACCGATAAGGTGGACCTGGTGATCTCCAGCCTCGGCAAGAACGCCGAGCGCGAGAAGGTGATCGACTTCAGCCGCGCCTACGCGCCGTTCTTCCTCGGCGTGTTTGGCCCGAAAGGGGCGGAACTGAAGGACGCGGCCGCGCTGAGCGGTAAAAGCATCGGGGTGACCCGCGGGGCAGTGGAAGATATGGTACTGACCAGCGTGGCGCCGCAGGCGGCGCAGATTAAGCGCTACGAGGACAATAACACCACGCTGTCGGCTTATCTGTCCGGACAGGTGGAGTATGTCGCGACCGGCAATCTGGTGGTGGCGGCCATCTCCCGGCAGAACGCCGACAAAGCGCCGGTCCCGAGCTTTATGCTGAAGGACTCGCCGTGCTTTATCGGTCTGAAAAAGAACGAACCGGCGCTGAAGGCGAAAGTGGATACCCTCATCGAGCAGGGCATTAAGGACGGCACCCTCAACGGTCTGTCTGAGAAGTGGCTGAAAGCGCCACTGCCTGCCAGCCTCGGCGCGTAAGGTCTGGGGATGACGGAGCAACTTCATTTCTCTGAGCTCTGGCCGCACTGGCCGGAGCTGCTGGCCGGCCTGTGGGTGACGGTGCAGTTGACGGTGCTGGCGACGATCGGCGGACTGGCGATCGGCATCCTCGGGGCGGCGATCCGCAGCGGGCGCCCGGGAATGCTCAGCCGGGTATGGGGCGGATATGTGGAAATCATCCGCAACACGCCGTTTGTGGTGCAACTCTTTTTTATCGTCTTTGGTTTACCGAACCTTGGACTGAAGATGACCGCCGGTGAAGCGGCGCTGCTGGCGATGGTGGTTAACCTCGGCGCCTATAGCACCGAGATCGTCCGCGCCGGTATTCAGGTGACGCCGAAGGGCCAGTGGGAAGCCGGTCGCGTGCTCGGGCTTAGCCGGACGCAAACCTTCGTTCGCGTCGTGTTGCCCCCGGCGCTGCAGCGGATTTACCCGGCGCTGGTCAGCCAGTGCATCATCGTGATGCTCGGCTCGTCAGTGGTGTCGCAGGTCTCCTATGAGGAGCTGACCTTCGCCGCCAACCTGATCCAGTCGCGGACATTTTTGAGCTTTGAGGTCTATCTGGTGACCACCGGGATCTACTTAGCGTTATCGATAGCGATGCGCCAGCTGCTGATGGCGGCGGGGCGTAAATGGCTGGGGGTACAGGCCTGATGACCACTTTTACTGATTGGGACATTATCCGCAACCTGCTGCTGGCCGGTCGCTGGACGGTGCTGCTGTCGCTGGTCGCGTTCACCGGCGGGGCGCTGGTGACCTTACCGTTACTGCTGCTGCGCCTCACCGGCGGACGCCAGGTGAAACGGTTGATCCGCGGCTACATCGAGCTGTTTCAGGGCACGCCGCTGCTGATGCAGCTGTTTCTGGCATTCTTTGGCGTGGCGCTGTTCGGCATCGACGTCTCGGCGTGGACCGCCGCCTCGGTCGCTCTGACGCTCTACACCAGCGCCTTTTTGCTGGATATCTGGTTCGGCAGCATTCGCGCGCTGCCCAAAGGCCAGTGGGAAGCCTCGCGGTGTCTCGGGCTGAGCTTCGGCCAGACCTTGTACCGCGTGGTGGCGCCGCAGGCACTGCGCATTGCCATCGCGCCGACGGTGGGCTTTGCCGTACAGGTGATCAAAGGCACGGCGCTGGCATCGATTATCGGCTTTGTGGAGCTGACCAAGGCCGGGACGATGCTGACCAACGTCACTTATCAGCCGTTTAAAGTGTTTGCCCTGGTGGCGCTGGGCTATTTCATTCTGTGCTATCCGCTGTCCCGCTACAGCCGCTATCTGGAGAACAAATTCAATGCCTCTCATCACCATTAATCAGATGCAGAAGTACTACGGCGACAACCATGTGTTGAAGGGCGTCGATCTGGATATCGACATGGGGGAAGTGATCTCGATCATCGGCCGCAGCGGCTCGGGTAAAAGCACCCTGCTGCGCTGTATCAATGGTCTGGAGGGCTACCAGGAGGGCAGTATCAAGCTCGGGGGCATGACCATCACCGATCGCGATTCACAGGCCCGGGAGATCAGCCGCTCCATCGGCATGGTGTTCCAGAACTTTAACCTGTTCCCGCACATGACGGCGCTGGAGAACGTCATGCTGGCTCCGCGGCGGGTACTGAAGAAGTCCCAGGACGAATGCCGGGAGCTGGCGCAGCGGATGCTGGAGAAGGTCGGTCTTGGCGACCGTCTGGATTACTATCCGGCCAATCTCTCCGGCGGCCAGCAGCAGCGCGTGGCCATTGCCCGGGCGCTGGCCATGTCGCCGAAAGTTTTACTCTGTGACGAAATCACCTCGGCACTCGACCCGGAACTGGTGGGTGAAGTGCTGAAGGTGCTGGAGCAACTGGCGGCGGAAGGTATGACGCTGATCCTCGTCACCCATGAAATGAACTTTGCCCGCGAAGTGGGCGACCGCGTGGTGTTTATGCATCAGGGACGCGTCTGGGAGCAGGGCGACAGCAAAACGCTGTTCGCCAGCCCGCAGACCAGCGAACTGAAACAGTTTATCTCCTCGGTGCGCGGTCTTAACTAACGTAAGGAATGGCAGATGGATATCACTCAGTTTTCGCAAATTAACCCGCCGCAGCGCCTGCTGATGGGGCCGGGGCCGATCAATGCCGACCCGCGCGTGCTGCGCGCCATGTCGAGCCAGCTGGTTGGGCAGTACGATCCGGCGATGACCCACTACATGAATGAAGTCATGGCGCTCTACCGCGGTGTGTTTCGCACCGAAAATCGCTGGACGATGCTGGTTGACGGCACCTCGCGCGCCGGGATCGAAGCGATTCTGGTGTCGGCGATCCGTCCGGGTGACAAAGTGTTGGTGCCGGTGTTCGGCCGGTTTGGACATCTGCTGTGCGAGATCGCGCGTCGTTGCCGGGCAGAGGTGCACACCATCGAGGTGCCGTGGGGCGAGGTCTTTACGCCGGATCAGGTTGAGGACGCGATCAAGCGCGTGCGCCCGCGCCTGCTGCTCACCGTGCAGGGCGATACTTCCACCACCATGCTGCAGCCGCTGGCGGAGCTGGGGGAGATTTGCCGTCGTCACGAAGTGCTGTTCTATACCGACGCCACCGCGTCGCTCGGCGGTAACCCGCTGGAAACCGACGCCTGGCAGCTGGACGCCGTGTCCGCCGGGATGCAGAAGTGCCTGGGCGGTCCTTCCGGCACCTCGCCCATCACCCTCAGCCCGCGGATGGAAGAGGTCATCCGCCGCCGTCGTTGCATTGAGCAGGGGATCCGCACCGACGCCCACCACGATGGCGTCGACGAGATGATCTACTCCAACTATTTCGATCTCGGCATGGTAATGGATTACTGGGGGCCGGAGCGCCTTAACCACCATACCGAAGCGACCTCGGCGCTGTTCGCCGCCCGGGAGTGCGCGCGCCTGATCCTCCAGGAGGGACTCGACAACGGCATCGCCCGCCACAAACTGCACGGCGATGCGCTGCTGAAGGGCATCCAGGCGATGGGGCTCGAGACCTTTGGCGACCTGCGGCACAAAATGAATAACGTGCTGGGGGTGGTGATCCCCAACGGGGTCAACGGCGATCAGGTACGCAAACTGATGCTGGAAGATTTCGGCATTGAAATTGGCACCTCGTTTGGTCCGCTGCACGGTAAAGTCTGGCGCATTGGCACCATGGGCTATAACGCGCGTAAAGACTGCGTGATGCAGACGCTCAGCGCGCTGGAAGCGGTCCTGAACTACCTCAAGTTCACCACCACTCAGGGCGCGGCGATGCAGGCGGCCTGGGATCACTACCGCACCGAGGCCACCCTATGAGTGATACCGCCCGCCAGCAGGCGGAGAGAGAAGCGGCTGCCAGCCGGGTGATGGCGCGTGCCGATCGGCTGGCCACCCTCAGCGAAACCGCCGATGCCCTGACCCGGGTCTATCTGTCGCCCGAGCATCTGCAGGCCAACCAGTTGGTGGGCCAGTGGATGCAGGCTGCCGGCATGATGGTGTGGCAGGACAGCGTCGGCAACATCTGCGGACGCTATGAAGGACAACAGGAGGGGGCGCCGGCGGTGCTGCTGGGTTCTCATCTTGACACCGTGCGCAACGCCGGACGCTACGACGGCATGCTCGGCGTGCTGGCGGCGATTGAGGTGGTCCAGCGTCTGCACCAGCAGGGGCGACGGCTGGCAAAGGCAATCGAGATCGTCGGCTTTGGCGATGAAGAGGGCACCCGCTTTGGCATCACCCTGCTCGGCAGCCGCGGCGTCACCGGCACCTGGCCTGAAAGCTGGCTGTCACAGTGCGATACCGACGGCGTGAGCGTCGCCCAGGCGCTGGTGAATGCCGGACTCGATCCGGCGCGGATCGGCGATGCGGCCCGTCTCCCGCGGGATATCGCCGCCTATCTGGAGCTGCATATCGAGCAGGGGCCGTGCCTGGAGCAGGCGGGGCTGGCGCTCGGCGTGGTGGAGGCGATTAACGGCGCCCGACGGCTGAACTGCCGCTTTACCGGCGAAGCTGGCCATGCCGGCACGGTGCCGATGCTCCACCGCAAGGACGCCCTCGCCGCGGCGGCGGAATGGATGGTGCAGGTGGAAAACCTGACCCGGCAGCGCGGCGGTAACCTGGTGGCGACGGTCGGCACCCTGCGCTGTGCGCCGGGCGCGGTGAACGTGATACCGGGCGAGGTGCAGTTGACGCTGGATATTCGCGGCCCGCAGGATGCGCCGCTGACGGCGCTGCTGGATGAGCTGCTGGGCGAGGCGCAGGCCATTGCCGGGCGTCGCCAGCTGCGTTTCGCCGCCGAGGAGTATTATCGCATCGCCGCCACCGCCTGCGACAGTCACCTGCAGGCGGTGCTGGGCGAGGCGGTAGCGGCGGTGCAGGGGCGTTCGCTGACGCTGCCGAGCGGCGCAGGGCATGACGCCATCGCCATCGCCGAGCGCTGGCCATCGGCCATGCTGTTTGTGCGTTGCCTGGGGGGCGTCAGCCATCACCCGGCGGAGTCGGTCACCGCCGCCGACGTCGGACTGGCTATCGACGCTTTCTCCCGGGCGGTAGAGAAGGTGGCCGACGCCTGATCGCGCCGGTTGCCGAGCCCCGGCTGGCGGCTTCACACCGCCAGCTGGTTGACCACCTCGGCGACAGAGGTGATGGCATGGATGTTGCCGATCCCCGCGCCCACCGAGATATACCCCTCATCAGTATTCCCCTCCAGCATGCCCAGCCGCATCCCGCGCAGACCGCCCATCGCCTGGGCCAGCTCGGCTTTTGAGGCGCCGGCACGATCCATGGCCACCAGTGTGTCGCTCAGTTTGCCGGGCAGCGCGCGGTAGTAGTCCGGCAGGGTACGGAACAGGCGCAGATCCAGACCGTTGGCGGCCACAATTTTCGCTTTCACCGAGTCGGGAACCCGGCTTTCGATGGTGCTGATAAATACCGAGCCGGCGAAAACCCCTTCCGCACCGAGGGCGTGGACGGCGCGCGCGCCCCGGGCGTCGGTGATCCCTCCGGCGGCCATCACCGGAACCCGCTGTACCGCGTCAACGATCAGCGGGACGATGGTGAAGGTCCCGAGGGCGGTACCCGGCAGCGTGCCGCCTTCGTCAAAGCCGGTGGCGACAATAATATCCGCTCCGGCCTGCTCCGCGCGGCGGCTGTTCTCCGGCGTCGGGTTGATGTCACGATAGATAATGGTGATCCCGGCGGCTTTCAGTTCGTCGAACAGCGCCGGTTTTAACGAACCATCGCCGTAGCCGGTGTAGACCACCACCTTAACCCCTTCCTCTTTGATCACCGGCAGGATCGCCGGCGTCCAGATGTCATTTTCCGCCGTCGGGATCAGGTTGACGCCAAAGGGTTTCTCCGTCAGCTGTTTGGTTTTGCGGATCTCTTCGCGCATTTTCTCGGCGGTGGCCTCCGGGGTGGAAACGGCGGTTGCCGCCGTCAGTCCGGCGTTCGGGCCCAGCACGCCAAGCCCACCGGCGTTGCCGACGGCCGCCACCAGACGAGCATCGGTTAGCCAGGAGAGGGGCCCCTGGACCACCGGTTTTTCAATACCCAGAATGCGGGCGACGCGGTTAGGTTGCATGATATTTTTCCTTTTATGTTAATAAGTTATAAATTTCTTCGCCCCAGCGATGCGGCAATGAGGGCAGTGTAGGCGTCTTTATTGTTTTAAAAAATGAGCAAAAACTTTCATCACTATTATTAAATTAGTAATAATGTGAACTGATGAAGAGGTGGGAGGCGGGCCATCATGCAAATGAATCTGTTTGAAAATATTAAAATTTTTATTGAAATCGTCGATGCCGGCAGCTTTGCCCAGGCGGCTGAAAATTTGCAGATCCACCGACCGGCGGTGACCAAAGCGCTGCAGCAGCTGGAGCAGGAGAGCGGGGTCCGGCTGCTGCAGCGCACCACCCGGCGTCTGTATCTTACGCCGGAGGGGGAAGAGTTTTATCGCCGCAGCAAACCGTTGCTCTCCCAGGCCGACGATCTGCTGGAGTCGTTCGCGCCGGACCGACCGATCCGCGGTCAGCTGCGCGTTGATATGCCGATCGCCTTTGCCCGGCTGCTGGTGATCCCGCATCTGCCGGATTTTTATCAGGCTCATCCGGAGGTGGAGATTGTCCTCAGCAGCTCCGACGTACGCCGGGATATGCTGCGCGATGGTCTGGATTGCCTGCTGCGGGTGGGGGATCTTGAGGATGGCGACTATGTGGCGCGTTCGCTGGGGGAGGTGGCGTTAACCACCTGCGCCAGTCCGGGCTATCTGGCGCGCTATGGGGCGCCCGCGACGCTGGAGGACCTGCAGTCGCATCTGGCGGTGAACTGGGTGAACAGCAGCAGCCGACAGATTATGCCCTGGCGATTCCAGACCCCGGAGGGCATCAGGCAGATCGCCATTCCCGGTAAACTGGTGCTGGACAACTCTGAAGTCTTTACTGCCGCCGGGCTGGCGGGGCTGGGGATGCTGCAGGGGATGCGTTTCTTTTTGCAACCTTATATCGACAGCGGGCAACTGGTGGAAATTTTGCCGGACTTTCCGGCGCCGCGTCGACCGTTGTCGCTGCTCTATCCGCACCGGCATCTGTCGCATAAGGTGCGGGTCTTTGCCGACTGGCTGCAGGGGCTGGTGGCGACCCTGGATCGATCGGTGTCGGCTTGACTCTGCTGGCTGAGCGTTTATATATAAAATGTGAATGCCATTATGGCAATCAATCACAAAGCTGGATAACGACTTAACCTGTAAGGGAATGCTGATGAAACTCTGGAATAAAACACTACTTGCTTCCGCCCTGTGTCTGACCCTGTTTGGCTGCGACGATGCGTCGAAAGTGGATAACAAACTGGATAAGGCCAAAGATAATGCGGAGCAGATGAAGGATGCCGCGGCGGACAAAGCGCAGGCGATTAAACAGGATGCGGATAAGCAAATCGATACGCTGAAAAGCCAGGCTGACGCCGAGGCCGACCGCCTGAAGGATCAGGCCAGCGCCATCAAGGCGGAGGCGGACAAGAAAGCGGATGCCATCGCCCAGCAGGCGAAAGCCCAGGCCGATGCCGTGAAGCAGAACGCAAAGCAGGAAAGTGACCGCATAGTCAAAGAGGCGGGTCAAATCAAAGACAATGCCATCGGCGACGCCAATCAGCTCTCGGCGGAGGCGGCGAGCAAAACCAAGGCCATCCAGGACAGTATCGCGGCGGACAAACAGAACACCACGCCACCGCCCGCCCAGCAGTAACCTGCGCTGTTTGCCTGACCCGCGCCAGGAAATATAGGGAGCGGAGCATGATAGATTGCCGGGCGCCGCCGCCGCCGCCCGGCACGTGGACAGCAATAACATCCTGCTCAGGGGTATCTTACGATACCCCTTTTTTATGCGCGCTGCGGGTTCAACGGTTTGGCAGCAGGGTGCCTTTCAGGCCGTGTGGCTCGGAGCGCAGGTACTGCGAAGGGACGCGAACCTGGGCGCCGAGGCTGGCGGCAGCGTGCCACGGCCAGTGCGGATCGTAGAGTACCGCGCGGGCGAGGGCGATCAGGTCGGCATCGCCATCCTCCAGCGCCGCTTCCGCCTGCTGCGGATCGGTGATCAGCCCCACGCCAATCACCGGGATAGCAACCTGCTGGCGAATGTCGTGGGCGAATGGCAACTGATAACCCGGTCCGACGGTGATCGACTGCTGCGGCGACAATCCGCCGCTGGAGACGTGAATATAGTCGCTGCCCAGCGCTTCCAGCTGCTGGCTAAACTGAATGGACTGCTCGCAGTCCCAGCCGCCTTCGACCCAGTCGGTAGCCGACAGCCTGACGCCCACCGCCATGGTGTTGCCCACCGCCTCGCGGATCGCGTTAAACACTTCCAGCGGATAGCGCAGACGGTTTTCCAGAGAACCGCCGTACTCATCACGGCGCTGATTGCTGAGCGGCGAGAGAAACTGGTGCAGCAGATAGCCGTGGGCGGCGTGCAGTTCAATCAGCTCAAAGCCCAGACGCTGGGCGCGCAACGCGCTGGCGACAAACGCCGCTTTGATGCGCGCCATATCGGCAAGGCTCAGCTCGGCGGGGGCGCGGTCGCCATCGTGAAACGCCACGGCGGAGGGGGCAACGGTTTGCCAGCCACCCTCATTAAGGGCCAGCTGATGACCACCCTGCCACGGGGCCGCGCAGGAGGCTTTGCGTCCGGCGTGCCCCAGCTGGATCCCCAGGCGGATCGGCGACCAGGCCCGAATATCCTCTACCACCGCGCGCAGCGCGTTTTCGGTTTCATCATCCCACAAACCCAGATCCCCCGGCGAGATACGTCCCGCTGGCTCTACCGCCGTGGCTTCCAGAATTAACAGGCCAGCGCCGGAGAAAGCCAGCTGACCAAGATGGATCCGGTGCCAGGAGGTGGCTTTACCCTCGTCGGCAGAGTACTGACACATGGGGGCAATAACGATGCGGTTATCCAGCGCCAGCTGACCAATACGCGTCGCGCTAAAAAGATGGCTCATGAGTACCTCGTAAAAGTTAGACAGGGTCTTGCATGGGGGCGAACAGTCACTGTTTATAGCACGCCTGTTTGCCCTCCTTTATTCGGATATTGCGTTTAAGCAGCCCGCTATTCGATAAACCACAGGCGGCGCCGGCGGCCCGTTGCCTGCTGCGACACGGCACGGGCCATCGCGCTGCCAATTTCGGCGCTGGCCGTCAGCCCCTGCACAAAGGGACGATCGTGCATCAGCCAGGGAAGGGCGCCGAAAGCGACCCGGCCGCGCAGCGTCTCGGGCGCCTGCAGCGTGTAGTCATCGCCGACGTCCGGAATGTCGTCGCCGCAGGCCAGCAGCTGCTGGCGCAGCGATGGGAAGGGCAGGTCCCGGGTTTTCAACGCTTGTTGCCCGCGGGCATCGATAAACACATCGAATTCACAGCGCTGCTGATGATGGACAATCAGCGTTCGGTGAGACTCGCGCTGCAGGTCATAATCCTCGCCGAGCGCCACAATACGCAGAATACCGGCCTGGTGCAGGGCCAGCAGCCGGCGAATGGATTCCGGCGGGATGGCGGCATAGTTATCGATAAACACCCGGGCGAGCCCGCGCCGGAAGCGGCGGCTGTCCTCGTCGTTGAGTTCCGGCACCACGCTTTCAATCGCCTCGTGCAGGCGGAGAATGGCATAGCGCCAGGGCACCGTGTGGTGTTCGCGCTTATTGCGCTCCACCTCCTGCAGATTGCGTTGCGCCCACTGGAACGGGTCATGGGTGAGACGGTCGGCAAACCAGGCGTCGGCGATGCTGTCAGGCGTTAGCTGGCGCAGCCCCGTCGCCTCGCACCAGGCTGGGGCGGCATATTCCAGCTCCTGCACGACCAGCTCGAATACCCGATCCAGTAGCCCGTCACTGCCCTGCGCGACGGCAGCCTCAAGGGCGGCAGGGGTGGCGATCTCCAGCGGCTCCCATGGGATCGGACAGTAAAAATCGGCTTCCGGGAGCACCCCATTGCGCGACAGCAGGGTGATCTCCAGCGCCTCGCTGCCAGGATGGAGGGTAAAATGGGTCGTTTTGTCGTTCTCAGTATGGAAAACACCATGCTGGGCCACCACGGCGATGGCGGCATCAATGGCGCTTAAAGAGGTCCCGAGGATCCCGACCCGGCAGGGCGCGATCCGGGCGTCCATCAGTCCGGTCCACGGACTGGGGAAATACTGTCGACTGGCGCGCTCTTCCTCAGGCCACAGATGGCCGGTGGCAATCGCCACCAGGTCGACGATAACCGGCGCTGCCGCGCTATCAGTGTGGATGGCGATCCCGGCGGGCTGGACGGCAATATCCGTCACTTCACAGGATTCACAAACGCTAACGATGAAGCCGGCGTCCCGGGCCCGCTCAGTGAGATACAGAAAACGGTCGCGATAGTACTCGCCGAGGATCACTCGCGGCAGGAACTGGCGCTCATGCAGCGTGTGCCGCTCGAGGCCGCGCGCCGCCAGCCAGGCGTCGCTGTGCTGCTGCAGCCATTGCAGATAGGTCAGGTCGATAGGGGGGATCTCAATGCTGGCGATGTTAGCCAGCATTTGCGCCGCCGTATTATCGTCACTGTAGGGCATACCCACCCCGGCCTGCGCCTCTTTTTCAAACAGGGTGATCGCCAGCGGCTCGCCACGCTTCACCAGTTCATAGAACGTGTAAATCCCCGTCGGCCCCACGCCGACGATGGCAACTCTCTTCATGATTCTCTCCCTTCCTGTGGGCGGATGCGGCATGGACAGCGGTTCACTGTCGCCAGCCTGTCCTTAATTCTGGTCGAAAATTGCCGATCCGGTGGGCCGTTACACGCAATTTGAAACAAATTAGCAGGCTAATAAACTTGCCGGCGGCCGGAAAAAGGGTGTAATTAACAAAAGAGCAACTTTCTATACAAACAATTTACATAAGCGGTGACACCAGCTTGCTCTGCCGGACGCCGCGCAAGCTCCCGGCAACCCCGTCGGGATAGGGATGACAAGATGCATGGCTGGACTTCACGACAGCGCAACGCGGCGATTGCCAGTTTTTTAAGCTGGACGCTCGATGCTTTCGATTTCTTTCTGTTGGTCTTTTTACTGAGCGATATCGCCCACTCGTTTCACGTCGACCTTGAAGAGGTCACTCTGGCGATTCTGCTTACCCTGGCCGTGCGGCCGATAGGCGCGCTGATTTTCGGCAGGGCAGCGGAAAAGTATGGCCGCAAACCCATTCTGATGCTGAATATCGTCTTCTTCTCCGCTTTTGAGCTGCTCTCCGCCGCCGCGCCGTCGTTGCTGCTGTTTTTTCTGCTGCGGGTGCTGTATGGCGTGGCGATGGGCGGGATCTGGGGCGTGGCCTCGTCGCTGGCGATGGAGACGATCCCCGACCGCTCGCGCGGTCTGATGTCCGGTCTGTTCCAGGCGGGATATCCCTTCGGCTATTTGCTGGCGGCCGTCGCCTACGGCCTGCTGTTTGAACAACTCGGCTGGCGCGGGATGTTTGTGATTGGCGCCGCGCCGGTGCTGCTGCTGCCGTTTATCTATTTCTGCGTCGAGGAGTCCCCGGTTTGGCTGGCGGCCCGGCAAAGTAAAGCGAGCACGGCGCTGCTGCCGGTACTGCGTAGTCACTGGAAGCTGTGTCTGTACCTGGTGGTGCTGATGGCGGCCTTTAACTTTTTCTCCCACGGGACGCAGGATCTCTACCCGGTCTTTTTGAAAGTCCAGCACGGCTTCGAGCCTAAAACGGTCAGCATCATCGCCGTCTGCTACAACATCGCCTCGATTATGGGTGGCGTGTTCTTCGGTTCGCTGTCGGAAAAAATTGGCCGACGCAAAGCGATTATGATCGCCGCCCTGCTGGCGCTGCCGGTCATCCCGCTGTGGGCTTTCGCCAGCGGCTCGCTGGCGCTGGGGGCGGGGGCGTTTCTGATGCAGTTTATGGTGCAGGGGGCCTGGGGAGTGATCCCCACCTGGCTCAATGAACTGGTCCCGGCCAACACCCGGGCGGTGCTGCCTGGCTTCGTCTATCAGCTGGGTAATCTGCTGGCTTCGGTGAATGCCACTCTCCAGGCGTCAATCGCCCAGCATCATGGGCATAACTACGGTCTGGCGATGGCCCTGGTGGCCGGTACGGTGGCGATTGTCATTACCGTCCTGACCTTCTTTGGTCGCGAGGGACGGGTGATCCAGCCCGCAGGAGCGGGACATCGCCAGCCGCTCTCCACCAGCCGTTAACTTCTGCTGCCGGGCGTCGTCAGGCGCCCGGCAGCGTACGTTAGCCGCGCAGACGAATTGCCGCCGCCTGCCGTTTCTCCAGCGAGCAGATCCCAATCCCCACCATGATAAACAGGGCGCTGAACAGATGCCAGGCATGCGGCTGGGTATGCAGGAAGAGGATGCTCAACACCCCGCCGGAGAGCGGGATGATATGGGTGTAAATTTCTCCCCGGGTGGCGCCAATCGCGGCGATACCTTTGTTCCAGAACAGATAGGCCAGCCACGACGGGAAAATCACCAGATACGCCAGGCCGCTGAGGAAAAACGGCTCGCGCCAGGCGGCCCAGTCCTGCGCCGGGTGGCGCATCAGCCAGAAGATGACGATGGGCAGCAGGATCAGGGCGCCGAGTAGCGAGCTGACGGCGACAAAGCCATTCGCCGGGATCCGGCGGTCCTTCAGACGTAATAGCGAGCAGTAGAGCGCCCAGCTCAGCGCCGACCCCATGGCCCACAGATCGCCGACGGAAAAGGTATGCAGCGAGGTGGCATGCAGTGGGTTCCCCTGGAATAACAGGATCATCACGCCAAGGGTGCTGAAGATGACCCCCAGCCAGTTGCGGGCCGATACCGGGTCACGAAAAATCAGCCGGTTAATCAGCAGCACCATGCTTGGCGTGGCGGACATATAGATGGCGGCGTTGAGGGCGGAGGTGGTTTGCAGGCCAATATAGAGCGTGAGCGGGAAGCTGACCTGGCCACAGAGCGTTAGCACCAGCACCGCCGGCGCGTTTTCCCGCAGCAGGTGGCGGCTGGCGGCGATCTGCCGGCGGTAGAGCAGGCCCAGCAGCAGCGCCGTCAACGCCCATCGCGCTTCGGTCATCAGGATCGGATCCACGCCCTGAACCAGCGCGTGACCGACCACGTAATTTCCCCCCCAGAACAGGGCGGCCAGCGTCAGTAACAGATAGGGCATGCTGATTCCTTGCGTCGCTTATCACTGTACTAGATGGTAACTTTAATAATTTTATAATATCAATATTTTTATAGTGGTCTTTTGTTTTATTTATTAAAAGTAGTTATTTTACAATATGATATTTGTTATTCCTAAATTTTCGTTGCCGCGTTGCGAACGGTACTATACCGTATATTTGCCATGCATTTAACAGGGACAAATCCATGCGTAACACAGAAAATGGGGTCATTGGTAGTGACCAGACCGCGGTGATGGCCAGGCTGGCACTGGATGAGTTAATTGACCAGCTTCTGCACAGCAACGCGCTGTCGCTGAAGCTGACGGCCAACCCGCTGGTGGCCGACAGAGCCTGGCATCTGACTGAGAATACCTGCATCCGCGCCTTCTCCGCTGACGATCCACAGGCCAAAAAGCGCGCTCACCATGCGTTGTTCATCCTCTATCAGTCCTGGCTTGCCGACCCGCTCTCGCCAGCGGCAGCTAATCAGTTTCATCCGCTACTCTCCGGGATCAGAAACTACATTGAGTCTGAGTGGCTGCGGGCGGAAAGCAAACGTTTCCACCGCCAGAGACCGGTGCTTAACGCCGGCAATATCGTCGACGAACTGCGCGCCTTATGCCAGCAGCACCCGGCGTCTCATCATCCGCTGTTCGATTTCCTTGCCAGCGAGGCCTCCGCGGCGCAGATCGACTATTTCTTCAAAAGCGACAGCGCGCTGAATCTGCTGTTCTTCGATCTTGTGGCGATGGGGTTGGTGGGTTCGCTGCCGGAAACCCGCGCCGAGATTGCGCAAAATCTGTGGGATGAGATAGGTCAGGGCAGCACTGAGATCACCCACGTCAATCTGTATAAGGATTTACTGAAGCGGCGGAATATCGCGTTGCCGGACAATCATTTTGCCCATTTGTACGAGTGGCAGGGTCTGGCCGGGTATAACGCCTTTATGCTGGGCGGCGTAAACCGTCAGCATTATTACAAATCGCTGGGGGTCATGGCGATGACCGAGCTGCTCGACCCACCGCAGTATGAAAAACTGGTGGCGGGCTGCCGGCGGATTGGGCTTTCCGATCGCGACGTGCATTACTATGCCGAACATATCACCGTCGATATCGGTCATGCGGACGGCTGGCTGAACAATGTAATTGTGCCGATTGGCAAAAAACATCCGGCGGCGATGGAGGAGGTCTACTTTGGCGCCACGCTGCGCCTGCAAACCTGCAACGATTACTATGATTGCCTGCTGGCGGCCCTGCAGTCGCTGGACGGCAGCGCATTATCTCACAGCGTTCCGCCTTCTGAGTAAATAAGCGCTTTGGCTGCGCTCCAGGCGGTGATCCCCGGTGGGATCTCCCGGCATTCGACGGACTCGGCCTGCTGAGCGGCGATAGCGCCATCGATGAGCATCACCATCATCATGGCGACCCGCTCGGCAGGTTCCGGTTTTAACACCTGCAGGAGGATATCGCGGAAGAACTGCCAGAGAAGCGACTTGAATCGGGAGCACTGCTCCCGGATCGCCGGCGATGACGCGCCATATTCAAACAGCGCGCGGGTAAACATGCAGCCGTGGAACGTGTCGCAGGTAAACCAGCGATGGTAGTAGTCGAACACGGCAAACAGCTTTTCCCGCGCGGTGGCTTTATCCGCCGTGATCTGCGCCAAATCCTGCATAAATTCGCTCTCTTTCTGCTTGAGGATAGCCAGAATGAGCGCCTCTTTATCGGCGTAATAGCGGTAAAAGGTCATTTTGGAGATGCCGGCATGTTCAGCAATCCGCTCGATGCTGGGCGACTGATATCCTTCGCGATTAAACAGTGCGCTGGCGTGGCGGAGAATGTCCGCTTGTTTTGGCTTCATGCGTTTTCCTGTCGAATGTTCGCTGTCACGACTGCCGGTGACACGGCCGTCTTGCGACAGCGGTGCATTATGCCGGATCTTGCCGCCAGACGGGCAAAAAAGTAAATCAGCCGCGGTTTATGCGGCGTCGGTTCCCTCAATAAAACAAGATTGCGTAGACTTGCACAAGTCATGTCCTAATGTTTCCGAACCGGCGTATTATTCGGACCTTTATACACATAAGCTGTGAATGATGTACTTTCTGATAGCCATTATTTCTGAAGTCTGAGACGGTTACAGCAGGACAGGCATCGAATGAGGGTATTACAGACATCATTACCAGGATGATCCGATAACTATGATGAATTTTATTAAAAGATTGCTGCGAAGAATATTCAGGTCGTTAATTTCATATTATGGCCCAGCTGTATTGACCATCCTCTTCGCCGTGGCGCAAGGGCTCTTTTTTCCAAAGACGCCTCTCTGGCTTGTTCCCCTGTTTTTCGTATTTGTTATTGTAATGTTTTATCGGTTTGTGAAATTTTAATATCGAAATTTAACTTTATATTAAATTGACAAGGAAGTGCGATAGCTGGGTTGAGGCTAGCAGGTTAAGATGGCCCCGCGATTGCCTGTCTCATTAAGAAGAAGAGAAGAGATGATATTACCCCTGACCACGCCCCGGCTGCTGCTGCGCCGGTTCAGAACGGAAGATCTGCCGTCTTTCAGCCATTATCGCAATCTGCCGGAGGTGGCCCGCTTTCAGAGCTGGACCCACTACGGCATGACAGAGGCGACAGCCTTCTATGAACAACAGCATTCGCTGGCCTTTGCTGAGGATGAGAGCTGGTTCCAGCTTGCCGTAGAGATCCAGGCCAACGGTGCGCTGGCGGGAGATGTGGGGATCCACTTTTTCGATCAGGGCAGACAGGCCGAGCTGGGAATGACCTTTTCCCCGGCATATCAGCATCAGGGGTATGCCCGGGAAGCCATGCGGGCGGTGATGGCCTTACTCTTTGAACAGTTAGCCCATCACCGGCTGATGGCGGTGGTTGATACCCGCAATTCCGGCGCGATCAAACTCCTTGAAGGGCTGGGCTTTCGTCGCGAGGCGCATTACCGGCAGAATATCTTTTTTAAAGGCGAGTGGGGCGATGAGTACCTGTACGCGCTGCTGCGCAGCGAATATCAGTGAAGTGACGGGCGAGCCGTCACTTCTGTCAGCGCTGCAGTTAGCTGTGCTGGCGGATAAAGCGCGCGCGCCACGGTTTTAGCACCCACAGCGCGAGGGCGGCGGTGACAAAATCAAGGCCAATCGCGCAGCTGAAGACTACATGCCAGCCGTGGGTGTACTGATAGAGCAGTGCCGCCAGCGGGCCGCCGAAGATTGACCCGATGCCCTGAGAAATATACAGCCAGCCATAGTTGGTGGCGGCATGCTCGCTGCCGAACGTATCGGTGAGTGTCGACGGGAAGAGAGAGAAGATCTCCCCCCAGCCAAAGAACACCACCCCGGAGAGCAGGACAAACAGCAGCGGATCTTCCCGGCACGCCAGCCAGAGCATCATCGCCACGCCTTCCAGCGCAAAGGCGATAAACATGGTTTGCTCGCGGCCGAAGCGGTCGGAAATAAAGCCAAACAGCGGCCGGGTTAAGCCGTTAGTAAAGCGGTCTATCGTTAACGCCAGCGGCAGCGCCGCCATGCCAAACACCACCGCCTGGCTAATGCCGAAATCCTCGGCGAACACCGCCATCTGCGAAGTGACCATCAGCCCGGAAGTCGACATCATCGCCATCATGGCGAACATCAGCCAGAACAGCGGCTGGCGCAGCATTTCCCGGGAAGTAAACGATCTGCTGCTCTGCGCCACCGTCTGACTGACGGGCTGGGAGACAGCGGGCGGCGGCAGCTTCAGCCCCTGACTGGCGAGGAAGCCGACGAGGGCGAAAAGGATCCCGAAAGTCGTCATCGTGTGTTCAAGGCCGTTAGTGGTCAGCGACAGGGAGATGGGGAAGGTAGTTATGATGGCCCCCATCCCGTAGCCCGCCGCCACCGAGCCGGCGGCAAATCCCCGCTGCTGTGGGAACCATTTGACCATCAGGCCGACAACGCCGATGTAGACGATCCCGGTCCCGAGGCCGCCCATGCAGCCATAAACCAGCCAGAGCGTTGCCAGGCCATTCACCTGCGCGGAAAGCACCCAGCTCATTCCCGCCATCACCGTGCCAATAGCGATCAGCCGCCGTGGGCCAAATTTTTCCACTAATCGCCCCTGAAAAGGGGAAAAGAAGGTCTGCAGGATGATCAGCAGGGAGAAGGTGACCTGCAACTCTGGCAAACCCACGCCCAGTTTGGCGGCCAGGGGTTTTGTCAACAGCGTCCAGACATATTGCGGACTGGAAATGGCGGCCATACAGATCAAACCCAGCACCAGCTGGCGCCATTTGCCATATTTCGGGGTAACCAACGGTTCACTGAGTGTCGTCATGTTGTTCTCCGTTTTCAGTAAGCAGGCTTCCGTGAAACGCATCCACCCTGGATGCCTCACGGAAAGGGGAAGGTGGCGACCGCAGAGTGACGACGTGTTGTGGCCATACGGCATACGATCTTGTCCACATCGCGGTATACAAGCGCACAGCATTAAACGTGCCATATAAAATAATCATTTATATTCAGTAGGTTAATGTAATCAGGTGGTAACTGACGGGATGCGACATGGTGAAGGAGCGGCACTGAGGCGGTGCAAATGGGTCATCGCGGTGCGTGGGAAACGTTCGTGGCAAATCCACAGAATGTCGGCGCATGCGCTCTGCGTTTTCCTGCACCAAAGCCATGCAATGCCCCAACATCACTCCCCATTTTTGGGAATGGATGCGTCCGCTGGCGGCGAAACGCGGCTGTGAGCGGCCTCTGGCTCCTGGCATGGTGCTTGCAAGAACATCGGCAGAAAGCAGCGCAACAGACAATTCAGATCACACAATAGCTGGCTAGGGTTCCGGTTCACCGCGGTGAACGTCTGGTCCGAGAGCTGGCGACCTCGGCGAGGTTACACGGCGGGATAAAAGCCCGGGAGACAGCAGCACCGTTGGGTGTCGCGCTGCTCCGTTTCTCGTGCTAACCAGAGGTCCACCATGAAAACATCGCCGCTCCTCCGCTCACTTGTCCTGTCGCTGACGCTGCTGACCAGCGTCCCGTCGTTTGCCGCCGTCAAAAAAGAGTTCAACGTCTGCTGGACCATCTACGCCGGCTGGATGCCCTGGGGAACCATCAGTAACGAAAAGATCATTGATAAATGGGCCAGCAAATACGGCATCAAGATCAATATCGTCCAGCTCAACGATTACATCGAATCCATCAACCAGTACACCGCCGGGCAGTTTGACGGCTGCACGATGACCAACATGGACGCGTTGACGATCCCGGCGGCGGGCGGTGTCGACAGCACAGCGCTGATCACCGGCAGCTACTCCGACGGTAACGACGGGGTGGTCCTGAAAGGGGCGGATAAAAAGCTCAGCGACCTGAAAGGGATGTCGGTGTATCTCCCGGAGCTGTCGGTATCCCACTATCTGCTGGTGCGCGGCCTGGAAAAAGCCGGGCTGCAGGAAAAAGACGTCAAGGTGGTGAATACCTCGGATGCCGATATCGTCTCGGCCTTCGGCACCAGCGGCGTGCGGGCGGCGGTGGCCTGGAATCCACAGCTGTCGGTTATCAAAAAGACCCCACAAACCAGCGAAGTGTTTAGCTCCTCACAGGTGCCGGGCGAGCTTATCGACATGATGGTGGTGAATACCCAGACCCTGAAAGATAACCCCGCGCTGGGCAAAGCCCTGACCGGCGCCTGGTTTGAAATGATGGCCAAAATGAAGGCCGGGGATAGCCAGGCGTTGAGCGCCATGGCCGCCGACTCCGGCACCGATCTTGCCGGCTACCAGGCACAGCTGAAAACAACCCATCTGTTCTGGACACCTGGCGACACCCTGGCGTTTATCTCCTCGCCGGATCTGGCGAAAACGATGCAGCGAGTGGCGCAGTTCTCGTTCGATAAAGGCCTGCTGGGTGAAGGGGCGCAGAGCGCGGACTTTATCGGCATGACCTTCCCGGGAAATGTCACCCTCGGCGATGCCGCCAACCGCAAACTGCGCTTTGACGACAGCTACCTGAAGCTGGCCGCCGCGGGCCAGCTGTAATGATTATCGCCGGGAGACCACGCCATGCGCCACATTAACCGTTATCCCCAAAAGGGGATGCGCCTGACGCTGATGCTGCTGCCTTTTGTCGTGCTGATCGCCGCCTGGTTTATTGGTTCAGCGGTGCGGCTGGAAGCCAATCCGCAGGACAAATTGTTACCAGGCCTGTCGCAGATGGTGGCAGCCATTGACCGGATGGCGTTCACCCCGGACAAACGCAGCGGTGAGTATCTGCTGTGGGCCGATACGCTGATCAGCCTGAGCCGTCTGTTGACGGGCCTGGCCGTCTCGTCGCTGATCGGCCTCGGTATCGGCATCGCCGCCGGCGTCTTCCCGATGTACCGCGCGGCGCTGTCGCCGCTGTTGACGGTGGTGTCAATGATCCCGCCGCTGGCGATCCTGCCGGTGCTGTTTATCGTCTTCGGCCTCGATGAGCTGTCGAAAGTGATGCTGATCGTCATCGGCATTACGCCAATGCTGGCGCGCGACCTGGAGCAGCGGGCGAAGGAGATCCCAGCGGAGCTGTTTATTAAGGCGCAGACCCTCGGCGCCAATAGCTGGACCCTGGTGCTGCGGGTGGTGCTTCCCCAGCTGCTGTCGCGGCTGATCACCTCTCTGCGCCTGCTGCTGGGCTCAGCATGGCTGTTCTTGATCTCCGCCGAGGCCATCTCCGCTACCGCCGGACTGGGGTACCGCATTTTCCTGGTGCGGCGCTATATGGCGATGGACGTGATTATTCCCTATGTCATCTGGATCACCTTGCTGGCATGGCTGATGGATCTGGCGCTGCGCCAGCTGCACAAAGCCTGTTTCCCGTGGGCGGAAGGAGGCCGGGGATGAGTTTTATCGACATCAAAAACATCTGGCAGGAGTACGGCGATCACGTGGTGCTGGAGCGCATCAATCTGCAGGTGAAAGAGGGCGAGTTTTGCTCGATGGTCGGCGCGTCCGGTTGTGGTAAATCGACCTTTTTACGCCTGCTGCTCGGTCAGGAAAAACCGACCCGTGGTGACATCCTGCTCGATGGCCAGCCGCTGGCGGCGGAGCCGGATCGCAGCCGCGGCGTGGTCTTCCAGCGCTATTCGGTGTTTCCGCATCTCAACGTGCTGGATAACGTCGCCATCGGCCTGGAGCTGCCGGCGTCCCCGCTGCTGGGGCGCCTGTTTGGCGGCAGAAAACGCGAGGCCCGGCAACAGGCCCAGCACATGCTGGAGAAAGTGGGGCTGGGGCACGCTCTGGATAAATATCCGGCGCAGTTGTCCGGGGGGATGCAACAGCGGCTGGCCATCGCCCAGGCGTTCGTGATGCAGCCGCGGGTGCTGCTGCTCGATGAGCCCTTCGGCGCGTTGGATCCCGGCATTCGCAAAGATATGCATGCGCTGCTGCTCCAGCTGTGGAGCGAAACGCGCATGACGGTGTTTATGGTCACCCACGATCTGGCCGAAGGTTTCAACCTGGGCACCCGGCTGCTGGTGTTCGACAAAGTGCGCATCGATCCGCAGGCGCCTAACGCCTGGGGAGCGCGCATTACCTACGATATCCCGCTCAATGAGGCGCGGATGGCGCAGCTGGCCACCGGTAGCGACACCAACGTTTACGCATTAAGGAGATAAATTGATGACCGTACTTTTTCACGCCACTCCCAGCCTGCGCGAAGAGCGGCTTCCCGGCGGGGCGCATACCTCGCTGATTTTGCGCAAAGGGCAGATCCTGCGCCTGACTGATATCGACGGCGGGGCGAACGTCAGCATGATGATGCTCAACCCCCATGAGAAAAGTGAGCGCCTGAACCTGCCGGATACCCTCAAGGGCCAGCATACCGCGCGCCTGACCGCCGGACACTGTTTCTACTCCGATATGGGCCGGGTGCTGGCCGGGATCGTCGCCGACAGCTGCGGCTGGCACGATCCGTTCGGCGGGGTCCTTAACGCCGAAGAGACACACGACAAATATGGCGCCGGACGCTACCAGGAATTACGTAATGGCTTCTACCGCAACGGCGTCGATAACCTGCTGGTGGAGATGGGCAAATGGGATCTCGGCCTGGAAGATCTGCTGATGGTGGTCAACTTCTTCAGCAAAGTCACCGTCGATGACGAGGGCCGTTTCCAGTTTGTTGCCGGCAACAGTCGCGCCGGGGATTACGTTGAGCTGTTTGCCCCGATGGACGTCCTGCTGGTGCTCACCGCGCTGCCGCATCCCCAGGATCCGGCCACAGAATATGCGCCCCGTCCGGTGCAGTTGAGCTGGTATCAGGCCGACGATGAGGACGCGGCCATCCAGGCGCTCCTGACTCGCGATGAGAATCAGCGCGCGTTCCGTAATACCCAACTTTTTGCCCTGTAAGGAGGCGTTCATGACCGTTATCACCAGTAACCGACGCCCGGAAGAGGCCGTCTATCGCCATGTGATCCCGGCCGGGGAACCCTGGCTGTTTGAGGTTAAAAAAGGGCAAACCTTGCGCCTGCTTGATCTCGAAGGCAATCAGGCGATTGATACCCTGTTTTACAACGCCGACAACCCGCGCGAGCGCTACGATGCGCAGCGCACGCTGCGTCGCCAGGGGAACGCCTACCTGACCGCCGGCAGCGTGCTCTATTCCAACCTCGGCCATCCGCTGATGACCATCGTGGCCGATACCTGCGGGCGGCACGATACCCTCGGCGGCGCTTGCGCCCAGGAGAGCAACACCGTGCGCTACGCCCTCGACAAGCGCTATATGCACAGCTGCCGGGACAATTTTCTCTGCGCCTGTCTGCACGATGGCCGCCTGCATAAGCGCGATATCGGCGCTAACATTAACTTCTTTATGAACGTGCCGGTGACGCCGGAGGGCGGTCTGACCTTTGCGGACGGCATCTCGGCGGCAGGAAAATACGTTGAACTGCGCGCGGAGTGTAACGCCATGGTGCTGATCTCCAACTGTCCGCAGCTCAACAATCCCTGCAATGGCTGGAACCCGACCCCCGCCGAGGTGCTGGTATGGAACTGACCCGCTGGCAGCGCTGGCGTTTGCTGGCCTTTCGGCTGTTCGCCGTTCGCGCCGACCGCCTGAATCACACGCCGACGCGCCACGTTTAAGCGCCGGTTCCCCCGGGGACGACCTCAGGGAAAGACGAATTGTTGCGGGACGACCCGCTACGCTGTGAGTTCCGCTTATGTTTGATACCTTACTGATTGCCAACCGCGGGGCGATAGCCTGCCGCATTTTACGTACCCTGCGCGCCATGCAGGTGAAGGGGGTTGCCGTTTACGCCGAAGCCGACCTGAGCAGTCTGCACGTCCGCGAAGCGGATGAAGCGCTCAGCCTTGGCGAGGGCCCGGCAGCGCAAACTTATCTGGTGGTAGAGAAGATCATTGCCGCCGCGCTGCAGAGCGGCGCCCGCGCCATCCATCCCGGCTACGGCTTTCTGTCGGAAAACGCCGCCTTCGCCGAAGCCTGTGAGGCGGCGGGACTGGCGTTTGTTGGCCCGACCCCGCAACAGCTGCGTACCTTCGGCCTGAAACATACCGCTCGCGCGCTTGCGAAGGCGGAGGGCGTGCCGCTGCTGGAGGGCAGTGAACTGCTGGCCGACAGCGAGGAAGCCTGCCAGGCGGCTGAGGCGGTGGGCTACCCGGTGATGCTCAAGAGCACGGCGGGCGGCGGGGGGATTGGCATGCGCGTCTGCCGCGACGCCCGCGAACTGAGCGAGGCCTTTGCCACGGTGCAGCGGCTGGGGCAAAACAACTTCAGCGATGCCGGGGTGTTTCTCGAAAAATATATCGAACGCGCCCGTCACCTGGAGGTGCAGATCTTCGGCGACGGTGAGGGGGAGGTTATCGCCCTCGGCGTGCGCGACTGCTCGCTGCAGCGGCGTAACCAGAAAGTGATTGAAGAGACCCCGGCGCCGAATTTGCCGGATGGGATGGCGCAGGCGCTGTGTAGCGCGGCCATTGCTCTCGGGAAAGCGGTGAACTACCGTAGCGCCGGCACGGTGGAGTTTGTCTACGACAGTGCGGCGCAGCGCTTCTATTTCCTTGAGGTCAATACCCGTCTGCAGGTGGAGCACGGCGTCACAGAGCAGGTGTGGGGCGTGGATCTGGTGCGCTGGATGATCGCCCTGGCCGCAGGGGATTTACCGCCGCTGAGCGAGCTGGCCGCCGGGCTACAGCCCCGGGGCCATGCCATTCAGGCGCGAATTTACGCCGAAGATCCTGGCCGCCAGTTTCAGCCTTCGCCTGGACTGTTAACCGACGTCTGGTTTCCGCCGGCGGACGGCGCCACGCTGCGCATCGACCGCTGGGTGGAAGCCGGCTGTGTAGTGCCGCCGTTTTTCGACCCGCTGCTGGCGAAAGCTATCGTCTGGCGCCCCAGCCGCGATGAGGCTATCGCCGGCCTGGCGCAGGCTCTGGCGGAGACCCGCCTGTATGGCGTCGAAACCAACCGCTTATACCTGCAGCAGATCCTCGGCTTTGCGCCGTTTACCGCCGGAGAACCCTGGACCCGCTGCCTGGATCAGTTGCGCTACCGGTCCGATACCGTGGAGGTTCTGAGCGCCGGCACCCAGACCAGCGTCCAGGACTATCCGGGACGTCTGGGGTACTGGGCGGTGGGCGTCCCGCCCTCGGGCCCGATGGATGACCGGGCGCTGCGCCTGGGCAACCGTCTGCTGGGCAATGCCGAGGGCGACGCCGCGCTGGAGATCACCCTTAGCGGACCCACCCTGAAATTTAATACCGCCGTACAGGCGGTGGTCTGCGGCGCGCCGCTCGCCGTCACGCTCGATGGCGCCGGGCAGGACATGAACTGCGTATTCACTATTCCGGCGGGGGCGACCCTCAGGCTGGGGGCAATAAACGGACCAGGCGTCAGAAGCTATCTCTGCCTGCGCGGCGGTATTCAGGTACCGGATTATTTGGGCAGTAAAAGCACCTTTACCCTCGGCCAGTTTGGCGGCCACGGCGGACGGGCGCTACGCGCTGGCGACGTGCTGCATCTTGCGCCTTTGGTTGAGACAGGGGAAGGCGAGGCGCTTCCCGCAGGGCTGCGCACCGCGCTGACGGACGTCCGTACGCTGCGGGTGATTTATGGTCCCCACGGCGCGCCGGAGTTCTTTGCCCCGGCGTATATGGCGACCTTTTTTGCCACCGACTGGGAAGTGCATTTTAACTCCAGCCGCACCGGCGTGCGCCTGATCGGGCCTAAGCCGGTCTGGACCCGTGACAGCGGCGGCGAAGCCGGGCTGCATCCCTCGAATATTCATGACAACCCCTATGCCGTGGGGGCCGTGGATTTTACCGGCGATATGCCGGTGATCCTCGGGCCGGATGGCCCAAGCCTCGGAGGCTTCGTCTGTCCGGTCACGGTTATCGAAGCCGATCTCTGGCAACTGGGCCAGCTTAAGGCGGGGGATAAAGTGCGCTTTGTGGCGGTGGACGTCCCCACCGCCCGGCGGCTGGCGGCAGGTCGTCGCGCGGAGCTGGCGACCCTGCAGGCGCAGGACGTTGCCTGGCAGCCTGTGCCGCTCACCTCGCCGGTGGTGATGACCTGCGGTGACGCCGACAAACGCCTGGTGGCGCGCCTCTCCGGTGATACCCATCTGCTGCTGGAGGCCGGTGAGGCGGAGCTGGATCTGGTGCTGCGCTTTCGCATCCATGCCCTGATGCAGGCCCTTGAAGGGCAAGCCCGGGAAGGGATCATCGATATCACGCCTGGGATCCGCTCGCTGCAGCTGCATTTCCAGCCGGAAACGCTGGCGCTGGAGACCCTGCTGGCGTGGGTCAGCGGGGAGTGGGCCACGGTCTGCATGAGCGATGATCTGCAGGTTCCAACGCGGGTCGTGCATCTCCCGCTCTCCTGGGACGATCCGGCCTGCCGCAAGGCGATCGACAAATATATGACCACCGTCCGCCCGGACGCCCCGTGGTGCCCAAGCAACCTCGAGTTTATTCGCCGGATAAACGATCTGCCGGATGAGCAGGCCGTATGGAACACAGTGTTTGACGCCAGCTATCTGGTGATGGGCCTCGGCGATGTCTATCTCGGCGCGCCGGTGGCCACGCCCCTTGATCCGCGCCATCGGCTGGTCACCACCAAGTACAACCCGGCGCGAACCTGGACGGCGGAAAACTCGGTGGGCATCGGCGGGGCGTATCTGTGCGTCTACGGCATGGAAGGCCCGGGCGGCTATCAGTTTGTCGGCCGCACTCTGCAGATGTGGAATCGCTATCACGAGGTGGCCGATTTTGCCGGCAAGCCGTGGCTGCTGCGCTTTTTCGATCAGCTGCGTTTCTATCCGGTTTCGGCCGATGAACTGCTGGAGATTCGCCGCGATTTCCCGCTCGGTCGCTATCCGCTGCGCATCGAACACAGCACGCTGCGGCTGGCGGAATACCAGCAATTTCTCGCTCGCGAGGCGCAGAGCATTGACGCGTTTCGCGACCATCAGCAGCGGGCGTTTAACGCCGAACGCGATCGCTGGATCGCCAGCGGCCAGGCCCATTTCGACAGTCAGGAGAGCGCCGCAGAAGAAGCGGGCGATGCGCCGCTGCAACCGGGCGAGCAGGGGGTGGAAAGCCCGGTATCCGGTAATTTGTGGCAGGTACAGACCGAGGCCGGTCGTCTGGTGCGCGCCGGTGATGTGCTGGTGGTGCTTGAGTCGATGAAAATGGAGATCCCGCTGCTGGCGCCGTGCGATGGCAGGGTTCAGCAGGTCAATGTGCAGCCAGGCAGCGCGGTGCGTGCCGGGCAACGGGTGGCAGTGATTATTGAGGAGAAGGCATGATGCAGCAGACGTTTGATTTACGCCTGGCGACCCTGGCGGCGAACTATCGTAACGGCAACACCACGCCGCGGGCGCTGTTGGCGGCGATCCGCCAGCGGGCGGAAACGCTGAATCCCGAATTTAATCTGTTTATCCATCTCCTGAGCGAAGCGGAGCAGGCGCCGTTTCTCGCGGCGCTGGAAGGCCATTCGCCAGAGACGCTTCCGCTGTACGGCGTGCCGTTCGCGATCAAAGACAATATTGACCTTGCGGAGATCGTCACGACCGCTGCCTGCCCGGCGTTTGCATATCGGCCGACGCAAAGCGCGACCATTGTCGCGCAGCTGATTGCGCTGGGAGCCGTGCCGGTGGGCAAAACCAATCTCGACCAGTTTGCCACCGGCCTGAACGGAACCCGTTCGCCGTACGGACGTTGCCGCAACGCGTACCACCCGGCTTACCCCTCCGGTGGCTCCAGCGCCGGCTCCGCGCTGGCGGTAGCCCTGGGTGTCGCCAGCTTCGCGCTGGGGACCGACACCGCCGGCAGCGGTCGCGTTCCGGCCGGGCTGAATAACCTGGTGGGGCTGAAAGCGACGAAAGGGGTGATCTCCACCGCCGGGGTCGTCCCTGCCTGTCGCACGCTGGACTGTGTGACCTTTTTCAGCGCTACCGCCGACGAGGCCAGCCAACTGCTGGCGCTGGTTGCCCGGACCGATCCGCAGGATAGCTACAGCCGCCGCAATCCCCAGTGGAACAGCCGGCAGGCCTTTGGCAGGCCGTCCGCCGGGTTTCGCTTTGGCGTTCCGCAGACGCTGAACTTCCTCGGTTGCCGCGCCAGCGAAGCGCTGTTCGCCCAGGCCGTGCAGCGGCTGACGGCGCTCGGCGGCGTGCCGGTAGCGATCGATTTCGCGCCATTTCTGGCCGCCGCCCGCCTGCTGTATGACGGACCGTGGGTTGCTGAACGCTATGCGGTGGCCGGGCCGCTGATTGAGCAGCAGCCGGATGCCGTGCTGCCGGTGATTCGCGACGTGCTGGCGAAAGCGCCTGCTATCGACGCGACGGCGACCTTTAAGGCGATGTATCAGCTGCAGGGGTATAAAGCGCAGTGCGATGCCATCCTTGATACGCTGGACTGCGTGCTGACGCCAACCTTTCCGCGCCCGGTGACGCTCGACGAGCTGGCGGCGGAGCCGATCGCCCGCAACGCCGATCTGGGCTACTACACCAACTTTATGAACCTGCTGGACTATGCGGCGGTGAGTGTGCCGTGCGGGTTTATGCCTGACGGATTGCCCTCCGGCGTCACGCTGTTTGGCCGGGCGTTTACCGATCAGTATTTGCTGAGCCTGGCCGACGCCTTCCAGCGCGCGGAGCGGCTGCCGCTGGCAGGCGGCGCGCGGCTGGAGAGCCCGCCGCCTGCGCATTCCGCAGGCCATGACCGGATGGCACTGGCGGTATGCGGTGCGCATCTGGCCGGTCTGCCCTTAAACGGTCAATTGCTGGCGCGGGGCGGTCGGTTGCTGCAGGCGACCCACAGCGCGCCACGCTATCGTTTGTACGCGCTCGCGGATGGCAAGCGCCCGGCGATGGTGCGTGACGAGCGCGACGGCGCGGCGATAGCGGTGGAAGTCTGGGAGATACCCAGCGCCGAGGTGGGGTCGCTGCTGGCCGCTATTCCCGCGCCGCTGGGGCTGGGACAGGTTGAGCTGGCCGACGGCCGATGGGTGACGGGCTTTATTTGCGAAGCCGCCGGGCTGGGGGAGGCCACGGAAATCACTGCCTGGGGCGGCTGGCGTCAGTGGCTTACCAGGTAAACGGAACATCCTCTGCGGTAGCTCCGCAGAGGGAACCCTCGCTTATAACGGGCTGTTCTCATCGAGCAGGGTGACGCTCCAGACGCGGGCGTGCGTGTCATCGATGCGATAGTAGCTTTTCACGCTTGCCGTACCGCCGATGGCGTAGCCCACCAGAGCGACAATGTTGAGCTGATGCCCTTGCTTATCGGTAAACGCATAATACTCATCCAGCACATAACCGCTGGCGCTGGCCGCTGATTCCAGACGATCGTCCCTGGCTTTCAGGTCCGGGGTATAGTCGGCGATGGTTTTCCCCACATAGTTTTTGGCGACGTCCTGGTTTTCGTCATCGCTGACGATAAACGCCGCGCTGGCAGGAAAGTGCTGAACCACCTCAGCCAGGGTTGGTTTCGGCGCAGCAGAGGGGAATAACGTATGATCGATGGTGTAGGCCTGTAGCCAGCAGGAGAATAACGCCGCTTCCGCCGCACGGCCATCCGGGTCGGAAAGCCCGGGCAGCGCATCGACGGTCTCTCCCGCTTTACGCAGCGCAATGAAATCGGCACAGGAAGAGACCCGTGCCTGATTCTGATCGCTCAACACCAGCGTCAGGGGAGACTGGTTAATCTCAAGCTCGCCCGCCGCCAGCACCGGCGTGCTCAACAATAACGTCACCGCCATACCGATAAAATATTTCATCACATAGCCTCCATGAATATCGTCGTATCCTGATCCGAGGTGACAGGGAAAGCAAGCGATGGATGATGTCTTTTCCACACGTCCGGGCGATGGCTCCCGGACGCCAGGCGACGGCCGGGGAAGGTTACTGATGGTGTGGGACGGGATAAAACGCTTCCGCTGTCCATTGCGCGGATGGCTGGCGGTATTGCTGCCAGAACAGATCGGCAATCTCCCGGGCTTCGGCGGAACCCGGCGTGACGTAGGCCCCCACCGTCACGATGGAAAGATGAATATTTTGCGCTTTCAATACCGGAAAAAGGCCATGCGTCAGGTTAAGCAGCCCGGCTTTGCCGACGCTCAGCGTCAGATACTCCGGGTGGGGCTGAGTGGCAAACATCCCGCCAGTCAGCAGGATCGCGCCTTCTCCACGCGCGGCCATCCGCGGAGAGACCGCTTTGATGGCGGCATATACCGCGCCAATATTGGTGGTGAGATCCTGAATGAAGCCTGCCACCGACTGGGTCTCCAGATTACCGTCATGCATGGCCGCGGCGTTGAAATGCAGCACATCCACACCGCCGGTTTCCACCTCTACCTCACGAATGAGTTCCGCGATACTGGTGATATCGCTGGCGTCCGCCACGCGGCCTTCCGCGGCAAATCCTGCCGCTCTCAGCTGGTCGGCCTGTGCCGCCACATTGCTTTTACTGCGAGAGGACAGCACCACCCGGAATCCCTCACCGGCAAACCGTGAGGCCGTCGCCATTCCCATCCCAGGACCGGACCCAATACTCAAAAACGTTTTCATAGGCTGCTCTCACTGTAGGTTGAAGAGCCGCTATGTTAATAGACCAACAGATCGCTGATAATTAGCCTTATTTGCAAATGATTAATGTGCAGGGTGCAGGAATCATGTTCGATGATTTTGATGAGCTGATGGCGTTTGTCTGTGTGGCTGAGGCAGGGAGTTTTATCGGGGCCAGCCTCAGGCTGGACCGGGATGCATCGGTGATTTCCCGCCGGGTCAGCCACCTTGAGAAAAAACTGGGCGTCCGGTTGCTGGTGCGTACCACCCGTAGCGTAACGCTGACTGAAGCCGGAACCTGGTTTTTGCAGCGCGCCCGCACGGCGCTGGATGAGCTCAGCGCCGCCAGCCGGGAAGTCGGGGACTTTGCTGCCACCCCGCAGGGAACGTTACGGGTCTCGCTGCCGGTGACCTTTGGCCGGGAGCTGATTGCTCCGATGTTTCCTGATTTCCTGCAGGCGTATCCGGATATTCGCCTTGATGCCCATTTTCTCGATCGACGAGTCGATATTGTCGCGGAGGGGTTTGATGCGGTGATCCGCCTGGGAAACCTGCGGGACAGTACCTTAACCGGGCGCGAGCTGGGGGCATTTCGCAGCCAGTTGATTGCTTCGCCGGCCTATCTGCAACGCTACGGTGAACCGACTCATCCTGAGCAACTGGCAGCCCATTGGTGCCTCGGCTTTACCCACCATCCGGACTGGCCCTACTGGATCCTCGAGAATGGTCGGGAGCATATTCAGGTGACGCCAGCTGGCCCCCTCACCACCAATATCAGTGAAGCGCTGCTGACGGCGGTCATCCGCGCAACCGGGATCGCACTGCTGCCGGGATGGATGGTTAATCAGGCGGTGCAGTGCGGGGAACTGGTCCGCGTGCTGCCCGACTGGCGCAGCGCGGCGCGGGTTAGCGTTTATGCCCTGATGCCGCCCGGCACGCTGGTTCCCGCCAAGACCCGAGTATTTATCGACGCGGTATGCCAGCAGCTGGCGTCATCCCCGCTGTGGCAGGACGAGTTGAAGCGATAAACGGGGGGTGCCGATAGAGCAGGCCACGGATGGCGGTTATACCGCGGTACTGGCCCGGACTTTGAGTACTGACGGAATTTCAATAAACTTTTCACAAGGTTTATCGTTGAGCAGGTCGAGAAGCGCTTTCCCGGCCTTCACCCCAATGTCATGCCAGTGAAATTCAACGGTTGTCAGGGCAGGGGAACAGACTGTCGATAATACCCCGCCGCCTAAACTCGCAATGGCTACGGTATTGGGCACTTTGATCCCGGCGCTGTGGCAGGCCATCATGCATCCACACGCCATTTCATCCGATGTGCAAATTAGCGCATCCAGATCGCCCCAGGTGATCATCATATCCTTGAAAATATTCACCCCTGTGGCAATGGTGGAAGGCAAATGAGTGGTCACTACCCGATGCGGAGAACGGTTAAGGGCCAGCATCGCCGTATTCCAGCCGCTCAGGAGCTGGCGAAACATTGTATTGTTGGCCGGGGTACACAGTAACGCGATATTTTTTAATGAGGCGTCCGCCAGGTGGGTCACGATCTGTTTCACAGCCTTACCGTAATCCACACCGATGCACATGCCAACAGACTGCGTATTTAACGCGCCAATTTCCAGGATAGGCACATCTACGTTGGCCAGCAGCTGGGTACAGCTCTCAATGGTGTCGATATTAAACTGAATAATCGCTGCCGGGTTATAGGCGAGCATTTTTTCAAACGTTTTTTGTTCGCTTTGGCCGTCATGACCGGATTCCATAAACATCATGGTATAGCCGCGTTCAGTCAGGATCTTTTGTAACGCCTCCGACACCGGCAAAAAACCTGGCGAAGAGAAGGTGGGGACGACGGCCAGAATGAGATCGGAATGGACCGACGCCAGATTACGCGCCTGGAGATTGGGGACATAGCCGAGTTGGCTTACTGCCGCATCAATACGGTCGCGAAGGTCAGGGTTGACTTTTTCAGGCATTCTCAGCGCACGCGAGACGGTCATGGCGCTCACGCCGACAAACTCAGCCACTTCGGTCAGGGTTATCTTCCCAGTTCCCTTACGACGTTTTTCTTTCGGGCTATTGTCTGCGTCTAGACTCTTCACCAGGATCACCAACCGTTTGAAAAATAAAAAGTAACAAAAGTAAATCGTTGATACACATTATAACTTACCACAGCGAGGGGGAAAGCACATTATAACCAGTGTTAGCGGTAACTCATTTTTTAACATTTTTGCTTGTTAGCGCTAACTTTGGGAGGTGTATCACAGTTGCATTTTATTTAGCTGTTTATAGTTCAGCACATGGGACCCCTCGGGAGTGCATATGATTAGAGACTGGTTAACCCCGGATAAAATTAATGTCATTAACTCAATAGATAACTGGAAAAATGCCGTTCGACTCTCAGCAGAACCTTTGCTGGCGCAGGGGTATATGGCAGAGCACTATATTGAGGCGATTTTGAAAATCCATGAAGAACTTGGGCCTTATTATCTATTAGCCCCGGGATTAGCAATGCCCCATGCCCGCCCTGAACAAGGTGCATTGAGGAATGGATTATCGCTCCTTCATATTAAAGAGGGCATATCATTTGGCTCAACGGAGAACGACCCGGTATACGTGATTATTATGCTATGCGCTCGTTCCGGGAATGAACATATCACGATGATCGGTGAACTGGCAGAACTCTTTAGCGATCAGCAAAAGCTAGAACGATTGTTAAAAGCCGATGATATTAAGGCAATTCAGGCTGTTATTGACTGAAGGAAAAGAGAATGAAAAAAGTACTCATCGTCTGCGGCAATGGTTTAGGCAGCAGCTTTATCGTTGAAATGAATGTCAAAAAAATTCTTGCCGAAATGAATAAAGAGGCTGAAGTCGCGCATACCGACCTGACGTCAGCGAAAAGCGAAACGGCGGACCTTATTCTGAGCGCCAACGATATTGCCGAACATTTAGTTGGTCATTCCGCAAAGGTTGTTGGATTAAGTAATTTACTCGACAACAATAAAATCAAAGAGATTTTAGCAGAACACATTTAAGCAACGGCTTTCTGAACCGTGGAGTTTAATATGCTTCATTTCCTTATTTATGATGTGTTAGGGACACCGGCAATTCTGGTTGGATTGTTTTCTCTGATCGGTCTGCTGTTGCAAAAAAAAGGAATTTCAGATGTTATTTCAGGAACACTGAAAACCATCATGGGCTTTGTTATTTTAACGGCAGGCGCCGGTATCATTGCCTATACATTAACCATTTTTAGCCAGCTGTTTGAACATTCATTTCATATTCAGGGGGTGGTCCCTAACACCGACGCGATGGCCGCGCTGGCGCAGAAGAATTATGGCACGGAAACCGCCACAATCATGGTGTTGGGCATGTTGATCAATATCGCCCTGGCGCGTCTGACGCCATTAAAGTACATCTTTTTAACGGGCCACCACACGCTCTATATGGCAGCGATGCTGGCGGTGATCTTGTCAGTCGGGGGATTGTCGGGGGGGTGGGTGGTGGCCATCGGGGCGGTGATTCTCGGCGCGATGATGGTGATCTCTCCGGCGATCTTGCAGCCGTTTACCCGTAAAATTACCAATACCGACGATCTGGCTCTCGGCCATTTTGGCTCTATTGGTTATCTGCTTTCCGCGCTGGTGGGCAAAGTCGTCGGGAAAGGTAGCCCCTCGATTGAAGAAATTAAAGTGCCTAAGTCACTCAATTTTCTTCGCGACTCGTCGGTGGCCATCTCTCTCACTATGATGATTCTGTTCCTGGTGTTGGTGGTCGTCGCGGGCAAAACCTTTGTCGAGGAGACACTGAGTGCCGGTCAGAATTTTATTATCTTCGCCATTATTCAGTCCCTCACTTTTGCTGCGGGGGTTTATATCATCCTCGCCGGTGTGCGGATGGTGATTGCCGAAATTGTGCCAGCGTTTAAAGGTATTGCAGACAAATTAGTGAAAGATGCGAAGCCGGCGCTCGACTGCCCGACGGTGTTTCCCTTTGCTCCCAATGCCGTCATCGTCGGGTTTCTCGCAAGCTTTGTCGCGGGCCTGGTCAGCATGTTTCTCTGCCCGCTGTTCGGTTTGAGCGTCATCGTCCCGGGGCTGGTTCCTCATTTCTTCTGCGGGGCAACGGCTGGCGTTTACGGCAATATCACTGGCGGACGTCGCGGGGCAGTGGTGGGGGCATTTGCCCACGGCCTGCTCATTTCGTTCCTGCCGGCCATCCTTTTGCCAATGATGGGAGACATGGGCCTGAGTTCTACAACCTTTGGCGATGCAGACTTTGGCGTTGTCGGCATCGTTCTGGGGCACATTATCGCAATGTTTAACTAACTGTTTATTATCGGAGATGGTTTATGAGCGCGAAATTTTCACCCTCACTGATGTGCATGGATTTAACGCAGTTCAAAGAACAGATCACGGCAATGAATAAAAAAGCGGATTTTTATCACGTTGATATAATGGATGGTAATTACGTCCGCAATATCACACTGTCTCCCTTTTTTATTGAGAACCTGAAAAAAATCACTACCGTTCCCATCGATGTCCATCTGATGGTGAACCATCCGGAAGATATTATTCCCATGTGTCTCGAGGCCGGCGCCGATATCATTAGCTTTCATCCCGAGACGGCGAATAACAAAATTTTCCGCCTGCTGAATCAGATCAAGGATGCAGGCAAGCAATGCGGGGTGGTGTTGAACCCGGCGACACCGGCTGAAAGTATTGCTGAATATGCGCACCTGTTGGATAAAGTGACGGTCATGTCAGTTGATCCGGGCTATGCCGGACAAAAGTTTATTCCTGAATCGCTGAACAAGATAAGAAAGCTCATCAGTATGCGCAAAAATAATGGCTATCACTATCTGACAGAAATTGATGGCTCCTGCAATGCAAAAACGTTTGGCCAGATTGCCGAATCCGGTGTGGATGTCTTTATCGTAGGGACATCGGGTCTGTTTTCTCTACATGAGGATGTCAGCCAGGCATGGGACAGAATGATCGAGATTTTCCAGCGTGAAACCGTCGCTGCCTAATTAATTTTTTTACGAACCACAGCATATATTTATAAAAAATTAAAAGACCTGCATCACGCCAGCGATGCCTGCTCTGTTATTCAACGACCACTCTATATGAATGCGGGTGAATTATGGATATTTCGACAGTGCTTAATGTTAAAAACATCAAGTTAAATATGACCGCCAGAACGAAAGAAGAGGTGATAGAAGAACTCACCGATTTACTAGTACAGGATGGTGCGGTGACTAATAAGGAGGACTTTATTCGTGATGTCTGGTTACGTGAGGAGCAAGGCTCTACCGGTTTTGAAAATCATATTGCGATCCCGCATGGCAAATCTTCCGGTGTTTCCCGTACCGCATTAGCCATCGGACGCACGCAACATACCATTCCCTGGGAGACCATGGATGGCAGCGATGTTCGCTGTATTATTTTATTTGCGGTTTGCCTGGTGGATCAAAATGCCACTCATATTCGCCTGTTAGCGCAAGTGTCCGGGTCACTGGCCGACGAAGACATTATCGCTAAATTACTGGTTGAATCTGATCCATATAAAATCATTGCGCTTTTCAATTCAGAAACTGAAAGCACCGAAGCGTAATATGTAGTTGTTAACATTCTTTTATATCATTATTAAATGAATTAACGGAGAATCGTGATGAATATTGTCGGAGTTACCGCCTGTACGGTGGGGATTGCACACACCTATATTGCTCAAAAGAAAATTGAAACAGCCGCCAAAAAAGCCGGTCATAACGTTAAAATCGAGACCCAAGGGACCATCGGCATTGAGAATCAGTTAACCGCTGATGAGATTGCCATGGCAGATATTGTTCTGCTTGCCGCGGATGTTAAAGTGACGGAAGAAGAACGGTTTGCGGGTAAGAAAGTGGTCAAAGTCGCCACGGAAACGGCAGTGAAATCCCCCAATAAACTGATTGAAAAACTCAGTGAAATAGTCAATTCATAATTTTATTTCGGCCTGCTGACTCTATACTTAAGGGCGTAATTTATGTCTCTAAAACAAATATGGCAAGCAGCAAATCCTAAAGGACATCTGCTGACCGCTATCTCATTTCTGATCCCCATTGTCTGTGGTGCTGGGTTTATTATTGCCATCGGCATGGGGCTTGGTGGAACGGTGCAGGACACGTTAACGCCGGGGCAATTTGATTTATGGCAGGCGATGGCCACTCTGGGCGCTAAGGCGCTTGGGCTGTTGCCGGTGGTCATTGCGGTGGGTATTTCCGGCTCGATTGCTGGCAAGCCGGGCATCGCACCAGGATTTGTCGTCGGGCTGGCGGCGAACACCATCAGCGCAGGCTTTATCGGCGGGATGATCGGTGGCTACATTGCCGGCTATATCGCGCTGGCGATCATTAAAAACGTCAAGGTGCCTGACTGGGCTCGCGGTTTGATGCCAACGTTGATCGTGCCTTTTTTTGCCTCCATTATCAGCTGCCTGATTATGGTCTATATCATTGGTACGCCTATCGGTATCTTTACGGAAGCGCTGACATCTTTCCTGAGAAGTATGGGCACGTCATCGAATCTTGTGTTGGGCGCAGTGATAGGCGCTCTGTGTATTGTTGACTTTGGCGGCCCGCTTAATAAGACATGCTTTGCCTTCGTTCTCACGCTGCAGGCGCAGGGAATAAATGAGCCGATTACCGCGCTTCAGTTAGTTAACACCGCAACGCCTATTGGTTTCGGCCTGGCTTTCTTCATTGCTAAGCTTCTGCGTAAGAACATCTATAACAGTGAAGAAGTGGAAACCTTAAAATCGGCGGTTCCAATGGGGATTGTTAATATCGTTGAAGGCTCTATCCCGATCGTCATGAACGATATCGTCCGCGGTATCGCCGCCGCGGCCATCGGTGGCGCGTGCGGTGGCGCAGTCACCATGGTGTATGGTGCGGATGCCACGGTGCCTTTTGGTGGGGTACTGATGATCCCCACCATGTCACACCCGATGGCTGGCATTATGGCCCTGCTGGTGAATATTGTTGTTACCGCCACGGTTTATGCTGTCATCAAAAAAGATATTCCGCGTGATGTGCTGGTTACTCATGATCACGAAGAAGAGGATATCGACCTTAATGATATTAAAGTGAGCTAACTTACCCCTGTATTATTTTATCAATGGCGTTGAGCTAGTCCTGCAACTCAGCCCATAACCGAGTGGTCCTTAGTTATGGGCTGAGTTGCGTCAGGTAGACGGCTGGGTAAAAGTGGAGCAGGGTGAACATTGTTGTTGCAAAAATGTGAATGCTTCAGTAGCCTTATCTCTTTCGGAGACAGGAAATGCTCGTCACTGATTCACTTCTTGCTTACACCCTCGCTGCCACACTGCTTACCCTGACGCCAGGTCTTGATACTGCTCTTATCCTCCGCACGGCGACCGCTGAAGGGGGACGCAAAGCCTTGCATGCCGCGTTAGGCATTGATCTCGGATGCTTTATCTGGGGCGCGCTGGTGGCCTTTGGTTTAGGTGCGCTACTGGCGGTTTCTGAGTTGGCTTATACCTTATTGAAATGGTGCGGAGCAGGATACCTTTGCTGGCTGGGCATCCAGTTGCTCCTGCGCCCACGCCAGCAATTTAACCCCAACCCGACCGAATCAGATTCCACGAGTAACTGGTTCCTGCGTGGGATGCTGGGGAATGTGCTTAACCCCAAAATGGGCGTCTTCTACGTTTCGTTTTTGCCCCAGTTTATCCCTGCCGGGCATTCACCGATCAACTGGACCTTTCTCCTGGTCACCATCCATGTATTGATAGGGACGCTGTGGTCGTTAACGCTGATTACCGCCACTCGCTATGCCGCCGGCATCCTGAAAAAACCAGCCGTGGTGAAATGGATGGATCGGACAACCGGCTGCCTGTTTCTGATATTTGCCGCGAAGCTGGCCATGAGTCGGCGGTAGTCACGCAGGGGCGTATGCCCCTGTTTTTGTCTTAAAAAATGAGCAACCCGTGGAGTACTACTCAGTGCTGTAACGATCGGGCTCGAACGTACGCTTAGCCAGTTTCTTTTGCAAAACGATGACAATAATTGGGGTTCCTGATGCGGTAATTGCACATACCGCCAACAGCGTGTCCATATTTTGTAGCGCCATGCGATGGTCGGGTAACAAAAAAGCAGACAGGAAAAATGCGGCAGTCGTCATCAGATACATCATGGATGTCTGTAATGAAGAGAATCCCGCTCGTTGGTTGTTATCAGGAAACTGAATCGTCACCGCCGACGATGACACCAGACGACTGTAAGCTGAGCCGAGAAACAACGTAATAAATAGCGCCGGATGCGGATAGCCCAGGAGGGGTATCAGCAAGCTCAGGATAAAAACGAGGGTCGACCCGGTCGCCAAACTCAAAGCAGAAAAACGAGAGGTTAATGCGCCTGTCATTCTGGTAGACAGATACCCCGCCAGACCCCCGCCGAAGAACAACCAGGGCAGCAGACCTTGAGAAGCCCCCAACAGCTGCGTCATTAATGGCGCCAGAACAGGAATGATCAGCATTGGACTAAACTGTACCAGCGCATTACCGGAAGCAAACAGTAAAGTATCTACATCGAGGGGCAGCGCGTGGGACGTGTCGAAAGTGACGGGATCCTGAGGGATGATGAAGACGATCAGCGGCAATGCCAACCAACACAGTGTACAGATTAACCACAACGCGACATGCCAACCGTAATGAGTACACAAAAATAGTACAGCGGGCATCCCCACGATGCTGACCATCGAAAATGACGCAATCACCGTCGCCAACATTTTTCCGCGCAAGTCAGCCGGCGTGTGGTTTATCAAAATAGTGATCCCCACCCCCATTGTCGTACCGCCAACCAGTCCTGCGAAGAAGCGCAATGTAAGAAGAAGAGGGAAACTGGTGGTCAATGTCGTCAACAGTGTCGCCATGGCTAGCAGTACCATATTAGCGATTAAAAAACGTTTCTTATTGCAACGGTCAACCCAGTAAAAGGCGATAATTCCTGACAGGACGGCTCCAGATGTGTACATACCGGATACATAGCCAGAGAAGGTGACGGGAACAGCGAAATCTGCAGCCATAAATGTAAAAACAGGGCTGAACATCATATATTCCAGCGCATTAGTAAACTGGACAAAAGCGATTACCAAAGCAATCCGAATGAGTGCCTTTTGATTAAATGTTGTGGTGACCAGTGGCATAGCAAGCGACCTGTGGATGAAAGATATCCTAGCTTAACTGCTATCAAACCTGTCGATTAGATGATAAAAATGGCACTCATTATTATCATATGTGGGATAGTTGATGCGGCCGGTCCTGGACTTTAATGCGCTGAAAATCTTCATTGCTGTGGTGGAACGAGACAGTTTTGTCGGGGCATCGAAAGCCCTGGAAATGCCGACATCAAATGTGAGCCGTTGCATTTCTCAGTTAGAAGACAAACTGAATCTTCAGCTCATTGAGCGCAGTACCCGACATATGAAACTCACACAGGCGGGGCATCTACTCTATACCCGGGCGAAGCCATTACTGGAAGCACTTGAGCAAACTGAAACCGAATTAACGTTGCGACAAATGCAATTCAAGGGGCCATTACGTATCTGTATTCCCAATGAAATCGGTCCTGTATTGCTGGGCTCTGTTGTTGCTGATTTCGCCTGTCAGCATCCGGACCTGGAGATAAGTTGCGTCACAAATTTGTCGGGTTATGAATCCCTGCGAGATGATCTGGATTTAGCTGTCATTGTTAGCCGTGGTCAGATGGATGACAGTGACTACATCGCCCGTCATCTGGTGACGATCCCTTGCACCATCGTTGCGGCCCCCTCCGTCATCCAGCGTTATGGCACGCCTTCTCGAATTCAGCAATTTGAAGAGTTACCCTGTATTACAACGGTGAATGCGCTTAAAGGCGCTCCCTGGCAGTTTGTGAATAAAAAGGGCGGATTCGAGACGATCAAGGTTAACGGTCGTTATCGGGTCAACAGCGGAGAGATGGCAGGGCGGGCGGCCATCTCAGGTGTCGGTTTTGCCATCCTGTCGAAACAAGCCTGCCAACCCTATATTGATGATGGGCGGTTAATCGAGATTGAATTTGAACAATCGGCAGCCCCCTTGCAATTGTTCGCTCTGTATTCAGATCGGCGTTACTTGCCGGCAAAAACAAGAGCGCTTATTGATTTCATGCATCAGAGATTGAGTCATTAACAAGAGGCCATCTTCAGCGCGCCAGAGCGGCGCTGTTTTATTCAGCCGGCCGGTTCAAGCAACAAATCTCTGAGATAGCCCTCCAGCAGGGAGGCACAAATTCGCGTTTCATACGACATCATCCCAGCCGGTGGATGGAGCAACCAGGCACTAAATGGCGGGATCGGATAGTGGCTTAAGAGGGGGATGAGCGCGCCGTCTTCCATTTCTTTTCTGCAAACCGGACTTTGCAAAACACCAATGGCATGTCCCGCTAATAACCAGGAGAGGACACTCCGCCAGTGCGTGGACTGAAATTGAATATTGACGGGAACATTAATGAGTTGATCTTCGGAAGCGATCAATTGAATGCGATTACTGGCGAATACACCGGAAACAGCAGCAAATGGATAATCTGTCAGCGCATCCGGCGTGTCAGGATGACCCATTTTCGCCAGCAGAGCCGGAGAGGCCACTAGCACTCTGCGCACGGCGCCAAGCGGACGTGCGACAAAAAAGCCTTCGGAGACATCACCTAACCTCAGTGATAAATCGACCCCCTCGGTGACGGGATCGATGACGCGGTCGTTAAAAATGACATCGACCTGCAGCTCCGGATGCTCGTTCTGAAGCTGCAACAATGCAGGCATCAGCAGGCTTTCTCCGGCGGAATAGGGCGCGGCAATACGGATTTTGCCTTGCAGCCCCTGATTTTCCTCATTCACAGAAAGAGCATGCTCTGCCGCCTGAACGGCCGTTTTGCTTCGCTCATAAAACACGTTACCGCTGTGCGTTAGAGACATGTTACGCGTGTTGCGCCTAAGCAAACGTGTCCCAAGATGTGCTTCCAGTTTTTCTATTCTTTCACTCACGGCGGGCTGGCCAATGCCGAGATCGCGGGCTGCAGCCGACATGCTGCCCCGTTCAACCACCCTGATAAATATGCGCATTGCTGAGAAGAGATCCATTCACCAATTATATTGGCTTTACCGATAAATGTAAGTGGGGACAGGCATCTACTGCTTTCCTACGAAATGATGAAAAATCCAGACTCAAGGCCTGAGTCAGGCTAAATTTCAATCTATTTAATTGATTTATTGGTGGAAAATAATGATGCCAGAGATAAAGCTTTTCATGTTCCAGTCAGGAACACAGCATTGTCGATATCAGCATATCCGGATGAATCAGGGCGTGGGAGAGCATTATGAGATCCCTGTTCCCTGGTTTCTGCTGACCCATCCGGATGGGTTTACGCTGATTGACGGCGGTCTGGCTGTCGAAGGATTGAAAGATCCCAGCGGTTATTGGGGAAGTGCTGTAGAACAGTTTAAACCGGTGATGTCAGAAGAACAGGGTTGCGTGGAACAACTTAAGAGGATTGGCATTGCTCCTGAGGATATCCGCTATGTGGTCCTGTCCCATTTGCACTCTGATCATACGGGAGCAATTGGTCGCTTCCCCCATGCTACGCATGTTGTCCAGAGGCAAGAGTATGAATATGCCTTTGCCCCTGACTGGTTTACTTCGGGAGCCTATTGCCGACGCGATTTCGATCGTCCCCAACTTAACTGGCTATTTCTGAACGGGTTGTCCGATGATCACTATGACCTTTACGGTGATGGCACGTTACAATGTATTTTCACCCCAGGGCATTCACCGGGCCATCAATCTTTTCTTATCCGCTTACCGGGTGGTACAAATTTTACGCTAGCGATTGATGCGGCTTATACCTTAGATCATTACCATGAGAAGGCGCTCCCGGGGCTAATGACGTCTGCTACTGATGTCGCTCAGTCAGTGCGAAAGCTGCGTCAGCTTACCGAGCGATATCATGCGGTATTCATACCCGGCCACGATCCTGAAGAATGGAAAAAAAACAGGCTTGCGCCAGCCTGTTACTATTGAATCATTCCTCGCTGATCGCCAAAAAGCGTCTGTTAAGCAGGGCTGTCAGCTTATCTTGTTCGAAATGGCCCTGGTGATGGCCGGGGCCATTTCTGCCGGCAAGCTCAGGGCTTCACGTCCAGCACGACATGACTGAAGGTTTGATAGGTTTTTTCGTCCGGCGCGGGCGGGATGTTGGCTTTTTTCAGCGCGGACATCACCTGCGCGCAGAATGGCCGATCGCCGCTCTCGACCGTCGGATCCTGCACTGTCCCGTCACGCTGCAGCGTAAAGCGCACCGAGCATTTTTGCCCTTGCCAGGAGGCCGGCTGGTCTATGTTAGCGAAGATAGCCGCCTGGATCCGCGCCAGATAGCGTGAGGCATTGGCCTGGGGTGAAGTATCGGAACCCGTTTGATAATCGCGAAGTATCTTATCCACTTCAGCCGATATTTTAGCGTCTTCGGCGCTGTCCGGCGCAGAAGCACCACCCGAGCAGGCGGAAAGAAGTAAAGAGAGGGTGCAAACGAGCACAGCGTTGGTTTTCACGGACATGCTAAGCCTCCTTGCTGGTGGGGATACCGTCGTGTACGAGGCGGTTATCCTCTGTTATTCCGCGAAATTATTCAAACGCTGAATGCATGGCACGCGCTTTCAGTGACAGTGTCACTCATTTTTTACTTTCGTCGCGGGCGGTGATGCCATCCAGTCGCGAATAATGTCACCGTATAGCTGTTCTGCCTCCGCCAGTCGGCTGAGCAGGCAGTACTCGTCGGTTTGATGCGCCATCGACGGCTCGCCGGGGCCGAGAATAATACAGGGCGGATCGCCCAATGCAGGCAGCAGCAGCGAGGCGTCGGTAAAGTAGGGCACCACGCGCGGCGCAATCGGCTCAGCGTGCAGCGGCTGACAGCGTTGGTAAACCTGCTTAATCCACGCGTGATCCTCCCGGCTGAGGACGGCAGGCAGGTCGACCAGCGTGGAGACGGTGACGCTTTCGCCAAGCAGCGTCGTCAAGCGCTCCCGGATAGTGGCGTGCTGTAAATTGGGCGCGCTGCGGATATCGACATCAAAACGCGTGCGGTCCGGTACGGAATTAATATTGAGTCCGCCTTCTATGCGTCCGACGTTGAGGGTGGGTTGCTTCATTAGCGGATGCGGCGCGCCTGGTGAAAAATGCTGAATCTTACCCAACGCATCCGCCGCAAGATAGATAGCATTGATCCCCAGCTCCGGCATCGCGCCGTGGGCGGTTTTCCCCCGCGTTTCGCAGCGTAGCCAGAGCGCGCCTTTATGGCCGATAACCGGATAGTTGGCGGTGGGTTCACCGACGATCAGCGCGCCCACCTCCGGCAACGTTGCGGAGGCGATCAGCGCCCGCGCGCCGTCGCAGCCGGTCTCTTCTCCGCCGGTTATCAGCAATACCGCGCCGCGTCCGGCGAGGATCGCTTCCCGCTGATGAACGCAGGCGACGGCAAACGCCGCTATCGCCGCTTTCATATCGCTGGATCCGCGGCCATAAAGACGCCCGTCTTCCATCTGCGAGCCAAAAGGATCGTACTGCCAGCGGGCATTTCCCAGCGGGACGGTATCCAGATGTCCGGTAAAGGCCAGCGGTTTACCGCTCTTCGCCCCGGGCAGGCTGGCGATAAGATTGCAGCGTCCCTCGCCGAACGACGACAGCGAAACCTCAAAACCGCTATCGTCAAGCCAGTCGGCGAAGAACCGCATGCAGTCGGCTTCGCTGCCCGGCGGGTTAATGGTGTTAAAGCCCAGCAGCTGCCGGGCGAGCTCAAGGGTCGCGGTCATCAGCGGCGTTCCGTCAGCCAGTCGAGGCAGTTAATCCACAGCTGGCGATAGCTGGGCCACTTGGCAAACTCTTCCGGCAGCCAGTGCGCCGACATATCGCTGGTCCACACCAGCGAGCGACCCTGCTGATATTCGCGCACAGCCAGCAGCGGATGACCGGTACCGGCCACGGTCGCCAGCAGTTTGCCTTCCGGGTGCATTTCAACTTCGTTATAGCCCAGCAGCCACGGCCATTCGCCCGGAATATCGTTAAACAGGGGGTGAGACTCCGTCACTTCGGCATAGCAGCCTTCCGGGGTTTCAATGCGATCGTCCCAGGCCAGGCAGCGTACTGGCAGCACTTTCTCCACCGCGGTATGGCGGTAGCGCGCGCCGCCGTTGATTCCCTGGAAGCTGTAATAGCCGCCGATCATCATCAGCGCCCCCCCGCCGGCCACGTAATCATGCAGGAGCGTTAAACGGTTGGCGGTTCGGCGGCTCTTCAGCCAGGTGTCCGGATGCAGCAGCAGCGTATTGGCGCCAATGTCCGAGAGAATAATCGCATCCCACTCCTGCAGCGCTTCCAGCGTCAGCGGAAAGTCGGTCGCCGCCGCGTGGGCGGGCATATAGGTAATGGCATAGGGACTGTCGGCGAGCGCGGCCAGAAAGTCCGTTGCGCCGGTGTGCCAGGTGGCGGTGGCAAACTGGTCGAAGCCTTTAACGTGCGTTGAGGTGCTGGTCCAGGACTCACCGACCAGTAAGATTTTTTTCTGCATGATGACGTTTCCTTTTATCCGCCAAAGACCCGCTGGGGGTTTCCAATCATTAAGGTTTCAAGTTGTTCGCCGCTGACGCCGTGGCGCCGCAGACGGGGAACAAAATGCTTGAGTATGTAGCCATAACCGTGGCCGCCGTAGCGGGTGAGCATGGTTTTCAGGAAGACGTCCTGCGACAGCAGAATTTGCTGGATGTAGCCGTCGTCAATCAGCTCGCGGATCGCGCGGGCGTTCTCCTCGTCGGAGGGCGACTGCGCCGACTCGTCGGCGTAGTAATAGCTCATGCCGATCATGTCGTATTCGAGAAACGCCCCGCGCTGTGCCAGTTCGCGCTGGTAGCGCTTATCGGCAAAGCTGGGATTCATATGGCACAGCACGGTATGGCGTAAATCGGCGCCTTCCTGCTCGAGAATATCCAGCACCCGATGGCCCAGCCGCTCCCAGCCGGGCAGATGGACCTCGATCGGCACGCCGGTCGCGGCGCTGGCCCGACCCGCAGCGCGCAGGGATTTCTCCTCATCCGGCGTAAAGCGGCTGGAGATACCGATTTCGCCGATGAGCCCGGCGAGCACCTCCGGTTTCTCCTCCGCGCCGCCAAGATCGTAAATCAGCCGTTCGGTCAGCTGTTCGACGCTGCTGATTTTTACCCACTCAGGGTGCGAAGCTTCCAGATAGAGCCCGGTACCCATAATGATGTTCAGACCGGTCAGACGCGCGATGCGCGCCAGCGCTTTCGGATCGCGGCCAATGCCGATATTGGTCGGGTCGACCACCGTTTCTCCGCCAAGGGCTCGATATTTAGTCAGCTCGTCAATCGCAACGTCGACATCAAACAGCTGACAGTTATCGCGGCTCATCAGCGGGTTAAGCGACAGTTCGCCAAGGTTTTCCATTTTCACCGGCATTTCGGCAAGATGGCGATCGCTGCAGCAGCAGGGCGGCACCCATTTGCCGGAGGCATCCAGCAGAATATGCTCATGCATCAGAGTAACGCCCATTTCGTTAATCGGTAGTGGGCCAAGCACAGTCATTACATAACCGCTGCTGACGCCAACTGGCAGCGGGGAGGGATGGCGAAAAATTGATCCTTTCATCAGCTATCCTTTTGCCGCGGAGCGCGTCGGGTTGAGAATGCGGGTGTTCAGCCAGATAGCCAGCAGGATAATGGTGCCGGTGGCTATCTGGGTGTAAAACGGCGAAATATGCGACAGGATCAGCCCGTTCTGAATGACCGCAATCGACAGCGCGCCCAGCAGCGTGCCAATAATAGTCCCGAAGCCGCCAAACAGACTGGTGCTGCCTAGCACAACGGCAGCAATGACCTGCAGTTCAAAGCCTTCGCCCTGGTTGGAAGAGCCGCTGCCGAGGCGTGCGGTAATGATCATCCCCGCCAGCGCGGCGGCCATTCCGCTGATGATATAGACCTTCATGGTGACCGCTTTGGTGTTAATGCCGCTGCGCCGCGCGCCTTCGGCGTTGGCGCCGATAGCGGTCACGTAGCGGCCAAAGCGCATATGGTTGAGAACGATATGCCCGATCACCAGTATCATCATGCCGATCAGCGCGGGCATGGGGATACCAACTACCCACGCGCGTCCGATAAAGGTAAACAGGCTGTCAGCCGGTACCGGAATCGAGTAGCCCTGGGTGACCAGCAGCGCGATGCCGCGAACTACGGCCAGGGTGGCGAGCGTGACGATGAACGCCGGAATGCCTTCATAGGCAATAAAGAAGCCGTTGATGGCGCCAACGAATCCGCCGAGCAGCAGGCCGCCGAGGAGTACCACCGGCCACGGCAGCTCCCAGTTATTCAGGGCGATAGCGGAGAGCGCGCCGACCAGCGCCAGGGTGGAGCCTACCGACAGATCGATACCGCCGGTGGTAATGACCAGAGTCATAGCCGTCGCGACGATCAGCAGCGGGGCGCTCTGACGGATAATGTTGAGCCAGTTGGTGCCGGTGAGAAAGTTGCTGGTGATCAGCGAAAACACCACGCAGCAGAAGACGAAAAAGAGCGCGATGCTGACCACGCCTGAGTGGTTATGCAGCAGGCGGCGCGGCAGCGAATGCTGGATCATGCGGGAGCTGCTTAAGTTCATGATACTCATCCTGTTACCTCAATGTGCTGCCGCAGAGCGGGCGGTGAATTTTTCGCCCACAATCAGGTTAACGATATCGCTCAGGCTGGTGTCGGACACCCGTCTGTCGGCGACGTTAGTACCCTCATACATCACCATGATCCGGTCGCAGACCAGGAACAGGTCCTGCAGGCGGTGGGTAATCAGAATCACGCTCACCCCGCGAGCGGAAACGCGGCGAATGAGCTCCAGAACCGCTTCAACTTCCGCGACGGCCAGCGCGGCGGTGGGTTCATCCATAATCAGCACTTTCGGGTCAAAGGCCGCGGCGCGGGCGATGGCTATAGCCTGGCGCTGGCCGCCGGAGAGATTTCGCACCAGCAGGTGAGTATCCGGAATGGAGATCCCGAGCCCTTTAAGCATCTCTCTGGCATCGGCGTGCATTTTGGCCTCGTCGAGAAAGGGGATGCCGAGGACCGATTTCATCGGCTCACGGCCCATAAACAGATTGCCCGCGACGTCGACCGTGTCGCAGAGCGACAGATCCTGGTAGACCATCTCGATATGGCAACGGCGCGAATCGGCCGGATTCGTAAACTGTTGCTGTTCACCGTCGATACGAATCGTGCCGCTGGAGGGGATCACCGCGCCAGAGAGCACTTTGGTCAGGGTGGATTTTCCCGCACCGTTATCGCCCACTAAGCCCAGCACTTCGCCCGGGGCCAGCTCAAGGTTGACTCCGCGCAATGAGCGTATCGACCCGTAGGTCTTGGTGATATTGATCATCTCTACCCTTGGCGGGGTAGTTTGTGGCTGCTGCATCTGATAACTCCCATCGCTGTGGCCGGGAAAATGTTCGCCATCCTGCGGGAGGGACTCTATCCGACACGGTTTACAATCTAGTAAACCGGTTTACCTGCGGAATAGAGCACTCGCCAGGGCAGTCAGGACAAACGCTATGTAAGATATTTGTTCGCCAGTAAGCACATTGCAGCATCCGTGCCAGGGCAGGAACCACACAGCAGCCCTGTAACTTAACCATATGTATTCAATACACTTAATTGAATACAATCCGGTAAACCGGTTTACTGATTATAGTGAATAAATTGTTAATTGATCGTTTTTTGCGCCAAAAGCGGGCACTTTTGCGCCATTTTGGGACGGGCTTAACAGATCTTGATCGAGTCGCGGCCAATCCATTCAACCGGCAGGCGGGTTTCCGCAGGGATGTCCGGATCGTCGTTTAGCAGGCGCATCATGATGTTCACCGCGGTACGGCCCAGTTCGCGGGCGGGCTGACGGATAGTGGAGATCCGCGGCTGGGTAAAATCGGCGTAGTTGGCGTCATCGAAGCCGACTAACGAAAGCGCCTCCGGCGCCTGGAGCCCGCTGGCGCGCAAGCCATCGAGCAGGCCGAGCACCAGATAGTCGCTGGCCGCGAAGACGGCGGTGGGGCGAACCGGTTGGCTGAACAGGTACCGCAGCGCCTGCTGGCCAAACTCGCGCTGGTAGTCGCCATACATCACCCATTCGGGCGGCCAGCTCAGGCCCGCTTGCTCCATCGCGGTGCAAAAGCCCTGATAGCGCTCACGGACGCTCATCAGCTTGTCCGGGCCACCGACGAAAGCGATATGGCGATGCCCGGCGGCGATCAGTTTTTCGGTGGCGATCCGCCCGCCCTGGACGTTATCGGCAAACACTTTCGGTACCTTACTGCCGGGAATATCTTCATCCAGCAGGACAATGCGTTCGTGACGCTGGACTTCCTTGCGCAGCAGGCCATTATCGGGGCGGTTGGTGGTGAACAGCAGACCGTCGACCTGGCAGGTATCCAGCCAGCGAATGAACTGGCACTCTTTTTCCGGGTTGTTGCGGGTGATACACAGCACCAGGCTGTAGCCGCTGGCAGAAGCAGCCTCTTCGGCAGCGTCGGCCAGTTCGGCAAAGAAGGGGTTGGTAATATCGGGAAGCACCAGGCCAAGCGTTTCGCTGCCGCCTTTGCTAAGACGACGTGCCAGGCTATTGCCGCGATAGTCCAGTTCGCGAATGGCGGTTTCGATGCGGTCGATGGTGTCCTGCGGCAGCACAATACTGTTGTTCATATAGCGCGACAGGGTCGCCTTCGACAGCCCCGCCAGCTTTGCCACATCGGATAACAATACGCGTTTTATACTCATTTCCTGCGCCATTTCTGCCAGAATCGGCTATCTGTAACATAGTTAAGCGCGGTGGATACAGCAATTTCTCTGCGAACAATCACCAAAAATAAATGCTTGACAAATTTTAATCAGCAGAGAATTGTATAGGCAGTTTACCGCATCATCCGGGAAGTCATTCCCAACCCCGTTTAAGTTATTCCAGTCGCGCACCGACACGGACCGGTTGCCGGGATGACATTAAGCAGGTATCCGCCGAACGTTCAATGATTGTTCTGGCGATATAGACGATATTTGCCCGCCAAAAAAATAATCCTTCTGCGTTCGCATGCGGCGCGGAACTCTGCTGGCTATCAACTATTCCCGACGAGGATACTGATGATGTTATTTCACACCGGAAAACTGCGTTTCCTTGCTGTCGCCACGACCATGCTGGCATCAATGAGTTTTATTTCTGCCGCCAGCGCTGCCGGTCCGACTTATGCGCTGGTACAAATCAACCAACAGGCGCTGTTCTTTAATCTGATGAATAAAGGCGCACAGGATGCGGCCAAAGCCAGTGGCAAGGATTTAGTTATTTTTAACTCTAACGATAATCCCGTGGCGCAAAACGACGCGATAGAAAACTATATTCAGCAAGGCGTTAAAGGCATTCTGGTTGCTGCTATCGACGTTAACGGGATCATGCCAGCGGTTAAAGAAGCCGCCGCCGCAAACATTCCGGTGATTGCGATTGATGCCGTATTACCGGCCGGGCCACAGGCAGCTCAGGTCGGCGTTGATAATATTGAAGGCGGCAGAATTATCGGTCAATACTTTGTGGACTACGTGCAGAAAGAGATGGGCGGCCAGGCGCGACTGGGTATTGTCGGTGCGCTGAATTCGGCCATTCAGAACCAGCGGCAGAAAGGGTTCGAAGAGACGCTGAAAAGCAATCCGAAGATTACTATCGCTAACGTGGTCGACGGGCAGAACGTGCAGGATAAAGCGATGACCGCGGCGGAAAACCTGATCACCGGTAACCCGGATCTGACAGCGATTTATGCCACCGGCGAACCCGCGCTGCTCGGCGCTATCGCCGCCGTAGAAAACCAGGGGCGGCAGAAAGATATTAAAGTCTTTGGCTGGGATCTGACGGCGAAGGCGATTTCCGGTATGGACGGCGGCTATGTCACCGCCGTACTGCAGCAGGACCCGGAAAAGATGGGCGCCGAAGCCCTGAATGCGCTGAACAGCATCACGTCGGGTAAAACCGTGCCGAAAACCATTCTGGTTCCGGCGACGGTGGTGACCAAAGCGAACGTCGATTCATACCGTCCGCTGTTTAAGTAGGTCAGCGCGCGCTGTCCGTGGTTAACAGGGCGGCGAGCTCACTGCTGCCGGGAAACGCGCTGAGCGTCCCCCGGCGGCTAACGGTAATGGCGGCAGCGCGACTGGCGTGCGCCAGCGCCAGTGCATCCGGCACGACGCCGCGCAGCAGGGCGGAGGCCAACATGACGGCGAGGAACGTGTCGCCCGCGCCGGTAGTATCAAGCGCCTCGGCGGGCACGGCGGGACAAAACTGACGCTGGCCCTCCTGGACCAGCCAGGCGCCTGCGGCGCCCTGGGTAATCACTAAGGTTCTCACCCCGTATGGCTGGAGCAGCTCGGCCTCGGATTCATTGACCACCGCGATGTCGATGAGCGGCCACAGATGGCAAAAGTCAGGATTGACAGGTGAGGGGTTGAATACCGTCGTCATGCCGCGGCTTCTGGCGTACTGGAACAGCGCCCGCGTTTTATCGAGGGAGAAATTGCCCTGCTGCAGCAGAATATCGCCAGCGACGGCATCCGCCATATGCGGAATAATTTCATCCAGGCTGAATGTATCGGCCGCCGCCGTAGTGGTAATGATGGCGTTGTCGCCATCAGCGCTATTTAAAATAATCGAGGTATCGCTATGTTGATTGAAATGGCCGTCGGGTAGTAGCGTCAGTGGTTCATTTTTTATCTGTTGGCGGATCCACGCGCCGTTGCTGTCATTTCCCGTGGCGGCAATTAAACGCGTCTCTATTCCGCAGCGGGATAATATAATCGCCTGGTTCGCGCCTTTACCGCCGATATCCTGCGACACTTTAACGCCGTGAATGGAGGCTCCTTTTTTCGGTATATCCGGAATGGACCAGGTTTCATCTACGGTAATATTACCAGTAACGTAAACACGCATAGTGTTCCCTTAACAGGATGGATAAGATGGTTGCTATCTCAGCAGAAAAAACGAACGCAATACAAGCTATTTTTTCACGAAGCAAGGCTGTTATTGGTGTTATTCATTGTGACCCATTTCCTGGCTCGCCAAAATATCGAGGAAAATCAGTCTCTGATATTGTTGAACGTGCACTTCGCGATGCTGAAAATTATATTTCAGGCGGTGTTCATGGTCTGATTATTGAAAACCATGGCGATATTCCTTTCTCTAAACCTGAGGATATCGGCCATGAAACCTCAGCGCTGATGGCGGTCATTACCGAGAAAGTTCGTGAACGTTTTGCTGTGCCGCTGGGCATTAACGTTCTGGCTAACGCGGCGATCCCGGCAATGGCGATCGCCCTGGCGGGAGGCGCCGATTTCGTCCGCGTAAATCAGTGGGCCAACGCCTATATCGCCAACGAAGGATTTATAGAAGGGGCGGCCGCTAAGGCGCTGCGCTACCGCAGTATGCTGCGCGCTGAACATATTCGCGTTTTTGCCGATAGCCACGTTAAGCACGGTAGCCATGCCATTGTCGCCGATCGTTCGATTCAGGAACTGACGCGCGATGTCGATTTCTTCGAGGCTGATGCGGTGATCGCCACCGGCCAGCGTACGGGCGATAGCGCCACGATGGCGGAAATTGACGAGATCCGCGCGGCGACGGAACTACCGCTCCTGGTGGGCTCCGGGGTGACACCGGCTAACGTGATGCAGATCCTCGGGCGGACTCAGGGGGTCATTGTGGCCAGTACAATGAAGGTCGATGGCGTCTGGTGGAACGATGTTGAGCTGGCCCGGGTGAAACATTTTATGTCGGTCGCGCAGGCCGCGCTGGAGGAAGCTTAATGGAAGCGTTTAGCGAACGCCTGCTGCGCGAACATCAACCGGCGTGGCAGGCGATGCAGCAGCACCCGTTTGTGACTGATATCGAACAGGATCGTCTGCCGACAGTCGTCTTCAACCGCTATCTGGTGTTTGAGGGCAACTTTGTCGCGACGGCGATCGCGATTTTTGCCCTCGGGGTCAGCAAAGCGCCGGGTATTCAACAGCAGCGCTGGCTGATTGGCGTGCTGAATGCCCTGGTTGATATACAGATCGCGTGGTTTGAACAGGTGTTGTCAGCGCGGCAGATCGATCCCGCTGAGTACCCGGATGATTTGCCCGGGGTACGGCGCTTTCGCGACGGTATGCTGCGGACCGCCCACGAGGGCAGCTATGAGCAGATTGTGACCCTGATGTTCGGTGCGGAATGGATGTACTATTTCTGGTGCCGACGGGCGAGCGAACATTATCAGAGCGATGCTGATTTACGACGCTGGGTGGAAATGCACGCGGAGGACGAATTTTATCAGCAGGCTCTCTGGCTAAAAAACGAACTCGACCGCTGCGCCATGGCGCTGAGTGAAGACGAAAAGCAGGCGTTATCGGCGCTTTACGGCGAGGTGCTGCAGTGGGAAATTGATTTCCATCACGCGGCGTACGAGGAGTAGCCGCGAGGTGGATCACAGGGGGCGCCGGACGCGGCGTCTCCTGAATACGGGTTATATCTCGACGTTCTGCGTCTTGTTGGCGAAACTTAGCATTACCGTTAATGCCGATTCTTATTTCACATTTTTATCTTAATAAAGTCGGAGGGTTAATTTAGCTGCCTTCTGACTCTTTTGAGAGAAATAATGGCGGTAGAGAGTTTATATTATTTTATTTGGAGCCTGTAGCTCGGGGGGCTCTTTTTTTCTTTTCCTCCCCCTGAAGTAAAAGCTATTTTCAGAAATAGATATAAATTATCCATCGTTACTCGACGGCGGCTCTCCCCCTACAATGGACTTTAATTGCCAGATATTTAACAAAAACCAGGCCAAGGAAAAGGGATGAAACGAAGCATTTATTTACAGAACAGTTTATTGCGCATCAGTCTGCTTTCCGCGCTAACGCTTACTGCCAGCTTCACCACTCACGCACAGGATAAACCTGTCGCGGGGGGTGTGCTGACGGTCGCTCTGGGCAGCGATACCCCGATTATTGACCCCTCTATTACCGCTTATTCCGTCACCGCTCTGGTTACGCGTAACGTGGTGGATTCTTTGGTCGGCCAGGCGGAAGATAACAGCTTTACACCATGGCTGGCGGAACGCTGGGAAATTAAAAACAATAACCGCGAATACACCTTCCATCTTCGCAAGGATGTGACTTTTAGTGATGGCACGAAACTGGATGCTGCGGCGGTAAAATATAACTTTGAACGCATACTCGATCCGAAAACCACCTCCAGTTACTCCAAATCGTTGTTGGGGCCGATTGACGCGATCACTACGCCAGATGAGTACACCGTGGTGATCCGCTATAAAACGCCTTTCGCACCGCTGCTGCAGGGGCTGAGCTTGCCGTATCTCGGTATTCAGTCACCGGCTTATCTGCAGAAAACGGCGAATACCAGCAATACCGTGGTCGGTTCCGGTCCCTTTATCCTCGAATCGTTTGTCAAAGGCAGCGGGAGTAAACTCAGCAAGCGCGCCGATTACAACTGGGGTCCGGGCTATGCCACCCATAAAGGCCCGGCATGGCTGGATAAGATCGAATTTAAGTACCTGCCGGAGTCAGCGGTACGTCTTGGCGCGCTGAATAGCGGGCAGGTACAGGTGATCGATGCCATTCCGCCGGTGAATTATGCGCAGGTAAAAAATAATCCGAAGCTGGATGTGATCACCAGGGAAAACCCCGGCGTTCCGCGCGTCCTTTATTTGAATAGCGACACAGGGATCTTCAGCGACCTGAAAGTGCGGCAGGCCTTCCAGAGCGCCATCGATCGCACTACTGCCGTTAAAGCCGCGTTCTTTGGCATCCTGAAACCTGCCGACAATATTCTTGGACCCGCTACGCTGGATTACGATCCGGCCATTGCCAGCCAGTGGGGGTTTGATCTGCAAAAAGCCCGCCGTCTTCTGGATGAAGCCGGCTGGCAGCAAACCGATGGAGAAGGCTACCGGGTCAAGGAGGGTAAACGCCTTACTGTGCAATTTACCTACTCTTCAAACGATGTCGAAGCCGCTGACGTGACGCTGTTCCAGGCAATTCAATACCAGGTAAAACAAGCCGGTTTTGAACTGAAACTCGATCCGGTGGATTCAGGCATTCTCAGCAGTCGCACGGCGGCTAACCAGTACGACATTATCTCGAACTATTTTGTTCGCCCGGAGCCGGACATCCTGCGTACCGTTTTCCATTCCAATTATATTCCGCCGAAGGGGAACAACTTCAGCCGCGTTAAAGCGCTGGATAGCCAACTGGAAACCGCTGTCGGTGCCAGCGAAGCCGAGCGTAAACGCATCTACTATGCCATCCAGCAGCAGATCATCGATCAGGCCTGGGCGGTGCCAATATACATCCCGGCATATCAGTTAGGGAAAGCCAAACAGGTGCAGGGCATTAGCTGGGCCACGAACGCGAAGCCGAATTTCTATGATGTCTGGATCCAACGCTAAGCTGCTGGCAGCAGGCAAGCGCCTGCTGACCATTTTCGCCGTGCTGTGGGGCGCGGCAACGCTGACGTTTGTTGCGGTAAAACTGATCCCCGGCGATCCTGTGGCAATTCTGATAGGCAGCGCCAACAGCGTTGTGGATGATAGTTTTCGCGAGACACTGACCCGCCAGTTCGGCCTGGATAAGCCACTGTGGTGGCAATATTTGCGCTACTGTGGCGAGGCGCTGACGGGCAACCTTGGCGTGAGTTATCAGTATCGCCAGCCTGTTGTGCAGGTGATTAGCGCAGCGTTGAAAGAGACGGTGCCGCTGGCCGTCAGCGCCCTGGCGCTGGCACTGGTACTGGCGGTATTTAACGCATTACTGACAGCCGGACGTCATCCGCGTCTGCGGTCTCTGCTTGCCGGGTTGGAGCTGATGCTGCTTAGCACACCGGTGTACTGGATCGGCATCGTGTTGTTGAGCATTTTCAGTTTCAAACTGCAATGGTTTCCGGTGACCGGTAACGATGGCTGGATCGCCCTTGTGCTGCCGGTGGTGACGCTCAGCCTGCCGCTGGCTGCGACACTCAGCCAGGTGCTGCGTGATGGGCTGGAGGAGGCGCTTTCGCAGCCGTTCGCCATGACCGTGCGTACGCGAGGGGTGAGTGAAACTGCGCTGCGCTTACGGCATGCGTTGCGCCATGCCTCGCTGGCGGTGTCGACGTTGACGGGGACGCTGCTGGCCAGCGTATTAGGCGGCTCAATTCTGACCGAAACGGTATTTGGTCGGGCGGGGCTGGGGCAAATCACTCTCGGTGCGATTGAGAACCGAGACATGCCCCTGGTGCTGGGGGTGGTGATGTTCTCCGCGCTGTTGTTTGTGGTGATTAACCTGCTGATTGATACCCTTTATTTACTGATCGATCCCCGTCTACGTCTGCGAGGGCATGCTGATGAGTGATCTTTTACTGCGGGTGGCCCGCCGCGACGGGGGGCGCTATCGTAACCCGTGGCTGGCGCCGGGTACCAGCATTCCGTTGTTACTGGTGCTACTGCTCGTGGTGGCGGTGTTTTTTCCATCGCTATTCACGCCGTACACCCCCGAACAGATGGATTTCAGCGCGATTTTGCAGCCGCCGGACCTCAGACACTGGTTCGGTACTGACCAGTTGGGGCGTGATGTGTTTACCCGCGTGGTGTATGGCACCTCGCTGTCGCTGAGCATTGGGGTCGGCGCGACCCTGATTGCCAGCGCGGGCGGTATTGTGCTGGGGACACTGGCAGGTCTTGCGCCCAGGGCGGTACGGCAGTTACTCGTACGGCTACTGGACATTATGCTGGCGTTCCCCGATTTGCTGTTGGCGCTGCTGGCTATCACGGTGTTGGGGCGTGGGCCAGAGAATACCCTGCTGGCGGTCGGACTGGCCGGCATTGCTGGCTATGCCAGGCTGGTGCGCGCGCAAGTGTTGCAGGTCAGGTTATCGGGGTATGTGCAGCATGCGGTGGCGTTGGGAGAGCCGCCAATGGTGATTATTTTGCGCCATATTGTGCCCAATACGCTGCGCCCGCTGCTGGTACTGGCAACGGTGGGGATAGGGTATTCCATATTATCCGCCTCGGCCCTCAGTTTCCTTGGACTTGGGGTGACTCCGCCGACGGCGGAGTGGGGCGCATTGCTCTCTGAGGGACGTAATTTTCTCGATAGCGCCCCATGGGTCAGCCTGCTGCCCGCCAGCGTTGTCGCGCTGTCGGTGATTGCCATTACGCTGCTGGGCCGACGTGTTCAAACCCTTATTGCCAAAGGCGGGATCGCATGACTTCAGAGACCTTCCAGCAACCGCTGTTACAGGTGGCGCAACTGAGCGTCAGCTTCCCCTCGCCGCAGGGGCTGATTGAGGCGGTTAACGCCTTATCGTTTGACGTGCATGCCGGTGAAGTCCTGGCTTTGGTGGGCGAGTCCGGTTCGGGTAAATCCGTCACGGCCCGGACGCTAGTCGGGCTGGCGGGGGCAGGGGCGGCTGTTCGCGCCGAGTCCCTGATATTGCATGGGCACGATGGCCTGTCGCAGAATTTACTGGCGTGCGATGCCCGCCGTTGGCAGCAACTACGCGGGCGCGAAATTGGTTTTGTTTTGCAGGATGCACTGACCTCGCTTGACCCGCTGCGCCGGATTGGTCAGGAAGTCGCGGAGCCGTTGTTGACGCACCGCCTGGAACGGGGGGCGGCAGTTCGCGAACGCGTGGCGGAGCTGTTAACGCAAACCGGCATCCCCGATCCGCATAACCGGATGGCGCAGTACGCACATGAACTCTCCGGTGGCTTGCGCCAACGAGCGCTCATCGCGTCGGCGCTGGCGGCGGGGCCGCGATTACTCATTGCCGATGAACCTACTACCGCGCTGGACGCCACCGTACAAAAACAAGTTTTGAATGTATTCAGGGCCCTGGCGGATGCCGGGCATGGCGTGCTGCTGATCACCCATGATTTATCGGTGGTGGCGGATATTGCCGACCGTGTGGTGGTGATGCGGCAGGGCAAAGCAGTGGAGAGCGGCAAGGTGCGACAGGTGCTGCATGCGCCGCAACACCCTTATACCCGCCGTCTGCTGGCGGCCATTCCCTCTGCCGGTACGCGTGGGACGTGGTTAACAGGAAACGATCCGCTGGGTCAAACGGTAGTGCGGGAGAACATCAGTACTGACAGCACCACACCCGTGCTGGCTGCCGATAACGTATCACTGGCGTATGTTCTGCCGGATGGCCGTCGCTTGCAGGCCGTCAATCAGGTGACGTTAGAGGTCGCGCAGGGCGAAACGCTGGGCATTGTGGGCGAATCCGGTAGCGGGAAGACCACGCTAGGCAAACTGGCGCTGGCGCTGCAGGCACCGCAACAGGGCGAGATCCTTCTCGCTGGGCAACCATGGAGCAGGCTGACAGAACGTCAGCGGCAGCCGTTGCGGGCGCGTATCCAGACGATTGTGCAGGATCCGCTGGGTTCATTTAATCCGCAATATAACGTGGCGCAATTGCTGCAACAGCCTCTGCGCCTGCATACGACGCTCACAGCCGCGGACCGGTTGTCACGTGCGCAGGCGTTGCTGGCGCTGGTTGGTTTAAGTCCCGATCTGCTGACGCGACGTCCGGCCACGCTTTCCGGTGGGCAGCGGCAACGTATCGCCATCGCCCAGGCCCTGGCCTGCGAGCCGGATATTCTGATTTGCGACGAGCCGGTGTCGGCGCTGGATGTCACCACCCAGGCGCAAGTGTTGGATTTGCTGGTAGCGCTGCAACGCCGTTTGCATCTGTCAATGCTGTTTATCTCTCATGATCTGGGCGTGGTGCAGCATATGAGTCATCGTATTGCAGTGATGAAAGACGGCGAGGTAGTCGAAAGCGGCAGTGTGGATCAAATTTTTCGGGCGCCACGCCACCCGTGGACTCGACAATTGTTATCAGCTGTTGGGCAGACGCCGTTGCGATATAACTGAGCAGTAAACGTTAAACACCGTTATCAGAAATAGGGTCAATGTTATTCAACGCTCTTATCATCTCCAGAGCCCATTCCAGGCGGTCTTGCGTGATAGAGGGCAGGGAAGAGCCACTGGCCCGGCGCTCGATAGAGCCATCCGTACGCAGTGCTCGTTCAGCTAAGTTTGCCTATGTGAATTTCAGTTTAGTGACCTGCTGCGGGGGCGCCTGGCATACCCGATTTCACGAACGGCGGGCGGGTGAACCAGATGATGATAATCAGCGCCATAAAACCCCAGCCGAGCACCCAGAAATAGTCGATTGTCGACATCATGTAGGCCTGCTGGGTAACCACCTGGTCAATCATCGCAAGATGCTGCTGCGTCGGGCCACCCATCTTATTTACGTAATCCATAGCCGCTGGGTTGTACTGTGTCACGCTCTCGGTCAGATTCGCGTGGTGGAAAACTTCACGGCGCTGCCAGATCCATGTGGTTAACGATGAGGCAAAGGAGCCGCCGAGTACGCGAAAGAACGTGGCCAGTCCTGAACCTTCCGCCACTTCGTTACCGTGCAGATTCGACAGCACAATGGTGGTCAGCGGCATGAAGAAGAAGGCCACGCCAATCCCCATAAACATCTGCACGCTGGCGATGGTGCGGAAATCCACGTCAGTATTGAACTGCGCGCGCATCAGACAGGATGCCCCCATTGTCAGGAATGACACTGAGCATAAAATTCGCAAATCCACTTTGGTGGCGTAACGTCCGATGACCGGCGTCAGCACCAGTGGTAAGAAGCCCATCGGCGCAGCGGCGAGACCGGCCCAGATAGCCGTGTAGCCCATCTGGGTCTGCAACCACTGCGGCAGAATAATGTTGATGGCAAAGAACGCGGCATAGCCCAGCATCAGCGCCAACGTGCCGATGGCGAAGTTGCGGTCTTTGAACAGCCGCAGGTTCACAATCGGGTGACGTTCGTCCAGCTCCCATATCACAAAGCAAATCAGGCTGATCGCCGAGACAATAGACATCACGATAATGGGCGTAGAAGAGAACCAGTCTTCGTCGTTGCCCTTATCCAGCACCACCTGCAGCAGGCCTACGCCAAGCACCAACAGCGCGATGCCAATATAGTCGACAGGCGATGACTGCGTTGTTTCTTCACGCATGCGCAGCTGCGACCAGACCACGATGGAGGCGAAAATCCCAATCGGCACGTTGATGTAGAAGATCCACGGCCAGGAGTAGTTATCGGTAAGCCAGCCGCCGGTGATAGGCCCCACGATAGGCGCCACCACGGTCACCATCGACAGCAGCGCCAGCGCCATGCTGCGTTTCATCGGCGGGAAGATAACCAGCAACAGCGTCTGACACATCGGGAACATCGGCCCGGCGAAAAAGCCCTGCAACGCACGGAAGATGATGAGCTCCGTCATGCTGTGGGCGAAGCCGCACAGAAATGACGTCAGGGTAAAGAACATCACCGAGGCGATAAACAACCGCAACTGCCCGAATCGGCGGGTAAACCAGCCTGTCAACGGTAGAGCAATAGCGTTACACACCGCAAAAGAGGTGATAACCCATGTCCCCTGATCGGCGCTAACGCCCAGGTTGCCGGAGATTGTCGGCAGCGCCACGTTGGCGATGGTGGAGTCCAGCACCTGCATAAAGGTCGCCAGCGACAGGGCAAGCGTCGCCAGGAACAGGCTGGGGGGCGTAAAGGCTGCCTTCGGCTCTGACATAGCTTCTCTCTTAGCGCTGGGCTACAGCGCTGGTGTTGTCATGAAGGATTTTCGCCACCAGTTTATCGGCTGCTTCCATTGGCGTTTCATACACATCGGTACGGAATCGCGGCTGTTCGACGGTTTTTTGTGGCAGAAGGTGACCACCCTGATTGCGGATATCCACCTCAGCGTTCATCGACAGACCCACACGCAGCGGATGCTTCTGCATGTCATGTGGATCAAGCGTGATGCGTACCGGCAGGCGTTGGACGATTTTGATCCAGTTGCCGCTGGCGTTCTGGGCTGGCAACAGTGAGAATGCGCTACCGGTACCAATGCCGAGACTTTCGATGGTGCCGTGATATTTCACGTTATCGCCATAGAGATCCGCATTCAGCTCTACTTTTTGCCCAATGCGCATGTCCTGCATTTGGCTCTCTTTAAAGTTGGCATCCACCCACACTTCATTCAGCGGCACGATGGCAAGCAGCGTGGTGCCGGAGGTGACACGCATCCCGAGCTGCACAGCACGTTTAGCGACGTAACCACTGACGGGCGCAACAATGGTGCTGCGGGAGTTATCGAGATAGCGTTGGCGCAGCGTCGCAACGGCGGTTTTGACTTCAGGATGGTTATCCACCACGGTGTCATCAACCATCGCCTGATTGGTTTTGAGCGCTTGCTCGGCAGCCAGTAAATCGCTTTGCGCGCTGGTCACGGCATCACGGTAGTGCGCCAGATCTTCCACCGCAATGGCACCGGAATTGACAATTTTTTCCCGGCGCAAGTAGTCACTTTTCGCTGTTTGCAGGGCTACTTTTTTGGCAGCAACTTGTGCACGGTAGTTGTCGGCAGTGCTATAGAGACCACGCACCTGACGCACTGTGCTGGCGAGATTGGCTTCAGCCTGCTGCAGGGCGATGGCGGTATCGCTTGGGTCCAGCAGAACCAGGGGCTGGCCTTTTTCGACATAATCGCCTTCATCCACGGTCACCTGAGTCACGGTACCGGTGATTTGCGGTGTCAGGGTGACCTGATTTCCGTTGACGTAAGCATCGTCGGTGCTCTCGTAATAGCGGGCGTAAAGCAGATACCAGGCCAGACAGCCTCCTGCCGCGAGGATCAGGATCAGTAATAAAATGGCGAAGTTTCTTGTACGCTTGCCTGGGCGCTTGTCAGAGGGAGGCGCGTTATTTTCCATAGACATAACCGGTGACCTTAATTAGCGATGGGGGGCCGTGAATTCATCGGGCAGCATTTTGATAAGAATATCTGCGAGCTGCCGGGATTCTTCGGGCGTCAGACGCGCCGTTAAGTCCGCGAGGATGGTATTCAGTGCTTCATTCTGAAACGTATTGCACAGCGTCTGACCTTTTGCCGTAAGGGCCAGGATCACCTGGCGCTTGTCGTGCGGATTCGGGCGGCGCTCGATCAGGTCGTTCTTCACCATACGTGCAACCATACGGCTCATTGCCCCGGTATCCATCTGCAGGCTCTTGCAGATTTCTGCCGGGCTGGTGTTACCTTTAAATATATTAATCAATACCTTAAATTGCGGTGCGGTAATGCCGCTGTCGGCAAAGTAATGGCCGATAAGCAGGTCCTTAAACTGGTTTGCCAGATGGAACAGCAAACCCAGATGCAGGTTTTTATGGGAAGAGTCGATTGGGGTATTCATGATAGCTGCCTGGTCAGTAATTAACATGATAATTACTGCCTGGTCACCAATTGTCAAATTAGGTCAACAGAAAGCACACATATTGACAAATGGAGGAGGGCGATAAGCGTATTACGATCACTCGAACCCGTGATGCCCGCAGACATCAATTTGGATGCGCTCTGGGGTACAGGCCCGACGCAGGCGTGATTGATGTACGCGCGGCCGTAACTTGCCAGGGTTCCCTGAACCAGTCGGTGTCATCAGCTGGCGTACTGTCGGACCAAAATCAGCGTAATGTTCGCGGATAGTACGCAGTGCTCGTTCAGCGAGGCCCGGCATGAGTTGCCGGTTGCCAGGCTGGCCACGACGACGGTTAACAAGTGAAAGCGGCCCATGTTCACGATAGCGCTCCAACAATCGTCGGCAGTGTCTGTCAGATATCTCAAGCGGATAATATTGAGTACGTACCGGGCAAGACCATCAGGTCGTTGGTTATTGCTGGGTTTTCAACGACGACGGCTAGCCATACCCAGCGGGCCAGATTCACGGTAACGCGACAGAAGGCATCGGCACAGGCTGTCAGATATGCTCAGGCGCCGTGTGGCCATCAAGTGTAGTCAGACGCCGAACGATAACGTCCTAATAACTTTGAGTCGGTTAACTTTATCCAAAGCAAAAAACTCCGCCGCATGAGCCGTCATCAGAATCTATCGATGCTGAATCTACGAGTCTTATCCAGGAGAAAACCTAACAACTTAGCCACCACAATATGAGTGCGCATAATGTATATTATGTTAAATGAATTGTCTTACTCAATAACGTCGTATGGCTTTTAACAATCACTTCGCCCACTACAGCCTCTTCTCCTGTGTATCAACCAGGCCTTTATCAGCCACAGATGTGATTCTCAAAAAGGCGCCAGCATCGTTTACGCACTCGAATGGCGAGTTCCAATCGCGTCCATAAACAGAAGCGCCAGCTGAAGTTGAATGGTGTACTGAAGATAAATAGCACCTTCGCCCAACGCAGCCGGCTTCCATGTTGACAGGTTCTATCGCAACTGCCCTTTCCCTTGTATCTAATAGTTTGCGTTGATTAGCTACCACCAGGGAGCACCTGGCCACAACATATCGCAACTCCGTTCTTCACCGAAAGCATAAATGCTCTCTCGGGCATTTATGCTTTTATATCGCGGTCAAATAGATTTGTTATGTTTAATCTATGAATGATACTCGTTATCCTTTGTGGCCACTATTCATCCAGCTGAATTGCGTATACTTTTACAGATGAATAAAACGCACAGTGGGTTAGCTTTCACGCTTTGCCATCATCAATGCCAGGTCAACGAGACGATTAGAGAATCCCCATTCATTGTCGTACCACGCCAGAATTTTGACCATATTACCGCCAATCACCAGCGTTGATAGGCCGTCGATAATCGACGAGCGTGGGTCTCCCTGGTAATCGCTGGAGACGAGCGGTTCATCGCTATAACCCAGGATCCCTTTCAAAGGTCCCTTTGCGGCGGCTTCGCGAAAAGCATTGTTCACCTCTTCGACCGTCACATCTCGCTCAAGCGTGACGGTCAGGTCAACAATGGACACCACCGGCACAGGGACGCGTAGCGAGTAGCCCGTTAAACGGCCATCCAGCTCAGGAATAACTTTACCCAGAGCCTTCGCTGCGCCGCTGGAGTAAGGAACAATCGACAATGCTGCGGCGCGAGCCCCGCGCAGATCTTTTTCCGGCTGATCGTGCAGCGCCTGACTGTTGGTGTAGGCATGGGTGGTGTTCATCAGACCATGTTTAATACCGAAATGCTGGTGCAGGACCTGCGCAGCAGGTGCAAGACCATTGGTGGTGCAGCTTCCGTTGCTTATCACGTAGTGTTTATCCGGGGAGTAGAGACTCTCATTAACGCCCATCACAATGGTTAAATCATCGTTTTTACCAGGGGCAGAGATAATCACGCGCTTCGCGCCACCGCTGTGGATATGTACAGCCGCCTTTTCACGGTCAGTGAATAATCCTGTAGCCTAAATAACGATGTCAACTTCACGCTGACGCCACGGAATACTCGCCGGGTTGCGTTCACTGAATACGGTAATGGGTTTACCATCAACAACAAGCCCCCCTTCACCAGCGGTGACCTCTGCATCCAGCTTACCGAGCAGCGAGTCATATTTCAGCAGATGCGCCAGCGTTTTGCTGTCCGTCAAATCGTTGATTGCCACAATTTGAATATCCGGATTATCCAGTGCTGCGCGCAGTACATTGCGTCCGATACGGCCAAAACCGTTAATACCGACCTTTACCATAATTAACTCCTTATCTATTATCTCTGGAGTCAGATTAGGACGGATAGGTTTTGGCGTAAATGACAAAAAAGGATCACTTTACGCCATTTTACGGCAGTGAAATCGTTGACGATATTCACCTGGAGTGAGGTTAAGCTGTTTTTCAAACAATCGTCGCAGGTTAATGCTACTGCCAAATCCCGTTTGCTCGGCGATACGATCCAGCGTCTCGTTAGTCTGCTCCAAACGCTGCCGTGCGGCGGCCAGGCGGGCTTCCGCGACGTAGCGCGCCGGGGAAGCGCCGGTTTCCCGGGTAAAGACGCGGGTGAAATTTCGCGGACTCATGGCGACTTTTTCCGCCAGCTTATCTACGCTGAGGTCGGCGGTGAGGTTTTCGAGCAACCACGCCAGCAGATCGTTAATCGGCCCCTGTGAGGTGGTCTGCTGCAGGTTATAGCGGCTAAACTGTAGCTGGCCTCCGGGGCGACGCAGATACATGACGAAGTCCTGGGCAATATCGCGCGCCAGGCTGAAGCCGTAATCTTCTTCAACCAGCGCCAGCGTAAGATCAAAGCCGGAACTGACCCCGCCAGAGGTCCAGATATGTTCGTCCTGAATATAGAGCGGCCCGCCCTCGACGCGGACCTGCGGGAATTCCGCCTGCATGGTTTCCAGCAGTTTCCAGTGGGTAGTGGCCCGTCTGCCGTCCAGCAGTCCGGTTTGCGCCAGCAGCATCGCACCGCCGCAAATGGAGGCTATGCGGCGGGCATGGGGAGCGGCAAGGCGCAGCCAGTCAACCACCGCCATCCCTTCCTGCGGGTTTTGACCTCTGCCGGTAATCATGATGGTATCGCGGGGTTCACGCGGGTCAATCTCATGCAGGCGATGATCGGCCAGAAGATTTAAACCGGACTGACCATGGATAACCTGATGCGGTTGAGTTGTCGCTAGCTTGACCTGGTAGCAGATTTCCCGGGCACCTTCCGGGTGCAGGCGGTTGGCCTGCATCAAAATGTCAGCAATACCGGCGGATTCAAACAGCATGCCGCCATCGGGTACAATAATAAGTATCTTTTTCATGTCATGAAAAGTAATCTTTTTACAGAATAAGTCAACACGACAAACTCAAAGAATAAATTTTACTGTCGAGAGCACTGGATTCCGATGGATGTAAAAATCTGAAGGCTCGGAAAGAGTGGGTTCCGTTTCTGCCAAACAATGGCGACCCACTCAATGCTAACCCGACAAACCGCACGCCGCGCTTTCTCCGCCCTAAAATGTCCAGATGACAGCTGCTGTCAATGCCGCCTCGTTACGTCGTAACACGATCGGGCTCTCATTTGCATGCTCCCCAAGCCAGGTATAGTCAGCGCTCAGGAGCGTGCCCCAGTGGGCATCAAACTGGTGACTCCAGGTCAGACTGTTGTCTATGCCATAAAATCCCCCCGGTGCTGAATAGCGGCTATAACCTGAGTGCTGGCTCTGCTGCGGATCCACCCCATACCAGGTATTCAGGTAACGGTTGTCGCCAAACAGGGCCGCCGTCTGAAAGGCGACCGTGTCATGGTCAGTTTGTACAGGGAGCAACGTCAAGGATGCCCGGTAGCTTACCCCCTGGCTGTCCGTTAAAGGCAGCGTCGCTTTACCTTCAACGCTGAGCCACGAAAGCGCCTGCCAGCCGACGGCAAGGGCCGTGTTCAGGGAGACGTCAATGTCTCCCATCCCTTTCAGATTATTTGCCCCTGCCCGCCAGCTGGCGTTTTTATCCGCCCTTCCCAGATCGTATCCCAGCGTATGTTCGAAGTACCAGCCGCTGGCGTTCTGCAGGTCATATCCCACCCCTTTCTGCGTATCAATAAAAAATGCGCCGTTACGCCCCTGAAGTACAGGAACCACCTGCCATACCTGCTTGTCTGAGCCTGAATATCGCGGAGTGTAGTGGCCTCCCAGCCCAATGGTGAAGGTGCCGGAGGAAGTGTCATCATTTGCTTGTACGCAGGATGTCATGGCCGTCAAAAGCGGTACGGTCATATACAGGGCTTTTTTTATCGCTATCATACTGTTCTCCTCACAGACGCCGGCTTCTCCTGAGGCAGGAGCCGCCACAAAATGTTGGCGCAGTATGATTTGGCAAAATCAATGAATCGTCGGGATAGTGTTAAGAAACGGTCAAGGTGAACGGATGTTGTCCAGAAGAGTGCTGATTATTGAAGATGACGCCGATGCGGCTGGCGTGCTCGAAGCCTATTTACGCCGTGAAAATTACGATGTCGTCATTACCGGAGACGGTCTTTCCGGGCTGGATATGGCGCACCGGTGGAAACCCGATCTGATCCTGCTGGATGTGATGCTTCCGGGGCTTAACGGCACCGAAGTCCTGGCTGGCCTGCGCCGTAAAAATGATGTTCCGGTGATCATGGTGACCGCCATGGGAGATACTCCCGATCGTATTGGCGCCTTGCGCTATGGCGCTGATGATTATGTTGTTAAGCCTTACCATCCGGGAGAAGTTGTGGCTCGGGTGCAGGCGGTACTGCGCCGCAGCAATCAAACAGAAACAAAGGAAGAGATCCTTCGCTGGCAATCGCTTGAAGTGAATGTTACGGCCATCGTGGCGAGCATTGTCGACGGGGACACCACACCGCGCACGTTGGATCTGACCCCAACCGAATTTTCACTACTGACCACGCTTATGCGCTCTCCTTCACGTCCTTTTTCCCGCCAGCATTTACTTGAGCACTGTTTGCCGGAAAGTGAAGCCCTGGAGCGCGTGGTGGATACCCATATTTATAACCTGCGTAAAAAACTCGAGGCGGCGGGTATTTCCGGCGTGCTGGTTAACGTTCGCGGCGTAGGCTACAGGTTCAGACAACCATGACAAAAACCCGCTACTCCTCCCTGTGGCGCTGGATTTGCGCACGTATATTAGCGCTGGCCATCGGAAGCGTAATTGTCATTGCGACCTGTATGTGGCTACGTTATGCGGTGCAGAATTACTGGAACATAGGCAGAATGCCGGCATCGGTCCGACAAGAGTTTCTTGCGCTCAGCCAGAACCCGCAGGCGAACCCGGCGCGCTTCCATCAAATCGTCGATACCTGGTGGGGGTTGAGTTATTCAACCCCATCCATCGCCTCGGCGGACTGGGTCACCGTGGCGTTACTGGTCCTGGTCATGATCCCTTTTATTGTGGTGATGGGATTGCGATATGCCAGGCCACTGGCGCTGCAGTTCAGCCGACTGCGTGATGCGGCAAAGGACGTCGCCGAAGGGCAATTTGGCCGCCAGGCAGAGCTCATCAGGAATGCGCCGGCTGAAATGGTCAGCTTTGCCAGTGACTTTAACACCATGACGGTAAAACTGGCCCGCTATGAAAAAGAGTTACGTACCTCTCATGTGGCCATGGCGCATGAGCTTCGCTCCCCCCTGACTGCCGCTATCGGACGTTTGCAGGGCATGCTGGATGGCGTGTTTGATGCCAGCCCGGAACAACTGGCCATGGTAATGAAACAGCTTCAGCACCTGAATCGCCTGACCGATGAACTTCATCTGCTCTCGCTGTCTGATGCCGGGAATTTGGTTCTGGAAAACGAACCCTTTCGTCTGGATGAGCTGCTTAAGGAACGGGCGACATGGATCATGCCCCAGGCTGATGCACATCGTTTTGCCATCAGGCTTCATCATTCTCAGGTGTGTCCCTTCAAAGGCGATACGTTCCGTATGGGCCAGGTTTTCACCATTCTTATGGAAAATGCCCTCCGTTACGGGCGTGATGGCGGCCATCTTGATGTCACGCTGCACTACGCCAGCGGGCAATATTGCCTCGAATTTCGCGATGACGGCCCGGGGGTATCCTCCCAGTTCCTGCCGGAAATGTTCAACCGTTTTAGCCGGGAGGAGCAGTCTCGTGCCCGCCACTCCGGCGGCAGCGGTCTCGGTTTGTCGATTGCTCGCGCGATTTGTCAGGCCCATGGTGGCAGTATCAGCGCGTCGTTACCTGAAACCGGCGGACTCGCAGTCACCCTTTTGTTACCCTGGACGTCGTCTGAGATGGAAAATAGCCGCTCTTGATAATACCTTGACGAAACGTCGAATCTTTCTCGACTAAGCGCGCATTTAATAACGCCATCACCTTTATGGAGCGGCGTTATGTCAGATGAATTTTTACTCTCCCTCCGCCACAGTCTGCACCATTTGTACGACGTGGCGCGCACCCTTTCCTGGCTGCACTTTCTCCCCCTGACCATTCTTTCGGTAGTGATTTTTCTGCTGCCCGGATGCGGGGACAACCAGGGTAATACGACTGATCCTGTGCGAACGGTGCGCTACGTTGTTGTTGGCTCAGCGCAAACCCTTCCCGCGCTGGAAAGAACCGGAGAGATCCATGCGCACGATGAAACGATTCTGAGCTTTCGTACCGGCGGCCGGATAGTGACGCGTAGCGTCGATATTGGCGATCGAGTCAATGCAGGGCAACTGCTGGCCACGCTTGAAAATACAACCAGTCAGAATCAGCTCGATGGCGCACAGGCTGATTATGAAGGAGCCAAAGCCTCTGCTCAGGTTGCTGCACTTAACGTCAACCGAATGCAAAAGCTTATGCCAACAGGCGCGATTGCCCGCACGCAGCTCGATACCGCCCGCGCAGACTGGCTTGTCGCCCGCGCGCGTTTAAAAAACAGCGAGTCCGCGTTGCGTAATGCCCGGGAAAGCCTTGGCTGGACGCGTCTGATTGCGCCGCGAAGCGGCGTGATCACCGAAGTAAGCGCCTCTGCGGGTCAGGTGGTCAATGGTGGTCAGTCGGTATTGACGCTGGCGACCGGTGAAGCCCGCGATGTGGTGTTTGATATCGCTAAACCCGAGGCGATCCCGCCACAGGAACAGGCTGGCTTGCGAGTTTCCCTCCTCAGCGACCCGTCGGTGCAAGCGTCCGCCGCGGTAAGAGATATTAGCCCGCAGGCCGATCCTCAGACCCGCACATGGCGCGTCAGGGCTACCCTGCAAAACCCACCGCTGGCAATGGCGCTGGGCGCCAGCGTCACCGTCACGTTACCCGCAACGGGTCCGCATGGATACGCCCTTCCCGCTTCAGCGCTGAGCCGCGTCGACGACAAACCGGCGGTTTATGTGATTAACCCACAGTCGCAGGCGCAGCTTCGCGTGGTGGTACCAGCATACTATACCGCCACCACGGTTATTATCTCCGGCGGCCTTGAACCAGGCGACCGGGTGATTACCGCCGGCGTGAGTAAATTACGCTCCGGCGAGCCGGTAATTGCCGGGGAGTGCGAATCATGAAACCCGTATTGAATGAGAAATTTAACCTGTCCTCCTGGGCGCTAAATCATCAGCAGATGGTCAGTTTCTTCATGCTGCTGATCATTGCTATGGGCGCGTTCTGTTATGAGAACCTGCCACGTAACGAAGATCCGGCGTTTACGATTAAAACGGCCGTTGTTTCTGCGCAATGGCCCGGGGCATCCGTAACGGATACCACCCGACTGCTGACCGATACGCTGGAAAAAAAGCTGCAGGAAACCCCCTGGCTTGATTATCTCGAAAGTGAGACCCGCGCCGGGAGCTCCGTTATTCATGTCAATCTTCGTGACGATACCCCGCCGCAAAAGGTGCCGGATATCTGGTATCAGGTACGTAAGAAAATGCAGGATATTGCCCCCTCTTTGCCAGAAGGCGTTCAGGGCCCCGCCGTCGACGACGAGTTTGATGACACGTACGGTACGATCTATGGCTTTATACCTGAGGGCTATACCCTGCGGGAGGTCCGGGACCGTGTTGAGACAATCCGCCGGGAACTCATGTCGTTACCGGATATCGGAAAAACCAGCCTGCTGGGTGAGCAGCAGGAACAGATAGTCCTCTCTTTTTCTCCAGCGCGTCTGGCAGGTATGGGGTTGAACATCCAGCAGGTAGCGGATGCCCTCAGAGCACAAAATGCGGTTGTCCCGGCAGGTATGATCCGCACCGGACAGGAAAATATGGCGATAAAGGTCAGCGGGGAACTGACTTCTGAAGCGAGCTTACGTGCCGTCACGCTGCATATTAACGATCGTTACCTTCCTCTGACGGATATTGCCACCGTTAGTCGGGAAAACGCCGAGCCTCCCCAGCCGGTTTACCGGGTCAACGGCAAACCCGCCATCGGGCTGGCTATCTCGATGGCGCCGACCGGTAATATGCTGCGTTTCGGCGCCGCGCTGAATGCAAAAATGCAGGCCATCAGCGTCACGCTGCCGCACGGTATTGAGATGGTCAAGGTTGCCGATCAATCAGCGGTGGTCAGCGACGCCGTAAGCGGGTTTATCCGGGTGCTTATCGAAGCCGTGGCGATCGTCCTGGCCGTTTCGTTTGTCTCTCTGGGTTTACGAGCCGGACTGGTAGTGGCTGCGGCCATCCCACTGGTTCTGGCCATGACCTTTACGGGAATGATGCTGGCAGGAATAGGTCTGCAGCGTATTTCTCTCGGCGCATTGATTATCGCGCTGGGTCTGCTGGTCGATGACGCCATGATCACCGTGGAAACCATGGTCTCTGGTCTGGAAGCCGGGGATTCCCGCCGGCAGGCGGCGACCCGGGCTTTTAAAACGACCGCATTTCCGATGCTGACGGGCACCCTTGTGATGATTGCCGGGTTTATTCCCGTGGGATTTGCTGCGTCCAGCGCCGGTGAATATTGCTTTTCCCTGTTTGCCGTGGTGCTCATCGCCCTGCTGTGCTCATGGGTTGTCGCGATCCTGTTTTCACCGTTAACCGGGACGTGGCTGTTATCTGACAACATCAGACAGAAGGCGAAAGGTCCTGGACGGATGGCCCGCGGATACCAGTGGCTACTGCGCAAGGCGTTGCGTCACCGCTTCGCCACCGTGTGTCTTGCTCTCATTGCGCTTGGTCTGTCCGTTTACGGAACAACCTTTATGCAGGGGGAGTTTTTCCCCGCCTCCGACAGGCCAGAATTGCTGGTAAGCCTGACGCTACCGGCAAATGCCTCGCAGTCGGAAACGCAAAATACGGCTGAAAAGCTGGAGAAGGCCCTGGCAGGCAACCGCAACGTTGAGCGCTTTTCGACATACGTTGGGTCGGGAGCGATCCGTTTTTACCTGCCTATGGATGTGCTTCTGGCAAATGAAAATATCGCCCAGATGGTGGTGGTGGCTAAAGATCTTAAAGCGCGGGATCGTCTTCATCGGCAGTTAAACAGGATACTGGCTACGCGCTTTAGCGACATCATCACGCGCGTATCGCCCCTGGAACTTGGGCCTCCCGTCGGCTGGCCAGTCAAATACCGGGTGAGTGGGCCAGATTATCTGAAGGTCAGGTCGATCGCGAACCGCCTGAGCGATGTCATTGGCCGGTCCCCCTCCTCTCGCGAGGTTAATCAGACGGCAGGCGAACCGGAGAGAGTCATTACCCTCAAGGTCAATCAGACCGCAGCCCGGGCTGCGGGCGTGTCGTCAGAAAGTCTGGCCCGGATGCTCAATACCGTCTGGTCCGGCAGTATAGTCACGTCGGTTCGCGATAATGACCGCCTTGTCGATGTGGTGCTCCGGGCCAGGGACAATGAGCGTCTTAACCTTGCCACCTTCTCTTCGCTGACTATTCAGGGGAATGACGGTAAACAAATTCCCCTCAGCGCCTTTGCCACGCCAGTCTGGGGCGTGGATGATCCGGTTATCTGGCGTCGACAGCGTTTGCCTTTCATCACCGTGCAAACTGACCTCGCCCCGGGACTTCGCGCCGAAGCAGTATCCGCAGCGTTGCGACCTGCGGTAGACAGGTTGCGCGCGGAACTGCCTGAAGGCTACAGCATTGAAGAAGGGGGCGCGGTTGCTGAGTCTGAAAAAGGTAATAGTTCGGTCTATGCGATTCTGCCGGTGACACTGGTCATCATGCTCTTGCTGTTGATGCTCCAGTTGCGCAACTATTCCCGTATGGCGTTGGCTATACTGATGGCCCCGTTTGGTTTACCGGGTATCGTGCTGGCTATGTTGCCTGGCGGAACACCAATGGGATTTGTCGCTCTGCTTGGCGTGATTGCGCTCGCTGGCATGATCATTCGTAACGCCGTCATACTGATTAGCGAGGTTGATAGCAATCTTGCTCAGGGAATGGCGAGCGATGCCGCCATTATTGCGGCCGCAGAGCATCGTGCGCGCCCCATCTGCCTGACTGCCTGTGCCGCCATTCTGGGAATGATCCCCATCTCTCATCAGGTATTCTGGGGACCGATGGCCTATGCGATTATCGGGGGACTACTGGTTGCCACGCTGGTTACACTGACCGTTTTACCGGCATCGTTTAGCCTGTTGTTACACCTGAGAATGACGCCCTCAGGCGAGACTCGTGAAAAATGAGTAGCGTGCCGTCGTATCCTCGCCTCAGGGGTCTGCCAGGTTATTCGCTGCAAGACAAAGAACTTGCTCCATAGTGTCATCCACCTGCTGCCGCAACGCGTGGATAACAGGAGACCTAATTTTACTGCTTCTTCGGCAGCAGAGAACGAGGAGAAATGCCGAAGGCTTTGCGGAAGGCATGGCTGAAATGAGAGAAATCAGAGAAGCCGAAATCCAGCGCCGCCTGGGACACGCTACTGACTCGTCCGCGTTCGATAGCCTCTCGGCTCGCCTGCAGCCTCTCCTGCCAAATCACTGCCATCGGCGTTTTTTTATGGCGGGCGAAAGCACGCGTGACGGTGCGAACGGAAACGTGGTGCGCCCGTGCCAGGCTTTCGATGTTCAAATCGGGATCGACAAGTTGCCGCCGGATGTAGTTCATCATCCGGGAATACAGATCGCGCTCAACACCAACGTTGTTCAGGTCCTGTAGCTCCAGGCTCAGTACCAGTAGATCCAGCAACGTCTGGGAGAAGCGGCCGGAGATATCTGCTGTGTTCAGACAGGCGGGCATCGCTGCCGCCTGACGCAGCATTTCGCGCAATGGGATCACGCCCGGGCGGCGGTCGTCGAGCACCATCGCGGTGAGGTGTTCGACCCCCGGTAAATGACAGCTCAGCAAATGGCGGGGGATCCGCACCAAATGATTATCGCGCCCGCCAAGACTGAAGCGGAATGTCTGGGCGGCATCGTAGAGCACCAGACTGTCCGCTGCCAGCGTCGCCTTGCGTCCCCCCTGTTCAAGCTGACCGTATCCATCCTGCATATACCCCAACCACAGATCGTCGTCGGGGCCCTGGCGCAAATAACGGGCCGTGCGATCCCAACTGTGTAGCGGCGCGGACAGTGAACACATATCCACCAGACCCACTCCACGTACCGTCAGCCGTGCATCAAAGTCGACCCCAGCCAGAGGGGCGCTGGCGGCTGGAATACAGTGGCGTAACACTACGTCGTTCCAGTACTCGAAGCGGCGCGACTCGGTAACGCCAACGGTTGAATAGTGGAGACTGCCCGCAGACTGCATGCTATTCATCATCATTCACCTCGCGCCGGGAATTCCGCCAAAACGACAGAAACGTTTCCGCAGACAGCAACTATCATGCCAACGAGCTAATACACCCTCTTTCAGTTACGCCGATCGGCGCTAAGTTACCGGGAACTATCACTGAAAATCCGCGCCCCCCCTTTTCTGCTGGCATATAGGGCGTCGAATAGCGGAACGACAAAACGTGGAACCGCACCCTAAACGTGCGGCGTCTGCACTATGGCGGACCATCACACGACGAGGGGCAGGCCCGCAACCGAATGTCCCTTCCAGCCAAACGACTGTCCTGCTGAAGCAAGTACGCCGCAAATTTCTCCCTAGTATCAGTAAGCGTAAGGTCTTCCGGCCACACCGTGCTCCGGACATAACACGACATCAGACAAGAGGGGGAACGTCATGACTTTCAGTAACGCTACGTTTCGCACCAGCCTGGCCGCCTGCACACTGTGGCTGGCAACCGGCCCGGCCCATGCGGTCGATCTCAATTCGCAGGACCTCATTCCCGCCCCCGCCGGCACCGATGCCGTTCTGGGATATTTCACCTACGCGACGAGAGATAGCTTCACCCCCACCGGGGGCGGTGAACTTAAGCAAGAGACCGGGCTCGACTCCTTCGTCAGCATCTTTCGTTACGTTCACTACATGGACGTCGGTGGCTTTACGGTTGCGCCGCAAGTGCTGCTGCCTTACGGACGCCTTTACAATGGCTCACTAAACGGCGTTCGACTTGATTCAGCCAGCGGCCTGGGCGATCCCATCCTTGCCGCGCCGGTCTGGCTGGTCAACAACCCCAGCACAACCTTTGCCATTGTGCCTTACCTGTACCTCCCCGCGGGCTCCTACGACGCCGGACGCACGCTAAACGTCGGTGAAAATCGCTGGAAGTTCGACCTTCAGCTCGGCGGCGTGCAGCAGCTGGGTAACGGTTTCGCCACCCAACTTTCCACGGACGTGATGTGGTATGGCGTCAACGACGACGCCTCGGGCATCGGCACCGGTCGACTCAAGCAGGACAACACCTATCAGTTTCAGGGCTGGGTGACCTGGACGCCGCCCGCCGATAAGAGCTGGACCCTGGCCGCCGGTTATTCCCAATACTGGGGCGGCAAACAGCAGCTTGACGGTATCGAGAACGGACAGGCGACGCGCGTCGATCAGGTCAGGCTGGAATTATCGAAATTCGTCACCCCCACGGTGCAGGTACAGGGTCTGCTCCAGCGCGACCTCAACGTCGATGGCGGTTTTAAGGAAGATCTACATACCACCCTGCGCGTGATGAAACTGTTCTGATGCGAATCGGCACAGAGACATCCCCAGACTCACTACTCACCCGCAACGGAGAAATCCATCATGACCGATCAGCAGCAAAAACCCACACTTTATGAACGTCTCGGTGGTTATGACGCCGTTTACGCTTTCGCAGGAGAAGTGTTGAAGACCTGTATGAAACATCCCGATATCGGCCATATCTGGGCGCACGTATCCGAATCGTCGTTCCAGAAAGAGCATATCAACTTTGTCGATTTTCTGTGCAAGCACTGGGGCGGCAACACGGTCTACCGGGGACGAGATATGGTGACCGCGCACCGCGGAATGGGGCTGACCGAAGTGCACTGGAAAGCCGTATTCGAGGCTATTGATGAATGCTACGAGAACTTCAACGTTCCGCAGGATATCCGTGAAGAGGTTACCGCATTCCTGACCCAGTTCAAACCCGCCGTCATCGGCAGCCCTTCATACCGGGATGTGGTACTCGCGCACCCTGACATGGACGTCACCAAAGGGATGAAAAGCGTCGGCATTCACTGGCCGAAAACAGATAAACCGTCTTAACCGAGGAAGGACATCCGCGCAACAGGCGGGTGTCCGTCTCAGCCAAATGACTGACCTGCACAACCATGTAGTGATGACATTTCGGGCTTATGTTGAAGGCAGGTTGCATTGGCAAACACCATATAAAGGGAACTCCATGGCTATTGAACGTCCTACCATTGAACAGCTGCAAGCGCTCGCCAGTCGGCTAAACATACGATTGACGCCTGCACAAGCCGAAGAATATCTGGCGCTGATGCAGGCCAATTTCGACGCCTATGATCTCATCGACGCCCTGCCCGACGAGATCCCCGCGGTGCACTACCCACGCGCCGCCGGCTATCGTCCTGAAGGCGACGAAAATCCGCTTAATGCCTGGTATTACAAGACCGAGGTGACAGGTGCAGCAACCGGTAAACTGGCCGGCCGCACCGTGGTGCTCAAGGACAACATCGCGCTGGCTGGCGTACCAATGATGAACGGCGCCTCGACGCTGGAAGGCTTCGTCCCCCTCTACGACGCCACCGTTGCCACCCGACTGCTGGATGCCGGCGCGACTATTCTCGGCAAAGCCACCTGCGAGCACTTCTGCTTGTCGGGAGGCAGCCATACCTCCGATCCGGCGCCCGTGCATAACCCGTTGCGCCGCGGCTACTCGGCCGGTGGCTCATCTTCTGGCAGCGCCGCTTTGGTCGCTTCCGGGGAAGTCGATTTGGCCATGGGTGGCGATCAAGGGGGCTCTGCGCGTATTCCCGCCGCATGGTGTGGCCTCTATGGCCTGAAACCGACCCACGGTCTGGTGCCTTATACCGGCATCATGCCGATCGAAGCCACTTTCGACCATACCGGGCCGATGACCCGCAGCGTAAAAGACAATGCCTTAGTCCTTGAGGTCATTGCCGGCGCGGACGGATTGGACCCACGTCAGTATGCTCCCAAAGTGGAAGCCTATACCGAGGCGCTCGGTAAGGGAGTCCGTGGCTTAAAGATCGGCATTATGGCCGAAGGTTTTCAGTTGCCGAACCTGGATGCGCGAGTCGCGGAGAAAGTTCGCGCTGCCGTCGCCCGTCTGCAGGAATTGGGCGCGACGGTCGGCGAGATTTCGGTACCGGAGCATAGCCTGGCGGGGGCGCTCTGGTCCCCTATCGGCTGCGAGGGACTGACCGCGCAGATGATGCATGGCAACGGCATGGGCTTTAACTGGAAAGGACAATATGACGTAGCGCTGCTGGACAAGCACGCCCAGTGGCGTGACAACGCCGATGCGCTTTCCCCATCGCTGAAGATATGCATGTTCGTCGGCCAGTACGGGCTGGAACGCTACCATGGCCGCTACTATGCCAAGGCGCAGAATATCGCGCGTCGCGCGCGTGCGGGCTATGACCGGGCGCTGGCGGACTTCGACCTGCTGGTGATGCCCACTGTACCGCTTGTCGCTCAGCCATTACCGGAACCTGACTGCTCCATTACCGAATACATCTCCCGCGCATTTGAAATGATCGGCAATACCGCGCCGCAGGATATTACCGGCCATCCGGCAATGACTCTCCCTTGTGGGCTGGTCGACGGCTTACCGGTAGGAATGATGTTGGTAGGACGCCACTTCGCCGAAAGCACCCTTTATCAGGCCGCCGCCGCATTTGAAGCTTCCGGCGACTGGCGGATGTTTTAGCCCTTAACTATCGGGAACCATAAAATGAGCCATCAACACGACCACGACCATACTGAACCGCCGGCGGACATCGAGCTACGCGTCCGGGCGCTGGAATCCCTGCTACAGGAGAAAGGACTGATTGACCCGGCGGCACTGGATGAATTGATTGACACTTATGAGCACAAGGTCGGCCCCCGTAACGGCGCGCAGGTGGTCGCTAAAGCGTGGAGTGATCCGGAGTATAAACGTCGGCTGCTGGCGGACGCCACAGCCGCCATCGCCGAGCTGGGTTTCTCCGGCGTGCAGGGTGAAGACATGCAGGTAGTGGAGAACACGCCGGACGTGCACAACGTGACCGTCTGTACATTATGTTCCTGCTACCCCTGGCCGGTGCTGGGTCTGCCACCGGTGTGGTACAAATCGGCCCCCTATCGTTCGCGTATCGTTATCGACCCGCGCGGCGTTCTGGCCGAATTCGGGGTAAACATTCCAGAAAGTAAAGAGGTGCGCGTCTGGGACAGCAGCGCGGAACTGCGCTATCTGGTCCTGCCAGAACGTCCGGCGGGTACCGACGGCTGGAGCGAAGCGCAGCTGATCGAACTGGTCACCCGCGATTCCATGATCGGCACCGGCCTGGTCGCCGCGCCATAATAAGAGGAGAAAACCATGAACGGGATACATGATCTGGGCGGTATGCACGGCCTAGGGCCGATCCTCAACGAGGAAAATGAGCCGTATTTCCATCATGAATGGGAGCGCCGGGTATTTCCGCTGTTCGCCTCGCTGTTCGTCGGCGGACATTTCAATGTGGATGAATTCCGCCACGCCATTGAACGCATGGATCCAGCCCACTACCTGGAGGCGAGCTACTACGAGCACTGGTTGCACGCATTTGAAACGCTGCTGCTGGAAAAAGGGGTGATCACCGCCGATGAACTCTGGGGTGGCTCGACCCCTGCCCCCTGCGCGCCGGGCACGCCGGTGCTGACGCAGGACATCGTGGCGATGGTTGTCAGTACCGGCGCCTCCGCGCGCGTCAGTCACGATATTGCTCCCCGCTTTAAGGCCGGAGACCGGGTTCGGGCAAAAAACATCAACCCAACCACCCACACCCGCCTGCCGCGTTACGTGCGCGGGAAAATCGGCCGTATTGAGACCGATCATGGCGTGTTCATCACGCCGGATACTGCCGCGCACGGTCTGGGCGAACATCCTCAGCACGTCTACAGCGTCAGCTTCACCGCGCTGGAACTGTGGGGCACGCCGCGCCCGGACAACGTGTACATCGATCTGTGGGACGACTATCTGGAGGAAGCATGAGCATTGCGACACAGCATGATTACGCCGCCGTCGGGTTACCCAGCGACGAGGAGGGGCCGGTTTTTGATAAGCCCTGGCAGGCGAAAGCCTTCTCCCTGATCGTCCATCTGCACCGGGCGGGGCTGTTCCCGTGGGCAGAATGGGTACGGACGTTCAGCGAAGCGATCAAGGCGGCTCCGGCGCAGCCCGGCGAAAGTGTGAACGATGCCTACTATCGCCAGTGGGCGACAGCAATGGAGAACATGATCACCGCCCTCCACCTGACCGCACCGGATGACATTGGCCGACGGACCCAGGAATGGCGACTGGCGTATATCAACACGCCGCATGGTCAGCCGATCGTCCTGGCCAATGCCAGCTGTCCGCCGGCGCATAACCACCACTCGCTTCCACTCGGCGTTCCGGTCACGGTGAGCCCGGCACAATCTTCCATCAGCCAAATTAACAACGGAGTCACATCATGAGCGATATCACCCTTACCACCAACACCCCGGCCACTCCGATACCGGTCGCGGCGCTGTTGCCCTGGGCACTGTTTACCACCCTGCTGGCACTGTTAGCGATCTATTTCGTCGGTGCGGAACAAGGTGCGACGTCGATGTTTTCCGGCACCCAGGTGCATGAATTCTTCCACGACGCACGACATCTGCTGGGTTTTCCCTGCCACTAAGGAGGCGGACATGATTGGGAAACTATTATTCAAGGGGATGATAGCAGGCATTCTGGCTGGACTGGTGGCATTTGCCTTTGCACACCATTTCGGCGAGCCGCAGGTCGATCGCGCTATCGGGATTGAAGAAAGTCTGGCCGCTCATTCACACCAACACAGCGCGTCGGCTGACGGCGGTGAAGAAGAGGTGTTTAGCCGTCAAACCCAGTCCGGGATCGGGCTAATGGCCGGCATGGTGCTGTTCGGCGCAGCGCTGGGCGGCGGTCTGGCGCTGAGTTGGGCCTTTAGCTATCAGCGCTTCGGACCATCGAACCCGCGTCTGTTAGCGTTAGGCCTGGCGCTGGTCGGCTTTCTGGTCATGAGCCTGATGCCTGGTCTTAAATACCCACCCAATCCGCCCGCGGTCGGTAACCCGGAGACCATCGGCTATCGTACCGAACTGTACTTCGTCATGATGTTGCTTTCCATCGGCATCGTCATCGCGGCCGCGTGGTTATCACATCAGCTAATACCGCGCCTCGGTAGAGGAAATGCGATGATGTGGGCAACGCTGTTCGCGGTGGCGCTGATGCTCGTGGTTTGTGCCCTGATGCCGACAGTGAACGAAGTGCCCGAACACTTCCCGGCGGACCTGCTATGGCGTTTCCGTATCAGCTCCTTCGGCACGCACCTGGTGCTCTGGAGCGTTATCGGTGTGGCGTTCGGTGCCTTAGCCGAACGCACGCCGGCGACAGGTGTGCAGCGCCCAGCCTTCCGCCGCGGTTAACATCATGAGAGCGTCGCTAACGTTGATTTGTCAGGGAGAAACGGCAGCGTCCCGAGGTTCACATTTCCCCTGTGATGACCCTCTGGAGGCGCGGGAATGGCAGCGGGCGCGTCAGTTACAAAGCCGTGTCGCCCGTTGTCACCGCGTCTGGATCTCCCCGGAGACCGCCGCCCGACAAACTGCCGCAGCGCTCTCTTTACAGGGTACCCCGGTGATGGAGCTGGCGGAACCCGACTACGGCATCTGGGCCGGTCGGCCAGTACGTGAGGTGATGACGCAAGACGCCGACGCTTTCCTGGCCTGGCTGGAGGGCGATCCGCCGCCGGGCGGAGAGTCACGTGCTCAGTTGCTGGCGCGCTGCGGCCGTTGGCTGGCAAAACACGTCGATATTCCAGGCCGACACGGTGTAATTGCCTCGGCCTCCACTATCCGTGCCATGATCCTCAACGTTCTCGGCGCCCCACTTCACTCATTTGCACGTATCGACGTTCACCCGCTCAGCATCACCGAGTTGCGCAGTGACGGACGGCGCTGGAATTTTTGTTTATTAAGAGATGACATAAAGGGCGAATGTTCGACGCTGTCCCGCTGAAGCCGTCAGCCAGTAAGCGCCTTTGGCCATTGATGGATCCCTCCACTGGTCTTGCATCGCTAAACCCAATGCCATAGAACCGCTCAGCGCGCTTCACGCCCCGTCCTGCGTAAAAAAGTAAATCTCCCTGACCATGTTTATTTATACTCAGAAAACATGTCATTAAGAAAGGAAGCTACGCGTTGAAATGGGTAACCTGGTTAAAACGTATCGTGTTGTCCCTGCTGCTGTTGATCGTTGGCGCTCTGGGACTACGCCTTTATGACATTCAGCGCGGACCCGAGCTGCAGCTCTGGCATACCTGGGTTCCGCATGAGATGGACGCGGATGAAATCGACAATGCTGACTGGAACGATTACATCAACAAAGAGAATGCGCTCTTCAGTGAGGTAAAACGCCAGGTTACCGATAAGCTGGACGCTGAGCAGCAAACCGAACTGAATCGTTACTATAGTCACAGCCCCATCTATCCGGACTCGTTTCCAACCAACTGGAATCGGTCATATATCATGATGCCGGATGGCAAACCGAAAGGCGCCGTGGTGTTGCTACATGGTCTGACAGATACCCCCTACAGCCTGCGGCATATTGCAGAAAATTACCGGCAACAGGGTTATGTCGCCATCGGTATCAGATTACCGGGCCATGGGACGGTTCCCGCCGGGCTGACCGATGTGGACTGGCAGGACTGGCTTGCCGCCACGCGCCTTGCGGTGAGAGAAGCGAAACGACTGACGGGTAATGATGTGCCCCTGCATATCGTCGGATTTTCCAACGGCGGCGCGCTGGCAATGAAATATTCGCTGGACGCGCTGGATAATGCCGAACTGGCAAAACCCCAGCGGGTGATCCTGATTTCTCCGATGATCGGTATTACCAGCTTCGCGCGTTTTTCCGGCCTCGCTGGCTGGCCCGCGTTTCTTCCCGCCTTCTCGAAAGCCGCATGGTTAAACATCATGCCCGAGTTTAATCCGTTCAAATATAACTCGTTCCCGACGAACGCCGCCCGGCAGTCCTTCCTGCTGACCAAAGCGCTGCAAAAGCAGATAGTGACTGACTCGAGAAATCACAGACTTAACAGCTTACCGCCGGTATTGACCTTTCAGTCCGTTGTGGATTCAACGGTCAGTACGCGGGCGATCGTGACGGCGCTGTATAACCGTTTGCCGGAAAATGGCAGTGAAATTGTCCTCTTCGATTTGAATCATGCCGTCAGGTTTAATTCATTATTACGCCGGACGTCTTACACCGCGCTGGCGCGGTTGCTGCCCGCGCCGCCACGCGCTTATCAGACCACGATCATCACTAACTCGAATTCAGCCAGTACCGATATGGAAATCCGCACAACACCTGCCGGGAAAACAGACACCACAGTGGAAAAGCTGCAGGGAATGCGCTACCTGCCGGACGTATACTCCCTTTCTCATGTCGCGCTCCCCTTCCCGTTAAGCGATTCGCTGTACGGGCGCTATCCCCATCCGCTGAATCAATATGGGATCAGCCTCGGCACGTTTGCTGCTCGCGGCGAGCGTTCGGTGCTGGTTGTGGGTCTGGACTCGCTGATGCGTCAGTCTTCCAATCCGTTCTTTCCCTATATGATCAAGCGCATTGACGAAGGGATCGACACTCGCCCGGCTCTCTCCGGGAAATAACTCTTCTCTGGATAAGTGGCCACCACGGCCACTTTTTCCTGAGGATGCGGTACTACGCTTTCGCCGACGTCGACAGCCACTGATATACCGCTGACAAATCCTCTCCGGCATATCCCGCGTCCGCCGCCTGCTGCCACAGTTCGGCAATGTTATCCAGCCCCGGCATGGTGTGCGGCTCGGCCAGGGATAGCGCCAGCCGGGCATCTTTCAGCGCATGCGCCAGTTGCATCTGCGGCGCGAATTGCTCGCTGGCGATGGCGTCCAGTTTGACTTTGACATACGGTGCGGCCAGCGGGCCGCCTTCCAGAGCGCTCCAGAGCTGGTCGGGGGTAAAGCCCAGCGTCTTCGCCAGCCGGGCGCTTTCCGCGATGCCCTGCATCATCGAAATCAGCCAGGCATTGAGGACCAGCTTCATTTTCTGGCTGTTGCCGGCCTCGCCAAACCACTGCGTCCCGCGGGAGATAGCCGCAAACACCTGTTCGGCAGCGGCACACTTTTCACGATCTCCGCTGGCGAGCACCAGGATCTGCGCCTTCTCCGCCGGGGCTTTGGTCCCTGAAACCGGGGCATCGACGAAGGTCATCGCCGGCTGAAGCGCCCGCAGCAAGGCGATAGCCTCCTGCGTCTCCGGCAGGCCGATGGTGCCCATCTGGCAATAGATCGCCTGCGGCTGACAGGCAGGCGCTATTTGCGCCAGTACCTCGAGGGTAGCCTGACCGTCGGCGAGCATACTGATGATCACCTCGGCATCAGCGACCGCTTGCTGCGGCGTGGTATGCAGGGATAATCCCTGCGCCTGTAAATCTTCGCCGCGTGCTGGCGAACGGTTCCAGCCCGCGACGGTAAAGCCCTTCTTCAGCAGATTGCTGGCAAAAGCATGTCCCATGGCGCCGAGTCCCAGCACCGCGACCTTTGGTAATGTACTCATCTTGTCTGTCCTGATTCGCGTGTTAATAAATGTCGGACGTCTACTATCGCATCTCTGACACGGATGTCAGTAGCAATAACCGCCATAAAAAGTGACGCTGTCACTCATGGTCTCACGGCTGTCGGAGCCACGCCAGCAAACGGCGCATCGCTGGCGTCAGCCGGGCATCATCCTGATAACACAGACACAGGCGGCGCTGTGCCCAGCGATCCTGCAGCGCGATGACGGCAAACCGGTAGCGCTGCTGGTAGCGTTCGGCAATGACGCGGGGCAGGATCGCCCCGCCGGCGCCGTGAGCCACCATCTCGCAAAGCCCTTCAAAATGGCTCATCCGGACCCGGACGTTTAGCCCCTGGCCGAGCCCGGCGGCATGTTGTTCAATATGCTGCTGCAGTGCGCTGGTCTGGTAGAGGGCGACCAGCGGCTCGTTGATGACCGCCGCAAACGCCACTTCATTCGCGCCGGCCAGAGGGTGAGTCGGCGGCACAATCAGCACCAGGGGATCATCGGCGACAGGATCCAGATGCAGCGGCCCGGGGTCGACCGCATCGGACACCACTCCAGCCTGCGCCACACCCGCCAGAATGCTGCTGACGATATCCGCGCTGGTGCGCTCTTCGGTGTCGATTTGCACCGCCGGATGCGCTGCCATCCAGGCGGCGAGCTTGCCCGGCAGAAAAGCCGACATCGCCGAGGTGTTGGCGAACAGCCGCAGCGTCCCCTGCTGACCGCGGGCGAAGGCGCTCATCGCCTGGCGCAGACGCTGCTGCTGCGCAAGAAGCGGGCGTGCATGGCGCGCCAGTACCTCCCCGGCCTCAGTCAGCGTCACGCCGCGAGCATGACGCTGCAACAGGGGAACACCGACCTCTGCCTCCAGCTTGCGCACTCTTTCGCTGGCGGAGGCCAGGGCGAGATGGACCATGGCGGCCCCACCGGTAATACTGCCGCTATCCACGATGGCGATAAACAGTCGCAGATCGGCCAGATCCATCCGCATCACACCCTCCCCACCCTTCGGTTTTCCCGTAGTCTTAGGGCAACATACCGCATTGTGGCTTTAGCGACCAGTGGTTTCAATGTCCCTTTCTATCCTGAAAAGTGAGCCATGATGTTCGATCTCCACATCTTTTATTTACTGCTGATCTTTATCGCCGCCGGACTGGTCAAAGGGGTGACCGGCATGGGATTACCCACCGTGGCGATGGGCCTGCTTGGTCTGCTGATGCCGCCGCAGGCCGCAGCGGCGCTGCTGGTACTTCCCTCGCTGTTAACCAATCTCTGGCAGTTGCTGGCTGGCCCCGCGCTGGCGCAGATTGTGCGCCGCCTCTGGCTTATGATGACCGGGATTATTATGGGAACGCTGGCGGGGTCGTCACTGCTGATCAGCCTCAATCCTCGGTGCTCAGCGCTGGCGCTTGGCACCGTGTTGATAGCCTATGCCGGGTATGCGCTCTGTGGCCCGGCGTTGCAGGTTTCCGCCCGCGTGGAGAAGTGGCTGTCGCCGCTCATGGGCGGTCTGACCGGCGTTATCACCGGGGCGACCGGGGTATTTGTTATTCCGGCCGTTCCCTGGCTGCAGACGCTGGGCTTTCGTCGAGACGAACTGGTGCAGGCTCTGGGGTTGTCGTTTACCCTCTCCACCCTGGCGATGGCGGCCGGCCTCTCCCTGCACGATGGCTGGCATGCTGATTCGCTGCTGCTGTCGGGGCTGGCGCTGTTGCCCGCGCTACTCGGCATGTGGCTGGGACAGTGGATCCGCTCGCGTCTCAGCCCGCGACGCTTTCGTCAGGGCTTTCTGCTGTTCCTGCTGGCGCTGGGAATGGAGCTGATCGCCAGGGGATGGCTGACCTGAATCCGCTAGCGGCGGGTAATGTGCTTCACGTTGTACTTACTGGTGTTCTGGTAGATCTCTGAGAAATCGACGATCGCCCGGTTTTGCGCATAACTCACCGACTGCACCCGCAGCAGGAGGCTGTTTGGCGCCACCTGCAGCAGCTCGGCCTGCTCGCGGGTCGCCAGCACCGGCGTATAGCTGCGGTGGCTCTCGATGATGGTGATATGACACTCTTTTTTGAAATAGTTGAATTTAGACTGCTCGAGGTTACCCACGCTGAGCCAGGGAAAGGTGGCGAATGGAATATAGCTGTTTTCCACGAGGATCGGGACCTCATCAATCAGCCGCAGCCGCCTGACGTAGTAAACTTTTTCCCCCGGCTGGATCTTTAACTGCTGGGCGATGGCCGGAGGAGCATCAAGCAGCGTGAATTCAATGACTTTGTTACGGTAGTTGGTGACGCCTACCACCTGCATCTGGTAGTTAAAGCCCTCCAGTTCTCCCCCGTGATAGTTACTTTTACGCACGATGCAGGTTCCGCTGCCGTGCCGCCGCGCGATCAGCTTTTCCTCCTCCAGTAGCGCCAGCGCTTTGCGCAGCGTCATCACCGAGACCTGCAGCTCCGCAGCGAGCGCTTTTTCGCTGGGCAGCATATCGCCGACGGCATAGTCGTCGCTGTTGATGCGGGTCCTCAGTTCAATGGCAATCTTTTTATAAATCACTTTTAGATGTCTCGCTAAGGTGGCGCTCGTCAAACAAATAAGCGAATAACTTAATGTAAATAAAAGATTATTTTTAAATTTCAGCGAAAATTTCAACACTAACTCATCTATAAATCTCGCCATATTTATATATCTGTCCAGCAACAATATATATGACTTTCATCACAGATGGCCCTTTTCCTGCTCGGGATCCTGGTGGTCTGCTCCTAGTCTGATAAGCCTATTCATCAGGTCTGCGAAGACGAGAGGACAACCATGATTGGCGTGAAAAAGCTTCAGGACTTTTCCAAAGCAATGATCGGGCCGGTGCTATATCTGCCGGCTATCGGCCTGTTGATCGCCCTGTTCAGCATGACCACCAACCGGCTGTGGGTGGATGAAAGCAGCGCGCTCTACCTGTTGGGGAAATTCGTCTCCAGCATGCTCTGGGCGCTGATGAACCATCTCGGGTTTCTGTTCTGCCTTGGGCTGGCCAGCGGCCTGGCGAAAACCCGCAAAGCCGAAGCGGCCTTCGTGGCGGCGATGACCTGGCTGGTGTATCTGGCGGCGAACAATAGCTGGCTGACCCTGACCCATCGCCTGGCGTCCGGTGCCACCAACGCGCAACTGTACGGCAGTGGACAAACCTTTATCTTTGGTTTTCAGGTCATTGATATGGGCGTGTTCCTTGGGATTATCCTTGGCTGCGCCGTCGCCTTTGTCCACAACCGCGTGGTCGGCATTGAGTTTCGCGGCGCGCTGTCGATCTACGGCAACAGTAAGCTGGTGCTGATCGTGATGCTGCCGCTGGTTGGCCTGTTCGCCATCGCCACCGTCTATCTCTGGCCGGTGGTTGAGCTGGGCATTTCGGCGCTGACCGGCTTTATGAAATCCTTTGGCGCCATCGGGGTCTTCCTGTACGGTTTTCTCAACCGGTTCCTGATCCCGACCGGGTTGCATCATCTTATCTGGTCGCCGTTTGTCTTTACCTCGATCGGCGGACAGCTGCTGATTGATGGTCAAACGGTTATTGGCGCCAAGCCCATTTTCCTTGCCGAAATCGCCCGTCATCCCATCGGGGCGCTGAGTGATTCCGCCCGGTTTTTAACCTACGGGATGGTGAAGATCTTCGGCACCGCCGGCATGGCGCTCGCCTTCTACCGTACGGCGAAACCGGAGAATAAGCAGCGGCTTAAAGTCACGCTGATCCCCTTAATTGTGACCTCCGTTCTGGTGGGGATCACCGAACCTTTTGAGTTTCTCTTTATCTTCACCGCCCCGCTGCTGTGGCTTATCTACTCCCTGCTGGACGGTTTGTTCCAGATGCTGGCCTGGCTGCTTCACGTGCGGGTCTGCGCCACCAACGGTCTTATCGATTTTGTCGTCTATAACCTCCCTGCCGGCGCCAGCGTGACGCGCTGGCCGGTATTTGTCGCCCTCGGCCTGCTGGAGACCGCCACCATGTACCTGGTCGGCACCTTCTGTATTACCCGTCTGCGGATGCTCACCCCTGGCCGTGAAGCGGCTGCCGATGCGGAGCCTTCCGAGCAGACGGGCCAGGCAAGCGAGATTGCCGATAAAGGTACGCTGGTGATTGCGGGACTGGGCGGAAAAGAGAATGTCTGCGTAGTGGAAAACTGTTTTACCCGTCTGCGGGTCGATGTGCGCGACCCCGCCCTCATCCAGCAGTCGCTGTTGAAAGAGAGCGGCGGGAGCAGCGTGCTGATTAAAGGCAACCATGTCCAGGTGATCTATGGCCTGGGGGTTAACAAAATTCGAACGGCGGTCAACGCCAGTCTGGGTGTTACTGAATAACGAGGTGGTAAATGAAAGATAACTTTGTGGTCACGATTGCCGGCGGCGGCAGTACTTATACCCCTGGGATTGTGATGATGTTGCTGGAAAATATGTCGCGCTTTCCCCTGCGGGAGATCCGTCTGTACGACAACCATCACCAGCGTCAGAAAACGATCGGCGACGCCTGCGCTATTCTGGTGGCAGAACGCTTCCCGCAGGTGAAGTTCAGCTATACCACCGATCCGCAGGCGGCCTTCACTGACGTCGATTTTGTGATGGCGCATATTCGCGTCGGTCTGTATGAAATGCGGGAAAAGGATGAAAAGATCCCGTTAAAATATGGCGTGCCGGGACAGGAGACCTGCGGTCCGGGTGGGATTGCCTACGGCATGCGCTCCATTGCCGGGGTGCTGGAGCTGGTCGATTATATGCAGCAATACGCTCCGAACGCCTGGATGCTCAACTATTCCAATCCGGCGGCCATCGTCGCGGAAGCCACCCGTCGCCTGCGACCCGACGCGCGCATCATCAACATCTGCGATATGCCGGTGGCTATCGAGGGGCTGTTTGCCGACATCCTCGGCCTGCCGTCGCGCAAGGCGCTGAACGTCCGCTACTATGGCCTGAACCATTTCGGCTGGTGGACCCGTATCACCGATAAAGCCGGTAACGATCTGATGCCGGCGCTGAAGCGTCACGTGGCGGAACAGGGATACAGCAGTCCAAAAGAAGATTTTCAGCATAAAGCGCCAAGCTGGATCGAAACCTTTAAAAAGGTGAAGGATGTGTTTGCCCTCGATCCGTCGACACTGCCTAACACCTATCTGAAATACTACCTCTATCCTGACTATGAGGTGGCGCACGCCGATCCAGACTTTACGCGGGCGAACGAGGTGATGGCCGGACGTGAAAAAGAGGTCTTCGATATGGCCCGGGAGATTACCCGTCGGGGCACGGCGGAAGGCGCGCATTTTCATGCCGGGGCCCATGCCACCTTTATCGTCGACCTCGCCTGCGCCATCTCTTTTAACACCCAGGAGCGGATGCTGTTGATCGTTGAGAACAACGGGGCGATCGCCAACTTTGATGAGACGGCGATGGTGGAAGTCCCCTGCCTGGTGGGCGTCAATGGCCCGGAGCCGCTGGCGATGGGGAAAATCCCGTCGTTCCAGAAAGGGTTGATGGAGCAGCAGGTGGCGGTCGAAAAGCTGGTGGTTGACGCCTGGGTTGAGGGTAGTTACCAGAAACTGTGGCAGGCCATTACGCTATCGAAAACGGTGCCCAGCGCCGCGGTGGCGAAAGCCATCCTCGATGAACTGATCGTCGCCAACGAAGGCTACTGGCCCGCACTGCACTGATCTTTTTCGTGATGGGTAAAATGCAGAGGATCCCCCTTCTCTGCATTTTTACCCAGCGTTCCCGCCGGCCACACATTCATCCTATAACCTCCCCCACGGGCTTTCTTCCCCTCCAGACCGTTGCCAGAAGGCCGCCATCCTCGTTTTACCCTGATCACAGTAATGAAATATAAATTCTATTCCAGGATATTATGGCGTAAAAATGTGATCTGCGTTGTATTCTTTGATTTACATTAACCTACTGAAAACAACATCATTATTACCGGCCTGTAAATTTAACCTGGTTTTCATGGGGATATGCTCCCTCCATCCTTTGTGATTGGCTTCATGCATTTACCATTCTGCAACACCAATTTGAAATTAAATTTTCATAATGTGATCTTGTAGCATGCTCATTCCATTTCTTTGTGCCATATTCTTATCACGATAAATCGCCGCAACGACAGCAACGTGCCACACCAGGGCGCTGTCCACCGGCAGACGTCGGCGCTGCCGACGCACTGAAGACCGCTAACCCGAAAAGGAGAACGGATATCGACTACATCCATATCAACACCAAGCCGTAAACCTCTTTGACCGCCATTGCTGAGCGTACCCTGCCATGTGCTGAGCAATTACACAAAGAAGAAAAATCATTTAGTTCAGTTAGATACGACAACACAGGCGTAATAAATCCTGACTGGGGAGATGTATTTTTATCTTGTGTCGTTCAATAAAATAAAGGGACTACCATGTCATTTATAACAAACCTGAACCAGCAACAGAGAAAACGACTTCATCAGATCACCTTAGTGGCCACCTTCGGCGGCCTGCTTTTCGGTTACGACACCGGCGTTATCAACGGCGCCTTTTCCTCACTGAAGCAGTACATGGCGCTGACCCCGACTACCGAAGGGCTGGTGATGAGCGTCCTGCTGATCGGCGCCGCGCTGGGCAGCGTGTTTGGCGGCAAGTTTGCCGACTTCTTCGGCCGGCGCAAATATTTACTCTTCCTCTCTTTTATTTTTCTTATCGGCGCCCTGCTTTCCGCCGCAGCTCCCGATATCACCACCCTGCTGATTGCCCGCGCCCTGCTGGGCTACGCCGTCGGCGGCGCGTCGGTCACTGCCCCCACTTTTATTTCGGAAGTGGCGCCTACCGAGATGCGCGGTAAGCTGACCGGCCTGAATGAAGTCGCCATCGTCATTGGCCAGTTGGCGGCGTTTGCCATCAACGCGATCATTGGCATCATCTGGGGCCATCTGCCGGACGTCTGGCGCTATATGCTGCTGGTACAGGCCATTCCCGCTGTCTGCCTGTTTGTTGGCATGTGGCGCGCGCCGGAAAGCCCGCGCTGGCTGATCAGCAAAAATCGCCACGAGGAAGCGCTGCATATTCTCAAACAGATCCGCCCGGCGGAACGCGCGCAGAAGGAGTATGACGACATCTCCACCCTGATCAAAATTGAAGCCGGCAATAAGTACAGCGCTCAGGGCACCTTCACGACTATCCTCAAAACGCCATGGATCCTCAAAATTTTGCTGGTCGGTATTACCTGGGCCGCGTTGCAGCAAACTACTGGGGTTAACGTCATTATGTACTACGGCACGGAAATTCTGAGTGCCGCCGGCTTCTCAGAACGTACCTCGCTGATCTGTAACGTGCTGAATGGTGTCTTCTCCGTCGGCGGTATGCTGATTGGCGTGCTGTTCCTTGTCGACCGTTTCAAACGTAAGACGATCATTATCTACGGCTTTGCCATTATGGCCACGCTGCACCTGATTATCGCCGCTGTCGATTACACCATGGTGGGCGATCTGAAAGCCACCGCCATCTGGCTGCTGGGCGCGCTGTTCGTCGGTGTGATGCAGGGTTCCATGGGCTTTATTACCTGGGTGGTATTAGCTGAGCTGTTCCCGTTGAAATTCCGCGGGCTGTCGATGGGGATCTCGGTATTTTTCATGTGGATCATGAACGCGGTGGTCAGCTACCTGTTCCCGCTGCTGCAGGCGAAACTGGGCCTTGGGCCGGTCTTCTTCATCTTCGCAGCCATCAACTACTTAGCGATTCTGTTCGTGGTCTTCGCCCTACCGGAGACCTCCAATAAATCGCTCGAGCAGTTAGAAGAAGAGCTGTCAGCGAATCATGAGGGTAAAAAATCTACGCGTCTCACCAGGGAGGTTGGCTATGATCGATAACATCACGCTGGATAATCTGCATATCGGCTGCAAGGCCAGTAATAAAGCGGAAGTGATCGCTATGATTGGCGCGGAGTGTAAAGCCAAAGGATATGTGAATCAGGAGTGCGTTCACTTTCTGCTGGAGCGTGAACATCAGGTTTCCACTTTTTTGGGGAATGGCATCACCTTGCCACATTTGCCGAAATCCGCGACGGATATCATTCTCAAAACCGGCATTGAGATCTTTCAGTTCCCTGATGGCGTTATCTGGGATCGCAGCAACGTGATGTTTATTGCCATCGGCGTCATCGCGAAAGAAAAAGAGCATATTGATGTGCTCAAAGAAATTGCCTCGATATTTAGCGATGAACTGATCGCTAACGCGCTGTCATTAATTTCAGACAAAAATGACTTCCTGAAAATTCTGCAACATAATGCCTTGCCTCATTAGGTATGACGCCAGCCGGAGCCTTGGCTCCGGCTGTTTCAGACCACTCCCGCAAGCGGCCAGCGGTGAATAGTGAATAGGTTTTAATTTAGCTGGTGATAGAGCCACATAAAATAATAACAATGGCAATTAATGTCATTTTCTTAAATTGATTAATGAGAATATTTCACCGCACCAAGAAATTAAAAAACGCTATCAAAACAGTTAGTTTTGTGTGTTTATTCGCTTATCCCCTCTCCTTTCCATTGCCATGCTGCGATCGCTGCATGCCAGTGATTACTGCGCTATTCCATTAATTTTGATTTATATCAATACCTCGTCGGGCATTAAACTGCATTTTACAGCGCGATTATTTTGGCAAGGTGTATACGACATTGGTTTTACGACTTGGATATTTCTTTAGCCGTCCCTCAAGCCTGTGGGGATGGTTGATGTGTAACGCGCTTAACGGCATCGCGATTGTGCTTTGCTTTCGCGCGATAAGCATCGTGACGGGCTTTAGCGAAGTGGTCTGGCAGGTCATCATTACGCTGGCTATTATTATATCAACCTGGTACAGCGCTAATTATTTCGCTGCGCTGGAAGCTCGACGCGATAAACGACGCTTTATGCTGCTGGCCTGGGTGGTCATCACCATTCTGTTAAATTTCATTCACCTTGGCGGTGGTTAACGCTGTTAATGCAAGGATCATCTCATGACGCTGGCGATGCTGTGGGTGCTTATCAGTCATCATAAAGGGCTGACGCTGTTACTGATCGTGGTTATTGCGCTGGTGCTTATTGCGCTCATCCCGCTGGTAAAAAGGCTGTTGCGTAGCATCAACGGCGATCCCTGACCGTGTCCTGATGGCCGCCGACAGGCGGCCATGTATCCTGCGTTTTCGCTTCGCCCCCCCCCCCCACCAGCCCCGTCCGGTATCCCACGCAGATCCAAAGCGCACAAAAGAAATGAGAACCATTATCAAACAAGCTGTGTTACCGTGTCAGCCCAACAAAATGACAGCTCAAAGAATACAGGGGGTTAGACAAGGTGAAGCGGAATTCAGGGAGCATCCGGGCGCGCGGGCTGCTGACGCTGGCGGTTGGCGTGCTCTTCTACAGTAGCGGTAGCACCGCCCGACCGGATCTTCAGCCGCTGGGGCCAAACATCGCCGATAAAGGGTCAGCGTACTATCATTTTACGCAACGTCAGTATGACTCCGCCGATGGCGAACGCCACTACCGGGTGTGGACTGCCGTGCCGGACAAAGCCCCGCCCGCCGCCGGCTATCCTGTGCTGTATATGCTGGATGGTAACGCGGTGATGGATAAGCTTAACGACGCCCTTCTGCAGCAGCTCTCCGCCGGCTCCCCGCCGGTGATCGTCGCTATCGGTTACCAGACAACGCTGCCCTTCGATACCGCCGCCCGGGCCTGGGATTACACTCCTCCGCTAAAGGCCTTCAAACCGCAAGTCGGGAAACCCGCGCTGCCGCCGCGAAAAACCGGAGGTAATGACCTGTTTCGTCAGTTGCTGACCGAAACAATGGTGCCGCAAACGGAAGCTAACCTGAAAATAGATCCCCACCAGCGCGCGATCTGGGGCCACTCCTACGGCGGGCTGTTTGTGCTCGACGCGTGGCGGAAGACCTCGCTGTTTCACCTCTATTATTCGGCCAGCCCGTCGCTGGGCCAGGCGCAGGAATCTCCGCTGAAGGGCAGCGAAGCTTTAAGCGCCACCGCCTTCATCGGGAAATCGCTGTATCTGCTGGAAGGTGATGGCAAAGCTGCCCGGGAACCCACCGGCCACGTGACCTCCCTGAGTCTGTTGCGGCACACTCAGCAGCAGCTGGCCGACAAAGGCCTGACGGTGGCTTTCTGGCGCTACCCTGGTATGACGCACGGTCAGATGTTTGACGTCTCGCTGCAGTCGGCTCTGCTGCATCTTTCCGGGCAGGCTCCGCTGGCGCATCAGTAATGACGCAGCGCCCACCCGCAGCCGGTGGGCGTATCAGGACGACGGAGGCAGGTGTTTAATATCCACCGGCTCGCCGAACAGAAAGCCTTGCATCTCGTCACACCCCTCCTCTTCGAGGATCTGCAGTTGCCCGGCGGTTTCCACCCCCTCGGCGATAAGCGGCGTATTAATTGAATTTCCCAGCGAAATGATGGCCCGCACGAATGAGCGGACCTGGGGATTACTCTCCACATCAAGCATAAAACTTCGGTCGAGTTTAATCACGTCGAAATGGAAATCGCGCAGCATGCTCAGGGAGGAGTAGCCGGTACCGAAGTCATCGAGTGCGATGCTGATCCCCATTTTTTGCAGATGATGCAGGACGCTAAAGGCCAGCTGCTTATTGATGATGAACGCCGTCTCCGTCACTTCAAACTCAAGCAGGCTGACCGGATAGGCGGTACGCATCAGGATCTCGCGGACTTTTTCGATAAAGCTGCGGTGACGCAACTGCACCGGCGAGATATTGACCGAAACTTTTCTGTTGAGACCCTTTTCCAGCGATTCGTTACACACCTGCTCGAGCACCCAGTAACCTAAGGGCACGATGGCGCCGCTCTCTTCGGCGATGGGAATAAACACGTCAGGCGGGATCGGCCCCAGCTGCGGATGCTGCCAGCGCAGCAGCGCCTCGTAACCGGTGATCCGGCGATCTTTGATGTTGCGGATAGCCTGATAGTGGAGCGAAAATTCTCCTGCGTGAATACCGCGCCGGATGTCGGCGGCCATCATATTGCGCTGCCGCGTCTTGTCATCCATTTCACGTTCGTACCAGCAAATCTTATGGTCGAGACTGCTCTTTGCCCGATACATGGCCAGATCGGAATTGCTCAGTACCGTGTTAATATCCGTACCGTCCTCCGGGTAGACCGAGATGCCAATGCTGGCGGAGAGAACCACTTCCGTCGCGGCAAACGTCTGCTTACCGCTGAAGCAGTGCCAGAGGCGCGCAGCAAAGGCATCCACTTCACCCTCATCGGCAAAAGGTTTAACGGCCACAAACTCATCGCCGCCAAAGCGCGCGACCATCTCCTCCTTCTGCAGCGTTTTCAGCACGGCGCCTGCCACACGCTGCAGCAGCTGGTCACCAATCAGATGGCCCTGCAGGTCATTAATCTCTTTAAACTTGTCTAAATCGATGGTGAAAATGGCAAAGCGGCGGGCATCATTACCGGTGATCAGCTTTTCCACCCGCTCAAAGAACTCCACCCGGTTAGGTAAACCAGTCAGCGCATCGTAGCGCGCCATCCATGCGATGCGGTCATTAATCGCTTTTTGTTCACTGATATCGCGGGTGATTTTGGCAAAACCCAGCAGGGTGTTCTGCTCATCGCGGATGGTATCGATCATGACATGCGCCCAGAATCGGGAGCCGTCTTTGCGGTAACGCCAGCCTTCCCCTTCGAACTGCCCGCTACGCAGGGCGATTTCCAGGTTTTTCGCGGGTACACCGGAGAGTTGCTCAGCTTCGCTATAGAAGAGACCGAAGTAGCAACCGATGATCTCGTCGCTCAGGTACCCTTTTGCCCGGCGGGCACCTTCGTTCCAGCTGATGACCGTACCGTCAGTGCTCAGCATGTATATGGCATAATCTTTAACACTTTCAATAAAGTGACGATAGGCGATATCCGTCAGGTGATCGTTACTCATGGTACAGCGCTCTCTGTGGCTCGGTCGTGGCAAAACGCACTAGATATAGCAGAACAACGCCCATGATGAATACAAGGTTAAGACGTTTTGTTGCCGCCTTTCTGGCCCTGGCAACCGCAGATAGCGCGCCAGACAGCTCTGTTAAGCGTAGTGGAATCCACTGCGCCGGGTAATGACAATCTGACGATTTTTGCACTTAGGTCGCCCACTAATAGTTACTTTTATTGATTAAAAAGTTTGATTGAAAGAATAAATAAAAGGAGTAATGTTAATAATACTTTCTATGGAGGTTAAATATGTTGCGTGATTATTTAAAAGTGGAAAAAGAAGACCAGCTTGTTGAACAACAGAGCCGTCATGACAATAGCCAGCATTATTCTGCGGTGACTGAATGGGTTATTTTGAGTAAAGATGGTCAGCGTAAAGGTCGGGTATCCCTGTTCGACCGTTTCACCACCCGCCGCTCCTGGAGCGACAGCTTTCGCATTACGCAGTTCGATAATGCGGGTAAAGTGGTGGTGGATAAACTCACTGACGCGCTGTAACTCCCCCGGATTCCCGGCCTGACGGGAGAATATTCATACGCAAAATTAACACCTGCATTAAATATATTGATGCGCCGCGCTTCGCCGCCGTCATGTTATTTTCATTCTGCATACCGATAATCTAATGGGTATTTTCGCCATGGTGAATGGCGCGAATGATTAACCCGAAAAAAATGCTGAAAATAAGCCCGCTGGTCGGGCTTTTTTGCGTGGGCCTCTCGCCTCCCCCCCGGTCACGACACAAAATGCCCATGACATCCCGTGCCGGTCTGTATACGATGCATATACGAATCATATATGGACTGTCTCTATGGGAATCGTCAAAATCTCCGATCTATTGCACGATGATATTCGTGATGCCAGCAAAGCTATGTCCCGCTCCGTCAATGCCCAGGCGGAATACTGGATCCGTCTGGGCATGATGAGCGAGCTCTACCCCGAGCTTAACCACCAGCAGATCAAACTGCTGATGCTGAAATCCGGCTCTGACCGTCTGCTGGAGGTAATCAATGCCATCAATAATCATTAAAACCGCCGATGAACTCGCACGTCAGCGCCATGCCGGCCAGCTGCTGGCGTCGGTGTTTGATATGCTGGATACCTTTATCGTTCCCGGCGTAACGACGATGGCGATTAACGATCGAGTGGAAGATTTTATCGTCAACCAACTGCATGCCCGCCCGGCCAGCAAGGGGCAATACGATTTTCCCTATGTGTTGAACACCTCCATTAACGATGTGGTGTGCCACGGGATCCCCAAAGCGACCGAACATCTGCGCGCCGGGATGATTGTTAACGTCGATATCACCCTGGAGAAAGCGGGCATGATTGTCGACTCCAGCAAGATGTACCTGATAGGCGATGTCTCCCCGCTGGCCCGCCGGCTGGTAAAGACCACCTATGAAGCGATGTGGAAAGGCATTGAGGTGGTGAAACCTGGCGCGACGCTGGGCGATATTGGTCACGCTATTCAGCGCTGGGTCGAGGACCATGGCTACAGCGTGGTCAGAGAATATTGCGGTCACGGCGTCGGCCAGGAAATGCATGAGGAACCGCAGGTGCTGCATTACGGCCGCCCCGGGGAAGGCGCCGTGTTGCGCGAAGGAATGGTGTTCACCATTGAGCCGATGGTGAACCAGGGCGACAGCCGCATCAAAACCAAAAAAGATGGCTGGACTGTCGTCACCCGCGATAAAAAACTCTCCGCGCAATGGGAGCACACCGTGGCCGTCACCGCCAACGGATTTGAGGTGCTGACGCTACGCGACGACGAGCAGTCGCGGATCCGCTAAGTTTTCTTCTCCCGGTATACCGGCATAGCCGACATTTCTCGCTGGCGAGTACCTCCCTTCGTCAGCGCACTTTATCCCCAGGCCTCTATTGCCCCCCGCGTTCTCCACACCGCGCCGGGAGTGTCTGCTTTACTCCTCATAAAGTTAATCATAAAACGATAAAAATTTATTGTAAAACGATAAACACCAGGCTAACCTGCGCTCACTTTAACACCAGGGAGAAGCGGTATTCCCTCACCTGGATGTCGTACCGCGTTAAGGAGAAAACATGCGCTGGAACCGCTATCGCCGGGACAGACAGATCATTGCCGCCGTGCTGGTTTTTACCGTCATCGTGGCGGCGGGGATCGCCCTGCAGCCCGGCTTTCATCCCCCCAGCTCCCGGACGACGGGGGATAAACAGCTGGTCTCGATATTAACGCCCCTGCTTCATGGTGCCCGCGGACAGGTCGCCGCAGCGCTGATTACGCCTCAGGGGGTGCGCTACGGTCTGTGGGGGAGCGAGTATACGACACAGTATGAGATCGCCAGCCTGAGCAAAACCATGACCGCCAGCCTGCTGCTGGAGGCTATTCGCCGCGGCGAAGTCACCGCGCAGACGCCGGTGTCGGCGCTGGTCCCGGAGATTGTCAGCCCGGTGCGGGATGTTACCCTGGAGCAACTGGTTTCTCACCGTTCAGGACTGCCACCGCTCACCGCGTCGGTTGGGCAGCGGCTGGCTATTCTGAGCGATATTGCCCGGCGGCAGAATCCCTGGCGCTACGATCGACCCGCGCTGATCGCGATGATGAACCAGGCCACCCTGCAGCCGACGAAATGGTTTGATTATTCCAACGCCGGGTTTGCCCTGCTCGGACTGGCGCTGGAGCGGGCGTCCCATCGCGATTTTGCCACACTGATGGCGCAACGGGTCTTTGCCCCCACCGGAATGCAGGGCGCGGAAGTGGCCCGGCACAATACTCCAGCCTCGCCGACGTTTACCATGGGCTGGTCAGCCTCTGGTTTCCCTCAGCAGCCATGGGTGATGGACGCCTTCGTCCCCGCCGGCGGCGTCCGCGCCACGATTGTCGATATGGCGAAATATGCCCAGGCGCTGCTGGCAGCAAACCTGGCGGGCAGTGAAGGTATGCGCCCCCTGTTCGCCACCGATGATCCCGATTCCCGGGTGGGTTATGCCTGGTTCACTACCCGCGTCCGCGGACGGGAGATCGTCTGGCATGACGGGCAGAGTGGCGGCTTTGCGGCAATGATGGCCTTCGACCGACAGCGACAGACCGCGGTAGTGATCCTCTCCGATACCGCCTGGCCGGTGATCGGACCTGCCATCAAGCTCTTACTGGCTGCCACCCCTGATGAACAGGAGGCGCGTAATGAACGGAATTGACATCCTCTGGGCGCTGTTAACGCTGTTGTCGGTGATCCTGTTTATTTCCGGCGACTGGCTGGCGCAGCGAAAAATACGCCTGCTCAATTATGTTTTGCTGGCGACCGGGGTTATTTATCTCGCCGAGGTTTTCCAGACCCTGCAGAATCTCGGCAAAATGGGCTACCTGTTTCGGATGCTGACCTGGACCATCCAGGCGTCGTTCATCACCCTCAGCCTCTACCGCGTCTGGGCCCGTCCGTGGTTTGCCAGCCGTCGTCGCGGCGTCCGGGCGATGAGCGTTGTCTTCGCCGTGGCCCTTATGTCATGCTTGGCGCGGCTGGTGCTTTAATTATTCTCATCAATCAGGAAGGTAAATTGTGAAGCAATCCAGAACCCGGCTGAGTCTGGCTATTATTAGCGGCATACTGCCCCTCTTTTTTATGCTCGCCCTGATCGTGCCGCTGTGGATTTTCTTTACCGGCGAACGATATTTTCTTTCCACCCTGCTGCACTTTGCTGAAGTGCCGTTAACCGACAACCCGGCCCAGGCGCCGGGGATGGCGAGACGTTTGCTGCTGCTGGCCCTGCTGTATCTTCCGGCCGGGCTGTTCGCGTTCGCTATCTGGCAGGGCATGAAGGTAACCCGTAGCGTCCGCCAGCGCAGCGTGCTCAGCCTCTCCCTGGCGCACAGCGTTCGTTACATCGCTCTGGCCATGGTGGGCATGGGGATCCTGTTGCCGGTGTGCCGCTTTCTGATCCCGCTGCTCGCCTGGTGGCCGCAGCCTTATTATCAGGTGGTGTTTCTGCTCAGCGACGGGGTGCTGCTTCTGACAGGAAGCTTGCTGTTTGTGACATTTCACGCCATGCTCCACGGGATCCGTGCTGAAGAAGAGAATAAGGAGTTTATTTAACGATGGCTGTGGTGGTGAATCTGGACAAACTGCTGGTGGAAAAAAAGATGACGTCCAGGGCGCTGGCGGCCTTTGTAGGCATTACCGAACAGAACCTGTCGCTGCTCAAGTCGGGAAAAGTCAAAGGCATCCGTTTTGATACCCTGTCCCGCATCTGCGAGGCGCTGGAATGTCAGCCCGGTGATATCCTCGCCTGGGAACCCGACTGAGGCGATACTCTGCTGTCGGACGACGGCAAGGATTGTTTTCATGAAATGTACTCTACGTGCGCGTCACCCCAGTAGTCACTGCTGACGCGCGCTGAAACCGCCCACCGCGTTACCCTTTACGTCCTGCATCCGCTTACCCTTCACCGCGTTTTTCTTACCTTAGCGATAGCGAATAATGACATCCGCTTCACTGTGCTGTGCATTTCGCCAGTGGAGACTGACCTCACCGCGATCATCCGGCATGGCATAGCGAGGGGGGTTGTCTGTCAAGGCGACCTGTTCCGGTGAACGGTGCTGGCACGAAACATCGATACGATTGCGCTGCGGCGCGATAAGACAGGCCGGATTGATGACACGTCCCGAAAAATGAACCTGACCGGAGAGCGCAGCAGACGACGCCAGCGGTGCCAGACACAGACATATTAGAGCGAGACGGAGCGGAGACATAGCAATCTTCCTTGATGCCGAGTGACACTGCGCGGCACAGAATCGTTCTGTGCCATCCAACCTGCGGCTTCCTGCCGCGATCTTCACGCTACGGCAAAATAGCGGCAGCGTAAACGATTATTCTGCCCTCTCCGGTCAACTGCCGGGAATAACAGCAACTTTTTGCCAGAACTTTGCCAAAACAGGCGTCCCCGGGAAATAATACATTCTGTATATAGAACCCAATTACAATATTAAATGAGATTATACTTACACCAAAAAATAAAGATTGTTACAGCTTAACACACCTTATCCATGGGCCTTTACGACGTTCTCCGTATAATCCCGCCCCCGACGGCAAGATACATTAGTGATGCTTACCGTTTTTTGTAAACAGAAATAAAAAACATGCTTTAAAAATGTTAAACGATTTAATTAACTTGTGATTATTTAATAAGGTTTGAGTATGAAAGAAAAAGGCACCCTGCTGGTTGTGGGTTCACTGCTGGCCTTCAGTCTGGCTACTGTGATCCCCGCCCGCGCGGCGGGCACACTGAATTTCACCGGTAAAATTATTAACGAGTCGTGCCAGATCGCCAACAACGGTGGCGATGTGAATGTCGATTTTGGCAACGTCGATATGTCGGCGCTGAAATCACATGAAGCGAAAACCGCAGAAACACCGTTTACCATCAACCTGACCGGCTGCCCGCTGGCGCAGAATATCAGCATTAGCCTGGAGGGTACCCCGGACACCAATGCTAACGGCACCAGCGCCGCCGTGCTGGCGCTCTCCGATGCCGCGGATACCGCCAAAGGGGTGGGCATTGAAGTCTTCTCTTCCCCTGACGGCTCAACGGAAGGCACTCAGTTGACCTTTGACAAACAGAGCAAAACGGCGGTTTCGCAAGCCGACGAAAACGGTGATATTGCCTTTAATTTTATTGCCGATCTGAAGAGCGATTCCTCCCTGGATGTCACCGCCGGCAATATTAATGCCACGGCCAATATTGATATTGTATATGAATAGAATGTGCTGATTGCCGCTTTTACCGAGGGCAGCATCCCCTGCCCTTATTTTCATTCCTCGTGACCGGATCCTCAATTATGCAGTGTTATAAAATGGCTTTTTTCCTGAGCCTTCTCTTTTGTCCGCTCCTGGCGTCTGCTGCCGGGGTTGCCATTGCCGGCACGCGTGTCATTTATAATGAACAAAGTCATGAGGCCGACATCACGGTAAAAAACACCAATCCTCACGATCCGGTACTTATTCAGAGCTGGGTAGACGATCTGGCTGATAATAATAAATCACCGTTTATCGTCACCCCGCCATTGTTCCGTCTGGATGCCGGAGACAGCAACGATTTGCGCGTGTTATTAACCTCGGCGCAACTGCCAAACGATCGGGAAAGTTTGTTCACCCTGAATATCAAAGTGATTCCTGCCAATACCGCGCCGGCTGGCGAGAACATTCTGCAATTTGCTATTAAGAATCAACTTAAGCTCATTTATCGCCCGGCAGGACTCCCGGGCTCGGCGCTCGACGCGGCGCAGCACCTGCGCTGGCACGTCAGTGGCAACCACCTGCAGGCGGAGAATGCCTCCCCCTATTATGTGACTATCACCACGCTCACCTGCGCGGGCCAGAACCAGAAAACACCGCTTGAGCACAGCGTGATTGCCCCTCACAGCCGTGAAGAGTACGCCCTGCCCGGCGAGGCCTGCACCCGCCAGGTGAGCTGGCGCATTTTGGATGATTTTGGCGCTGTGCAGACGTTTAGCGCTCCCGTTTCGGCGCACTAAAAGCCTGATGTCGCGATGCGCCACGGCCCGGCTCATACCGTTACCGTCGTCAGCCTCTCCATCCTGCTGGGCGGACAGAGCGCGCCCTTGCACGCCCAGGCGACCTTTAATATGGATCTGCTGGAAAAAAACGACCATTTGCCGGCGGTGGATCTGCAGCGCTTCAATCAGCAAACGAGCCAGCCGCCTGGCGACTATCCGGTCAGCTGGCAGGTCAACGGCGTCACCCTGGATGCCCGTAAGATCATCACGTTTCGCCAGAATGACCGCGGGCAGCTGACGCCCTGCCTTAAGCCGGAAGATCTGCTGCAGGCCGGTGTTAATCCGGCCGTGCTGTCCCAGGCGTCCGGCGCAACCTCCCGCTCATGTCCCGAACTCGCCACGCTGCTACCGGGCAGTACGGTCAATTTCGATTTTGCCCATCAGCGGCTGGCAATGACCCTTCCCCAGGCGCTGATGACGCGCCAGGCGAGGGATAATGTTCCTTCTGCGCTGTGGGATGAAGGTATCAGCGCCTTTCAGAGCAATTACCGCTATTCAGGCGCCAGCCAGCGAACCCGCGAGGGCAACACTGAGCGCGATAACTATCTGATGTTGAAAAGTGGCGTGAACGCCGGCGCCTGGCGCCTGCGCGCCAGCAACAGCCTGACCGCCAACAGCGACGATAAGCCCCACTGGACCACCAGCGGCGCCTGGCTTGAGCGCGATCTGACGCGCTGGCGGAGTGAACTGACGCTCGGGGATACCTTTACGTCGGGCGATGTATTCGACGCGGTACAGTTTCAGGGAATTGCCCTCGCCTCCAGTGATGCGATGCTCCCGGACTCGCAGAAAGGTTTTGCCCCGACCATCCGTGGGATAGCCAGAACTAACGCCCAGGTCACGGTTCGGCAAAATGGCTACGTGCTGTATCAAACCTACGTCACCCCTGGCGCGTTCGTGATTGACGATCTTTATCCCACCGCCAGTAGCGGCAATCTTGAGGTTGCCGTCAAAGAGTCGGATGGCGAAATCCGCCGCTTCACCCAGCCGTATGCATCGGTCACCAGCATGCAACGCGAAGGCAGCCTGAAATACAACCTGGTCGCCGGGCGCTATCATAGCGACGATGCCAGCCAGCGTCCGCTGATGATGCAGTTGTCGCTGATGCGCGGGTTCGCCCACAACCTGACGCTGTTTGGCGGACTGCAGAGCGCGGCGCAATATCATAACCTCTCGTTCGGCGCGGGACAGGGGCTGGGTGATGCCGGGGCGCTCTCGCTGCAGCTGTTAAACGCCCGCGACCGGCACCAGCAGGATCCGATCGATGGCCGGGCCTGGCAGCTCCAGTACAGCAAAGGTTTTGATCGTCTTGGCACGCAATTCACCTTCACCGGCTGGCGTTATTCGCATCAGCGCTATGCCACGCTGAGCGAGGCGTATTCCAGCCCGGATCCCGACGCCGACTCGCGGGATAACGACAACAAAAAAGCGACCCTGCAAATCACCGCCAGCCAGAGCCTGCCGTACGATATCACCCTCTATCTGAGCCTCGACCAGGACAGCTACTGGTCAGAGGGCGCCCCACAGCGTACCGCCAATATGGGGATCAGCAGCCAGGTTCACGGTATCGCGTGGTCGCTCAGCTACAGCGATGCACACAGTAGCGACGGTGACGAGGAGAATGACGAGCCGCACTCCGATAAAGTGGTGACATTGTCACTTTCAGTAGCGCTGAACCACCTGCTACCGGGGAGCTATGCCGGCTATACCCTGACCTCCTCCCGCCACAGCGCCGACAGTCAGATGGTCAGTCTCAATGGCACCATGCTGGATAATCACGCGCTCAGCTACGCCGTCAGCCAAACCCTCGATCAGCAAAACGGGCACAGCGGCAGCCTGACGGCCGGCTACAGCAGTGGAAGAGGCGATCTGAATCTCGGCTACAGCCGTGACTCGCAGGCCACTCGCCTGAACTACGGCGCCAGCGGGGGTATCCTGATTCACCGCCACGGGGTGGTCTTTACGCCGGAAATGAATGGCGCTGTCGTTCTGATTGACGCCGGTGGCGCCGGCGGTGTGACCCTCGCCAACCAGAGAACCATCGCCACCAATCGCGATGGATATGCCGTGCTGCCCTTCGCTACCGCCTATCACCGCAACGACGTCGCCCTCGACAGCCACTCGCTGCCGGAGAATGTGGATCTGGCCAACAGCACCGTGACGCGGGTTCCCACTAAGGACGCGGTGGTGCTGGCGCGTTTTCACACCCACGTTGGTTATAAGGCGCTGTTTACGCTGCAGTCGCAGGGACAACCGCTGCCCTTTGGCAGCGAAGTGCGCGCCAAAGACACCAGCAGCATCGTTGCCAGCGAGGGTCAGGTGTACCTCGCCGGCCTGGCGCCGAAAGGCACCCTGTATGCACAATGGGGACCAGGCCCTCAGCAGCACTGTACTGCCCGCTACGATCTCACCCCGACGCTGGCGCAGACACCCCATCCACTCATTTTACAGCAGACGTTAACATGTCCTTTTTAACTCTCCTGCGTCGGGCCACCCTGACGCTGTTACTCGCCCTGTTACCCCCCGCCAGCGGATGGGCCTGTACGCCGGTGTTTGTCCGCGGCCAGGCCACCACCCTTCGGCTGAACGTAGGGCAACTCACCGTGCCGGCTGACGCCAGACCGGGCACCCCGCTGTATCACAAAAGTTTCGCCTGGGATCGCCTTAGCGACGGCGGCGAACAGTGGATCCGCTGCGCGGACGACCCGCATGGGCTGTCGCCGCTACAGCTGAACAGTTTGCTGTCCGGGGGAGCGACGCGACCGACGGTTTATCAAACCAACCTCGCCGGCATTGGCGTTCGCGTATCGCTGCGCGTTATCGGCGGTTATGGCGGCTTCCCTGACCGGCCGACGCCCTCGCCGTTTAGCCAACGGGTGAACAATCCGGCCATATTGCCTGATGCGGTGTGGAAACTGGGCTATTTCCGCCTGACGATTGAGCTTATTAAAACCGGTCCCGCGGCGACACCGGGCGAGCTTGAGTATCACAGCGAGCACTTTTTAATGGCAGAGCATACCCCGCTGGCCGCGTTAGACTTAAGCGGCAGGGTCAACACCGCGGGATGTTCCGTGAATGACGCCACGCCAGCGCTGATTAAGCTGCCCGCCGCGATGCTTGACCACTTCGGCGGCGTCGGCAAAACCACCGGCGACACGCCTTTCGCGCTGCAACTGGATTGCAACAGCGCTGTGACTATTTCCCTGCGTGTTGACGGCGCGGAGCCCCTCACCGCCCGGGGGCATGGCGTTCTGCGCAATGACGCCACGGACGATCGGGCGCAGGGTATTGGTGTGCAACTGCTTTACCATCGCCAGCCGGTTTCCCTGAATCATGAGATGACGCTGGGCAGCGCGAGTGCGGGCCGGTTTATCCTGCCGCTCACGGCCCGCTACTACCAGACCCGTCCCCGGATCACCGCCGGTCAGGTGTCGGCCGTCGCGACCTATACCTTACATTATGACTAGGTGATGGCGAACCGACGGATGAAGGAATTGCTCTGACCCACGAATCGTAAGAGAATAGCCGCTACACGCGACGATCTGATTACACGGGAGTTCATCATCAGCCATTCTCGTCGATTCCCCTTAGCCAGCAAAGTGGCGCTGGCCGGTGCGGCCGTCATTGCCGTGGGCATGCTGTTCAGCTGCACCAGTAAGGCCCCTAAATCCCTTGTCACGACACCGAACACTACCGCCGTCAAAGCCAGCCAGACGCACCGGGAGCCGGTACGCGGCGTGTGGCTCACAACCGTGTCGCGCCTTGACTGGCCGCCGGTCGGGTCGATTATCGCCAGCACGCCGGAAAGCCGCATCACGCAGCAGAAGCTGGCGCTGATCGCCAAACTCGATAACCTGCAGCGCCTGGGTATCAACACCGTCTTTTTCCAGGTGAAACCCGACGGCACGGCGCTCTGGCGGTCGGACATTCTGCCGTGGTCCGATATGCTGACCGGCAAAATCGGCGAATACCCCGGCTACGATCCGCTGCAGTTTATGCTGGATGAAGCGCACAAGCGCGGTATGAAGGTTCACGCATGGTTTAACCCCTATCGTGTCTCAGTTAACACCAAACCGTCGACCGTTGCCGAGCTGAATAACACCCTCACGCAGGTGCCGGCCAGCGTGTTCGTCCTGCACCGTAACTGGATCCGCACCGCCAGCGATCGCTTTGTCCTCGACCCGGGCATTCCCGAAGCACGGGACTGGATCACTAGCATCGTCGCTGAAGTGGTGCAGAACTACCCGATTGACGGCGTGCAGTTCGACGACTATTTCTACACCGAAACCACCTCTTCCCCGCTTAACGACAATGAAACCTTCCGCCGTTACGGACAGGGTTACGCCTCGAAGGGCGACTGGCGCCGGCATAACACCCAGCAGCTCATAGCCCAGGTTTCCACTACTATCAAAAAGCTCAATCCGAACGTCGAGTTTGGCGTGAGCCCGGCCGGGGTGTGGCGCAACCGCTCGCACGATCCGGCGGGGTCCGATACCCGTGGCGCGGCCGCCTATGATGAGTCCTATGCCGATACCCGCAGCTGGGTGCAGCAGGGACTGCTCGACTACATCGCGCCGCAGATCTACTGGCCGTTTGCCCGCGATGCCGCGCGCTATGATGTGCTGGCCAACTGGTGGGCCGAGGTGGTTAAGCCGACGCATACCCGGCTGTATATCGGCGTGGCGCTGTACAAAGTGGGTGAGCCGTCCAAAAATGAGCCTGACTGGACGGTGGATGGCGGCGTGCCGGAGCTGAAAAAGCAGCTCGACCTCAATGAAACTCTGCCGCAGATCCAGGGCACGATCCTGTTCCGCGAAAATAACCTCAATCAGCCGCAAACCCGGCAGGCGGTCAACTATCTGCGCAGCCGCTGGGGGCAACCGCAGAGCTAACCGCCAGCCGGCTTCGCTATAACGCCTGCAGCCCTTGCTGCAGGCGGGCGTGCAGCTTCAGCATATTTTCCGTAATGGCCCGCCAGACGTGGGTGGAAAAGTCCGCCGGCAGCGTCCGGCGAGCGCTTTCGATTGCCTGCGGCACATGCCCGGCAAACTCCTGGAGGATCGCCAGCATCTGCTCCCCAGGAAAGTTCACCGCTTTGGCGGTTGCCAGAAAATGACGCGGATAGATAGCGTTAATCTCTGTTTTCCGCCCTTTTGTGGCATTGAGCCCCATCGACAGCTTCAGGTCGCGCAGATGCAGTCCCGTGCCTCCCAGCACCGGAAACGCCGAAATGATGTCGTAGAACGGCGTTAGACGGTAGCTGCCACCGGGCAGCAAAAAGAGCGAGAAGTTCTTCGCATGCCCGTCCGTTGCCCCAACCAGCCACTGAAAAACCATGAATTTCATAAAGTCTGCGCGATCTTTCAGGGCTTCACTGGAGCCCAGCAGAAAGGCCATGATTGCCGCAATACCCGGCCCGCCGTCAGATTCATATTTCATCGACGACGGGATGCCAAAGGCCTGACACAGATCCTCCTGCGGCAGACGCAGCAGCACCCGCCCCTCCTGCGCCCAGCGCCGGTCAAAGCGGGTCACCGCCAGCGCGCGGATCCGCGGCGTGGTGATAATCTCTGCCTCCGGCACCGCCAGGCCCAGTTCCCTGGCCAGCGCCAGGCACAGAAACTCGTTATCCACGCTTTCACGCAGATCCAGCGTCGCATTAGGCTGCTTTATCTCGCCGATGGGCAGTTTAATGATATGCGTGGTCGGCGTGGTGCCCTGCGGAATACACCAGTGCCCGCCCATCCGCAGCAGCGCCGTTTTCTCCTGGGCGCCGGCCACCGAGATACGGAAATCATCCTGGCCGGTAATCATCCCGAGAGGGATATCCGACTGGTAGGCGGTCAGCAAAGCGGTGAGCTGCGCCTCGTCCAGCGTCTGCCAGCGCAACCCCTCGAGGTGCGCCTCTTCCCCCGGCGGTAGCAGAGTCACCGCCCCTACGCTATCCCGTCCCACTTCGGCCAGCAGATCGAACGGCTGCTTCGAGCGCGCCTGATAGCGCCTGACGATCCGATCGCGGACCTGCGGGCTGTCGGGCAGTAGGTTATCAAAATAGTGATACACCGCGTCGGCGGTGATATTGCCATACTGCAGCGGCAGCGAGAGGGAGAGCGGTCTGGCGCGCGGGCTGCGCAGCCACTCTTCGTCATAGCGAAAACTGTGCGCCCCGTTAGCCTGGCGGGTTAAGGTGCCCACGCGCACATTGTTCATCCAGGTGGTAAGCGTCGCCATTACCAGTCAAGGTCCGTGTTGTTATCGGGAGCCGGCGCCGTCTCTGTGGCTTTGGCGTTCAGCGTCATCACCACCCCTAGCGACTGGAGGATCTTAAACAGCGTGGTTAAGGTGGTTTTGTCGGGGTGATTTTCAAAATTGGACAGTGTGGCCTGCTTAATGCCGATCCGCCTGGCCAGCGCATCCTGGGTCCAGTGGTTCTGCTGGCGCAGCAGCTTCAGATAATTGGCCAGCTGCACGGGACTGTATATCTGCGGGGAATTCATCGCCTTGTTCCTCACCATCATTTATCCCCCTATCGGGATAAATTTGGTTTTATACCCCGCAGGGGATAATGTCAAGATTATCCCCTGGTGGGGATAGGTGGGTGATTATCCTTGAGTGGGGATAAAACAGGAAGGATGGTGGCCGGAGACACCTTTACATGCCCGGTGGCGGCTGCGCCTTACCGGGCCTACGAGCTGTCTCTGCCCGCGCCGTAACGATCCAGGCCGGGCAAACGCAGCGCCGCCCGGCATCGGGCAGCCGGGTTTAGCTGCCGCGGTAGGTCGACCACCCGCCCGGGGCGATGAGAAACGGCAGATGGAAATGGTCATCTGCCGCCTCGCCGATAACAAAATCAATCTGCGCCCGGGTAAAGACGCTCTCCCGCCCGGCGCGGGCAAACCACGCCCCGGTTTCCGCCGTTAAGCAATAGCTCCCCGCCGGCAGCGGTGCGGCGCTAAAGGTGGCGATACGCCCCTGGGCGTTGGTCACCAGGGTCACCAGCGTCTCGCCCTCCCGACTCAGGCTGACCGTCACGCCTTCCGCCGGCCTGCCGGTGGAAATATCCAGAATATGGGTGCTCAGGGTACTCATTCGCCAATCACTCCTTCCAGTCTTAACATCGTAATCTCTCGCAGCTGGGCAAGCGCCTCAGTCACTTCTTCGTCGGCGGTATGCTGCAGTCGGCGCGTCAGCGCCTGTAAAATCGCTTCGCCGCTGCGCCCTTTGGCGCGGATTAAAAACACCCGGCCAAAACGGGCCTCGTAGCGGGCATTGCCCTCCTGCAGGGCCTGCGCGAGCCGCTCATTCTCGCTGTCCACCGCCGACTGCTCCTGGCGCGACAGCGCCGCGTGCGCCTGGCCGCCGGTCGGCTTTTCACCGATCCGCGGATGGGCGCTGAGCGCCGCGTTCAGCTCGTCCTCTCCCCAGTAATCCATCGCCTCACGGGCGGTCTGCAGTAGCGCATGACGGCTGGCAAAAGGTCGCAAGTTCACCAGCGTCTCGCCCCAGGCCGGGATCGCCACGCAGGGGGCCAGCAGCCCCACTGCCTCATCTTTACTCAGGCCGTTAAACTGACTCAGCGCGATCATCCTGACTCCTTATCGTTTTCGTCGCCGCCTGCTCCTGCGGCAGAATAAGGTTCAGCGCTATCGCTACCAGCCCACCGCTGGTGGCCGCCGAACCGAACAGATCGCCGACCATCGGCGGAAAATGGCTGAGAAACGCCGGCACTGACTCCACGCCAAGGCCAGCACCAAACGCCAGCCCCACAATCAGCACATCGCGACGGCTCAGCGGGGTCTGGGTAATAATCCGGATCCCGGCCGCCACTACACAGCCAAACATCACCATCGTGGCGCCCCCCAGCACCGGCGCCGGGATCTGCCGCAGCAGTTCGCCCACCGGGGGAAACAGTCCAAGCAGGATCAGAATCACGCCAATGTAGCGTCCGACATAGCGGCTGGCCACCCCGGTCATCTGGATCACGCCGTTGTTCTGCGCGAAGGTGGTGTTCGGAAAAGCACAGAGCATGGCGGCCACCATACAGCTGACGCCGTCCGCCAGGATACCGCCCTTCAGCCGGTTACGAAAAGCGTGATCATCAATAGACTGTTGCGAAATCAGCGAGTTGGCCGTCAGATCGCCCACCGCCTCCAGAATACAAACCAGCGACACCAGGGCGACCGGCAGAAATATCGCGCTGTTAAACTGAAAGCCGAACGGAAACAGCGTCGGCAGGCGAAACAGAGTGTCGCCCAGGCTGTGAAGATGGAACTGACCGCTCAGCCCTGCCGCGACGCAGCCCACGGCAATGCCCACCACCACCGAGGAGAGACGCAGCCAGCGGTTTTTGGCGCAGCTCAGCAGGACGATAACCCCGAGGGTGCCCGCCCCGAGCGCGATGTTGCTCATGCTGGCGAAATCCTCGGCCTTTTCCCCACCGCACCAGTTGATGACGCTGACTTTGATCAGACTGATGCCGATCAGCGCAATCACGCTGCCGGTGATAATGGGGGTAAAGATTTTTTTCAGCGGCTCAATAAAACGGCTGACAATCACCGGCACCAGAGCGGCGACAAAGTTAACGCCAAACAGCATCGCCATCATATCCTGCGGCCCGCCGCCCTGCGCTTTTACCCACATCCCTCCGGCCACCGTCACGCCGAGGAAGGCGAAGCTGGTGCCCTGCATGCAGATCATCCCGGCGCCAACGCCCCATACCCGATTGGACTGCAGAAAGGTGCCAATGCCCGAGGCCAGCAGCGACATACTGATGAGATACGGCAGCCAGTCGCCAAGCCCGAGGGTAGCGCCGATAATCAGCGGCGGCGTGATGATCCCCACCAGGCCCGCCAGCACATGCTGGAGAGCGCTGAAAAAGGCCGGAAGCGGTGGGATCCGCTGTTCAAGGCCGTAAAGCAAGCCACTGTGATGTTCGTCAGACATGGTGTAATCCCATAGCAAAGAGAAGTGCATGGGCTAGTGCACAAAGCAGGCCAGAGACGACAAAAGCGACCAGAAAATTTCATTAATGCTGCAAAATCATTAGCTTACATCACTCTGTTAACGTATACCCCCGCACCGCTGAAAATCAGCGCGCTGAAACGATAGATTCCTTATGCAATATTAAGAAACTTTTGATTCATAAAAAGGCAACCAATACGTCACATTGCACCAATGCGGTGCGCCGTGAGCTATCGCTGTGCTTTGAGCAGGCGGTTTTCCTCCCTCCGGCGAACTGGTACGTAAATTGCTGGAGTCAGTCACGACATCTGGATAAGGAGAATAAAATGAAAGCAATCGTGATTGGCGCCGGCATCGGCGGCTTAAGTGCGGCAGTGGCGCTCAAACAGTCGGGGATCGACTGCGACGTCTATGAAGCGGTGAAAGAGATCAAACCGGTCGGCGCGGCGATTTCCGTGTGGCCCAACGGCGTGAAGTGCATGGCCCACCTCGGCATGGGTGACATCATGGAGACTTTCGGCGGGCCGCTGCGCCGGATGGCGTATCGTTATTTCCGCAGCGGCGAGAACATGACCCAGTTCAGTCTCGCCCCGCTGATCGAACGCACCGGCAGCCGCCCCTGCCCGGTCTCCCGGGCAGAGCTGCAGCGGGAAATGCTGGATTTCTGGGGACGGGAAAGCGTGCAGTTCGGCAAACGCGTCACCCGCTGTGAGGAAGATGCCGACGGCGTGACGGTGTGGTTTACCGATGGCAGCAGCGCCAGCGGCGATCTGCTGATTGCCGCCGACGGCAGCCATTCCGCACTGCGTCCGTGGGTGCTGGGCTTTACCCCGCAGCGCCGCTACGCCGGGTACGTCAACTGGAACGGTCTGGTGGAAATAGATGAAGCGCTGGCGCCCGGCGACCAGTGGACCACCTTTGTCGGCGAAGGCAAGCGCGTCTCGCTGATGCCGGTCTCCGCCGGCCGGTTCTATTTTTTCTTTGATGTGCCGCTGCCGGCGGGTCTGGCGGAGGATCGCGACACTCTGCGCGCCGACCTCAGCCGCTATTTTGCCGGCTGGGCGCCGCCGGTGCAGCAGCTTATCGCCACCCTCGACCCGCAGACCACCAACCGTATTGAAATCCATGATATCGAGCCGTTCAGCCGCCTGGTGCGCGGCCGCGTCGCGCTGCTCGGCGACGCCGGACACAGCACCACCCCGGATATTGGCCAGGGAGGCTGCGCGGCGATGGAAGATGCGGTGGTGCTGGGCGCCGTTTTCCGCCAGACCCACGATATTGCGGCCGCGCTGCGCGAGTACGAGGCCCAGCGCTGCGACCGGGTTCGTGACCTGGTGCTGAAGGCGCGCAAGCGCTGCGATATTACCCACGGGAAGGATATGCAGCTCACCGAAGCCTGGTACCAGGAGCTGCGCGAGGAGACCGGGGAGCGCATTATCAACGGCATGTGCGACACCATCCTCAGCGGGCCGCTGGGCTGACCGTCGCCATGGATTCAATCACCGCACTCAGCGTCTGAATGGCCATTTGCGCGGGCCGCGAAAGCTGACGCGAGGGCGCGGTACACAGCGCCAGGGTCAGCGGTCGCAGCAGCGTACTGCGCAGCGGGATAAAGGCCAGCTGTCCGCGCTGGACTTCGTCCAGCACGTCGAGCAGGCTGAGGAGCGTCACGCCGCTGCCGCGCAGCACCAGCGACTTGATGAGCCGGATATCATTGCAGCTGATGGTATTCTCCGGCGCAAAGTCATGGTGGCGATAGAGGAGCGCCACCCGCTCATGGACGATCAGCGGCGCGCCGGGCACGATATGCCGCTCCAGGCTGAGCTCACCCAATGACAGCGCTTTCGCCCCCGCCAGGGGGTGGTCCGGGCGCATCACAATCCCCACCTCCAGTTCGGCAAAGGCCAGCACGCTGAGTCCGGCCTGCCCCTGCGGATCAAGGATCAGGCCGACGTCCAGGTCCGCCTGACGCACTTTCTGGCTGACGGTGTGGCTGTCCGCCACCTGCAGATCCAGCTCCAGCCACGGCCAGCTGGCGATGATCTCCGCCAGCGCGGCGGCGAAGCCCCCTTCCGCCAGCGCCTGCACCATCCCAACGCTGACGCTCCCGCGCTTCATCCCCTGCAGCTCATCAAATTTCTGCCGGGTCTGGCGAAACTCCTTTTGCCAGCGCAGCAGATTGTCATACAGCAGTTCACCGGCGGTGGTCATCCGCAGTCCCTCCGGCAGGCGCTCGAACAGCGGGGTACCGAAGGCCTCCTCGGCCTGCAGGATCTGGCGGTTAATTGCCGAGGCGGAGATATGCAGCTGCTCGGCGGCCCGGCGCAAGCTGCCGCAGCGGGCCACGGCGATAAAATAGTGGGCGAAACGGGAAAAAGGACTCATGGCACCTCTGTACTCTTTTTTGCAACAGCAGAGTGAATTAATGGTGATGGATGTGAACACCCTAATATGACAACAATAATCTCACAACAATAAAACAATCACCGATGTGAGCAGGAAGAGAAATCATGAAGACAATCACCCCCACGCCCCCCGCCCATTGCACCTTTGATCCAGAGGACTGGCTGCGGCTGGCCCGCTGCTGGCACCCGGTGGCCCGCGCCTGCGATATTACCGGCGCCCCGGTGAAAGCCACCCTGCTGGACGAACAGCTGGTTATCTACCGTATTAAAGGCCAGGTGGTGGTCGCCCGCGACGTCTGCCCGCACCGCGGGGTGCCGCTGACCCTGGGGTTTCATGAAGAGGAAGGCATCGTCTGCCCCTATCATGGCCTGCGCTTTGGTGAGGATGGCCGCTGCAACCGTATCCCCTCCAGCCCGGGGCAACCCATTCCGGCCAAACTGCATCTCACCAGCTTCGCCGTGGAGGAGCGCTACGGGCTGATCTGGACCTGCCTGGCCTGCGATCCGGACAATCCGCCGCCGTTACCGACCATGCCGCACTGGGACGACGCGGGATTTCAGCAAATCAACTGCCCGGCCTTCGAGGTGAAGGGATTTGCCGGCCGCCAGGTCGAAGGCTTTCTCGATGTCGCCCACTTCGCGTGGATCCACACCGACACCTTCGCCGATCCGGACAACCAGCAGGTGCCGGACTATACCCCGCAGGAGACGCCGTTCGGCTTTGTTGCCGACTACTGGAGCTCGGTGGGCAATTACCCGGCCAGCTCCGATTTCCGCGCGCCGGAAGGGTTCCAGTGGCTGCGTCACTTTGAAATGCATCTGCCGTTCACCGCTACGCTGACCATCCATTTTCCCGCCGACGCCAGGCTGGTGATCATGAACGCCGCCTCGCCGGTGTCGTCACGGGTGACGCGGATGTTTGCCCCTATTGCCCGCAATTTCGACCTGCACGTGCCGGTGGAAGACGTACATGCGTTCAACCTGCGGGTGTTCGAAGAGGACCGCCTGATGGTAGAAACCCAGCGTCCGGAGCGGCTGCCGCTGGATCTGACCCTTGAGGCGCATATTCCGGCAGACCGTAGCTCCATCGCCTACCGGCGTGGGCTGAAGAAGATGGGTTTTGGCGATTTCTTTCTGGTATGAGTGGAGGTCATATGCGCGACATATTCCCCGTGGTGGTCGATGGCCTGTGGCGTCAGGGCGCGAAAAATCTGGCCGTTCGTCTGGTGAGCGCCGAGGGGCAACCGCTGCCGGCGTGGACGCCCGGCGCCCATATCGATCTCCATCTTCCCTGCGGGCTGATCCGCCAGTACTCCCTGACCGGTAGCCCGGCCGAACGGGATCACTATCTGCTCTGCATCGCCCGCGAGGCGCAGTCCCGCGGTGGCTCAGGCTATGTCCACGACACCCTGCGCCCGGGACAACCGCTGATGATCTCTGCCCCGCGCAACCACTTTCCGCTGCACGAGGGCGGCCATGTGGTGCTTCTCGCCGCCGGGATCGGCATTACGCCGCTGCTGGCGATGGCCCACGCCCGGGCGGCGTCCGGCGCCAGCTTTACGCTGCACTATTACGTTAGCCGTGCGCAGGAGGCCGCCTTCGCCACCGAGATCGCCCGCCAGCTAACCGGTGGAATCTGCCAGATCCACTGCTCAGACGAGGGGCAGAGTCCGCGCCAGCGGCTGGCGCAGGATCTGGGGGCTCCGGACGCCGACACCCGGGTCTACTTCTGCGGTCCGCCCGGATTTATGGCCCGGGTTCGCGATACCGCGCGGGGGGCCGGATGGGAGGAGGCGCAATTGCACAGCGAAGCGTTCCAGCCGCCCGCCCCGACGGCAGCGTCAGCGGCGGACGGAACCTTCACCATCACCCTCGCCTCCACCGGGGAGCGCTGGCCGGTCCCGGGGGACAAAACCATCGCCCAGGTGCTACAGGAGCATGGCGTCGCGGTGCCGCTCTCCTGCGAGATGGGGATCTGCGGCGCCTGCCTGACGCCGGTGCGGGAGGGAACCGTCGACCACCGGGATACCGTGCAGTCGGAGGCGGAAAAACAGGCCGCAGAGCAGCATATTGCGCTGTGCTGCTCCCGCAGCCTGTCGGCCAATTTAGTTATCGATCTCGCGGGATAAGCGGCCCGTCTCCGGCTGGTCAGCGCTGGCGACCGGTTTCACCCGCACGGCGGCGAAAACAATCACCATCGCGCTCAACAGCAGCAGACCGCTGCCGGTGAAGACGCCGCTGGCGCCGTGCAAATCAAACACCGCCCCGCCGCCGGCGGCCCCGGCGCTGATGGCCAGCTGAATAGAGGCGACCAGCAGACCGCCCGCGCTTTCTGCTTCATCCGGCACGGTGGTGGCAAGCCAGGTGGACCAGGCCACCGGCACCAGACCGAAGGCAAATCCCCACAGGGCGACCAGCAGCCCGTCCAGCATGGTCAGATGGCCAAACGTCACCATCAGCAGCGCCAGCACGCTCATCATCAACGGCACCAGCGCCAGGGTCAGGCGCAGGCTACGGCTCAGCAGATAGCTCGCCACCGAGGTGCCGATAAAGTTAGCGATACCGAAGCCGAGCAATATCAGCGAGACCCCTTCGACACTGGCCTGCGCCACGGTCTCAAGGAACGGCCGCAGGTAGGTAAAGAAGGCGAAATGGCCGCTAAAAATCAGGATTGTCGCCAGCATGCCGCCCAGCATACCGGGACGGCGCAGCACCCTGAACAGCGTGGAGAAGGTCCCGACGCTCTCCGGACGCATGGAGGGCAGCACCCACAGTTGCCAGAGCAGCGCCAGCAGGCTGGGTATCGCACAGAGAATAAATACGTTGCGCCAGCCGATCAGCTCGCCAAGATAGCTGCCGAGCGGCGCGGCTACCACCGTAGCGACAGACACCGCGGAAAAGATGATCGCCAGCGCCTTCGGCACATGGGCCGCCGGCACCAGACGCATCGCCGTGGCAGTGGACATCGCCCAGAAGCCGCCGATGGCGACCCCCAGCAGCAGACGGCCCAGCAGGAGAAACGCCAGCGAATCGGCAAAAGCGACCATCAGGCTGGAGACTATCTGCAGCACGGAAAAGAACATCAGCACCCAGCGGCGATCGATATTGCGGGTGGCGGTGGCGATCAGCAGGCCGGTGACTAACGCCACCAGCGCCGTCGCGGTGACCGCCTGTCCGGCCATCCCTTCACTGACCCCGAGGCTGCTGGCCATCGGCGTTAACAGGCTGGCGGGCAGAAACTCGGCCACGATCAGGCCGAACACCCCGAGGGCCAGGGCATAGACGGCGCGCCAGGCAGGTTTGGCGGGTGACAGGCTCGCGTCAGCAGCTATGCAGGAACTCATATACATCTCTCCAGTTTTATTAACATCCTGGTCATCTTAGGGACTTACCTTTGGACGATATATGATGCATACTCTTCAGTTATTGATTATTCGTCCGGAATTACCATGAGCCAGCCTGGCATCGACCTGACCAGCGAACTGTTGCGCGGGATGCGCCTCTCCGGCGTTAACTACCGGCGCATCGAAACCGCACGCCCGTTCGGCGTCGGCTTTAGCGCCGTGGCGGGTAAAGCCCAGTTCCATTTCATCAGCCGCGGGCCGGTGCTGCTGCGCATGGCCAGCGGAGAACAGTTCACCCTCGAGAGCGGCGATGCACTGTTTATTCCCAACGGCGACGGGCACGCCCTGCTTTCTGATCCGCAGGCCACGGTGGTCAATGTGGCCCAGCTGCCCAGCGAAACGGTGTGCAGCACGGTAAGCTGTATCAACGCCGGCGGCCGCCCGGACTGCCCGGAGCGCGCCGTCATTTTCAGCGGTTGTATGGATTTTGAGCTCGGCGGCATGCAGCCGCTGGTGAAGGCCATGCCCGAGGTGATGCGGGTCAGCAGCCTGCTAAACACCTGGCCGGAGATCCAGCCGCTGTTGGTAGCGATGGAGCGGGAATCCCTCACCCGCCAGGTAGGCTATGCCGGGATCCTCGCCCGGCTGGCGGACGTGGTGGCCGCGCTGATTGTCCGCGGCTGGGTAGAGTGCGGATGTGGCAACGCCACCGGTTGGGTACAGGTCCTGCGCGATCCCCGGCTGGCAAAAGCGATCTATGCCATGCATCAGCGCCCGGGGGTCAACTGGAAAGTGGAAGATCTGGCGCGGGAGGCGGGGCTTTCACGCTCGCTGTTCGCGGAACGTTTTCTCGCCGCGACAGACACCACCCCCGCCCGCTATCTGACCGAGCTGCGTATGCGGCTGGCGGTGCAGTACATCACCCACGAAGGCCAGGCGCTGGAAACGGTCGCCTTCAGCCTCGGGTATCAATCGCTGGCGGCCTTCAGCCGGGCCTTCAAACGCATCACCGGCCAGCCGCCGGGGGCCCTGCGCGCCACGGCACGCTAGATTCAGCTTTTATGTAAAGCGATACACGCCGTTGCCGACGCGAAAGCGCTGCCCCTTAAGCGCCGGGTTGGCGACGCGAAACACCAGTTCGGTCAGCTGGTTAGCGGGTCCTTCGCGGAAAGTAAACCACTGGCCGCCCACGTCCAGTCCCTGCTCCCCCTGTGGCGGGAAGCCCAGCAGCGCCTGCCAGCGATCGCGTACCGCCTGCGGATTGACCACCTCGAACACCGCCTGCTCAAGCGCAATGTCGCCCAGCGGGTGCGGCACGTCCAGTTCCTGAGCGCGCAGCCGCGCCAGCCGGGTGGTATCGTCTTCTCCCCACTGCAGCACAAATGGATAGACCAGCCCGTCAGTGTCGCCATCGATGGTGAAGATCCGCCAGCGGATGATATTGCCCTGCGGATCGTTGCGCTGACCATCGACAATCGGTGATACCGCCAACCCCTTGCGACGCAACTGGTCATGAGTGGCCTCGATGTCGTCGCTGCGCAGCGCCACCCGAAACAGCGCTTCGTTCTCCGGCAGCAACCGCTCGGCATCCCGCGAAAGCAGGAACCTGTCCGTCGCGGCGCGCAGTTCGTCCGTGTCGGAAATGGCGAGGAATTCGATATAGGTCAGGCCAAAATAGCTCAGCGCATTGCGGGTTCCCCACCCCGGATGTCGCCCTCCGGCCACCGCCCGCAGCTGCTGGTCGGCAAAGGTCTGAATGGCCGCTTCCGGCTGATTCACAAACTGTACTGCGTGGTCCCACTGCAAGGTTGCCATGATCTCTCCCGCGATTGTGCCTGTTCAGGCGCCTGCGGCAAAAGATAGTGCTGGGGTGAAGGGAATGGCAAACAAGAATTAAATATATCGAAAGCTGGATAAGTGATTTATATCAACGCGGTATGTTGAGTCTAACCGGTGATGAAACGGCGGGCTAAGAACCGCCCGCCGGAGGGATCAGACCGACCCTTCTTTCTCGATCACCAGAATACGCGCCGCCCCCTGCGGATGGGCGACATGCTCGCATCCCACTTCGGCGTAGAAGATATCGCCGGCGTTCAGCATGATGACCTGCTCCTCGCCGTCGACTTTCACATGCATCGCCACCTGACCATCCATCACGGCAAACACCTCCTGACCATCGTTGATGTGCCAGATATAGGGTTGGTCGGTCCAGTGCAGACGCACGGTGGTCCCGGAAAAATTGGCGATATCCAGCGCGCCCCACGCGCGGTCGGCGGTGAAATCTTTACTGCTCCAGCTCTGCATGATGGTGTCCTGTGGTAAGGGTTATTTTTTCTGCCAGTTTGCCCAGGGATCCGCTTTCTCCACCGGCGCGTCATCATCAAGGGAGGCGAGATACATGGCCTCCACCTCTTTGCGCGCCCACGGCGTCCGGCGGAGAAATTTGAGGCTGGACTTAATGCTGGGATCGCTTTTAAAGCAGTTAATGTTGACCTGGCGGGCCATTTCCACCCAGCCATAGCGCGCCACCAGGGCATTGAGCAGCGCTTCCAGCGTCACGCCGTGCAGGGGATCTTTCGAGCTGTGCATTACGATACGTCCGTTCCGCATTAAAAAAGTGCGCCTACCTTACTGGCTCTGACCGACGGGCGCAACCGGCTTCATTACGCGCTTTGCGCCTATATCTATTTAACGCAAAAGCACTGAACCCCGCGCGGTCATAAATTAGAAAATAACGTTATTGGTTGCTTATTTGGCCTTGAGGCAAGCTGTGTTCAGCCCCGGACAGAGGAAATCACCATGCGCTGCTGTTGTGCCCGAACCCTGAACCTGAATCAACCCATAACTTATTACCCCGTTTTCGGAGAACACAATGAACGCGACCACCCTGCCGATTCTCGACCTGGCCCGCTACGCGGACCCCGCGGATAAAGCGGCCTTCCTGGCCGACCTGCGTCACGCCGCCCGCGACATCGGCTTCTTCTATTTGATCAACCACGGTGTGGACGACGCGCTTCAGTATGAAGTTCAGCGCCAGTCTCAACGCTTTTTTGCTCTTGATGAGGCGCAGAAACAGCAGGTGGCGATGATCCACTCCCCCCATTTTCGCGGCTATAACCGCGCGGCCTCAGAGCTGACGCGCGGCCAGCCTGACTGGCGAGAGCAGTTTGATATCGGCGCCGAACGTCCGGCGCTGACCCTCAGCGACGACGCCCCGCGCTGGCAGCGCCTGCAGGGTCCGAATCTGTGGCCTGCCGCCCTGCCGTCGCTTAAACCGGTGTTACTTCACTGGCAACAGCAGATGACCCAGGTGGGCATCCGCCTGCTGCGCGCTTTTGCCGAAGCCCTGCAGCTCCCGGAGAATGCCTTTGACCGGCTCTACGGCGAGAAACCCAACGAGCATATCAAACTGATCCGCTATCCCGGCCAGCAGGAGACCCAAAGCAGCCAGGGCGTCGGCGCCCATAAAGATTCCGGTTTCCTCAGCTTCCTGCTGCAGGACGAACAGAAAGGACTGCAGGTAGAGGTCGCGCCTGGACAATGGATCGACGCCGTGCCGCTGGCCGGCAGCTTTGTGGTCAATATTGGCGAACTGCTGGAGCTGGCGACCAACGGGTATTTGCGCGCCACCGTCCATCGCGTGGTGTCGCCGCCGGCGCAGCAGCAGCGCCTCTCCATCGCTTTCTTCCTCGGCGCCCAGCTTGACGCGGTGGTGCCGGTTTACACCCTGCCGCCCGAGCTGGCGCGTGAAGCGCGAGGTCCGGACAGCGACCCGCACAATCCGCTGCTACGCGATGTCGGCTGGAATTATCTCAAGGGCCGTCTGCGTTCCCATCCGGACGTGGCGGAACGCTACTATCAGGACGTGTTTCGCGAACGCGCCGAGCAATTGATCGTTTAACCATAACTAAAAAGGAACACACCATGAAATATGCCGCTTTTAAACTGGCAGGGGTCGCACTGTCTCTTTCTCTGGCATGGACGTCTGCCCAGGCTGCCGCGCTGCGCGTCGCCGCGGACCCGGTTCCCCACGCGGAGATCCTCAACTACATCAAAAAAATCGATCCCAGCCTCGATCTGAAGGTGGTGGAGCTGACCAGCGGGGTCAACGCCAATGAACTGCTAGCCAGTGGCGATGTGGATGCCAACTACTTCCAGCATGTTCCCTATCTGAAGGATCAGGAAAAAGCGCTGGGTAAAACCTTTGCCGTCGCGGCCACCGTGCATATTGAGCCGCTGGGAATTTACTCGCATAAGCATAAAGATTTCTCATCACTGCCGGAAAACGCCACCGTGGCGGTGCCGAATAACACCACCAACCTGAGCCGGGCGCTGTTCCTGCTGCAGGCGCAGAAGCTTATTAAGCTGGATCCCAAATTTACCGACCCGGCCACCACCCTGGCGACGCCGAAGGATATTGTCGAGAACCCGAAACACCTGAAGATTCTGGAGATTGAATCACCGCAGATCCCGCGTTCCCTCGACGATGTCGACCTGGCGGTGATTAACGGTAACTACGCGCTGGAAGCCGGCCTGGTGCCAGCGAAAGATGCCCTGGGGCTGGAAAGCGCCGAGCATAATCCGTACGCCAATATTCTGGTGACCACCCCAGCCCTGGCGAATGACCCGCGCATTAAGGCGCTGGCGAAAGATCTGACGTCACCGCAGGTGGCGGAGTTTATCCGTAAAACCTACAACGGCTCGGTGATCCCGGTGGCCCCTCAGTCATGATAACCATCGAAGGGCTGAGCAAAACCTACGCCGGAACCGGCCGACCGGCGCTGAACGATATCGCGTTGCAGATACCGAAAGGGGCAATATACGGCATTCTCGGGCGCAGTGGCGCCGGCAAAAGTACGCTCATCCGCTGTCTCAATTTACTGGAGCGGCCCACCTCGGGCCGCATTCTGGTGAACGGACAGGATATTACCCAGTTGAACAAGGCGGCGCTGCGGGATTATCGCCTGCGCACCGGGATGATTTTCCAGCACTTCAATCTGCTGCATGCCCGCACCGTCGCTGACAACATCGCGGTGCCGCTGGAGATTGCCGGAGTGCCGAGGGCCGCTCGCGAGGCCAGGGTGCGCGAACTGCTGGAGCTGGTGGATCTCAGCGAAAAGGCCGCCGCCTTCCCGTCGCAGCTTTCCGGTGGGCAAAAACAGCGCGTCGGCATCGCCCGGGCGCTGGCCGCCCGGCCGGAAGTGTTGCTGTGCGATGAGGCGACCAGTGCGCTGGATCCCGAGACCACCGCCTCGGTGCTGGCCCTGCTGGCGGATATTAACCAGCGCCTCAATCTGACCATCGTGTTGATTACGCACCAGCTGGAGGTGGTGAAAACCATTTGTGACCACGCGGCGCTGCTGGAACAGGGCGAGATTGTCGAGAGCGGTAAACTCGCCGACCTGCTGGTGACCCCATGGTCGCGGCTGCGCCAGTCGTTGCTGCACGACCCGCAGGCTGAACAAGATTTTCTTACCCGTCACGGCGTTCAGGGGAGGCCATTATGCGGAGTAGCATGAGCTGGGAAGATTTGTGGCCGTTATTACTCGACGGCACGCTGGATACGCTTTATATGGTGGGCCTGGCGGCCCTGTTTACCGTTCTGATCGGGCTGCCCACCGGCGTGCTGTTATTTATTTCCCGCGCCAACGGGCTGGCGCCGATGCCGAAACTGAACGCGCTGTTAGGCGCGGTGATCAACATCGGCAGGTCGCTGCCGTTTATCGTGCTGCTGATCGCCCTGATCCCCTTTACCCGCCTGATCGTCGGCACCACGCTGGGCAGCACCGCCGCCATCGTGCCGGTGACCATCGGCGCCTTTCCGTTCTTTGCCCGTCTGACGGAAAACGCGCTCGACGAGGTGGACTACGGGAGAATCGAAGCCATTCTGTCGATGGGCGGTAACGTCTGGCACGTGATTTTTAAATCCCTGCTGCCGGAAGCCCTGCCAACGCTGCTGGCCGGGATCACGCTGACCATCGTGATGCTGATTGGTTTCTCCTCCATGGCCGGTGTGATCGGCGGCGGTGGACTCGGCGACCTCGCCATCCGCTACGGCTATCAGCGGTTTAATAATGAAGTCATGTTTGGCACGGTGCTGATCCTGGTGGCGATGGTCCAGGGCGTGCAAATGGCCGGCGATCGGCTGGTGCGCAGCCTGGCCCACCGTCGCTAACCGTCAGACATTAGTTCCAGCCGCACTCTGCCGCCAGCTGACGAACCAGACTGGCGGCGTCACACTCGCGGATCAACCCCACACCCTGCCCGGCCCAGTGGGCGCCATACTCATGAACGCCCTGGGCTTTCGCGGCGGCGGCCAGCGCTTTGCCGATATCATACGCCAGCGGATAATCCGGCACGGCGCTCGCCGGACAGGCTTCCCCCAGCGCACAGAAGGCATTCGCCAGACAGCGTGCCGGACGCCCGGATATCGCGGAGGTCAGCACCGTACGTCCGTCAATGCTGTTGTTGATCGCCGCGCGATAACCGGCGTCGGCGGCGGATTCCGGACACAGTAAAAACGCCGTACCGAGCTGAACGCCTTGCGCCCCCAACTGCATTACGCTGGTGATCCCCGCCCCGTCCATGATGCCCCCGGCGGCTACCACCGGGATGGTTAGCCGACGCCGCAGAAGTTGCACCAGGGTGAACGTGCTCAGTTGGGCATCAGGCTCCTGCGGAGCAAAGATCCCCCGGTGTCCGCCCGCCTCATAGCCCTGAGCGACCACTACGTCGATCCCCTGCTGTTCAATCAGCAGCGCCTCCTGGAGCGAGGTTGCCGTCGCCAGGGTGACAATCCCCTGCTGTCGCAGACGCTGGATCGTCTCACGTTCAGGAAGACCAAAATGAAAACTCACCACCGCCGGCGACAGGTCGAGAAGCAGCTCCAGCATCGGCGCATGACCGATAAATGTCTGGTAGATCTCGCTTAACGAATCCGGTGGCGTACTGCCATAGCGGGCAAAATGGGGTCGTAAAGTTGTTGCCCAGTCGGCTTCCCGCCGGGCGTCGCGCCGGGGCGGCGCATGGCAGAACAGATTGACATTGAACGGACGGTCCGTCAGCTGGCGGGTGGCGACTATCATCGCTTCCGCCTGGGCAACGGTTGAAGCACCCAGCCCCAGCGAGCCCAGCGCGCCGGCATGACTTACCGCGGCAGCCAGCGCGGGGGTGGAGACGCCCGCCATCGGGGCCTGAATCAGGGGATAATCAATATCAATAAGCGAAAGCAGCGGGTTGCTCATGGTTTCCTCATGCATTAGCGGTGCCGGAGGCTTACCATCTCCTTTAAAGATGGTAAGATCAACATCATTATCGTATTGAGAAGAAAAATATGAACCACAGCACACTAGAGATCTTCATTCAGGTGGCAGAAACGCAGAGCGTCACCCAGGCAGCAAAACGGCTGGGCCGCGCACAGTCCAATATCACGACCCGCATTCAGCAGCTGGAAGAGGAGCTTGCCGTTGAGCTCTTCGTTCGCGGCAACAAAAAAATGGTGTTGTCCCCGGCAGGCGTGCAGTTTCTCAGCTATGCCCGGCGGATCCTGAGCCTGGCGGAAGAGGCAAAGCAGGCTCTGCATCCGACAACCCCAGGCGGCAGTCTGCGTCTGGGCGCGATGGAGGCGACCGCCGCCAGCCGGCTGCCGCCGCTGCTTACCCGCTTTCAACAACGGTGCCCGCAGGTAGATATCACCCTTATCACCCAACCGACCCGCCAGTTAACCGAGGGAGTGTTAACCGCCGCCCTCGATGCCGCGCTGGTCTGCCTGCCGCCTGGGGCCGATGGTCAACCGGCCTGTCCCGCCGAGCTGGCATGCACCCCGGTGTTTTATGAAACGCTGATGCTGGTCCGTCCGCAGACCCCGGGCCCGCTGCGGTTCGCGGCATTCGCCAGCGGCTGCAGCTACCGCGCGCTGGGCGAACGCTGGCTGGCGGAGCAGCAGGCGGCCGTCGAGGTGCATGAGGTCAACTCCTATCACAGCATGCTCGCCTGCGTGGCTTCCGGACGCTACGCCTGCCTGCTGCCGCAGAGCGTGCTGTCGAAGATGACGCTTCCCGAAAACTGCCTTAGCGAACCGCTGTGCGAGGCGACCACCCAGCTTATCTGGCGCAGCGGCTTGAACGCCCCCGCCCTGAGCGAGTGGCGCAAGCTGCTGCAAAGCGTGGCGATTGGCTAACCCCGGCGTTCGGTAAAGACCAGCCCTGCGGCAATCAGCAGCGCCAGCGCCGCAGCATAGAGCGCCGGGTTAAATGAAGCCGCGATCTGATACAGCGCGCCGGCGATAAGCGGCCCGGCAATCTGTCCCACGCCGTACAGTGCAGTCATCGCGGCAATCATATTGAAGCTCACCTGATGGCTGAGACTTTTTGCCTTCGGCAGCGCAATGGTGACGGTGCCCATAAAGGTAAAGCCCACCAATAGCGCGCTTAGCACGCAAAACAGCAGTGAAGCGCTGCAGGCTGGAAGGATCACGCCAAGCGCCTGGACGATCAGGTTGCGGGTCAGCGCCTGCCGGTACCCCCACTTTAGCACCAGCTTATGCCAGATAAGGCAGGACGGCGCGGCCGCCAGACCAAACAGCGCCCACAGATGGACCGGGTCAACGCTCTGCAGCAAACCAGACAGAAACAACGGCAGATAAGTGGCGGTGATGATATAGCCGAAGCCCGCCAGGCCGTAAACCATCAATAGTCGCCACGCCGCGCGACGCGTATCGCTCCCCGCCTCAGGCAAGGAGGTCTCAACATGGGAAACCCTCACCAGTGCAGCCGGCGGAGTCAGCAGCCAACGGATCGCCAGCGCCAGCAGCAGACCGGCGCATAATGCGCAGAGCAGCCAGATCTGCTGGCTGGTGAGGCTCAGGGCATGTCCAAGGGCGATCCCCTCCGCAGAGATAAATATCCCCAGCCCCACCCCGGCATACAGCAACGGCGCCCCGTGATGATGGCCCATATGTTCCAGCAGCCACAGCGAACCAGCAATCAGCGTTATCGCGCTCAGCGCGCCGGCGACGGCGCGCAGCGCAATAATGGTCCACGGCGAGCTCACCCAGGCCAGCAGCGCCAGGCTGGCGATGGTCAACCCGGCGGAGATAATGCTCAGTCGGCTGGCGGCCCCAGGCTGTACCCGCGCCAGCAGCAACGCGCCGACCAGATAACCAGCGTAATTGGCCGACGCGGCGAGATTGCCCTGGTGCAGGGTCAACAGACCTTCATTAAGCATCAGCGGCAGCACGCCGGTGAAGGCAAAGCGCCCGTAGCCCATGCCGATCATCAGTACTATCGACCCAGCCAGTGCCAGCCATATGGCCTGGCGCGATCTGTTATTCATCCACCACCTCACAATGATTCTCATATTAAGAACAATAGTATTTTATAATTCTTTTTTTATTATGATTAAGAGAGAATGTCGGCGCAAGGCGGACGTTAATCCGCTATGGTATTGACAGAGAGAAAATGGCGCCCGGGCACGTCTTAACACACGCCGGGCCGATTTACCGGTACAGTATCAACTTGAGCTTTTGCTTACGGGAGCCATTATGTTGTTCAGCCATATGCGTATTGCCAGACCGGTCAGTGAACTGGACGCCACCGCCAGCATGTATTGCGCCGGGCTGGGGCTTCAGCAACTCGGCAGCTTTACCGATCATGAAGGATTCAGCGGGATTATGCTCGGCGCGCCCGACGCGGGCTGGCATCTGGAATTCACCCACTGTCGCCACCATCCCGTCACTCCCTCGCCAGGAGATGAAGATTTGCTGGTGCTGTATTACCCACAGCAGGCGGAATGGCAAGCACAGTGCGCCGCCATGGACGCCGCCGGCTTTCTGCGGGTCACGGCGTTTAACCCTTACTGGGAAGTCAATGGCGTCACTTTCGTCGACCGCGACGGCTATCGCACCGTGTTGCAAAACCGCGCCTGGGGAGAAGTACGAAGCGCTTCCGATCACGAGGAGAGTCAATAACCTCTCCTGTGTGTCCTGCACCGCGTCCGGCGCGGGCGCTATGGCTCTTCCGCCCGCAGCCACGGCGTCACCGTGAGCCCGGCCAGCAGCCCTTCCGGACTGAGCAATCGGGTGACCGCCTGTCCCCACGGTTCGTCGCGCGCCGCGACGAGCAGGCGGTATCCTTGCTGCTGCAGCCGCGCCGTCGCCGCAGCCAGGTCGCGGACCTCAAACTCAATCCATGCCTGCGGCACCGGCTCCGTCTCCGGCCACTGGTCCTGACCAAAACAGGACTGCGCCGCCTGCGCCAGCGGCCACAGCGCGAAATGTTTCACCCCGCCGATGGCATCCTGCTCGCTGAGGAGATACGCCTCGTTACCCGGCATCGGCTTTAGCGGCAAACCCAACGCCTGACAATAGAAGTCACGGCTTTGCGACGTGCTGCGGGTGATGGGACCGAAGCCCGCAATGAACAAAACGTCAATATCAGCGAAATCGTGGGACATGTTCTCTCCTGAACGCGGCGGTAAGCTAACGCCATCATGCCCGTACGCAGGCGCCAGCGGCAAACCCGATTAATGGCGGGCGCATTCACAACATCATCGACGGTACAGACCGTTGCGCCCCTTCGGACAGACGGCGACTTCATCGGTGACAGATAAAACGCCCTCGCGACTCGCCAGCGTCCTCGCGGCGCGCTATGCTAAACATCCCTTGTATTAATCACTTATCCCTATGAGCACTTCCGTCAGCACCACGCAACTCAATTTGCGCATCATTTCGATCGTTGTCTTCACCTGTATCTGCTATCTCTCCATCGGCCTGCCGCTGGCCGTACTGCCGGGATACATTCACTATCAGCTGGGCTACAGCACCTTTGTCGCCGGGATTGTGATCAGCCTGCAATACATCTCAACGCTGATCAGTCGACCGCACGCCGGGCGCTATACCGATATCTGGGGCCCGAAAAAAGTGGTCAGTCTCGGGATCATCTGCTGTCTGCTGAGCGGAGCATTCACCCTGCTGGCGGTACTTTTGCAGGCGACGCCGATGCTGGCCATCGCCGCGCTGCTGGCGGGCCGGGTGTTTCTTGGTGTCGGCGAGAGCTTTACCGCGACCGGCGCCACGCTCTGGGGGATCAAAACCGTCGGCGCGATCCATACCTCGCGGGTGATCTCCTGGAATGGCGTGGCGACCTATGTCGCCATGGCGATCGGGGCGCCGCTGGGGGTCACCCTTAACCACTATTTCGGCATTAGCGGATTTGCCACGGTGGTGGTGGTGGTGGCCGCCATCGGCCTGCTGTTCGCCCGCACCCGCCAGGATGTCAGCGTGACTGCCGGTGTCAGAGCGCCCTTTCACGCAGTGGTACGAAAAATTTGGCCTTATGGCCTGGGGCTGGCCTTTGGTACCGTTGGCTTCGGCGTTATCGCCACCTTCATCACCCTCTATTTTGCGGCGCACAGCTGGCAGGGCGCGGCGTTTACTCTCTCCCTGTTCAGCGTCGGCTTTATCTGCGTCCGCCTGGTGCTGGGAAATACCATTACCCGCTATGGCGGGGTCCCGGTCTCGCTGGTCTGCTTTGTGATCGAGTGTCTCGGCCTGCTGCTGATCTGGCTGGCGCCGTCAGCCTGGGTGGCTGGCGTCGGCGCCTTTCTCACCGGCTCGGGTTTTTCCCTGGTCTTCCCGGCGCTAGGGGTCGAGGCAGTCAAACAGGTGGAAGAGCAAAACCAGGGGACCGCCCTCGGCACCTACTCGGCGTTTCTTGACCTGGCGCTGGGACTCACCGGGCCGCTGGCCGGATGGGTCGCCGGCTTCTACGACCTCGCCACGCTATATCTGTTGGCGGCGATTGTCGTGGTGTTCGCTTTCCTGCTCATTTTACGCGTCCAGCGACAACAGCGAGCCGTCTCAGGAACGTAGTCAGCCCTGGCCCGCGGATCGCCGCGGGCAAAAAACGAATCGGCAATTGACGACGATTCGGCTTCCATGCCAACATCCTCCTCAGCGTCTGACAACAGATGCAAGGACGGTAGCGGAGAACAACAGAGATCGCACAACGATCCAGCCCGGCGCCGTAGTCCAATCCGAATCACTGACCCACACGGTGAATTCCTGATTCTGGCGGGAAACACAGACATGCACCAAAGTTTTAATCAGCGCGTTCATTTCTATTACTGCGTCCTGGTCGCGCTGAAGATGCACGGAAAGTCGAAAAAATCGGGCGGTATCAGAGGAAAGAATAACTTTCTGCTGAAATGGCTGCGCCGGGCGCAGGATAACAACATCTTCCCGCCCGATATCACCAGCGAAATTGAATGGCTGCGAGGTAAAATCATTCAGGCCGGTTACGACACCGATCTCGAACCGATGCTGGATTTTGTTTACGCCACCGCCAGCCGCGCTGAAGCGCTCAAGAACGCCGAATAAGTCACTGCGCCCGCAACGGGCGCAGTGACTGTCCATCCCACCGCCTCCCTGAGCGTACCGACCAGACGCGAAAAGCCCACTGATGTTTATTCTTTTTGTGACACTGTCACGAAGTGGGTTACCGCTGGTAACATTCGGCGGCTGACAGGCTGCCAGTAGCGTTCTATGCTTTGCCCAGTCTTCCCTCACACAGGACCGCGCTATGGCTGACTGGAACCCTTCTTTGTATCTGCAATTTGACGCTGAACGTACCCGCCCCGCGGCCGACCTGCTCTCGCGTATTGCCCATCTGCAGGTTGAGCACGTTGTCGACCTTGGCTGCGGGCCGGGAAACAGCACCCGCCTGCTGCGCGCCGCCTTGCCGCTGGCGGCAATCACCGGTATCGATAACTCCCCGGCCATGCTGGCTCAGGCGGCACAGGCCTTACCCGACTGTGAGTTCATCGACGCCGATATTGCCCGCTGGCGGCCTGCGCAACCGGTAGACGTGATCTATGCGAACGCCTCTCTGCAGTGGCTGGCGGATCATGAGACGCTGTTTCCACATCTGGTGGCGCAGCTGGCAGTCAACGGGACGCTGGCCGTGCAAATGCCGGATAACTGGCAGGAACCTTCGCATACCCTGATGCGCCAGGTCGCCGACGAGCAGGGATTACCGGACCGCGGGCGCCAGCCCTTACTCCCGCCGGACGCCTGGTATGACATGCTGACCCGTCAGGGTTGTGAAGTTGATATCTGGCGCACCACCTATTTTCATCCCCTCGCTTCCCATCAGGCGATAAGCGACTGGTTGCAGGGGACCGGATTGCGTCCCTATCTGGCCGGCCTGGACGAGCAGTCCAGAAACGCATTTCTGACACGCTATGTCGAACTACTGGCCGAACACTATCCGTTACAGTGTAACGGAAAGGTGCTCCTGCGATTCCCCAGGTTGTTTATCGTGGCGCGAAAAATCGACGTCTAACCGGAATGAGCGCTTAAGCGTGGCAATGAATAAGGAGAACAGGGTGAAAAATCATCCTGTTTATCAGGACGAAATATCCTGAACATTGCGATATTCAACCTCTTTCCCGGCATGCGACAGTGATTGCCATCTCAACACCCAATAACGGGAGTCACTGTGGAAAATAGCGCTGTTAATCGCAACACCCTGGCCGCCATTGCGCCAAAACTGGCCGAACTGACCGAAACGGTACTGTTTGGTGATATCTGGGCTCGCCGCGATCTGTCGCCCCGCGAACGGAGCCTGATCACCCTTTCTGCCCTGACGGCGCAGGGTAAAACCCAGCAACTGCCGTGGCATATCGCTCTCGGCTATCAAAATGGCCTGAGCCAGGCCGAAATCGTCGAGCTGTTCACCCACCTGGCGTTCTATGCCGGCTGGCCAGCGGCGGCCAGCGCCCTGACCTGTCTGAATGAGCAGGAGACACCATGCCCCTGACCCGCATATCGCTTGGCACGGCCTGGCGTCCCACGGAGTTTGCTCAATTGTCGGCGCTCTTTCATGAGTGTCTGGTGGCAGAGTTCGACGTGCCGTCAGCAGATAAATTTCAGTTTATCGAGCAGGCCGCCGACGAGCAGCGCATTTACGACCCGAACTACCTCAGCGACGGACGCAGCGCCCGCTTCGTGCTGTTTCATATTTTCGCCGGTAAACCGCGCAGCCGGGCGCAGAAACAGGGGCTTTATCGTCGGCTCTGTGCGCGGTTAGACGATGAGATGGCGGTCAGCCCGCAGGACGTGATGGTGGTTATCCAGTTTAACCAGCGGGAGGACTGGAGTTTTAGCGCAGGGAAGATGGCGGATGAATAACGCCAGCGGCGCCGCATGAGGCGCCGCGTTTCAGCACGATATCTTTGCTACCAGGCGAGATGATGCACCAGTGAGAGATCCCAGGCCGTAGCCAATAGTGAAAGAAACATAATCAGATTGACCACTGTGTCGAGACGTTTTTCCATCGTTGCTTCTCCTGAGCCGGTTTCCCCTGTTATAGCGGGAAAAGCTTAACAACCTCTTACCGCTTCAGGACCCAAGCGTGATCCTGTAGCGCACATAATCGTCAGCCGGGGTAAACTCATCATACAGATGACGGGCGGGATTATCACGGCGCGTATGCCAGTACAACCGTGACCAGCCTTTGTCTGCCCCTTCGGTTTGCAGCGACTTAATGATTGTTCTGGCAATGCCTTGTCCACGGAAGGCAGGATCGACAAACAGATCCTCCAGATAGCAGATTGGCGTGGTGACCCAGGTTCCCTCGTGAAGAATGCAGATGGCGAACCCCACCACCGTATCATCGACCACAGCCACCCTGCCCAGCACCGGGGAGTTCATGTCCAGCATTCGCTGCCAGGTGCATTCGGTCACCTCTTCCGGCTGCGGGCTGCCATAGAAGCGGGTATAGCCTTCCCAGAGATTAAGCCATTCGGCTTTGTCGTGCGGCCGTATTTCCCGGATATCGATGACCATGCGAGTTTCCTTACAGATGAATGAATTAGCCTGCGAACATTGGCAGGGAAAATGGTTCAAACCATTATTTTCCTGCACAGGCATATGTTCAAGCGGCTTAGCGGCAATTCTCTCCCTGAAGGGGCGATTTGGCACTAAAAGGCTTTTTTCGCAGCGGAGTAACAGACCGGCTTGTTAACTATGATAAAAAGTATGTTGTAACTAACGAGGTAGCTTTAAAACCCGGCCGCAGCCGGGTGAATGACGTCCGCTATCAGCACAAAGGCTGTACAGCATCGCGCATACCGCGGGACAGGATAGCATCGAGGTCGGCAGTCACCTGCTCCACCAGACCCGGGTTCTGGCTCAAGTCCTGTTCCCAATGAGCCTCTACGCTGAGTACCGCAGTCACCAGCTCGCGGGTGCTCATCTGGCGATCCCGATGCCGGGCCCACAGCGTCTGATATCGCGTCAACCATTCGGCGTCATCCTGTACCGGATAGCGTTCACCCTCCCGCTCTCCCCGGTAAAAAGCGATCAGTGCTGCCAGGGCAAAAGTCAGCCGCGGCGGCAGTTGCCCACTCTTTTGCTGCCCTGCCAGCAGTTGCGGCAGAATGCGAGTGCGGTATTTGGTCATGCCGTTGAGCGCAATCGAGAGCAGCTGATGTTTAATATACGGGTTACGGAAGCGCCCGGTCACGGCGCTGGCAAATGACTCAAGCTCATCGCGCGGCAGATCCAGCACCGGAATAATCTCGTCATAAATCGCTTTTTCGACAAACGCGCAAATCTCCGCATCGTTCATCGCCTCACCCACGGTGTCGATCCCGGCCAGGAAGGCCACCGGCACCAGCGCGGTATGCGCCCCGTTGAGGATCGCCACTTTGCGCTCTTTATACGGCTTGATATCGTCCACAATGCGCACATTCAGCGGCAGTTTATCGAGACGCAGCTCGGCCGCCAGCGAGGCAGGCCCCTGGATCACAAACAGGTAGAAATGCTCGGCGGTATCAAGGAAGGCATCTTTATAGCCAGTCTGTGCCTCAAGGGCCGCCACTTCATCACGCGGATAGCCGGTTACGATGCGATCCACCAGCGTTGAACAGAAGGTGTTCGCTGAGGTCAACCAGCGGATAAAGGCCTGCGGCAGCTGCCACTCAGCAGCATAGCGCAGCACCAGCGCCTGCAGCGCCTCGCCGTTATAATCGATCAGTTCGCAGGGAATAATCACCCATCCCTTGTCGGCCGCACCGGCGAAATGCTGGTAGCGTTCAAACAGCAGACGCGTCAGTTTCGCCGGATAGCTGACCGGCGGCGCGTCGTCAAAACGATCCCCGGCATGGTAGCTGATGCCCGCCTCAGTGGTATTGGAGAAGACAAACCGCATCTCCGGGTTATGCGCCAGACGTAAAAAAGCGTCGAAGTCAGCGTAAGCGCTGATCTCCCGGTTGACCGAGCGGATCAGGCGCGCGTCGCTCACCGCCTCACCCTGCTCGTTCAGACCGCGAATAATGGTGGTGTAAAGGCCGTCCTGGGTGCTCAGTGAAGGCGGGAAATCCGTCGCAATAGGACGGACGACCACGATGCCCGCATTCAGGTCGGTATGCTCGTTGAGGAGATCTATCTGCCAGTCAACGAATGCGCGCAGGAAATTGCCTTCACCAAACTGGATGATACGGTCAGGGTACTGCGCGCCGGGGAAATCACGACGGTTTAATGTTTTCACAATGGGTTCCCTCTAATAGTAGTCATACAACCTGAGTAATTGGTCCAATAAGTTATCAGGTTTTTCTACCAGTGAAACCCCGTTTTGATCAAAGCATTCTGCAATAGCGACCGTCAGGGCAAAAACTTATAGAACAGTGAGGTGGCGGTCATCTCTCCGTCAGGCATCAGCGCATAGCGCGGGATTTCCCCCACTTTTTCCCAGCCACAGCGGACATAGAACTGCTCCGCCCCGCTACCGGCTGCCGTGTCCAGCACCAACACCGTCTTCCCTTCCTGTCGGGCAACATGCTCTAGCTCGCTCATCAGCGCGTTGGCAATCCCCTGGCGACGGGCATTTTGGTGAACCAAAAGTTTGGCGACATCCGCACGATGGGGCTGGTTTTCCGGTTGGCGGGTAATAAGTTGCACGGTACCGATGGGTTGCTCGCTGGCGTCGAGGGCCACCAGTACGATGCGCTCGCCGGCCGCCACGCTGTCGGCGGTCTGTTGCCAGAAAGTGGTGGCCGTCTGCGCGCTAAAGGGCAGCATAAAACTTACCGAGGCGCCGCCGTTGACGCAGCTTGCCAGGATATCGCTTAATGCCGGGAGGTGGTGCAGAATATCGTCACGCGACAGCGTGCGCAGTGAAAAGGATGTGGTCATGGAAGCTCCCTGTAATTGACCACATCACTATGTTTTTAACCAAAAATTAACACAAGCGGATTCCGTATAGGATTTTCTTATGGTGCACTTTCGGTTAGCGCTGGCATACAGATGCGATTGCGACCGGTCTGTTTGGCTTTGACCATCTCCTCGTCTGCCGCCATCAGCAATTGGTTAAACAGCTCCGTGATGCGAGCGTACCCCACCTCGCGCGTCTCCAGCCCCATGCTGATGGTCAGGTGGATTGGATTCTGCCCCAGGCCGAAGGGTTGCGACTCCACCCCATGGCGGATTTTTTCCGCCAGTAAATAGCCCTGCTGGGTACTGTCGACGACCGCCGCCACCGCAAACTCTTCACCGCCAATGCGGGCAACCATCCCCTGCTCGTCCACCAGTTGCCGAACCTGCTGGGCAAACTGGGTCAATACGCAATCGCCGCCTTCATGGCCCAGAGCATCATTCACCCGTTTGAAGCCATCGATATCCAGCACCATCACCGTCAGCAGCTTATCGGCGGGCAACGCCTGACGCTTCAGCGCCTCGCTCAGTCCGGAACGGGAATACACCCGGGTCTGAAAATCAAAATCGGCGCGCAGGGCCAGCTGTTTCACCAGCGTGTTAATCGCTTCGACACTGGAAGCGACAATCACCGGGCTAATCAGCATAGCGGCAATGCCGAGGCGGGTGGAGAACAGCTGCCACGGCTGCATTCGCGCATCCGGCGAAAAGTGAATTAACGAGTTGGCGACCAGCAATATCTCGCTGATGCCGGTGAGAAAGGTTAACAGGCAGGTCAGCGGCAGCGGATAACGAACGGCGCACCAGATCAGGGCCGGCAACGGGAAGGTAATGCTGCCGGCGCCGCCCACCGCCACGCCGAGGGCTATCGACAGCACCAGCGCCAGCGCGGGCAGCAGTTGGCGAAAACGAAAACCGCTTAATGCCGAAGGCAACGTCAGGGTCAGAATAAACGGCAGGATCAGCACCGCTGTCGAGAACTGTTCGCTAAACCAGTCTGCCAGTTGGGGAATAAAGGTGGCGCGTTCAACATCCACCGACCCCAGGGCGCCGACGGCGGCGCACAATAAGGCGGCAAACAGGCAAAAACAGAATAAATTAAGCGCATTAATCGGGCCGGGCATGGAGTCGGCGCGTCGCTTATCCCACAGCACCAGCTGCGCCAGCACCACAATAAAGACAATATTGGAGAAATTAATCAGCAATGAGGCAAAGCCCATCCCCCAGCGCGAAGTGAGTCCGTCATAAACCAGCATTGCCGCAAAACAGACGGCATAAAAATAGCTGCGATTAAGCCAGACATAGCGCGCAAAGATCCCGGCCATCACGGCATTGAGCGGCCAGAAGAATGAGAGCTCCTGCACCAGGCGCAGCATAGCCCCCAGAAAATGCAGTAGTAGCGTTAACGTGAATAATACCAGTGCGTCGCGCACGGGCTGCTCTTCACGAAACAGCGTAAATGACCGAATCGACAGTGAAGACATTCAGTAATTATCCGTCTAATTGTTTCAGGCAATTATTATGTTAATAATTAGTTAGCGGATTATCATAACATGAGAATATTTATCAGGCATACTCCGGCGCCGATCAAATGCAGATTACCGCACAGACGGGCCGTTCATCTGCAGCACCAGCCAGTGATGGATCACCTGCACCACATAGCGCTGCTCCTGCTCGCTCAGCGCGCGGCCGTGGGGAATGGCGTGCCATTTTTCCAGACAGCCGCGGCAGCAGGTGGCGGTCGCATGCTGGGCGATAAATACCGGATGGCCGCGCATCGGCGTCTGCTTACCGTCGTTCATCGGTTCGGCGGGCGCCAGCCGCTGGCGGATAAAATCCCCAGCGTGCTGGTCGATGATCTCCGGCCCCTTATCAAGACAGTATTGCCGCTCTTTGACCCCGAGTCGAAAGCGTGAACGAAACGTCGAGCGCGCCAGACGGGCAAACAACCGATCCTGCTCAACCATCAGAACACCGACCTCCCCATCCGCTGAGTCAGTTTTTCCAGCAGCGCCACGCCGGCCAGCGAGTTCCCGGCGTCATCAAGCTCCGGGCTCCACACGGCGATCGCCATCTCCTGCGGCACAATCGCCACAATTCCGCCGCCGACGCCCGATTTCGCCGGCAGGCCAACGCGCCAGGCGAATTCGCCGGCGTTCTGGTACATGCCGCTGGTCATCATCAGGGCATTCACCTGACGGGACTGAATGGGCGCGATAACCGGTGCCTCCAGGTGCGGGGCGATACCGCGATCGGCGAGGAACAGGAAGGTTCGCGCCAGCTCAACGCAGCTCATCTCCAGCGAACAGTAGTGGAAATAGTTCTGCAGCACGGTGGCGACGTCGTTATGGAAGTTACCGAAGGATTTCATCAGCCAGGCGATGGCGGCGTTGCGCGCCGAATGCTCGAACTCAGAGCGGGCCACCACCGGATCGTAGGCGATATCGGCCACGCCGCTCAGGCGGCGGACAATCTCCAGCATCCGCTGACGCGGGGCGCTGAGCCGGCTCTGCAGCATGTCGCAGACCACCAGCGCCCCGGCGTTGATAAACGGGTTTCGCGGTTTGCCCTGCTCGATCTCCAGCTGCAAAAGGGAGTTAAAGGGCTGGCCGGAGGGATCTTTGCCCACCCGCTGCCAGATCTCCTCTTCCTGATAGTGGTTCATGGCCACCACCAGGCTCAATACCTTGGAGATAGACTGGATGGAAAAACGTTCATGCGCATCGCCGGCGGCGAAGTGCTGCCCGTCTACCGTACTGATCGCAATGCCAAGCTTATCGCCGCTGACGCTGGCCAGCGCCGGAATGTAATCCGCCACTTTACCGCGGCCAATCAGCGGCCTGATTTCTGCCAGAATGGCTTCCAGCATTGCGTTATTGATCACCGCCGCCACATGCAGCTCCTTGCCCACCATCGAAATTTGGTGGGCGAGTATAGCAGACGTGGACGACGGTCGTCAGGGGGCTAACGTTGATTAGCGACGGTCTTTCCAGACGGTCTGCGCATTACAGAACTCGTGCAGACCAAAATGTGACAGCTCGCGACCAAAACCACTCTTCTTCACGCCGCCGAAGGCCACGCGGGCGTCGCTGGCGCAGTAGCCGTTGAGGAAGACGCCGCCGCACTCCAGCTCGCGGGCGAAGCGCTGGGCCTGCGCCTCGTCGGTGGTATAGACCGTTGCAGACAAACCAAACTCGCTGTCGTTGGCGAGGGCCAGCGCATGGTCAGCGTCGCGAGCGGTGGTCAGGGTTGCTACCGGACCAAACAGCTCCTGACGAAAACCGGTCATCCCGGCGGTGACATTGCCCAGCACCGTTGGCGCATAGTAGTTGCCCGCCCCTTCGATTTTTTCCGCGCCCAGCAGCAGAGTTGCCCCTTCATCAAGGGTCGCGGTCACCTGCTGGTGCAGTTCATCGCGCAGGTCGAAACGCGCCATCGGTCCGACGTAGTTTTGCTCATCGCGCGGGTCGCCCATCTTCAGCGCCGCCACGGCGTCGACGAATTTGCGGGTGAAGGCCTCGGCAATACCGGCTTCGAGGATGAAGCGTTTCGACGCGGCGCACACCTGGCCGCTGTTCTGATAGCGGCCGGTGACGGCGGCCTTTACCGCCTCATCCAGGTCGGCATCGTTGAGCACGATAAAGGGATCGGAGCCACCCAGCTCAAGCACGCATTTCTTCAGCGCCGCCCCCGCCTGGGCGCCAATCGCCTTGCCGGCGCGGACGCTGCCGGTGACGGTCACCGCCGCGATGCGGTCATCATTGATGATCTGCGAAACGCCGTCATTGGTGGCGTTCACCCAACCGAACACGCCATCCGGCAGGCCGGCGGCGGCAAAAATCTCGCCCAGCAGGCGGGCGCTGCCCATCACGTTCGGGGCATGCTTCAGCAGGTAGCTGTTGCCGGCCAGCAGGATCGGCACCGCGCCGCGCAGCACCTGCCAGACCGGGAAGTTCCACGGCATGACCGCCAGAATGGCGCCCAGCGGACGATACTCAATCACCGCCTGGTTATTTTCCACCTGGGTGGCTTCCGTCGCCAGCATCGCCGGGCCGTGCTCGGCGTACCAGTCACAGAGGTTGGCGGATTTCGCCACCTCGCCGCGCGCCTGAGCGATCGGCTTGCCCATCTCGAGGGTGATCATCTGGGCCACCTCTTCCCCGCGGGCGCGCAGCGCGGCCCCGATGCGACGCAGGGCGTCGGCGCGGTCGGCGAGCGGCGTCTGACGCCACTGGCGATAGCCTGCCGCGGCGAGAGCGATAGCCGCATCGACCTCGCGTTCGCTGGCCCAGGGCAGCGAGGAGACCACCTCACCGGTAGTCGGGTTGACGGAAACCGCGTGCGTTGCAGATAAATTCATCGTTATTCTCTCTCTCGTTGCTTGCGAAGTAACCGTATTCTGGCTTACCTTTCCATTCATTGAAAATGAATAATATTAAGCAACGCATTCACAAAAGAAGAATAGTATGGACCTGACTCAGCTAGAGATGTTTAACGCTGTCGCCACCACCGGCAGCATTACCCAGGCGGCGCAGAAAGTGCATCGCGTGCCGTCCAACCTCACCACCCGCATCCGCCAGCTGGAAGCAGACCTCGGCGTAGAGCTGTTTATCCGCGAGAACCAGCGCCTGCGCCTCTCGCCTGCGGGACACAGCTTTTTGCGCTACAGCCAGCAGATCCTCGCCCTGGTGGACGAGGCGCGGATGGTGGTGGCAGGCGATGAACCCCAGGGACTGTTTTCTCTTGGTTCGCTGGAGAGCACCGCGGCGGTACGGATCCCCACCACCCTGGCCCACTTTAATCAGCGCTACCCGAAAATTCACCTGGCGCTCTCCACCGGCCCTTCCGGGACGATGATCGACGGCGTGCTGGAGGGCGCCCTGAGCGCCGCGTTCGTTGACGGCCCGCTGGTGCATCCGGGTCTGGAGGGGCTGCCGGTGTTCCCGGAAGAGATGATGATCGTCGCCCCGTACGGCCACGCGCCCATCGACCGCGCCAGCGAAGTGAACGGGGCCAACGTTTACGCCTTTCGCGCCAACTGCTCCTACCGCCGGCATTTTGAGAGCTGGTTCCATGCCGACAGAGCAACCCCGGGCAGGATCCACGAGATGGAGTCTTACCATGGGATGCTGGCCTGCGTGATCGCCGGCGCGGGCCTGGCGTTGATCCCGCGCAGTATGCTGGAGAGTATGCCCGGTCATCAGCAGGTTTCCGCCTGGCCGCTGGCCGAAGAGTGGCGCTGGTTAACCACCTGGCTGGTGTGGCGCCGGGGCGCCAAAACCCGCCAGCTGGAGGCGTTTATAGCGCTGCTGAACGAAGATCGGCAAACAGCGGTTTCTCCATAAACACGCTGAGCGGATCGGGCTGATACGGCGCAAACGCGCAGCGGGTCTGGTAGCCGTTGCGCGTGTAGAGGGTGATGGCCGCATGCTGATGGATACCGGTTTCAAGCCGCAGCGTATGACAGTCGCGCTGGCGCGCTTTCGCTTCCAGTGCCGCCAGCAGCTTTTCTCCCAGCTGCTGTCCGCGGTGCTGCGGATCGATATAGACCCGCTTCATCTCGCCGAAACCTTCCTCACTGAGGACGATAGCCCCGCAGCCAACGGCCTCGCCCTGCGCGCTGCGGATGACCAGGGCGATCACCGTATGCGGCGGCAGCTGGCTGAGGTCCAGCAAATGGTTGCTCTCTGCCGGATAGAGTGTCTCCTGCCAGGCGTCGAGAGCGGCAATCAGGGCGGTAAATTCTGCGTCGGTGGGGGCGATGTCGGTAACGGTATACATAGGTGAACTCCTTTTTTTACGCCACTGTAGCGCGCCCTCGGCCCGTTTCCGCCATAGCATTAACTTATATTGCTGCCCACCTCTTGCGCTAACTCGCTGAAACACAGTAATTTTATCCCCTGCCGTTCGTACTTGAGATCTGAATATGCACACCAAAGCCCGTAAAGTGATGATTATTGGCGCCGGCAATGTCGGCGCGTCGGCGGCCTACGCCCTCCTCAACCAGAGCATTTGCGAGGAGCTGATCCTCGTCGACCTTAACCAACAGCGTGCCGAGGCCCATGCCCAGGATCTCAGCGATGCCGCGGCCTATCTGCCGGGGATGATGACCATCTCCACCCGGGAAGCCAGCGACTGCGCTGATGTCGATATCGCGGTGATCACCGTTTCCGGCGGTGCGCTGCGCCCCGGTCAGAGTCGGCTGGATGAACTGACCACGACGGCGAAGATTGTGAAAAGTATTGTGCCGACGATGATGGCCAACGGGTTTAACGGCATCTTTCTGGTGGCCACCAACCCCTGCGACATCATCACCTGGCAGGTATGGCAGCTCTCCGGCCTGCCGCGCAGTCAGGTGCTGGGCACCGGCGTCTGGCTGGATACCACCCGCCTGCGTCGCCTGCTGGCGCAGGAACTGGATATTGGCGCCCAGAGCATCGACGCTTTTATCCTCGGCGAGCATGGCGATACCCAGTTTCCGGTATGGTCACACTCTTCGGTGTATGGCTCGCCGATCGCCGACCTCTATCAGCAACGTACCGGCCGGCCGCTCGACCGCGAGGCAATGGCCGAAAAAGTACGAAAACTGGGGTTTGAGATCTACGCGGGCAAAGGCTGCACCGAATATGGCGTGGCAGGCACCATCGCCGAGATCTGCCGCAATATCTTCACCGGCAGCCACCGTGCGCTGGCAGTCTCCTGCATTCTTGACGGTGAGTACGGCGTCAGCGGCGCGGCGGCAGGGGTGCCGGCGGTGCTGGCCCAGGGTGGCGTGGAGCAGATTATTGAACTGCAGCTGGCCGCCGAGGAGCAGGCGACGTTCAGCCAGTCGATGGCGGTGATCAAGGCCAATATTGCCCGTCTGCCCTGACGGCAGCCTGCAAGTCAGTCGGCAATGATCAGCTGTGGGGAAAGGGTCACCAGCGCCTCGCGGGTCGCCTCCGGCAGATGGGCGTCGGTGACGATATCGGTCAACGACTCCAGCGGGGCAATATTGAACAGTGACCAGGCGCCGTATTTGGAGCTGTCCGCCAGCAGGATGCGCCGCCGGGCATTAGCCATCAGATCACGTTTCAGGGCAGCCTTCTCCTCCGTCGGGGCGGTGATCCCCTTCTCGAGGTCCCAGCCGTTGCAACTGACGAAGGCAAGGTCCGGCCAGATGGTCTGCAGCAGGCGGCGGCCGTGATCGCCGATGCACGACTGGCTGCTGTCATCGATGCGCCCACCGATAATCGTCACTTCTATCTGCTTAAATTCCGACAAAAACAGCGCGATATGTAAATCGCTGGTGATCACCCGCAGCGGCAGATGGGTGATCTGCCGCGCCAGCTCAATCATGGTGGTGCCGGCGTCAAGCACAATCGCGTCGCCGGCCTTCACCAGCGCGGCCGCCGCGCTGGCGATAGCCTGCTTTTCCAGCGGACTGCGCTGGGCTTTCTCCAGCGTCGTCGGCTGGGAAGGAATAAACCGGTTCAGCGTCACCCCGCCATGTGTACGGCTGATCACCCCTTCCTGATCGAGTTTGATCAGGTCGCGACGAATGGTGGCCGGCGAGGCGTTGGTCGCCGCCACCAGCTGGTCGACTGTCACCAGATTATGGCTTTTCAGGAAGTCCATAATCTGCTCTAACCGGTTATATCCCTTCATGTTATTCCTGCGCGATGTGCATGGCGAGCTCAATGGAGGTTGCCATGCTCTCAGACTTCGCTTTACCTGTCCAGGCAATATCAAACGCGGTGCCATGATCCGCTGAGGTACGGATAAACGGCAGCCCGGCGGTGATATTCACCCCATCATAGAACCCGAGCAGCTTCAGCGGGATATGCCCCTGATCGTGGTACATCGCCACCACCATGTCGTACATACCTTCGTGACACTGCATAAACACCGTGTCCGGTGGACAGGGGCCGGTGACCTCTATCCCTTGCGCCTGCATGGCGGCGACCGCCGGGGCGACGATGCGGATCTCTTCATCGCCAAACAGGCCGTTCTCCCCGGCGTGCGGGTTAACGCCGGCAACCGCTATGCGCGGACGCTGATAGCCGACCCGGCGCAAAAACCGATCCGCCACGCCAATCACCGTCTCGATTCGCGGCTGGTTGAGGGTATCGAGGAACTGGCGCAGGGCGATATGAGTAGTGATATGGATAACCTTGAGCTTCTCGGTATAGAGCACCATGGCGTAATCGGTGGTCTGCGTCAGGTGGGCCAGCAGTTCGGTATGGCCGGGGAAAGCGTGCCCGGCGAGATGCAGCGCCTCTTTATTTAGCGGCGCGGTAGCGATGGCCGCGACCGCGCCGTCCAGCGCCAGCGCGGTCGCCCGCCTGATGCAGCGAAACGCGAGGTCCCCTGCCTGGGCCTGAACTTCGCCAGGGCGCAGCCCCTGCGGGTCGCTGAGCGGTTCATCAATAACGTTGATGGTCGCTGGGGAAAAACTCGCCTCGGCGGGATGGTCAATGATGCGCAGCTCCGCCCGCGGCGTAATATTCAGCGCCAGGATCCGCCGCAGCGTCTGCGCGCAGCCCACCACCACCACCGGCGCGCCGCTCAGCGCCCCTTCGGCGAGGGATTTGATAATAATCTCCGGACCAATCCCTGCCGGGTCGCCCATTGTCACTGCAATCATGTTAGACACTCAGTTTCTCCTCAATAAAATTCACAACATTTAACAGCGTAGTGTCGGTGCCGAATCCCCCTGCTTTGGTCATCACCGGCCGTGACCAGCGACCGCCGAGAAAGTGCCCGTAAGGCACACACTGCGCCACCCGCCCACGGATCTGAAATCCGGTGGCGCCGAGCGCGTGCGCGACGGCGATGGCTACATCGCCGCCAGAGAGGTACAGGGCGCCCGGTGGGCACAGCGCCACCGCCTGCGCCGTGACGTCGGCAAGCCAGGCGCAGATGTGCTCCCCGTAGGCTGCGCGGCTGAGACCGCGTTCGTTACACTGGGCTTCAATCCCGTGCCGGGCGGCGTTATTCGGGCGGGTGGTCACCACGCAGTGATGACCCTCACGCAGCACCTCGGCGATCCGCGAGGCTTCCTCCTTCGGCGATCTGCTAAAGGCCTGTTCGACATCTATTTCGATCTTTCTCACTCGGGAATGAGCCTGCAGCGCAGCGACCTGGCGCTGCGCCATCTCGCTCATCGAACCAACCAGCGCCAGTAGCGGCCCCTGCTCGCAGCGGCGCAGGCGGCGCGCCAGCGCCTCGCAAAGTCCCGCCGAGCCGACCAGCAGGGTCTCCCGCGCATGGGGTGCAACGGCGTCGATCACCTGGTCCAGATGGCTGTCTTCCCAGGCGTCGACAATCAACACTCGCTTCTCCTCGCCCGCCGTCGCTAATGCCTCCGGAAGCTGGGCAGCGTTCAACATCAGACAGGGAAGACGGCTCTGCATGGCGATAATTTCGCTAATCTCCGCCCGGCTCACGGGCGTTTTCGGATCGCTGGCAAATTCGGTCTGATCGAGGGCCACCCCATGCACATAGCAGCGCCCGTCCCGGGTATGCCGCCCGGCCGCCGGATACGCCGGGGCCACCACCGCCAGCCGGCAGCCGTGCGCCGCCATCATTGCCTCCAGTTCGCCGCCAAGGTTGCCGCGCAGCGTGGAGTCGATCTTCTTTACCTGCCAGTGCGGGACAAATCTTGCCGCGCCGCGCAGCAGACCGGTGACCTTGTCCGCGGCGGCGGCGGCGCTCATTGCCCGGCTGTCGCTGTTGAGAATTAACGCCCGGGCGGTTGATGGTTGCCCGGCGCTGAAGGCCACTTCCACCGACATGCCCGCCTCAGCGAGGCTGACACCGGCGTCATTGGCTCCCGTAAAGTCATCTGCCAGCACCAGCACCTGGTTATTACCATCGTTCATTGTTCTGCCTTGTGGTCGATGAAAATTTGAAATTGATTATATTCAATCATATTTGATTAAATGTGAGCAAGCTCAAGTTATTAAACTGCCGTATAAATTATAACTTTTCCCCACCAGACGAGTGACACGATTCATGAATGATTGAATTCAATCAATTACTACCAAGGAGAAACGCGTGGCGACGATACACAGCACAATCATCAGCGGGGCGGGCGCCTCAACGGCCCTGCTCCCGCTGTTGTCAGGTAAAACCCGCATCCTGCTGGTGACCGACCAGAACGTTGGCGCGCTGGAAGCGACCCAGGCGATCCATCGCCTGCTGGCGGCCGAAGGGCGTAAGGTTGAGGTCATTGACACAGTACCGGCAGAGCCCAGCCATCACGATGTGGCGCAGATTGTCAGCCAACTGGGCGCCAGTCAGCCCCAGATGATCGTGGGCATCGGCGGGGGGAGCGTACTGGATGTGGCGAAACTGCTCTCGGTGCTCCTGCATACTGAGGCGCCCTCTCTGACGGCCATGCTGGCAGGCGAGTTGCCGCAACGACGGATTAGCTCATTGTTGATCCCGGCCACCGCCGGCACCGGCTCCGAAGCGACGCCGAACGCCATTCTGGCGATCCCCGAGCAGCAGACCAAAGTGGGGATCATCTCCCCGGTGCTGCTGCCGGACTATGTCGCCCTGCTGCCGGAGCTGACCACCAGCATGCCGGCCAGCATCGCGGCGTCGACCGGCATCGATGCCCTGTGTCATCTGCTGGAGTGCTTTACCTCCACCGTCGCCAATCCGGTGAGCGACAACGCGGCGTTAATCGGTTTACACAAGCTGGTGCGGCATATCGAACGCTCGGTGGATCAGCCGCAGGATCTGACGGCGAAGCTGGAGATGCTCTGGGCCTCGTGGTACGGCGGCGCGGCGATCAACCATGCCGGCACCCATCTGGTGCATGCGCTCTCCTATCCGCTTGGCGGTACCTGGCACCTGCCGCACGGGGTGGCTAACGCCATTCTGCTGGCGCCCTGCATGCGGGTGGTCCGCCCCCACGCGGTGGCAAAATTCGCTCAGGTCTGGGATCTGATCCCCGACGCAGATCGCACGCTCAGTGAGGAAGAGAAATCCCATGCGCTGGTCGCGTGGCTGGCGGCGCTGGTGAAACGACTGCCCCTGCCGGACAACCTTGCCGCGCTCGGCGTGCCCAGGGAGAGCATCCCTGCTCTCAGCGCAGCGGCGCAAAACGTCAAGCGCCTGATGAACAACGCCCCCTGCAGCGTCAGCCGCGAAGAGATTGCGGCTATCTATCAAACGCTGTTTCCAGAACATGCCTAACAGGAGAAAGAAAATGAGGAGAGCCATTAGCGGCGTACTCACCGCCATCGTCACCCCTTTTACCGCCGAGGGAGCCCTTAACCTGCCAGCGCTACGCCAGCAGGTGCAGCGCCAGCTCGCCGCAGGCAACGGGATTTTCTGCGGCGGCACCAATGGCGAGTTTTTTGTCCTCAATGAGGAGGAGAAGATCGCCGTCGCCAGAACCTGCGTGGAAGAAGCCGCCGGACGCGCGCCGGTGGTAGCGCATATCGGGGAGATTTCCACCCGTGAGACTCGCCGGCTGGGCCAGCAGATCGCCCGCCTCGGGGTTGACGCGGTATCGGCCATTACCCCGTGGTTCGTACCCTTGAAGCAGGAAGAGCTGATTAACCACTATACGGCGATCGCCGACGCGCTGAGCGTCCCGCTTTTTCTTTATAACATTCCCGCCCGCACCGGGAACACCATTGCTCCGGAGACGGCACGCCAGCTGGCCCGACACGAGAATATCGTCGGCATTAAGGACAGCGCCGGCAGCTACGACAGCCTGAAAGGCTTTCTTGACGCGGTACGCGACATTGACGGTTTCGACGTTCTGAACGGGCCGGACTCCCTTATCCATCAGGGGTATGTCGACGGCTGTTCGGCCTGCATCTCAGGGCTTGCCAACGTCGCCCCCGCTGAAATCAACGCGATCTGGTCGCTGTTTCACGCCGGGGATATCGCCGGATCGCGCCAGGCGCAGGAGCGCGTGACGGGCCTGCGCACCGATCTGTATAAGGTGGCGTTCTCACCCGCGGCAGTGAAAAAAGCCCTGCAACTGATGGGTCATGAGGTGGGCGACAGCCGCTACGCGGTGCAGTTCAGTGACCAACAGCTGCAGCAGATACGCGACATCATCGCTGTTATTTAGCGTAATACTTGCTGCGCTTTTTTAATAAAACAGACCGGGTACCGCCGTGCCCAGGATTCGTACGCCCAGAGAGAGGCTAAGATGAATCATTTTACCGCTGAAGATACCTTTATTATTGTCGGCATTGTTATTGCCTATATTCTGTTTACCACCTGGCTGACATTCCGTATTCGTAGTAAAAATTCCGGGGATTTTATGGAAGGCTCGCGCGCCATGCCGGCCTTTATTGTCGGTATATTACTGATGTCAGAATATATTGGCGCCAAATCGACCATCGGTACTGCCCAGGCCGCCTTTGAGAGCGGAATTGCCGCCTCGTGGTCCGTGCTGGGGGCAGCCATCGGCTTTCCGCTGTTCGGTTTAATCCTGGTGAAACGCATCTATAACACCGGAAAAATCACCATTTCCGGCGCCATCGCTGAAAAATATGGCAACAGTACCAAAAATATTATCTCCCTGATTATGATTTATGCGCTGCTGCTGGTTAACGTGGGTAACTACGTCAGCGGTGCCGCAGCCATCTCCACCGTATTAAAAGTGAATTTACCGGTAGCCGCCTTTATTACCGCCATTGTGAGTACCTTTTATTTCGCGTTCGGCGGCATGAAGGGCGTCGCCTGGGTCACCATGTTACACAGCGCGTTAAAATACGCCGGTCTGCTGATCATTCTGGGTTTTGCCCTGTCCAAAACCGGCGGCTTCTCGCCGATGATGGAGAAGATGCCGGATTATTACTGGACATGGGATGGCAACATTGGTGCTGGCACGATCTTCGCCTGGCTCATCGGCACTATCGGCTCCATTTTTTGCACCCAGTTTGTCATTCAGGCCATTAGCTCAACCAAAGACGTTCGGTCAGCGAAACGTTCCACCTGGATCGCCTTCTTTTTCTGCCTGCCTATCGCCTTTGCCATCGCCATTATCGGCGTCGCGGCGAAATACCTGCATCCCGAGATCAACAGCCTGTATGCCCTCCCGGTCTTTCTGCAGGACATGAACCCGTGGCTGGCAGGTCTGGTGACAACGTCACTTGTGGCATCGATTTTCGTCAGCGTAAGTACCGTAGCCCTGGCCATTGCCTCGCTGGTGGTGAAGGATTTTTACGTACCATGGCGCAACCCAACGCCGGACCAGGAGTTCAGAGCCACACGCTGGGCGTCGCTAATTATCGGCTTCCTGCCGCTGATCTTTGTGCTGCTGGTACCGGAGGTGCTGAAACTCTCCTTCTTTACCCGCGCCATTCGCCTCTCCATTACCGTGGTGGCGGTCATCGCCTTCTATGCCCCCTTCTTCAGAAGCACTCGGGGCGCGAATGCCGGCCTGATCGGCGCCTGTGTGGTGACGTCCGTCTGGTATTTACTCGGCGACCCGTTCGGCATCAATAACATGTATGTCGCCCTGGCAACCCCGGCCATCATCATGGTGATTGACCGCCTGATCCCAAATAAATCACAACCATCCCCCGCCCCAGTTGAGCAACGTGGAGTATAAAACATGACCGTAATTCCGCCTTTTGACGGCGTCATTCGCCAACACCAGCAAGATGAACACATCGCATGGGCAATGCTTCCCTGCGCCTGCCCGCAGAACCATGCCGCCAATCTGCTGCCGCTGGATGACGGCAGCCTGATGTGCGTCTGGTTTGGCGGCTCCCAGGAGGGAAAAGCCGATATCTCTATCTGGGGATCGCGGTTAGCCCCCGGCAGTGACCGCTGGAGTGAGGCAGTCAAGCTATCTGATGATCCAGACCGCTCAGAACAAAACCCGGTGCTATTTCAGGCGCCCGATAACGTGCTGTGGCTGTTGTGGACAGCGCAATTTGCCGGAAACCAGGATACCGCCATTGTGCGCTACCGCCTCTCCCACGATGGCGGACGAAGCTGGGGGGCCATCGATACGCTGCTGGATCAACCGGGTACCTTTATTCGCCAGCCAATAAGCGTTATGTCTGACGGCAACTGGCTGCTGCCGGTCTTTTACTGCCGTACCGAACCCGGCGAGAAATGGGTGGGTAACAATGACGTCAGCGCGGTGAAGATCTCTTCAGACTGCGGAAAAAGCTGGCGTGACGTGGCGGTCCCGGAGAGCCTGGGTTGTGTCCATATGAGTATCACTCCGCTTCCGGACGGCAGACTGGCAGCCTTCTTCCGCAGCCGCTGGGCGGATCATATCTGGTTCAGCCAGTCCAGCGACCAGGGAGAGAGCTGGTCTGCGCCGGTACCGACGACGCTTCCGAACAACAACTCGTCCATTCAGGCGACCACCCTGGACAATGGCGAACTGGCGCTGGTGTTCAATAATATGAGCGCCGCCGGCGCCACGGAACGCCGCGCCTCGCTGTATGATGAAATTGCTGACGACGATGGCCGAAGGGAGCCGGAAGCGACCGGGAAAAGCGCCTTCTGGGGCGCACCACGCGCGCCGATGACCGTCGCTATTTCAGCCGATGGTGGTGAAAGCTGGCCGTGGCTGCGCAATCTCGATGAGGGTGACGGCTACTGCATGACCAATAATTCGGAGCAGAAGCTGAACCGGGAGTTCTCCTACCCCAGCATCAAACAGGGAGCAGACGGTAATTTGCATATCGCCTACACCTGGTATCGCCAGGCGATCAAGTATGTTCGTGTCTCGCCACAGTGGGTAAAAGGAGAAAGCGCATGATTATCGGTAATCTGCAGGCGCTGCAGCAGGCTGGTCTGCCGCCGGCGTTAAAGCAGCTATTGAGCAGCGAGGCCTGTTCGCTGGCTGCCCTCAGTGCCAGAGAGAATGGCCGCTTCCAGCCCGACGGTGCGCCGTGGTTCTGCACCCTCAGCGTGGTGCAAACCCAGCCTGCGGCCGAGCGGCATACGGAATATCATCGCCAGTGGGCGGATATTCAGGTCATCCTGGCCGGCGAGGAGCGGATCCAGGCGGGCATGGCTCCCGCGATGCGCCCGGAAGATAATGAGCTTAAGCCCGACCTCTATATATGTCAGCCGGCCCCGGAGAGTGTCTCTATTCTGCTGCGTCCCGGCGACTTCGCGGTCTTTTACCCCGGCGAACCGCACCAGGCGCTGTGTGCGGTTTCGACGCCAGCGCCGGTCAGAAAGGCGGTATTCAAAATCCCCGCTGAGATGCTGGAGGCGCGATGAAGCGGGCAATGGTAACCGGGGCCAGCTCCGGGATCGGCGCCGCAGTGGTGAGGCAGTTGCTGGCGGACGGCTGGCAGGTGATCGGCATGAGCCGTTCGCTGCCGCCCTTCTCACAGCCGAACTTTCGCCATCTGATGGTCGACGTCAGCCAACGCAGCGCGCTGCTGGCGGCGCTGGAGCAGATTGAGCCCCCTCAGGCCATCATTCACGCCGCGGGTTCAATGGCGGCCGCCACTCTGGGCAATCTGGACCCTCAGCGCAGCGAGTCGCTGTGGCGTTTACACGTCGATGCGGCTCAGACATTGGTCAATCACTTCGCCCCGACCATGGGGCCAGGCGGGAGGATCGTTCTGCTGGGAAGCCGTACGTCACGAGGCGCCGCTGGTCGCTCGCAGTATGCGGCCACCAAAGCCGCGCTGGTCGCTCTCGCCAGGAGCTGGGCGGCAGAGCTGGCGCCTGCCGGGGTGACGGTCAACGTCGTGGCTCCCGGGGCAACCGATACGCCGATGCTTCACCAGCCAGGCAGAGAAAGTTCCCCGCCGCGGCTTCCGCCGCTTGGGCGACTCATTACTCCGCAGGAAGTGGTCTCTCTGGTGAGCTGGTTGCTGAGCGAGGGCGCATCGGCGATGACCGGACAGGAGCTGGTGATGTGTGGCGGCGCATCGCTGGGCTGATGCTATGTCGCCCCGGGGAGCGGAAGTAGATTACCGCTCCCCGGGGCGACGCGGTGGCGATGATTAACGCAGGTAAACCGTTCCGCGCAGATAGGTGGTGGCCTGGCCGCTAATCAGCACCCTGTCGCCCTGCCACTGGCAGCGCAGGTCGCCGCCGCGGGCGGAGACCTGGCGCGCCATCATGGTGGTTTTGCCCAGCTTTTCGCCCCACCAGGGGATCAGCATGCTGTGGGCGGAGCCGGTCACCGGATCCTCTGGCACCCCTTCTCCCGGGCAGAAGAAGCGGCTGACAAAGTCATACTCCTCATCCGGCGCGCTGACGCAGATCATTTTGCCGAGCTTCTGCAGACGTGCCATATCGGTCTGCACCGCTTCAACCTGCTGGCGATCCGCCAGCACGACCAGATAATCACGCCCTTCCCGCACCTCGACGGCAGACTCAAGCCCCAGTCCGGCCAGCAGGTCCGCCGGCGGGTTGTCCACCGGGGTGGTCGTCCACGCCGGGAAGTCGAGCGTCAGCCAGTCGCCGCTGCGGGTCACCCGCAGTTCACCGACAAAACGGGTGCTGAAGGTAATCGTCGCCGAGGGATGGTCAAGATACTCGAAAATAACATGCGCCGTCGCCAGGGTGGCGTGGCCGCAGAGGTTGATCTCGCCCAGCGTGGTAAACCAGCGCAGCTGATAGCCTTCGTCGGTGTGGACGAAAAACGCCGTTTCGGACTGGTTATGCTGTTGGGCCATTTTCAGCAATACATCGTCCGCTAACCACTCGCTGAGCGGGCAAACGGCCGCGGCATTACCGCCAAAGTTTTTATCGCTGAAGGCATCGACCAGATAAAATTGAATTTCCTGCATACACTGTCCTTACTTTTTTTACTTTCCTTCAACATGACATAAAAGCGCTCCCCTGACACTATCCATAGCAAAATTAATTGCTTAACCGCGGCCAGCCACTTGCAGCGAAATGAGATGCAGATCACAAAATGATTGTCTTTTCGCCAGTAATCGTTTTAAGATCACCGTCACATCTTCCCTTGAATCACCCGTCCAGAGCTTATGACTACGAATACGGTCTCACGCAAGGTAGCGTGGCTACGTGTCGTGACGTTGGCCATCGCCGCGTTTATTTTTAACACCACAGAATTCGCCCCTGTCGGTCTGCTGTCCGATATTGCCGGCAGCTTCGGCATGGAAACCGCCCAGGTGGGCATGATGCTCACCATTTATGCGTGGGTGGTGGCGCTGATGTCGCTGCCGTTTATGCTGCTGACCAGCAAAATGGAGCGCCGGCGGCTGCTCATCGGCCTGTTTATTCTGTTTATTGCCAGCCACGTTCTGTCGTTTTTTGCGTGGAGTTTTGACGTCCTGGTGATTAGCCGCATTGGCATCGCTTTTGCGCATGCGGTTTTCTGGTCGATTACCTCAGCGCTGGCCATCCGTATGGCGCCGCCTGGCAAACGGGCGCAGGCGCTGAGCCTGATCGCCACCGGTACAGCCCTGGCGATGGTGTTCGGTATTCCGATTGGCCGCATCATCGGCCAGTATTTTGGCTGGCGAATGACCTTCCTGGCGATTGGCCTCGGCGCGTTAGCCACCCTTGCCTGTCTGGTAAAACTGCTGCCGACGCTACCGAGCGAACATTCTGGCTCGCTGAAAAGCCTGCCGGTGCTGTTCCGCCGCCCGGCGCTGGTCAGCGTTTATATTCTGACCGTGGTGGTGGTGACCGCCCACTATACCGCCTACAGCTATATCGAGCCCTTTGTCCAGACGGTGGCGGGCCTGAGCGGCAACTTTGCTACCGTGCTGCTGTTGATCCTCGGCGGGGCCGGTATTATCGGCAGCATTCTGTTCGGTAAGCTCGGCAACCAGCACGCTTCCGGGCTGATTAGCATCGCTATCGGCCTGCTGCTGGCCTGCCTGCTGTTGCTCCTGCCTGCCTCGGACAATGCACATCATCTGATGCTGCTCAGTATCTTCTGGGGCGTGGCGATCATGATTATCGGCCTCGGTATGCAGGTAAAAGTGCTGGCTTCCGCGCCGGATGCCACCGACGTCGCCATGTCCCTGTTCTCGGGCATCTTTAATATTGGTATTGGCGCTGGCGCGCTGGTGGGCAGCCAGGTGAGTCTGCATCTGTCGATGGCTTCCATCGGCTACATCGGTGCCATCCCGGCGCTGGCCGCGCTGGTATGGTCTCTGATGATCTTCCGCCGCTGGCCGGTATCGCTGGAAGACCATCAACCGCACCACTCCTGAGTTACCGCGATAAAAAAGCCTGCCGGCATGGCTACCGGCAGGCTGTTGTCTCTCATCCCATCCGGGGCGATCAGGGGTGCCAGGTCGAAATGATCTCCAGCACGCCATTAATAATAAACTGCACGCCCATACAGACCAGCAGGAAGCCCATCAGCCGCGAAATGGCCTCGATGCCGCCTTTGCCTACCAGACGCATAATCGCGCCGGAACTGCGCAGACAAGCCCACAGAATCACCCCTAACAGCAAAAAGATGATCGGCGGCGCCGCCAGTACCACCCACTCCGGGAAGTCCACGCCGTGCTTAACGGTCGAGGCGGAGCTAATAATCATCGCGATGGTTCCCGGACCGGCGGTGCTTGGCATCGCCAGCGGCACAAAGGCGATATTGGCGGTCGGTTCATCCTGCAGTTCTTCCGATTTGATCTTCGCTTCCATCGAATCGTGGGCTTTTTGCTGGGGGAACAGCATGCGGAAACCGATAAAGGCCACAATCAATCCCCCGGCGATACGCAGCCCAGGTATTGATATGCCGAATGTATTCATCACCACCTGACCGGCATACCACGACACCATCAGAATGGCGAACACATACACCGATGCCATCAACGCCTGCTTGTTCCGCTCGGCGTTGTTCATATTGCCCGCCAGGCCGAGGAACAGCGCCACGGTTGTGAGTGGGTTTGCCAGCGGTAAAAGCACCGCCAGGCCAAGCCCTATTGCTTTAAACAAATCGAACATAGTTAATTAAAGTCCCGTTAATATTCATTTTTTAAGTATTGTTTCGTTCCGTGAGTATACCGGCTTCGACACTTTCGCCGCCAGCCTGCTGATAAACCACTTCCGCTAAAAATTAACAAGCGTTAGCAAAACCACAAACAGTGACCCACGTCAGATTTTTTTATTTTAGCAAATCGTGGCATCGGCCAATTCATAATGTTGACTTATGATTGCCTGGGCAATAGTATCACCTGCAACTAATTACTTGCCTGGGCAACCATCATGAAAAGTACCAGCGACCTGTTTAATGAAATGATCCCGTTGGGCCGCTTGATCCAGATGGTTAACCAGAAAAAAGATCGCCTGCTCAACGACTACCTCTCACCCATGGATATTACCGCGACCCAGTTTCGCGTGCTCTGTTCCATTCGTTGCGAGGTATGTATTACCCCCGTTGAGCTGAAAACCGTGCTTTCCGTCGACCCGGGCGCGATGACGCGTATGCTCGACCGCCTGGCGTGCAAAGGCTGGATTGAACGGTTACCCAACCCCGCTGACAAGCGCGGCGTGCTGGTGCAGTTGACACCGGACGGCGCAGCCCTTTGCGAGCAGTGTCATCAGGTTGTGGGTCAGAAGTTACACCAGGAGTTAACAAAAAATCTGTCGGCGGACGAAGTCGTCGCGCTTGAGCAACTACTCAAGAAGGTCCTGCCGTAAAATAAGAAGAGGTAAGATGATGTCCAGACGTAATAATGACGCCATCACTATCCATAGTATTTTGTCGTGGATCGAGGATAACCTGGAATCGCCCCTGTCGCTGGAAAAAGTGTCTGAGCGTTCAGGTTACTCCAAGTGGCACCTGCAACGTATGTTTAAGAAAGAGACCGGCCATTCCCTCGGCCAGTACATCCGCAGCCGCAAGCTGACGGAGATTGCGCAAAAGCTCAAGCAGAGCAATGAGCCCATTTTGTACCTGGCGGAACGCTACGGTTTCGAGTCGCAGCAGACCCTGACGCGAACGTTCAAGAACTATTTCGATGTTCCGCCCCACAAGTATCGCATAACGAATGTACCTGGCGAATCCCGCTATCTGCATCCGCTAAATAACTGATGTTAATCGCCTGTATTATCAAAGACGTATTGAGGAAATCATGAAATTATTCGCTGCCGCAGCTATCGTACTCCTGTCGCTGGTCTCCAGCCTCAGCTATGCGGAGCAAAACACCACGCCGGTGCGTCAAAACCAGCGTGATACAATGATTATCCCTTCGGAACATAACGATTCGCCATTTGATTTCAATCATATGGCGGCTGGCAGTGATAAATCCGACGAACTGGGCGTGCCGTACTACCAGCAGCACGACCTGTGATGCCATTACACGCATAATTGTGTAGCCCCTTCTTCGGGGCTTTTTTTTATCCGCGCGCCATACCCGGCCGCACCAGACGTAAGCCGAAGACGTTAATATAGAGCCCGGCCATAATCAGTACCGCCCCGGTGAGCTGCAGTCCGCTCAGCGTCTCCCCCAGCAACAGCGCAGCGCTGGCCATCCCCACCACCGGCACCAGCAGCGACAGCGGCGCCACCCGCCAGGTCTCATAGCGCCCCAGCAGCGATCCCCAGATACCATAGCCGACGATAGTGGCGATAAATGCCAGATAGAGCAGCGACAGTATCGTCAGCAGATCGATGTGTTGCAGGCTCGCCAGCATGGTCTGCGGGCCATCAATCAGCCATGAGGCCAGCATAAACGGCAGCACCGGGATCAACGCGCTCCACACCACCAGCGACATAATGGGCGGCCGGGCGGCATGCGACATGATTTTCTTGTTGAAGATATTACCGCAGGCCCAGCTGAGCGCCGCCGCCAGGGTCAGCATAAAGCCCACCAGCGGCACATGCTCCCCGCCAAGGCTGCCCTCCACCAGCACCAGCACGCCAAAGATCGCCAGGGCGATCCCCGCCAGTTGCTTGCCCTGCAGACGTTCGCCAAAGACGAAGGCGCCGAGAATGATGGTGAAGAAGGCTTGCGCCTGCAGCACCAGCGAAGCCAGCCCGGCAGGCATACCCAGGCCAATAGCGCAGAACAGAAAGGCAAACTGACCAAAGCTAATGGTCAGGCCATAACCCAGCAGCAGGCGCAGCGGGATGGCCGGGCGGGATACAAACAGCAGCGCCGGGAAGGCGACCAGCATAAAGCGCAGCCCCGCCAGCATCAGCGGCGGCATATTGTGTAATCCCAGCTTAATCACCACAAAGTTAAGCCCCCACACCACCACTACCAGCAGCGCCAGTATTCCATCTTTCCTCGTCATACCCTGCCTCTGTCGTTATTAGAATTTTTGTGAACAAAATCAAAGTAACCAAAAAGCGGCCGCCAGGATAGATCATTATTTTTGGCAGGCCAGGAAGTGCGACCGGCGACCGGGCTGACCTGTACAAGGCGTAATGAGCGTGTTATTTGTGATCGAAGACGTAAAATTATAACAACATGACAGGCAAGGAAATCATGATCACCACTCTCAGGCGCTCCACCATCGCGCTGCTGGCATCGTCGTTACTGCTAACTATTGGCCGCGGGGCCACACTGCCGTTTATGACTATCTACCTCACCCGACGTTATCAGCTGGATGTCGATGTGATTGGCTACGCGTTGTCGCTGGCGCTGGTGGTCGGCGTGCTGTTCAGCATGGGCTTTGGCATCCTCGCGGATAAGTTCGACAAAAAGCGCTATATGGTGTGGTCAGTGCTGGTGTTTATTCTGGGATTTAGCGCGATACCGCTGGTCAATAACGCTATCCTGGTGGTGATCTTTTTTGCGTTGATCAACTGCGCCTACTCGGTGTTTTCCACCGTGCTAAAAGCCTGGTTCGCCGACCGACTGACGCCGGAGAAAAAAGCGCGTATCTTCTCGCTGAACTATACCATCCTCAATATCGGCTGGACCGTCGGGCCGCCCATCGGCACACTGCTGGTGATGCACAGCATCAATTTGCCGTTCTGGCTGGCGGCCGCCTGCGCCGCCTTTCCATTGGTGTTTATTCAGCTGTTTCTCCAGCGGGAGGTGGCCGTGGCCCAGCCGGGCGCTGTCGCCTGGTCTCCCTCGGTGTTGCTGCATGACCGGGCGCTGCTGTGGTTTACCTGTTCCGGGCTGCTGGCCTCCTTCGTCAGCGGCGCTTTCGCCTCCTGTCTCTCGCAGTATGTGCTGGTGGTCGTCAGCAGTGACTTCGCCGAGAAAGTGGTGGCCGTGGTGCTGCCGGTTAACGCCGCGGTGGTGGTCGCTTTGCAGTACGCGGTTGGCCGGCGGCTGAGCGCCAGAAATATTCGCCCGCTGATGACCTTCGGCACCGTCTGCTTTGTTATCGGCCTCGTGGGCTTTATGTTCTCTGGCGCCAGCCTGTGGGCGTGGGGGATCTCGGCGGCGATCTTCACCCTCGGGGAAGTGATTTATGCCCCCGGGGAGTATATGCTGATTGACCATATTGCCCCGCCGGGGATGAAGGCCAGCTACTTCTCCGCCCAGTCGCTGGGGTGGCTGGGCGCGGCATTCAACCCGATGTTCACCGGGATGATCCTCACCCATCTGCCACACTGGTCGCTTTTTGTCATTCTTATCGTGGCGATTGTCGCCGCCTGGCTGATGATTTTCCGCGGGATGAATGCCCGTCCCTGGCAGCCGGATTGTCCGCTGGCTAACGCCTGACACCAGCTGGCATGCGGCTGTCGGGTTGATGTCGGGCCGTTGTCGGGTCGCTGTCGTGGTGGCTGGCGGCCCGGTTCACCATACTCCATCACAGGTTTACATCCGCAGAACGTCATGGAGCATACGAATATGAACAGCAACAATCAGGTCAAACAATTACGGCTACAGCGCGCCTGGTCCCAGGAGCAGCTGGCCGAAATGGCGGGTCTCAGCGTCCGCACGATCCAGCGTATTGAGAATGGCGAACGCCCGGGGCTGGAGACTCTCAGCGCCCTCGCCGCGGTCTTTGAGGTCACGGTGGCCGAGATCGGCGGCGAAGCCTCGCGGGAGGGTGCGCCGGGCCCGGAAGCCTCGCTGGATCTGCGCATAGAGGAAGCCAAAGCGCGGGTGCATCAGGAGAGCCGCTTTTTCCGTTCGCTGTCGGTGGCGCTGGTGGTTTGCGTGCTGCTGGCGGTGCTTAACCGCTTCACTAATCCACAGTACTACTGGTCCGGCTGGGTCGCCCTGATCTGGGGCGCCCTGCTGGTGGTGAGAGGATTACGCCTGTTCGTGTTCGGCGAATGGATCAAAAACTGGCGCCAGGCGCGCCTGCAGCGGCTGTTGCGCAAATAGCCCGCAAACCGGCGGCGCGCACGCCGCCGGCCTGGTCAGATGGTCACCATGGCGCGCACGCCGTCGCTCTCCATATCACTGCCCTTGCCCTGCTGGACGATGGCGCCGCGCGACATCACCAGGTAGTGGTCCGCCAGCCCGGCGGCAAAGTCATAGAACTGTTCCACCAGCAGGATCGCCATATCCCCCCGGCTCGCCAGCTGGCGGATCACCTCGCCAATCTCTTTGATGACGGAGGGCTGGATCCCCTCGGTGGGTTCATCAAGGATCAGCAGCTGCGGACGGCTGGCCAGCGCGCGGCCAATCGCCAGCTGTTGCTGTTGACCGCCGGATAAGTCACCGCCCCGCCGCTGCTTCATGGTCTTGAGCACCGGGAAAAGCTGGTAGATCTCCTCCGGCACCTGCTGCGCTTCGCGGGCGGGAAAGCGCGACAGCCCCATCAGCAGGTTTTCTTCCACCGTCAGGCGCGGAAATATCTCGCGCCCCTGGGGAACGTAGGCGACCCCGGCCTGCACCCGCTGGTGCGGTTTGCGATGGGTGATGTTCTGCTCCTGCCAGCGTACCTCACCGCTGCGCGCCGGGATCAGCCCCATCAGGCATTTCAGCAGCGTGGTCTTACCGACGCCATTGCGCCCCAGCAGGCAGGTGACTTCGCCCTGACGGGCGGAAAAATCCACCCCACGCAAAATATGGCTGCCGCCGTAGTATTGATGTAGCTGACTCACCTGTAACATTGGCGCTCCTTAACGTCCCAGATAAACTTCAATGACCTGCTCATTGGCCTGCACCTCCCGCAGCGATCCCTCCGCCAGCACCTGGCCCTGATGCAGGACCGTCACCCGGTCGGCGATGGTCTCGACAAATCCCATGTCGTGCTCCACCACCATCAGGGAGTGCTGTCCAGCCAGGGTACGAAACAGCTCCGCCGTATACTCCGTTTCCGCATCGGTCATGCCGGCCGCCGGCTCATCAAGCAGCAGCAGATGCGGCTCCTGCACCAGCAGCATGCCGATCTCAAGGAACTGTTTCTGGCCATGGGACAGCAGACCGGCCTGGCGGTAGCGCTCGCCGTCGAGACGCAGCAGGCGCAGTACCTCATTCAGCCGATCGTCCTGTTCGCTGCTCAGCCGGGCGCGCAGGCTGGCCCACACTGATTTATCTCCCTTCATCGCCAGGGCGAGATTTTCCGCCACCGTCAGCGCTTCGAAGACCGTCGGCTTCTGAAACTTGCGCCCGATGCCCTGGCGGGCGATGGCCACCGGGTCAAGAGTGGTCAGATCCACCGACTGGTCATAGAGCGCTTTGCCGCTTTGCGGCCGGGTCTTGCCGGTGATCACGTCCATCAGGGTAGTCTTGCCCGCCCCGTTGGGGCCGATCACGCAGCGCAGTTCGCCGACGCCTATCGCCAGCGACAGATCCGTCAGCGCCCGGAAACCGTCAAAGCTGACGTTGATATTCTCCAGCTGCAGCACCGGATCGGTTTGTTCGCGAAAGCGATCGCCGGGCAGCTGACGGGTAAACAGTCCTTCATCCGGTTGCATTAGCGGTCTCCTCGACGCAGCAGGCCCATCACTCCGCGGGGTAAAAACAGGGTCACGATGATGAAGATGAGGCCCAGAAACAGCTGCCAGTACTCTGGCATCGCCACGGTGAAAATGCTTTTCGCGCCGTTGACCAGCCCCGCGCCAAGCACCGGGCCGATCAGGGTGCCGCGCCCGCCGAGCGCGACCCAGATGGCGGCCTCGATGGAGTTGGTCGGCGACATTTCGCTGGGGTTGATGATCCCGACCTGCGGGACATATAACGCCCCCGCCAGACCGCAGAGCACCGCCGACAGCGTCCATACCAGCAGCTTGAAGCCGCGCGGGTCGTACCCGCAGAACATCAGCCGGTTTTCGGCGTCACGCACCGCGGTGAGGATCCGGCCAAACTTACTCTGCGCCAGCGCCGAGCCCAGCCACAGGGTCAGCAACAGCAGCAAAACCGTGGCCATAAACAGGGTGGCGCGGGTGCCGGTGGCGGTGACCGGAAAACCCAGCAGCGTGGTAAAACCGGTGAAGCCGTTGTTGCCGCCAAACCCGGTCTCGTTGCGAAAGAACAGCAGCATACCGGCATAGGTCAGGGCCTGGGTCATGATCGAGAAATAGACCCCTTTGATCTTCGAGCGAAAGGCAAACCAGCCGAAAACCAGGGCCAGCAGACCGGGAACCAGCACCACCAGCGCCATCGCCCAGGCGAAATGCTGCGTGCCCCACCAGAACCAGGGCAGCTCGCTCCAGGAGAGAAAAGACATAAACGCCGGCAGACCGTCGCCCGCCGCCTGGCGCATCAGGTACATCCCCATGGCGTACCCGCCGAGGGCAAAGAAGATCCCGTGCCCCAGCGACAGCATGCCCGCATAGCCCCAGACCAGATCCAGCGCCACCGCCACAATGGCGTAGCAGAGGATTTTGCCGCTCAGCGTCAGCAGCCAGCTCGGCACCGCCAGCGGATGCGAGGCCGGCAGCAGCGCCAGGAATGGCATACTCAGCAGCCCCAGCACCAGCAGGATCCCCAGCCAGCGCAGAGGCCGCGGCGCGCGCTGCGCCAGCGTTAAGGTGATTGGTTGGCTCATCAGTCAATAACCCTCCCTTTCAGCGCGAACAGACCCTGCGGGCGTTTCTGAATAAACAGAATAATCATCACCAGGATCAGGATTTTGCCCAGCACCGCGCCCATTTGGGGTTCGAGAATTTTGTTGAAAATGCCCAGCCCAAAGGCCGCCGCCACGCTGCCGGCCAGCTGGCCGACGCCGCCCAGCACCACTACCAGAAACGAGTCGATGATGTATCCCTGACCCAGTTCAGGCCCGACGTTGCCAAGCTGCGACAGCGCCACGCCGCCCAGCCCGGCAATACCGGAGCCGAGGCCAAAAGCCAGCATATCCACCCGCCCGGTAGGCACGCCGCAGCAGGCGGCCATCGCCCGGTTCTGCGTCACGGCGCGGACGTTCATCCCCAGACGGGTACGGTTCAGGATGAGCCAGGTAAAACACAGCACCAGCAGGACGAACGCCAGCACCGCCAGCCGGTTCCACGGCAGGATCAGGTTCGGCAGGACCTGCACGCCGCCGGAGAGCCAGGCCGGGTTTGCCACCTCCACGTTCTGCGCGCCAAACAGCATCCTCACCAGCTGGATAAGCATCAGGCTGATCCCCCAGGTGGCGAGCAGCGTTTCCAGCGGCCGACCATACAGATGACGAATAATGGTGCGCTCCAGCGCCATGCCGATCCCGGCGGTCACCAGAAACGCCACCGGCAGCGCGACCAGCGGATAAAAGGCCAGCCATTGCGGCGCGAGCTGCGCCAGCGCCTGCTGTACCAGCCAGCAGCTGTAGGCGCCGATCATTAACATCTCACCGTGGGCCATGTTAATCACCCCCAGCAGGCCATAGGTGATCGCCAGCCCCAGCGCGGCCAGCAACAGCACCGATCCCAGCGACAGCCCCATAAAGGCCTGGCCCAGCAGATCGCCGAGCAGCAGACGATGTTTGATCTTTTGCAGGCTGTCGCTGGCCGCCTCGCGCACCGCCGCATCCGGCTCATGCTGGGCATCGGTAAAGGGGATCAGCAGCGCCTGGGTTTCCGGGTCCGCGGAATGGCCAAGCAGCGTCACGGCGGCCAGCCGCGCGCTGGCCTCAGGCTGAGTGAGCTGCAGGCGCGCCAGCGCCACCTCCAGCAGGCCCCGCACATTTTCATCGGTTTCTGCCTGCAGCCGCTGTTGCAGCAGCGCGGCCATGGCCGGGGGCGCTTCCCGCTGAAGCGTGCGCGCGGCGGAAGCTCTCTCCGTGACGTTGTCACTTAAAATAAGGTGGCTGGCCAGCGCGCCGGCAGCCAGATTGCGCAGCCTGTTGGTCAGACGGACCGGTCGGGTTTCGCCCTGCGGCGCGGCGACAGCGCCCAATGGCTGTAATCCGCCCTGTCGGGTGCGGAAAGCATGTTTTCCGTCGTCCATCACCAGGCTCTCGGTGGTCAACGCCCGCAGCAGCGGCAGACGATCCGCCTGCGGCGCTGCCGCCCACTGGGTCAACAGCTGCGCCTGCTGGCTGCGGCTGGCGGCAACGAAGTCGTCCGCCTCCGCGGCCTGCGCCCGCCATGGCAGCAGGATCAGCAGTAGCGCCAACACATTCATGAGACGCAATGCGTTCATGTCGTTCTCCTCTGGTCAGCGGCCGACGGGCGCTATGCTCCAGCCCCGCCGGCCCTGGCGCTTACTGGCTGACGGTTTTCACCGGATGGTCAGGTTTCTTATCGTTACCGGGGATCCACGGACTCCACGGCTGCGCGCGAACGGGTTTATCGGTCTGCCAGACCACGTTGAACTGGCCGTTGCCTTCAATTTCACCGATCATCACCGGCTTATGCAGATGATGGTTAGTGGCATCCATGGTCAGGGTAAAACCGGACGGCGCGTTGAAGGTCTGCCCGGCCATCGCCTCGCGCACTTTATCGACATCGGTGGTGCCCGCTTTGGTCACCGCCTGCGCCCACATATGCAGACCCACCCAGGTCGCTTCCATCGGATCGTTGGTCACCACCGTATCGGCATTCGGCAGCTTGTGCGCTTTGGCGTACGCGCGATAGTCGGCGACGAAGGCTTTGTTGGTCGGATTATCGACGGACTCAAAGTAGTTCCATGCCGCGAGGTTGCCGACCAGCGGTTTGGTATCGATGCCGCGCAGCTCCTCTTCCCCCACCGAGAAGGCCACCACTGGCACATCGGTCGCTTTCAGACCCTGGTTAGCCAACTCTTTGTAGAACGGCACGTTGGAATCGCCATTGATGGTGGAGACCACTGCCGTTTTGCCACCGGCGGAGAATTTTTTGATATTGGCGACGATGGTCTGGTAATCGCTGTAGCCGAACGGGGTGTAGACCTCCTCGATATCTTTGTCCTGGATCCCTTTGGCATGCAGGAAGGCGCGGAGGATCTTGTTGGTGGTGCGCGGATAGACGTAGTCCGTCCCCAGCAGGAAGAAACGTTTGGCGCCGCCGCCATCCTCACTTAGCAGGTATTCCACCGCCGGGATAGCCTGCTGGTTAGGTGCCGCGCCGGTATAGAAGACGTTGGGGGACATCTCTTCCCCTTCATACTGCACCGGGTAGAACAGCAGGCCGTTCAGCTCCTCAAACACCGGCAGCACCGATTTACGTGAGACCGACGTCCAGCAGCCAAACACCACCGCCACTTTATCCTGGGCCAGCAGCTGGCGTGCCTTCTCGGCAAACAGCGGCCAGTTGGAGGCCGGGTCGACCACCACCGGCTCCAGCTTCTTGCCCAGTACCCCGCCTTTGGCGTTGATGTCGTCGATGGCCATCAGCGCGACGTCCTTCAGCGGCGTTTCGGAAATCGCCATCGTCCCGGAGAGCGAATGCATGATCCCGACTTTGATGGTGTCGGCGGCATAGGCCTGGAATGAAAGACCCATAGCCATTACAGAGGCGGAGAGTGCAAAAGCTTTTAATAACGTTCTACGTTGCATGATTCACTCCTGAGTAGCGCAAAAATAAAGAATTAACAGCTAACCAGAGGTGATAAGGCAAAAACGGTGCCAGGTTGTGAAAACAGCAGGATGCGGGACAGGTGGGCGGCGGAGACGGTGGGGACGGCAGCGTTGCCTCATCACGGTGCAACGCTGCGCTAAGAAGTCATTACCAGACGTCGGCGGCGATCGACGTCACCAGACGGACTTTTTGCCACTGCTGGTCTTCGCTGAGGGCATTGCCCTCTTCCGTAGAGGCGAAACCGCACTGCGGACTCAGGCAGATCTGCTCGAGCGGCACGTACTGCGCCGCCTCGGCGAGACGCGCTTTCACCCCCTGCGGATTCTCCAGCTCGCCATTTTTGGTGGTGATCAGTCCGAGAACCACCTGCTGATGGCCAGGACGAATAAAGCGCAGCGGCGCGAAATCCCCGGAGCGGTCGTTGTCGTACTCAAGGAAGAAGGCATCGACATTGACGCCGCCAAACAGCACCTCGGCCACCGGCTCGTAACCGCCTTCCGAGATCCAGGTTGAACGGAAGTTACCCCGACAGACGTGCAGGCCCACCGTCAGATCGGCCGGCTTACCTTCCAGCGCCTGGTTCAGCACCCGGGCATAAATGCGCGCCAGCGCATCCGGATCGTCGCCGCGCTCGCGTACCTGCTGACGCTGGGCATCGGAGCACAGGTAGGCCCACACAGTATCGTCCAGCTGCAGATAGCGGCAGCCGGCGTCATAAAACGCGCGGATCGCGTCGCGCCAGGTGGTGGCCAGATCGTCGAAGTAGTCGCTAAGATCCGGGTAAACGGTGGCATCAATATCTTTCCGCCCGCCGCGGAAGTGCAGCACGCTCGGGCTGGGAATGGTCATCTTCGGCTGCGCGTCGCCGCTGATGCTTTTCAGATAGCGGAAGTCCTCCAGCATCGGGTGGTCGCCAAACGCCAGCTTGCCGGTGACGCGAACGCCGTGCGCTTTGGTCTGCACGCCGTTAAACTGGATCCCCTGCTCGGCATCGTAACGTTCAACGCCCTGCAGGCCATCGAAGAAATCGAAATGCCACCATGCGCGCCGAAACTCACCGTCGGTGACCACATGCAGGCCGCAGTCGCATTGCTGCTGAACCAGATGACGGATCGCGTTATTCTCAATTTCGCGTAGCTGACCGGCGTCGATAATCCCCTCAGCCAGCTGCTGACGCGCCTGTTTAATGCTGTCCGGGCGCAAAAAACTGCCGACGATGTCTGCGCGGAACGGGGCCTGTTGACGTTGCATGCTGTCTCCTTAGCGGTGGGCGCGTTAGTTGCCCACCGTGATAGTTCATTATTTGAATTTTTAGACTTCTGGATGGCTATATGTCCAGATACTGGCATGCAGAGTGGTGGGTCGCAAACGAGAATATTTCATGGTGCATGAAATATTTTCATTTACCGGAAACAAACGCATAGCCCTCATCTTCCCAGCCGGTGAGTCCGCCGAGCATCATTTTCACCGGCCGCCCAAGCTCAGCCAGCTTCAGCGCGGCAACGTCAGCACCGTTGCAGTGCGGCCCGGCGCAGTAGACCACAAAGAGGGTCTCCGCCGGCCAGGCGGCCATTCGCTCGGCGGTGATCTGGCTGTGCGGGAGATGCTGCGCGCCTGGCAAGTGACGTCTGGCGAAGGCTTCCTCGCTGCCGACCACGTGCAGCAGGACAAAGTCGACCTCGCCGGCACGCTGGGCGCTGCGCACATCGGCGCAGTCGGTCTCAAGATGCAGCTTATGGCGGAACCAACGGATAGCCTCAGCGGAAGCGGCAGGGGGAAATTGGGTTACTACACTCATGGCGTCTTCTCCTTGTCTGTGATAACACTACTTTACTGACGCCCATCACCCTGATCTGCCGACAACCATGACAGAAAACGCTAACATCCTGACAACCCCTTCTGTGACACCGTCACGTCATCAGGTGGTCGCCCTCGCCTACGATGGCCTGTGCACCTTTGAGTTTGGCGTAGCCGTGGAGATCTTCGGCCTGCCGCGCCCGGAAATGGGTGACAACTGGTACCACTTTGCCGTCGCCGCCGTCGATGAAGGGCCGCTGTGCGCTACCGGCGGCATCCGCCTGATGACTGACGGCGGGCCTGAACTTCTCGCCCAGGCGGATACGATTGTGGTCCCCGGCTGGCGCGGTGTCGACGCCCCGGTCCCCGAGGCGCTGTGCGCCGCCCTCGTTGCCGCCCACGCCCGCGGATGCCGGATTATTTCCATCTGTTCCGGGGTGTTCGTTCTCGCCGCCGCCGGGCTGCTCAATGGCCGCCAGGCAACGACCCACTGGCGCTACACCGCGGCGCTGCAGTCGCGTTTCCCGCAGATCCAGGTGGTGGAAGATGTGCTCTACGTGGGCGATGCTTTGCTGATGACTTCCGCCGGCAGCGCGGCGGGGATCGACCTTTGTCTGCATCTGGTGCGCGAGGATTTCGGCAGCGAAGCCGCCAACGTCGTCGCCCGCCGCCTGGTGGTCTCTCCCCATCGCGACGGCGGTCAGACGCAGCAGGTCCTGCGCCCGGTAGCCCGCAGCCGGGAGAGCCAGCGCCTTGGGCAGCTGTTTGACTATCTGCACCAGCATCTTGCCGCCAGCCATACCGTCGCTTCCCTCGCCCAGCGCGCCGGCATGGGACCACGCACTTTTTTGCGCCGCTTTGAGGAGGCCACCGGTAAAACACCCGCCCGCTGGCTGCTGGACGAGCGGCTGCTGCGCGCCCGCCAGCACCTGACGGAGAGCACGATGTCCATCGATCAGATCGCTGAGCGCTGCGGGTTTGCCAGCGCCGGCACCCTGCGTCACCATTTTCGCCAGCACTTCGCGCTCAGTCCGCTGCAGTACCGGAAACAGTTTGCTACTTCTCCGATTGCAAAATCGTCGCGGCAACGGACAATAGACGGCCACAGTAAACGGGTCGCCAGGAGGGTCGATGATGAAGAAAGAGTGTCGGGTAGTGATCTATAAAGAGGGGCTGCTGGGCAGCCTGTTTTTTGGCGAAGCCAAGGCGGACCCTGACAAGATGAGCCAGTTTCTCAGCAGCTATACCCGTGAAGGATGGGAAGTGAAAACCATGTCGGTGGAGCGCCGCCGCACCGCCCTGTTCTGGTCGCGGGAAGCGTATCTTTTCGTGCTCGAACGCCCCCTCTGACAGCCTGCGCCTGGTTTACACGTTTAAGCCAGGCGTTCCTGAGCGCCTGCTTTCAGGGCCGACGGATATAGCCCTGCTCCTGCATTTTCTGCATGCCCTCCTCGCTGGCGCAGACCATGCCGGTGGTCAGCATGGCAAAACCAAAGCGCTGATAAAACGTAATTTTATCGGCGACCGCATAGATAAAAATTTTGCCAAAGGGAAGCAACTGCTCCCGGATGGCCAGCATCAACTGTTGTCCGTAACCCTGCCCCTGACGTTCGGGGATGATCGCCACATCCGCCAGATAGCTGCTCCAGGTGCAATCGCTGATGGCTCGCGCCACGGCAATCAACTGGCCGTTCTCATAGCCAAACCAGCAGAAGGTGCTCTGGCGGAACGCCTGCTCAAGTTGCTGAACATCGCGCTCATTCAATCCGGCCTCGGCGATAATGGTTCGCACCCGCTGCCAGTCCACCCGCGCGATCGCCTCTTTACCCTCTATCACCATCATACCCTTGCCTCCCGTCGTCTCCCGGATGGAGCCCTGGAAGCAAGATCTAGCATGCCGCGGCAGGATATGCCAGGCGGAAAGGCGAACGGAAGAAAACGGTAGAGGCGGGCGACGGCAAAAAAAAACCGCCATATGACTGGCGGTAAATCAATGCTTGCATGGATAGATTGTGTTTTGCATTTTTCGCAGACAGATAATCCTGACCTCTCTACGTTTGATGACGAGGTTAACAGAGTCAACCTCAATAAAGCCTCAACGGCCTGCGCTAAAGTTTTTCCACCAGCGCTTTCAACTGCGCGAGGGTCTGCTGCTGATCCTCCGCGACGGCGGCGGGCCAGGCCGACTGGCGCACAATAAGCCGGGTCGGCAGCAGCTCGCGGATCCGCAGCTGCGGGGCCGCCATCAGGGCGATCAGTCGTTCCACCGCCCGCTTGCCCAGCAGATCGAAGTCCTGCGCCACCGTGGTGAGCGGCGGCTGGAAGTAGAGACTGTCGGCGGTGTCGTCATAGCCGGTCACCGATACCGCCCGGCTACCGCTGCGATTAAGCTGGGCGAGCGCGCTGAGCACGCCGAGCGCCATTTGATCGTTCGCCACCACAATCGCGCTGATCCGCGGCTGCAGATGCAGCAGCTCGAACGTTTTTTGCCAGCCGCTGGCGGCGCTCCAGTCGCCGAACACCGTTGTTGAGCGAGCGATATTCAGACTGTGCAGCGCCTCGCGCCAGCTGGCGAGGCGCAGACGGGCGGAAACCGAACTTTCCGGCCCCGCCAGCAGGCCGAATTCGCGATGCCCCAGCTCCCACAGGTGGCGTACGCAGGCTCCGCAGCCGTCGCGGTGGTCGAAGCGCACGCAGCAGACATCGGCCTCCGGGGAGACGTCAAGAAACAGGCAGGCCATATCCGGGTTCTCTTGCACCAGCCGCTCGGCGGTGGCGCTCTCCAGGGGCAGACTGACGATCACCCCGCGAATATGCTGGGCGCGTAGCTCATCCAGCCGCGCCTGCAGCGCGACAAAATCGGCCTGCGCCGGCATCGCTATCGCCACTTCCAGCTGATGCAGGCTGGCATGGCTTTTTATCGCGGCGGCGATCTGCGAGGGGGCATGCAGCGTCAGCGAGGCGGTAATTAACCCGATGGAGGGCGCCGCCTTGCCGGCAAGCAGCTGCGCCGAGCGGTTAGGCACGTAGTGCAGCGTCTGCATCGCGCGGATCACCTGCTCCCGGGTGCGGGCTGACACCACCTCAGGACGGTTCAGCACCCGGGAGACCGTCTGTTGGGAGACCCCCGCCGCGCGGGCGACATCCTCAAGGGTTGCGGTACGACGCGGCATCTTTTCTCCTCAGCGATAACAATGTCGTGCGCTAACATTTTATGTTTAACTCGCGACAAAAAACAGCGTTTTGCCCTCGCTTTCGTGATCGTCTGTTCATTTCATTTCCAGCGTGATTGCTGGAAAAAACAAATTACCCGATAACGTTAATCATCATGTTTAGCGAACGACATTTTCTGACTTACCGGGGATTAAAATGCAAATTAGCGATACCGGCCACAGCAACATGCCCAACTTTGACGCCGTCCTCGCCCGTGAAGACTGGCAGAACCAGACCATTACCCACCTTAACCGCCTGCCGGCGCATCCCGCTTTCGCCAGCTGGCGCGATGAGCTTGCCGCCCGGGATAACCATCTCTCCACACGCCGTCGTCAGCTGGACGGCGAGTGGCAGTTCGTTTATGCCCGCAGCCCGTTTGCCATCGATGCGCAGTGGCTGACGCAGGATCTGCCGGACAGCCGCGGCACGCCAGTGCCTTCCAACTGGCAGATGGAGGGCTATGACGCGCCGATCTACACCAACGTCCGCTATCCCATCGATACCACGCCACCGCGGGTGCCGGAGGATAACCCGACCGGCTGTTATTCCCTGCACTTTACGGTTGAGGACACATGGCGCGAGAACGGGCAAACGCAGATTATTTTCGATGGCGTCAACTCGGCGTTTCATCTGTGGTGCAATGGCGTCTGGGTCGGCTATTCGCAGGACAGTCGCCTGCCGGCAGCGTTCGATCTCAGCCCCTTCCTGCGCCCGGGCGACAACCGCCTGTGCGTGATGGTCATGCGCTGGAGCGCCGGCAGCTGGCTGGAAGACCAGGATATGTGGCGGATGAGCGGCATTTTCCGCTCGGTGTGGCTGCTGAATAAGCCGCAGCAACGGCTATGCGACGTGCAGTTGACGCCAGCCCTCGACGCCCTCTACCGCGATGGCACTCTGCAGGTCCAGGCGACCGTCGAAGCGACAGAGGCGGCCCTTGCCGGGCTCAGCATCGGGGTTAGCCTGTGGCGTGGCGAGGAGCAGGTCGCCGCCGGGCGGCAGCCATTAGGCACCCCGGCGGTGGATGAACGCGGCCACTACGCGGAACGGGTCGATTTCTCCCTGGCGGTGGCAGCGCCGGCGCACTGGAGCGCGGAAACCCCGAACTGTTATCGCGCCGTGGTCACCCTGTGGCGCGGCGACGAACTGCTGGAGGCCGAAGCATGGGACATCGGTTTTCGCCGCATCGAGATTGCCGATGGCCTGCTGCGTCTCAACGGCAAACCGCTGCTGATCCGCGGCGTTAACCGCCATGAGCATCATCATTTGCGCGGTCAGGTGGTCACCGAGGCGGATATGGTGCAGGACATTCTGTTGATGAAGCAGAACAACTTTAACGCCGTGCGCTGCTCGCACTACCCCAACGCGCCGCGCTGGTATGAACTCTGCAACCGCTACGGTCTGTACGTGGTCGATGAAGCTAATATTGAAACCCACGGGATGGTGCCGATGAATCGGCTGTCCGACGATCCGGCGTGGCTGCCAGCCTTCAGCGCCCGCGTCACCCGGATGGTACAGAGCAACCGCAACCATCCGTGCATTATCATCTGGTCGCTGGGCAACGAGTCGGGCGGCGGCGGTAACCACGAAGCGCTGTACCACTGGCTGAAACGCAACGACCCGAGCCGTCCGGTGCAGTACGAGGGCGGCGGCGCGGATACCACCGCCACCGATATTATCTGTCCGATGTACGCCCGCGTCGAACGCGACCAGCCGATCCCGGCGGTACCCAAATGGGGGATCAAAAAATGGATCAGCCTGCCTGGCGAGCAGCGGCCGCTGATCCTTTGCGAATATGCCCACGCGATGGGCAACAGCCTCGGCAACTTCGCCGATTACTGGCAGGCCTTCCGCGAGTATCCGCGGTTGCAGGGCGGGTTTATCTGGGACTGGGCCGATCAGGCGATCCGCAAAATCTTTGACGACGGCAGCGTCGGCTGGGCCTATGGCGGCGACTTTGGCGATAAGCCTAACGATCGCCAGTTCTGTATGAACGGTCTGGTGTTTCCCGATCGCACGCCACACCCGTCGCTGGTGGAGGCGAAGCACGCCCAGCAATATTTTCAGTTCACGCTGCTGTCGACCTCGCCGCTGCGGGTGCGCATCACCAGCGAATACCTGTTCCGTCCAACCGATAACGAAGTGGTGCGCTGGCAGGTGCAGTCGGCCGGTGAAACCCTGTATCACGGCAACCTGACCCTTGCGCTGCCCCCTGAGGGCAGCGACGAGATAACGCTGCTCGACAGCCTGATCCTGCCTGAAGGCGCCCGCGCGGTGTGGCTGACGCTGGAGGTGACCCAGCCCCGGGCGACCGACTGGTCAGAAGCGGATCACCGCGTCGCCTGGCAACAGTTTCCCCTGCCCGCCCCGCTGGCGCTGCCGGCGCCCACCGTGCCTGCCGGCGCTCCGGATCTTATCGTCAGCGACGAGGTCTGGCAGATCCGCGCCGGTTCGCAATGCTGGACCATCGATCGCCGGACGGGTCTGCTGAGCCGCTGGTCGGTTGGCGGTCAGGAGCAGCTGTTGACCCCCCTGCGTGACCAGTTTATTCGCGCGCCGCTCGACAACGACATCGGGGTCAGCGAAGTAGAGCGTATCGACCCCAACGCCTGGGTGGAGCGCTGGAAAAGCGCCGGCCTGTACGATCTTGAGGCGCACTGCGTCCAGTGCGACGCGCAGCGCCTGGCAAATGAAACCCTCGTCGACTGCCGCTGGCACTATCTGCGCGGCGAAGAGGTAGTGATTGTCAGCCACTGGCGCATGCACTTCACCGCGGACGGTACGCTGCGGCTGGCGGTGGACGGCGAACGGGCAGAAACCCTGCCGCCGCTGCCGCGGGTCGGGCTGCACTTCCAGGTGGCGGATCAGCAGGCGCCGGTGAGCTGGCTGGGGCTGGGGCCGCATGAGAACTACCCCGACCGGCGGAGCAGCGCCTGCTTCGCCCGCTGGGAGCAGCCGCTGGCGGCGATGACGACGCCCTACATCTTCCCGACGGAAAACGGCCTGCGCTGCGATACCCAGGCGCTGGACTGGGGACGCTGGCACATCAGCGGGCATTTCCACTTCTCCGTTCAGCCGTGGAGCACCCGTCAGCTGATGGAGACCGACCACTGGCACAAGATGCAGGCCGAAGACGGCGTGTGGATCACCCTCGACGGCCTGCATATGGGGGTGGGAGGCGATGACTCCTGGACCCCCAGCGTGCTACCGCAGTGGCTCCTGAGCCAAACGCGCTGGCAGTACGAGGTCTCATTGCGTTGCCTTTAATCCGTGGGGGCGACAGCCCCCACCCTACAAACAGAATAACAAGGGATCATGGTGATGAAATTCTCTGAACTGGCGCCACGAGAACGGCATAATTTTGTCTATTTCCTGCTGTTCTTTTTCTTTTACTATTTCATTATGTCGGCCTACTTTCCATTTTTTCCGGTGTGGCTGGCGGACGTTAACCATTTAACCAAAACGGAAACCGGGATCGTTTTCTCGTCTATTTCGTTATTCGCCATTATTTTTCAGCCAGTGTTCGGCCTGATGTCGGATAAGCTCGGCCTGCGCAAACATCTGCTGTGGACTATTACGGTGCTGTTAATTCTGTTCGCTCCGTTCTTTATTTTCGTTTTTTCACCGCTGCTGCAAATGAATATTATCGCCGGGGCGCTGGCGGGCGGGATCTATCTGGGGATTGTTTTCTCCAGCGGCTCCGGGGCGGTGGAAGCCTATATCGAGCGCGTCAGCCGGGCCAACCGCTTTGAATATGGCAAAGTGCGGGTCGCAGGCTGCGTCGGCTGGGCGCTGTGCGCCTCGATAACCGGCGTGCTGTTCGGCATCGATCCCAACATCACCTTCTGGATCGCCTCCGGTTTTGCGCTGGTGCTCGGTCTGCTGCTCTGGTTGTCGCGACCGGAAAGCAGCAACAGCGCCGAGGTTATCGAGGCGCTGGGCGCCAATCGCCAGGCCTTTTCGCTGCGCACGGCGGCAGAGCTGCTGCGTATGCCGCGCTTCTGGGGCTTTATCGTCTATGTGATCGGCGTCGCCAGCGTCTATGACGTGTTTGACCAGCAGTTCGCCAACTTTTTCAAAAGCTTTTTCGCCAGCCCGCAGCGCGGGACCGAAGTGTTTGGCTTTGTTACCACCGGCGGCGAGCTGCTCAACGCGCTAATTATGTTCTGCGCCCCGGCCATCGTTAACCGCATCGGCGCCAAAAACGCCCTGCTGACCGCGGGGATGATCATGTCGGTGCGTATTCTCGGGTCGTCTTTTGCCTCATCGGCGGTGGAGGTGGTGATCCTCAAGATGCTGCATATGTTTGAGATCCCCTTCCTGCTGGTCGGGACCTTTAAATATATCTCCTCCGCCTTTAACCCGCGGCTCTCGGCCACCCTGTTTCTGATCGGCTTTAACCTGTCGAAACAGCTTTCCGGGGTGGTGCTTTCCGCCTGGGTCGGCCGGATGTACGACACCGTCGGCTTCCATCAGGCTTATCTGATCCTCGGGTGTATCACCCTGAGCTTCACCCTGCTCTCGTTCTTTACCTTACGGGGCGGGAAAAATCTGCTGCCTGCAGCGGGGACGCAGACCCCCGCCTGACTCCGGCGCCCCCGTCAGGGACGACGGGATTCACTCGACAATCCGCGTCTCCCCGCCGCGATTCTCCAGGGCATAGCGCTGACAAGGCGCCCCGGCGGCAATCAGCTCCGCCAGCTCTGCCGAGTGGCTGGTCAGCCAGATCTGGCTGTAGCGCGAGGCCTCGATAATCAGCCGGGCCAGCGCGGGCAACATGTCGCGATGCAGGCTGTTCTCCGGTTCATTGATCGCCAGAAAGGCCGGCGGGCGCGGGCTGAGCAGCGCAACGGCGAGGCACAAAAAGCGCAGCGTACCGTCAGACATCTCCGCCGCCAGCAGCGGGCGGCGGATCCCCTCGCGACGCATTTTCAGGGCGAAACGTGACTGCTCGTTTTCACAGTAAAACTGGCAGCCAGGAAAGGCGTCGGCGAGGATCTCGTGCAAAATCTCTTCCGCGCCAATTTCGACAATGGTCTGAAAGGCGGCCGCCAGATTATGGCCATCGCTGTCGAGCACTGGCGAACGGTATCCCACGGCCGGCTGACGCAGCGGCGAATGGCGGCCGATGGCGAACTCATGGTAAAACCGCCAGCGGCGCAGGGTCTCCCGCACTCGCGACACCTCGGGAAAACGATGCGGTTCGCCGAGCTGACCGAACACCGACTCGTTTTCATAGATGCTCTCAGTGAACGTACTTTTCTCCCCCGTCACATCGACGAGAAACGCCGCCTGATTCTTACGCTGCAGTACGCGGGAGGAAGGCCGGCGGGAGTAGCCGGCCAGCCAGATATTCTCTTCTTTAACGATGGGATCGAGCATGAACTGCGTCGGATAGGGCAATTTTTCCGGGAAACCTATCTGCAGCTCATAATCGAAGCTGTCGGTCCGGCAGGCGATCTGCAACCGCCGGGGATGACGATCAACGGGCGAACGCTCCCCGGACCACATCATATTCTCCAGACCGCCCTCTTCGCTGATAAACCCCGACAGCTTGCCGTCAGCGGCGGCGGTCAGCAGGTGGATGGCGTTATAAATATTGGATTTGCCGCAGCCGTTGGGGCCGAAGACAATGTTCAGCGGCCCGAGCTCCAGCGCGATATCCCTGACCGAGCGAAAGTTTTGAATACGGATGTACTGAATCATCATAGGTCCTGCCCTGGAAATAGAAGGCTGCCACAGTAGCAGAGCGGCGCCAGGGATACCCTCTCACGCCCTCATTCGGGCAGGGTTTAACAGAACATTTTTTTCATTCCACGGGTCAGGGCGACCCGCGTCAGCTTGTCGCTATCCTGATGGGCTTCACTGAAGACGCCAAAATAATAGCGTTCATCGTCAATGGTTTGACTGACAATACGATAGCTCAGCGGTTGCCCGGATGGGGCACCGTACTGAGCAGGCGTCACCGAGACCTCGGTCGCGTCATCGGCGACGCTGACCAACAGCCCGTCGGCCTTACCTCCCACCAGCATGACCTTAATTATCGGGTGCACCAGTTCCTCCCGGGATGGCGTATATCATTGGCGAACCGCGGAGTCCGGCGGGCATTGTCGTCAACAAACGGCGCCAGCCTGAGTGCGGCATTACGTACTTTCTTATAGTTCATCGCGGCCTTGAGTCAAAAAATAGCGTGCTGAGGCTGGGCTAAATATTGATTATTCGAAATAAAAGATGACAAATGATGAAGGAAAAAAGAGGAATTGTGAATCAGCAAAACGCCGGGTTATTCTTATTTGTCGCCCCTTTGCTCGCCCTTATCGGCCCTCACTCAAGGAAGTCTTGCGGTTATGCGTTATGTTCGCCTGTGTGTTATCTCCCTGTTAGCCACCCTGCCACTGGCGGTAGACGCCGGTCCACAGCCGCTTGAGCAGATTAAACAAAGCGAAAGCCAGCTGTCGGGCCGCGTGGGGATGGTGGAAATGGATCTGGCCAGCGGCCGCACGCTGGCCGCCTGGCGCGCCGATGAACGCTTTCCCATGGTGAGCACCTTTAAAGTGCTGCTGTGCGGCGCGGTGCTGGCGCGGGTGGATGCAGGGGTCGAACAACTGGATCGGCGGATCCACTACCGCCAGCAGGATCTGGTGGACTACTCCCCGGTCAGCGAAAAACACCTTGTCGACGGGATGACGATCGGCGAACTCTGCGCCGCCGCCATCACCCTGAGCGATAACAGCGCTGGCAATCTGCTGCTGGCCACCGTCGGCGGCCCCGCGGGATTAACTGCCTTTCTGCGCCAGATCGGTGACAACGTCACCCGTCTTGACCGCTGGGAAACGGCACTGAATGAGGCGCTTCCCGGCGACGCGCGCGACACCACCACCCCGGCCAGCATGGCCGCCACGCTGCGCAAACTACTGACCGCGCAGCATCTGAGCGCCCGTTCGCAACAGCAACTCCTGCAGTGGATGGTGGACGATCGGGTTGCCGGCCCGCTGATCCGCGCCGTGCTGCCGCCGGGCTGGTTTATCGCCGACAAAACCGGGGCTGGCGAACGGGGTGCGCGCGGCATTGTCGCCCTGCTCGGCCCGGACGGCAAACCGGAGCGCATTGTGGTGATCTATCTGCGGGATACCCCGGCGAGTATGGCCGAGCGTAATCAACATATCGCCGGGATCGGCGCAGCGCTGATCGAGCACTGGCAACGCTAACCCGGCGGTACCGTGCGTTAGCCGGCCCGCAGCACCTCGCAGGCGTGCCGGGCGATATGACTGGCGGCGGCATCGGACAGATGCCGATCGGTAATAATAGTGGTGAACCGGGTCAAGGGTAACGCCATAAAGGTGGCCACCTGATTGTATTTCGAACTGTCGCACAGCAGGATGCTTCTCGCGCTGACCTGGCTGACGGTCTCCTTGACGGTAACCTTGTTCTCATCAGGGGTGAAAATACCGCGGCTGTCCCAGCCGCTGGCGGAGATAAAGGCCGTATCGATAGCCAGGTGGCGTAACGTTCGCGCCGCCGATTCGCCCACGCAGGAGCGATTCTCCCGGCACAGCGTGCCGCCGGTGTGGATCACGCCGCACTGGCTGGCATCGATCAGCAGTTGGGTTATCTCAAAATCATTGGTCACCACCTGCAGATCATCCCGGTCGAGGATCGCCCGCGCCAGCGCCAGGGTAGTGGTCCCGGCATCCAGATAGATACAGCTGTTTTTGGCGATGTGACTCGCCGCCAGCGCGCCAATCGCCTGTTTCTCCTCGCTCTGCAGCGTGCTTTTCACCAGATGACTGGGTTCCGTGGCCAGCCGGCTGACGGCGCGCACGCCGCCTGAGACGCTGACCAGCAGCCCCTGTTCCTCCAGTTTACTGACGTCCCGACGGATGGTCATATGGGACACGCCGAGGATCTCCGTCAGCTCATTAATGCTTACCGCCCCACGCTGCTCCACCAGGGCTAAAATACGCTGATGTCGTTCTATTGGAATCACCGCTCTCCCCTTACCATTTTTTCACACCAGGCGTCACCACTCGGGCTGCGGACCTGGCGACACCCTGTGTTGTTATCGCGCTTTGCCGCTGTTTTTACGCTATTTTAGGGCAAGAATCGCCGTTGTGCAGCCTCTTTCCGCCTGTGAATTTTTTATATTCATGTGGGTTATTCGTGATAGCTCTCACATAAATTCACATGATAACGCTTTATTCTATCATTAAATCACATTAATTAACGAATATTCACAAGGAGACCATCATGGCTGCACACACTAACGTCTGCGTGATTGGACTGGGTTCAATGGGCATGGGCGCCGCCCGCGCCTGCCTGCAGGCGGGCCTGAACACCTGGGGCGTTGACATCAACCCCGACAACTGTCGCGCACTGCTGGCGGCGGGCGCCAAAGGCGCGGGCCCCAGCGCGGTGCCTTTCGCCGCTGACCTGGATGCGGTCGTCTTGCTGGTGGTCAATGCCGCCCAGGTGCGGGGGATCCTGTTCGGCGAAACCGGCCTCGCCGCCCATCTGAAGCCCGGCACCGTCGTGATGGTGTCGTCCACCATCGCCTCCGCCGATGCCCAGGCGATAGCCGTGGCTCTGGCGGAATACCAGCTATTGATGCTTGACGCGCCGGTATCGGGCGGCGCAGTGAAAGCGGCCGCTGGCGACATGACGGTGATGGCCTCCGGAAGCGATGCCGCCTTTGCCCGCCTCGCGCCGGTACTTGACGCCGTGGCCGGCAAAGTCTACCGCATCGGCAGCGACATCGGCCTTGGCTCGACGGTAAAGATTATTCATCAGCTGCTGGCCGGGGTGCATATCGCCGTTGCCGCCGAAGCGATGGCGCTTGCCGCCCGCGCCGGGATCCCGCTGGAGACGATGTATGACGTGGTGACGCACGCGGCGGGTAATTCCTGGATGTTTGAGAATCGCATGCAGCACGTCCTGGATGGCGATTACTCGCCAAAATCCGCCGTCGATATTTTTGTCAAAGATCTCGGTCTGGTGAATGACACCGCCCGGGCGCTGACCTTCCCGCTGCCGCTCGCCACCACCGCGCTAAATATGTTCACCTCCGCCAGCAATGCCGGATTCGGCCGGGAAGATGACAGCGCGGTGATCAAGATTTTCAACGGCATCACCCTGCCGGGCCACAAACAGTGAGGAGAGATAACATGCAGCTTGGTGTCATTGCCGATGACTTCACCGGCGCCACGGATATCGCCAGCTTTCTCGTGCGCAACGGCATGCCGACGGTGCAACTGAATGGCGTGCCGACCCGCGATCTTCCGCTGACCAGCGAGGCGGTGGTCATCAGCCTGAAAACCCGCTCCTGCGCGGTGGAAATGGCCGTCAGCCAGTCGCTGGCCGCCCTGCGCTGGCTGCAGGCCCAGGGCTGTCAGCAATTCTACTTCAAGTACTGTTCCACGTTCGACAGCACCGCGCAGGGCAACATTGGCCCGGTGCTGGACGCCCTGCTGGCCGAGCTGGGTGAGACGCGGACGGTGATTTCCCCGGCGCTGCCGGTGAACGGCCGCACGGTCTATCAGGGGTATCTGTTTGTCGGCGAGCAACTGCTGAATGAGTCCGGGATGCGCCACCATCCGGTGACGCCGATGGAGGATGCGCACCTGGGCCGCTTAATTGAGCGCCAGGGGCGCGGAAAAGCCGCGCTGATTGCCTGGCCGATTGTCGCCCGGGGGCCGGAGGCGGTCGCCACCGCGCTGGCGACAATCAGCGATCCGGCGGTGCGCTATGTGGTGCTCGACGCCCTCAGTGAACAGGATTTGCTCACCCAGGGCGTGGCGCTGCGAGAGATGAAGCTGGTCTCCGGCGGTTCCGGTCTCGCCATCGGCCTCGCCCGCGACTGTGCACAGCGCCATGGCGCCCGGGGTGAAAGCGCTCAGGCGGGCATGCCGCTGGCCGGCCCGGCGGTGGTGCTCTCGGGCTCCTGCTCGGTGATGACCAACAGCCAGGTGGCGGCCTATCGTGAACAGGCCCCCGCCCGCGCCGTCGACTTAAGCGCCTGTTTTACCGATCTGGAGAGCTACGTCAGGACGCTGACTGACTGGGTGGACGCGCAGCGCGATGCGCCGCTGGCGCCGATGATCTATGCCACCACCGAGCCGCAAACGCTGCAGCGGATCCAGGCGCAGTATGGCGACAAGGCCAGCAGCGAACGGGTGGAACAGCTGTTTGCCGCCCTTGCCGCCGCCCTGAAGGCGAAAGGATTTACCCGGTTTATTGTGGCCGGAGGGGAAACATCGAGCATTGTGGCGCAGACGCTGGGGGTCGAGGCGTTCCATATTGGGCCGACCATCTCCCCCGGCGTGCCCTGGGTGCGTGACACCCGCCAGCCGCTCTCCCTGGCGCTGAAGTCAGGTAACTTCGGCGATATCCACTTCTTTGCCCGTGCCCAGCAGGAGTTTCGTCATGACTGAGCAACAGCTGCGAGATGAAATGGTGCAGATTGGCGCCTCGTTGTTTAGCCGCGGCTATGCCACCGGCTCCGCCGGCAATCTGTCGCTGCTGCTGCCGGACGGCAATCTGCTGGCGACGCCGACCGGCTCCTGCCTCGGCGAACTGCAGGCGCAGCGGTTGTCGGTGGTGACGCTGCAAGGTGAATGGATCTCCGGCGACAAACCGTCGAAAGAGGTCACTTTTCACCGGGCGGTCTATTTGCACAACCCGGCCTGCAAGGCGATCGTCCACTTGCACAGCCACTATCTGACCGCGCTCTCCTGCCTGCAGGGGCTCGATCCGCACAACTGTATTCGTCCCTTTACCCCCTATGTGGTGATGCGTGTCGGCGACGTCCCGGTGGTTCCCTACTACCGGCCGGGCGATGACCGTATTGCCCAGGCGCTGGCCGGTCTGGCGCCCCGCTATAACGCCTTTTTACTGGCCAACCACGGTCCGGTGGTCACCGGCTCATCGCTGCGCGAAGCCACCAACAATACCGAAGAGCTGGAAGAGACCGCGCGGCTGATATTTACCCTCGGCAACCGTGAGATCCGCTACCTGACCACTGACGAAGTGGATGAACTGAGATAAAACCATGCCAAAATTTGCTGCTAATTTAACCATGCTGTTTACCGAACTGCCGTTCCTGGACCGGTTCGCCGCCGCTGCTCGCGCGGGTTTTGAAGCCGTGGAGTTTCTGTTTCCCTATGAGTATGACGCCGGAGAAATTAAACAGCGCCTGCAGGAGAACCAGCTGCAGCTGGTGCTGTTCAATACCCCACCCGGCGACGTCAACGCCGGAGAATGGGGGCTCGCCGCGGTGCCAGGCAGAAGCGCCGAGGCCCGCCAGCAGATCCAGCTGGCGCTGGAGTATGCCTGCCAGCTGGATTGCCCGCAGGTACATATCATGGCCGGCGTGGTACAGCCGGGGATGGATCGCGCAGCCTGCGAGGCCGTGCTTATCGATAATCTGCGCTACGCGGCGGAGTGCTTTGCCCGCCACGACAAGCGGATACTCATCGAAGCGCTGAATCCCCAGACCAAACCGGGCTATCTCTACCACAGCCAATATCAAACGCTGGAGATGGTGAAACGGGTCGACAGGCCAAACGTCGCGGTGCAGTTAGATCTGTTTCACGCGCAGAAGGTGGACGGCAATTTAAGCCATCTCATTACCGAATATGCCGGCCAGTATCGCCATATTCAGATTGCCTCCCTGCCCGACCGTCATGAACCGGATGAGGGCGAAATAAACTATCCGTGGCTCTATGCGCTACTGGATAAAACCGGTTATGACGGCTGGATCGGCTGCGAATATATCCCCCGAGCAGACACGCTTTCCGGGCTGGGGTGGTTCTCGCCCTACCGGAAAAAATAAACGCCGTTTTCTAAAAAAATAACTCTCTGTACACCTGTTAATACCCGAGGCAAACCTATGTCGACATCGGCGCTGTTACTTATTGCGTTAGCCAGCGTAGTGCTGTTGCTCCTGTTGGTGATCAAGGCGAAAGCGCATCCTTTTGTGGCGCTCCTGATCGTCAGCCTGCTGGTGGCATTCGCCACCGGTATTCCGGCAGATAAAATTATTACCACCATTGAAAAAGGCATGGGCGGCCTGCTTGGTCACATCGCCAGCATTATTATTCTGGGCTCAATGCTGGGGGTGCTGATTGAAATGTCCGGCGGCGCCGAATCGCTGGCGAAAACGTTGACCGGCGTACTGGGCGCAAAACGGACCATTGCCGCCTTAACCATCGTGGCTTTTATTCTCGGCACGCCGGTCTTTTTTGAAGTCGGCTTTATCATCATCATTCCGTTAATTTACGGCTTCAGCAAAGTCGCCCACGTGTCGCCGCTGAAGTTTGGCCTGCCGATGGCCGGAGTGATGTTAACCGTGCACGTCGCGCTGCCCACCCACCCTGGCGCAGCGGCCGCGGCAGGCATTCTGCATAGCGATGTGGGCTGGCTGATGCTGGCGGGGATTGGAGTATCGATAGTCGTTGGTATCGTGGGTTATTTTGTCGCCCGGTTTATCAATCGGCGCCATTATCATCTGTCGATTAACGTGCTGGAACAGCAGCAAACAGCTGAAGTGCCGGACCTCTCCGTTAACGCGCAGCAGACCCGTCTGCCGCCGCCGAATGCGCTGGTTATCGGTGGACTGATCGTGGTGCCCATTATGCTGATTGTTTCCGGGACGCTGTGTCAGGCACTGCTGCTGCCGGAAAACGCGGTTCGCCAGCTGATGACCGTCATTGGTACCCCGCCGGTCGCCCTGCTGATCTCCCTGGGCCTGGCGAGCTGGACGCTGGGCATCCGTCGGCGGATGAGCCTGAAAAAGCTGGGCGAAGTCACCGGCAGCGCGATCCCCTCGTCGGCGGATGTGATCCTCGTCGCCGGCGCCGGCGGCGCCTTTGGCGGCGTACTGGTCGCCTCCGGCATCGGCAATGCCTTAGCCGAGGCGCTGGAGACAATTCATCTGCCGCTGATGCCCGCCGCCTTCCTGCTCTCGCTGGTACTCCGGGCCTCGCAGGGATCGGCCACCGTGGCGATCCTCACCACCTCCGGTCTGCTGTCTCAGGCGGTCATCGGGCTGGATCCGATTCAGCTGGTGCTGGTAACGCTGGCGACTTGCTTCGGCTCGCTCGGGTTATCGCACGTCAACGATGCCGGGTTCTGGGTCGTCACGCGCTATCTCGGGCTCTCGGTGCCGGACGGGTTAAAAACCTGGACCGTATTGACGACCATCATGGGGGTGACGGGCTTTCTGATCACCTGGCTGCTGTGGTTTGTGTTGTGATATTCGTGAAAGGTGGCCACCGGGCCACCTTTATTTGTCATTTGTCATTTGTCAGTTAGCCGGGCGCTGACCGCGCTGTCACCTCACCAGACAGCGTCACCGGAATAAAATAGCGTACGCGATAGCGCCTTTCCGCCGCTGGCCCACCTTCCGTATGACGCTCGAGAAAGCATTCAATGTCGACCCCCTCCCGGCGGCTTGCTCCCAGCGCTGGCAGCAACTCCATATACAGATCGCTGGATAAACGGGCGTAACGCGCCCAACTGCCATAGAATTCAACGCCAACATACAACCCAGGCCTTGTCGTCAACGTGCTGTTCGTCGTCAGCGCGGGCAGCGCCCCTCGCTCCCGATGACAACCGACAAAAGCGTTAACCTCGACGTTAAGCTCATTGTTTCTCGCCGCATAATAATCGGATAACACAGAGAGACGGCCACCGCCAGCGGTAAAAAAACGGTCAACCTTTTGTCTGACAGCCGTCTTCGACGTGCTTTGCAATACCATATCCGACAGGCGCAGCTCATACTTCATTGGAGAGCCACGATAGACCCTCTCGGGCAGTGAACAGAAACGGGCCTGAGGCAGGCTCTCACCCTCCGGGTCGAATTTCTTTAACAGCAAAGCCGTGTCCCAGTGCACGGCGCAACGGTATTCCCGTGGCGAGAGCGAGAAGCGCTTCTTAAACTCCCGGGAAAAAGTCTGCGGCGAATCATAGCTTAACTGCCAGGCAATGGCGGCGATCGGTTGCCGTGTTAATCGCAGACTCACCGCCGCGATGGTCAACCGCCGCAGCCGGATATACTGCCCGATGGGTAACTGACCATACTGATAAAACACCTCATAGACAAACCGGCGCGAATACCCCATATACTGCGCCAGGTCATCGATAGACGGGTTACAGTAGATATTATCTTCCAGCCACGCCAGCATTTTTAAATAGAGCATCTGCTTCATAGATACCGCATACTTCCTGTAGTCTTATCCTCCTCTAATTTTAACAACAGGCGGCGGACAGCACTAAGCTTTTTATGCACGGCAAAAATAAAAAAATAATTATCAGTGAAAAACCCTAACAGACATATGATTAACGTTTTGTTTATTAGGAACTTTCGTATGCTCATCTGCCGTTATCCCACTTTCTCCAGCGAATATTGCATTAGTGTAAAACATCCCTTAGATTATCTCGTCTAAAAATATTCAGCGCATTGCCATTATATGTTTTAATTTATCCTGATATCATTTTAATACCCAACAGGGAAGTTATATGACGAATTTTTTGTTCAATATAAAAAATCACTATCTGCGGGTCGCGATTGCCGAACTGGTCAATGAAACGATGCAGGCGTGCGAGCGATCGCATTATCAGTTTTCTCAGCAATGGAAGCCGGCGTCGATTGCACAAGCCGATGTCATATTCACGGAAATGGTGGCGGGAGAATGGTACTTATGCCATGAACTTTTACAGCACGCTACAGAGAATTATCAACTTTTTATTTTCCTGAATGATGAAGAGGTTACCGTCATCGATCACTTACCCAACTGTTTTAAGCATGCGGTATTTATACACCCGCACACCGCCGTTCATCTTCTTAAGGAGGTGATAGGTCATGCAATTCAACGTCCCTTAACGGAACAGCATGGCTCTCCCTTTAATCGTCTGCGTCGCTGCATAAATTGTCCCTGTAAGTCATTGAGCGACGCGCAAACCAAAGTCATCTACGCGTTCAGCATTGGCCTGAGCCCGCATGAAGTTGCCACTGTACTTAAAATTAGTCACAAAACGATCCATTCGCATAAAAAGAACATTATGAATAAGTTCCATTTAAAGAGTCGACAGCAATTCAACAATCTTGTCCAGATACTCGCCAGACGTTAACCTCATAAAATATTATTATGCTAACTCATTATCTTCTGGAACGGAAGACATAACGTCTTTTGCGCCTCTCTTTAATATAGGAAATACCGCTCCACAAAGAAATAATGGGGCAAAAAATCAAACATAAAACAATAAGCAAATCACCCATGACAACCTCGAAAAATAAAAAGAATTTGATTGGCATAGATAATATTGACCTCATATTATCCATGCAAGCTCATTTCTTTTTTTCCAGAACACGTCATAGCGTGGTAGGATAATTCCTGACAGCCATTATTTAATCGCTAAGTTCAGTCTCCGCCCCCGAGTTTTAGAAGAAATGTATGGCCTGTTATTGTCTTTTAGCAACGATATTGAGAAAAAGATAGCTAAACATCCGATTCCCTGTAGAGTGAAAGGAATCACCATGTGAATCTCCCGTTCCGCGTAGCGGACATCACGGTTGGTTGAATGTCAGAAAAGCGGGCTTCCTCCTTGTGGACAAAGCCAAACCTCCCTTTTTACGCTCTGTACAGGCCATCGCGCTCTGCCACAGCGAACGGAATGACTATGCTAACCACCCTGATTTACCGCAGCCAGGTTGATCCAGCCCGGCCACTGACCGATCTTGACGCCCTTATTCATCGCGCCAGCGGAAAAAATATGCCCCTCGGGATAACCGGGATTCTGCTGTTTAATGGTCAGCAGTTTTTCCAGGTACTGGAAGGAAATGAGGAGATCCTCGAGTCGTTATTCAGCAAAATACAGTTCGACCCACGACATCGCGATGTGGTGGAGCTGATGCGCGACTACTCGGCCTATCGCCGTTTTCGGGACGTCGGTATGCGGATGGTGGATCTCCGCTATCATGAGAATGATGCTGCGGTAGAAGAGATCCTGCGCTTCAGCACCTTTGGTGAAAGTGAGCCGATCAATGACCGCATGTTCAGACTGATTAGCGCCTTTATCGCCGACGGCGGGCGCTATTGCCTGCCCGAGTCTCTGCAGCCTTCTCGCTGGTCGATGACTCCCGCAGTGGGCAATGCCTCGCCGCGCAACCTGACGGATCAGCCCTGCCAGTTCGCCCTGCAGGCCATCGTCGAGCCGGCCAAAAGGCGGGTCTCTTCCTTTGAAGCCCTGATCCGCAGCCCAACCGGCGGCTCACCCGTGGAAATGTTTGCCGCCATTGCAGCGGAAGATCGCTACCGTTTCGACCTTGAGAGCAAAGCGTTCGCCTTCTCTCTCGCCGCCCGCCTTCCACTCGGCAAACAGCAGCTGGCGGTCAATCTGCTGCCGGGCTCGCTGTATAACCATCCTGACGCCGTTGGCTGGCTGATGGACAACCTGCTGGCGGCAGGTCTCAGGCCAGAACAGGTCTTGATCGAGGTGACTGAGACGGAGGTTATCTCCTGTTTCGACCAGTTCCGCAAAGTACTCAAAGCGCTGCGCGTGGCCGGCATGAAACTGGCCATCGACGATTTTGGCGCCGGTTACTCCGGTCTGTCGCTCCTGACCCGCTTTCAGCCTGATAAAATCAAAGTGGATGCGGAGCTGGTGCGCGATATTCATATTAGCGGCACCAAACAGGCGATTGTCGCCTCGGTCGTGCGCTGCTGTGAAGATCTCGGCATCACCGTGGTCGCCGAGGGCGTCGAAACCATTGAGGAGTGGTGCTGGCTGCAGTCGGTAGGCATTCGCCTGTTTCAGGGATTTCTCTTTTCCCGACCCTGCCTTAACGGCATCGGGGAGATCTGCTGGCCGGTAGCGCGCCAGGCAACGGACCTGTAAGGACGCGCACCCGGGCATCGTCATTGCCAGTGGGCAAGCTTTTCGCTCAGTGCCGCCAGGGCATATCGTACCGCTTTCGCCACCACGGTCTCACAGTCGCCGGCAAAGCACATCCGTTTGGTTTCAGTCTGGCCGCGAAAATTCCAGGCAAACCATACCGTGCCGGCGGGGGTACCATCTTCCCCGCCCTCCGGTCCCGCGTAGCCGCTGATGGCGATGGCGATATCGGCGTCAGCCATTGCCAGAATACCGGCCGACATCTCCTGGACGCACGCTTCGCTGACGGCGCTGTGTACCGCCAGGGTTTCCGCACGAACCTGCAGCACGTTTCGTTTGGCTTCATCGCTGAAAGTGACGACGCCGGTATCATAAAACGCCGCGGTATCCGCCTGAGCACAGAGCGCCGCCGCCAGATTGCCCCCGGTGCAGGACTCTGCCGTGGTTAGCCGCCAGCCCCGAGCAACCAGCATCTGAGCCACTTCCGCCGTTAGCGCTGAGGTCGGTTTTGCATCGTAACTCATCTCGTCTGTCATTCAGACCCCTCACAAAATATCAAAGGAATAACAGCAGCATCGCGCCAGTTAAAAGAATAGCATATCGATTTCTCTCGTCGGCAGTAGACCGATCGCGTCAGTTCGGGTGGAAAAATAAAGGCCCGCTGCGCGGGCCTTAGCGAATACTCGTCTGAACTGTCGCCGAATCAGACCTTGTGTTCAATCACCCGGCCGTGACTCTCAATGGCAATTTTGCGCGGTTTTTCGCTTTCCGGGATCTCCTGATGGATAGTCACCTTTAAGATCCCACTATCCAGCTGTGCCTGATTAATCTGGGCATGTTCAGGAAGCGAGAAACTCAGCTGGAAATCAGCGCGGCGGATGCCTTTATATATCCAGCGCTGGCTACCGTCGGTCCCGGAATCAGTTTCTCCACGTTTGCCGGTAATATGCAGATTACCGCCGACGGTCTCTATTTCCAGTTCCTCATCTTTCCAGCCGGGCACGCTGACGCTAAGCAGGAAATTACTGTCATCTATTTTCTGCAAATCATAGGCCGGCAAGGCGCCCACCGGCGTATCGCCAGTTAACTGGCTGAAAAGACGGTCAATGCGGTTGAAACGATCGGCAAAAAGAGAATCAGCGAAAACAGGGAGTGCTGACAAGGTTTTGAGTGCCATAATTAACCTCCTGAATATCCATTCAAAAGCTCAACATAAAGGCAAGCATTGCTTGTCCGCTATATAAAATAATATCTGCAGTGCATTTTTCAAGAGCGAAAATAAAATTTTTTATCACTCGCCACAGGAAAAAATAACCAGGCCGGGTGGCAGAGTGACCCCCGCCCGACGGCGGGGGCAGTGGCGCTTCTGAGTCCCATAACTGATGCTGTTTAACATTCAATAAACAGAAGCGACATGTATATATAACTTGTTCAAAGGGATGTCAACGCCCGGACCGTGCCACCACCCCCACCGTCCGTTTTGTCCTTTACGACTGCAGTGATAAGCGCGTTCCTCACCAGCGGCTCGCTCCGCCGCCCGAGGCGCGCTGACAAGCCATTACCTTGCTGGCATCAGCCGGCAAACCCTGACGGAAAAATAGTCAGCCCTGCAAGGAACCTTTCTCTCCGTCCCGTGCCTAATAACCTGCATACGCACTTTCTGAGGCACCACCATGACCGGTATTTTTATCTCCACCACCCTGTTCGCCCTCTTCGCGTCGATGTTGCTCGGCCTGGGGATGGTCTGGAAAGGCATTTCCAACAACCCCGATAACTGATTCTTTTGTACGCCGTTGCTGTTCACCCTCCGCAGCGGCGGGACAATACCTCGCTCCCTTTTTGTCAAAGACAACCCCTGGCTTCGCTCAGGCGCGATCTCATCGAGGATCCGCGCCTGCACAACGTATTTTTGAAATAGCAATTCACACAGTGAATAAATTACTTTGATTAATATATTTGAGACCAGAATTAACGCATGCAATATAAGCAATTTAAGCAGTTTGTGCCAAATTGCCGACAACTTCTATGCGTCCAATATACGTAACTCACTGATTTTAAAAATCTTATATCATCCGCACAGCAATAAGTCCAATTTTGGACTTATTGCTTTTGTTTGTTATTAGAAATATCCTAAGCCCATATTCGCAAAACAAATTTGCTTCAAAGAATTTTATCAACCTTAATCCATTTCGCGTTCATCATCACTATGCCTGATTTTTTAATTAACACTGAAAATATTTATCTGAAGCGGGGAATTTGCGAGCTACTGATCGAGATCGCAATCGAAGAAAATATCTGTACGCCCTTTTCCCTTCACGAATATTCATCTGACATCATTAGCCAGACTGATGTGCTTTTTACGGAAATGGAAACCGGTGAACATTACCTGTGTCACCCGTACTTCAAGAAGATACCGCAACAGACGCCTGTCTTTGTTTTTGTCCCCAGCGACAGCTGTGCCCGGGTTGACCGTTTGCCGCTTTGTCTGCGTGATGCCTGTTTTATCAGTATCAACGCCGATCTCCGCAGCATTAAAAAGCAAATTGCAAACCGCCTGACGGCATTAAGTAAACCCGTCGCTGGGGGGGCGGAAAAAGACAGCAGACGCTGCCTTAAATGCCCGCGACTAACATTGACCAAATCGCAGCTTTATATTATCGATGCGATAAAAACGGGAATGAACAATCAACAGATAGCGCAAGAGCTGGGCATCAGCCATAAGACGGTTTTTTCACACAAAATAAACATCATGAAAAAATTCCAGATTGATACTAAGCAAGAGCTGGCGCGATTCTCGGCCATCGCTCTTGCGCTATCCTCAATAGCAACCCATTAACGCCGGGTTTTGTTAAAACGCATCTTAAGCTTCCTTCTGTCTTTAACATATGACAGACCACAAAATAATGATGTTAACAATAACACCACCGCCAGGGCTAATAGCAGAAAATTACTCATACACGACCTTTTCAGAGATAAAGATGATTATCAAATAATACGGGGTATAAGTTTTCAAAAACAACTATCCCTTAGCCATTTCAGATTAAGGTAAGACCTTGTGCGATAATTCTGAAAATGAATAAAGCTGAAGAAATTATTTTTATTATTACGCGCGCATTTAGCTAATAAAAAGCACATCGCTGTACGGGGTAAAGCAGGCGTGACGCGCAGCGGTTACTCCCATAATACCAGCATAAAATTGGGGGCGGATGTCTAAGAGTATCTTCGTGGGCAAGCCAGCAGGTTTTGCCGGAAAGACCCCCAAGGCGACCGCGTCATTAACCGTCGCCAGGGTTAACCTAAACGTTATGTACAGCCACTGATCTGGCTTAACCACTCGTTTAACGTCAATGAATAAAGCAGGCTTGGCGGCGCATCTTTTATATCAGCAATATCGTTAATGTACCTCATCCCGGCTTTCTCGAGAACTTTCTGCGAAGCCAGATGGTTAGCCCGGACAACCGCTGACATCTCCGCAAGTTTAAGCACCTCGAAACCATATCTCATCGCGCCAATCGCAAACTCGGTGGCCAGTCCTTTTCCCCATGCCTCAGTAGAAAACCGATATCCAAGATTGTTAATGGTGACATCGTTATAACTGCGTAGACTGACGCCACCAAAGCCAATGATGTGTTCAGGGGTATTGCGCATTGATATTGCCCAGTTTCCGAACCCGTGCGTTTGCCAGTGCGCGAGCCAGCGCCGCAGGACGACTTCCGCATAGTCTATATTCGGGTACGGTCCTGCGGGGTTGAAGGTATTGGTCGCGGGATCGCCATAAATTCGGTACAGATCGTCGACATCGGAAGCCATGACCGGGCGAAGATGCAAACGATGGGTATCAATGTGCAAACTTACCTCCTGACGGGGAATATTACCGATGATGCTTCGAGGATTTCTGCCTGCCCATTGAAGCACAAATCTCCATACCGGGGAACCGGTTAGCCAGCGTTGAGAAGCATTTGAAAAATTATGCTGCCGATGATGAAAATAGGATATGTTAATTCTATGATGGATTAACGCTTTTGCTGGCTCCACGCCCAGCATTACTGAGTGAACACAGGACTGTAAATGATCGATGACATCCGCTACCTGATAGTATTTGCCAAAATTGTAGAACGAGGTTCTATCTCAGGTGGCGCCGCAGCGTTAGGCCTGACGACCGCAACAGCAAGCACACATTTATCCAGACTTGAGAAAAACCTCAATAGCGCCCTGCTGTACAGAAATACGCGGAAGATTTCTCTAACCCAGGATGGCATCAGTTTGCTGGAGACCGCCAGATCGATGCTGGAGCTGTATGAAAAGGGCGTCATTGAATTTAAACAACGCTCTATCTCTACCGTCGGCAAGCTGCGCATTTCCCTCCCTGCTGTTTTTTTAAACGGTCCATTCACCCGCCATCTGGCGAATTTTATTAAAGAAAATCCGGATATTTCCCTGAGTATTTCTTATAGTGATCTGCGCGAGGACATCATCGCTGATAGCATTGATGTCGCCTTCCGTATTGGCGAACTCCCGGACAGTTCACTCAAAGCAAGACACCTATTTGTTCTACCACGACAACTGGTGGCGTCTAAGGACTTGCTCATGCAGTACCACCCCATTAAGCATCCCGTTGAGCTGGGATCCCTGCCGTGGATTGGGTTAACAATGAGAGAGAACATTCGAGAGTTCAGGCATAAAAATGGCGAACTGGCGGTCATTAAATATGCTCCTATGGTATGCGTTGATAACATTGAAGCTGCCTATGTTCTTGCCAAACAGAACATAGGGCTTGCCGTACCTCCCCGTTTCCTCTGCGAAAATGATGTTAAACTCGGGGAGATGCATGAAGTACTTCCTGACTGGTCATTAGAGCCGCTAAAAGTTTATGCCATTTGGCCCGCCAATATATCAACCAGCAGCGCCGCCTATAAACTAATTAATTACATTTATAACGCTATGGAACAACATAAGCTTTGAACAGCTAAAATCATTGTGGGTAGAGCATATAACATGCGATAACGCATAAAAACCCGCCCATCAATAAATTAAAGATACGCATTTGTGCCCTTCCCTGAAGAAATGTTGACATTTTATCACCGAATATTGCCCAAATTGATAATGAGATATAACAGATAAAAAAGTAAATAATAATGAACAGTATTAGGGGCAGACTGGTTGATGGCTCAGAAAACAAGGTAGTTCCAGAGGTACAGGCAGCCCAGGCTTTTGGGTTGAACCATTGCATTAACACTCCCTGAACAAATCCGGGTGCATTTCCCTTTTTTAATGACCAATCAGGTTGTGATGTGGCAATTTTATAGCCCTGATACAGTATAAAAATAGAGCCGAGAACATTCAGGTATTTAAAAAATGATGGGTGCGAGGCAATGACTGTGTATAACCCAAAACTAACAAAGATAAGCAACAGGGTGAAACCCAGAGTCGCACCGGATACGAAGGCGAATGTTTTTCTAAAGCCATGCATAACACCTGAAGAGATAATGACCATATTGACTGGCCCAGGCGAAAACGACAGAGCCAGAGAATACAGAAACATAGTAGCCATCAAAACCATTTTTTCGTCCACGTTGCCAATGAAAGATATCGTTGTAGCGAGATTTATATAACAAGTTATTTCGCTATATTTAAAGACTACCCCGATATGGACGTTAGATTAAATAGCTCATTCTCTAAAGGTGTGTTTGATAATTTAGCAATTTTACAGCAGTACCTGCCCGGCTATGCGCCCAATCCCCATCGAAAAAAGCATGGCCAGCGTGCTCCAGAACGTAATTCTGCTGATAGCTCTGACAGGCGGTGCGTTACTCACCACGGAAGAGAAATAGCCAAGAGCAGCCAGTGAACAGAGAGTGGATAGGAAAATCGCGATAACAGTCAGTTTTGCTGGCGATAGCACTGCAACGATCAAGGGTAACCCCGCCCCGGCTGAAAAACTCACGGCCGAAAAAATGGCCGCCTGCAAAGGTCGCGCAGAATGAGTATCCGTTAATCCCAACTCTTCGCGGGCATGAGCCTCCAGGGCGTCTTTGGCCATGAGCTGTTCTGCAACCTGGCGGGCAAGCGCAGGCTCCACTCCGCGTTGGATATAAAGAGACGTCAGCTCCCGAACCTCTCCCTGATAATCTGCGTCCAGCTCACTTTTTTCCTCGGCAAGCGCGGCGGTTTCCGTATCCGCCTGGGATGATACCGAAACATATTCCCCTGTTGCCATCGACATGGCTCCCGCAACCAGCCCGGCGACACCGGCCAGCAACACGCCCGAAGGGCTGGTATTTGCAGACGCCACGCCGAGCACCAGGCTGGCGGTTGAGACAATCCCGTCATTCGCTCCCAGGACCGCCGCCCTTAACCAACCGACGCTTTCAATGCTGTGTCGTTCAAGATGCATGCCTTTTTCCTTTTAATACGCACCCTCATCGGGATTAGCGAGAGACCAGAACCTTATCCAACAACGGGATGTTTCTTTTGACTGCGAAAGGTGAGGAAGATATGCAGCAATCCCATCGCACCATGCGCCCAGAAATAGGTTTCAATGAACACCGTCAGAAATTTATGCAAATGCAGGACCGCTTCTGCCAGCGCCGTTGACGTCCCTGGCGCGGTGTCCAGTACAAACCAGAGCCCTCCACAGAGTGCGACCGCCAACAAAGCAAGTACGCCAAGCCCCTGGATCATCGCCGCTATGCCACCGGCATGTGCTTCAGGAAGACGAAATGTCATTAGCATTTTAATGTCTTCAACTACACCGCGAAAATCAAGGGACGACCAGGCAAAATAGTAACGAAACCCACGTTGTTTAAGCATCCATACCAGCATCACTACACCAAGAACCATCAGCGCGAATCCAGAGATAACATGGAACCATGTCACGACTCCGGTCAGAGTTACGTCGCGAAGCGCCTCACTTTCGGTGAGATTAGAACTAATGATCTGCAGCAGAATCAGGGTGGCGACAATAATATGCAGCATGCGGAAAAAAGGGGTGTCTTTGTGCGGAAGCGCATTGCGAAGTTGTTCGTTCATCATTTGGCCATTTTATAAGGGGATCGGCCACATCAGTATTGCGTCTGTTTGTTAACGCAACCTTAACGCCTTGATGTTGAAGTGCACTGAATGATGTATGAATAAAAGGCAAACCATACCGGCTATCTCAGCAGCTAATAGCATCCATGGACTTACTCGTGAAACTGATGTGCCTGTCTCCTCCGCCTTATTTCCTCGTGGAGCGACAGAAGAAGACGCTGCCTCAATGGGTAAACATTATCGTGGTTCGTTTGGCACTGGCTCATGTTGATCCTGGTGCTTCAGGCAAAGCTACCCAGACTCATCTGGGTTGGTTACCGGACGGACCTGGTTTGCTTGAAGACTTACGTAATATGAATAAAGGCTAAACAGAGCATCTTCAACCAAAAGTCTAAGCCTTCAACACACGAATTAATAATCGACCTGTTGAAGGGTCTCTCCTGTGAACGCGCACAGCGTGTGCTTTAAAAACAGGCATATAGCTTTTCCTGAATAAAGGGAGAAACACAAGCAACAGAATTCCTGCGCCAAATGCAGCCAAGCCATGTAACCAGTCAACCATAGTCAGCGGAATGAGGAACAGGCAGTAGTGCAAAACACAGAATACCGTCGTGCATGTCTTCGCCCATCCAGGGACTAAAACATTTGGATCCACTTCGTAAAATTTACTCTTTCTGAGAATGTCCTCAGAGGCTATCCGCATGCCTACGAACCAGAACAAAGGCAGGTACGTCGCTGAAAATAGAGACAGCACAATAATATTCCAATCAGACACTCGCGCACTTCCTTATTCATTGCTTCCCTGGATAAAAATCATTAGCGCGAATATATCATTTTAACGATATAACCCACGCTAAGACGGCTTTTTTTATCTGGCATAATACACTACGATGAGAAACATACCGAGCAATCTTATGCAAAGTCAAGATTAAAAAGGGACGCACGTTCGGGACAAAGGCGAATTATTACGTATTATCAACGTCAGATGGTGCCTCTCTGCCACCGATGCGGCATTCGGTCAGCCGTAGCCGCGTACAATTCATTATTTATTCAAGGTTCAATGCGTAGAGTGATGCACTGAAATTTTTCAATAAAAAATCAACGTATAAACGGATTTTTGGTAACTGTTGACGGTTTGCAAAGGTCAATATATGCACTGGCTTAGCTAATGGTTGAAATTCAGACATCAGAGGCAGCAGTCGGCCATGTTGCAAATCTTCAGCCAACAGGATCTCGGGTTGCATAATAATTCCCAATCCATTCAATGCTGCCCTTCGCAATGCTTCCCCATTGTTACAGGTCATCGTGATGTTTACCGGAGCTCTGACAGGTTTGCCTTCCCTCTGAAGTGTCCATTCATTCGCTGCAATGGGATGGGCAAACCCAAGACATCGATGATGGCATAACTCTTCAGGTGTTATGGGTTCCCCTGCCCGTTTTATATAGGCCGGAGATGCACACATGACTGAGCGATATGGCGCTATCGAACGGGCAACAAGTGTATTAACATGCAGGAGCTCACCAATCTTAATCATGACATCTAAACCTTCATCTGCCATATCCATCGATTTATCGCTCAGCACCAGGTCTACTGCCATATCAGTCCATTCAATAAGAAACTGAGCAGTAACAGGCGAAAGCGCATGGACACCAAAGGAGACTGGGCAACCTACTCTCAGTTTTCCACGTGGCTTCTGGTGAAGAGCAAATGCCTGTGACTCGCTATCTTCAATATCAGCTAATATCCGGCGGCAACTCTGATAATAACCCTGACCAAAATCGGTCAGACTTTGCCGACGCGTTGTGCGATTAAGTAAGCGAACGCCGAGATGTTCCTCTAACGCTTTGATATGCAGCCCAACCATGGTTCCGCTGATTCGCATCTCTTCAGCAACAGCGCTAAAGCTGCCCCTGTCCACGACGCGGACAAACACCGCCATACTTTCCAGTTTATTCACTATTATCAAGCCTGGCTTGTTAAAGATAAAAACATAACGCTGTTTATCAAATTTCACCAGCGGGTTTTAATCTGTTTTCACTTAGTGCAGGAGGGTTAAAAATGATGACCAATACAGAGCTCCGTGAGCAAGGAATGAGATTGTTTAATGAGCTGTATGGAAATGGCGCAGGAGAAGAACTACGAAAGGACATGGCCGATTTGTGCCCTGATTTTACTGATATCTCGATCGAATGGGCTATGGGAGGCATCCTTGCACGCCCGGGGCTGGATGCTAAAACGCGGGAGATGGTTGTCATTGCTTCCTGCGTCACTCTGGGTCATACGGTTCCACAATTGAGGGCACACGCTCAGGCAGCGCTAAATGCAGGGGCAACCAGAGAAGAAATCATCGAGGTTGTCCTGCAATTACTGTTTTATGCAGGAGGCGCCGCGGTGCGCAATGCACTCGTCAATATACGCGATATTATAAATGCTGAGTTAAACGTCGAAGCGAAAATGTCCTGAAGACAATCGCTGTTTGCCATTCTAGCCATCCCATTTGACAAGCGTGCTGGCTCGGGTCATTGCCTGGCGCGTTTTTTGGATTGTCCGCATCACATTCCTAACCAGGCGTCACTGATTAAGGGAATGGGATGGCTAACTCGATTTCAGAGACGGTATCTCATCACTACATGCTGTCAGATACAAGGAAAGCGGGGAGGCAGAACCTGTCTTCGTCCAGCGCTAAAAATCCCACGCTATTAAAGGGATTTGTCTAAACGGTAGAATTTAAATCAACAACATACATGGCCATTTAATGATGCAAGTGATACTTGTGCGACACGCGGAAACAGAGTGGAATATAAAAGGAATAATTCAGGGACAGAGTGACAGTGCGTTAACCCCCCGCGGGGAGCGCCAAACATCAGCTTTACTTGCCGCGTTTGCAGCGAGTGATTACCGGGTAGACTGCGTTTACACGTCTCCGCTTGGTCGTGCCTGGCAAATGGGACAGCGCCTGGCTGACCATTTTCGTTGCCCATTGATAGCTGAGCCGGCCCTCAAAGAACAGGCCTTTGGCCAGTTCGAAGGTATGTTAACGTCACAGCTCATGCAACAACGTCCCCACGATGCGCATGCGTTATTCACACATGATGCCGAGTATTGCCCACCACAAGGAGAGTCATTAGCACAAGCAACCCGACGAGTAACAGGTTTCATACACAACTTACAAGAAACCACAGAACATCAGCGCGTCTGTATTGTCACGCACGGGCAAGTCAGCCAGGGCGTGCTGGCGGTGCTTAAAGAAGGGACTATTGATAACTTTTCGCGGTACGCTCACCCTAATGCAAGTTACTCGGTGTTCGATTTCCGGGATGGGAAATGCCTGGCAATCAGATGGGGAATTGCCACACACCTGCTTCAACTCGAGCGCCAGAACGCTTAATTTCATATGCCCCTCTGCGGCAAACAAGTGATACCCTGGAAGGTATGAACCCGCTTCAGGAATGCTTATGAAACCAACCCTTAATCAGTTGATTAACTTTTGCACTGTTGCTGAAACCGGAAACATTGGCAAAGCCGCCAGTAAACTTAATATTTCGCAGCCTCCCTTAAGCCGGCAAATAGCCCAGCTGGAAACTATCCTCGGTGCAAAGCTATTTAACCGGGCCGCTAAAGGTGTCAGTTTAACCCTTGCCGGGGAGCAATTTCTGCTGGACTGTCGCGCGATGCTGGCAATGCTGGAGCAGGCCTGTAATAACGTACGGGCAATAGAATCAGGGCAGAAAGGGGTTCTGAAATTAGGCGCAACAATGTATGCCAGCTATAGCGTTGTGCCGCATGTTGCGATGCAGCACAGGAATACCTGTTCCGACGTGGAATTGCATTTTCAGGAGAGGATCCCCTCTGATTTACACGCCGCATTACAAGATGGCAGATTGGACGCGGCAATCAGCTTCTCCGAGACGGCCACGCCGGGGATTCATTCACTGGTGCTCTTGCGTGAGCCGCTCATCGCCGCCCTTCCTGCCAACCACCCCCAGGTTCAACACGAGCATTTCAGGCTTGAATCACTCTGTGATGACCCGTTCATCACGGTTCCGCGCGAGAGCGCGCCGATGCTCTATGATTCCATCCTTCATCAGTGCCTCAAAGCTGGATTTAGTCCGCAAATAGGTCTGGAAGCCTCCGTGCAGCAGACTGTGATGAATTTTGTGGCCCATGGTGTTGGTGTCGCGCTTATTCCCGCCAGTATGGAGAATGCTCAATTACGCGGTGTGGTTTACCGGAAGCTGGAAAATCCGAATATGGTGGAGAATATGCTGATGTGGTCGGCAAAGAACACTAATCCGGCTTTACCGGGTTTTGTGAACCTGTGCCGCAGTATCAGGGATAAACTGGATGCGGCACAGTCTGGACGGATTAACGATTAACTTTTACTGATGATGATTTCGATCACGTTAGGCTTGCCACTCGCCAGTGCGGCCTCAACGGCCGGGCCGATATCGCCGGCACGGATAACTTTTCTGGTCTCCAGCCCCATCGAGGCACCCAGTGCCTGATAATCCACTGCCGGATTAACCAAATCCATTGCGATGAAGCGATCTGTTTGGGCCGACGTATAATCCGCCTGTGAACGCATGAAGTTTTTCAATACGTTATATTCCGTGTTATTCATGACAATAAAGGTGACTGGCAGTTTTTCGTGTGCGGCCGTCCAGAGAGCCTGAGGGGAGTACATCGCCGCGCCGTCTCCCACAAAACACACCACAGGCGCTTTTCCCAAACCGAGTGAATAGCCCACCGCCGCGGGCATCCCCCATCCCAGGCCACCGCCGCGTAAAAAGGCATATTGATCCGCGCGGTGACTGTTGAGAGACTTGCGAAGCGAGCCGCTGGTGGCAATCGCCTCGTCAACAATGGCCACATCAGGTCCGATCGCCCTTGCTGCCTCAAACGCCGCCACCAGCGGCGTAATTACCGTAGCAGATTGTTGTTCCTGAACCTGCCCGAGCAGACTTTCTTTGCTCAATTTAAACTCATTAATCGCCTTTTCAAAACGGCGTTGATAATCACGGCGATGGTTTGCCGTGGCTTTCTCCAGTTCAGGAAGTAGCACCTTTAACGATGATTTAATATCGCCAACCACTGAGAGTTCACTACTGTAGGTGCGTCCCAGGTCGCCTGCATCAGCTGATAACTGGAACACTTTGCACTGCTCCGGCACTGCCTGACCTTCGGTATAAAGAATAGTGATAAGCGACTTACCGCCAAGGGCAAAAATAGCATCGTACTGGCTTAACGCTCGGTTAATTTCCGTTGCTTTCGTGGACAGATTGCCCCGCCAGAGAGGGTGTGCTGTTGGGTAGGGGATCCGGTTCGGCCATGTTGAACCGTACACGTCAGCGGCAAGCATCTCAGCAAGAGCAACAACCTCATTGGCCGCTTCACTTTGATAGATTTCGTCGCCGGCAATCAGTGCGACGCTACCCGGAGTAAATGCCGCCAGCTTACTCGCCAGCAAAGGTAACGAACCCGCGACTGCATTGCGGTCGATAGTAGAAGGCGCGCCGATGCCGATAGCACTCATCGCCTCCATCACATCCATCGGAAGCGACAGGAAAACGGAGCCTTTCGGTGCAGCGTCAGAATCGTGGAAAGCCCGGCGAACTAATACCGGTAGCTGGTCAACGTGGGTAACCTCCTGTGACCATTTTGCGAACGTTTTACCCATACCGACCAGATCACCCAACAATAATGGGTCGGTTGTCGTGTGGCGTGAATCCTGCTGCCCCGCCGTCACCACCAGTGGTGTCTGTGAGCATTTTGCATTCAACAGATTTCCCATGCCGTGGCCTAAACCACCGGCGGTATGCAGATTCAGAAAGCCTGGTTTTTTTGCTGCCTGCGCATAACCGTCCGCCATGGCGACTGCACTCGCTTCCTGCAGAGCTAACACGTACTGAATTGACGGTTTTCTTAACAGTGCATCCATAAACGGCAGTTCGGTGGTACCCGGATTACCAAACACATATTCCACCCCTTCACTTTCCAGAACTTCTAACAATACATCACCGCCGCGGCGTGCATTGGCATTCTGGACTTTAGTTATTGCATTACTCATAGACTGATCACCTCTGTCTGCGTATTCCTTCGCCCTGTCTGGCGGGTGATTCAATCTTAATAACAGGCATAACACCCTTTCCAATACTATATTGATGCCCAGCCATACCCTTTTAGGTATGGGAAGTCATGCGCTGTCTGTTAGGAAATGGAAAGTGTTCTGCGTCGAAGCGCTGGCTCCACGCTCCGTTTGCACAGGACCTGTTTTTATAAATGGCGGGCAATATTTAGTGGGATGGATACAGCGATGATGAGACGTATGAAAGAACTGAAAAACAAAAATAAGCACCTTAAAAAGGTACGATGAAGACTGGCTGAAGCCTGAAATTATTTACTAATGGATTATATTTACCTTATAAAAAATTGGAGGACGCTATTACTATCTATGCTGAAAATATCACTTTGTTTCACTTTTGCGTCATCCAGACATCATGATACTGCCCAGGCAACCCGCCTGGGCTGAAAGCATATGTTTCTTCTGTCAAGAAAAAGGGTTCTGAATGATCTCACCTTTTATCATGCAATTAATAATATGCTGAATCACAAGACTGGGCTTGGTCGCATCATCCGCTAATGACTCAAAATAACTATGACCAATGAGGCTATCAGCAGGTTGATTGACACTCCCGCAATTAATTACCGTCACATTATTAGGAATACGTGTCATATAGGCAGGCCCTAAACTCCCTAATCGTGGTAATGCGTTAAAATTGACTATTTTGCTTGCTTTAAGAGCAAGATCATCTCTCGCATGATAGAGAATTACATCACGAGTGACCTCGCAAATTACTTCGGCTGGTTCATTAGTTTCCAGTGCGTTACTTTCCAGATCGGGTGCAACCATGAAACTAAAATCAAATAAACGCCTCCGTTCTACTGAAGACTGATACCAGTTATTCAGCGTCGCGCATAGCACCCGATTCCCCATCGAATGCGCCAGCAGATTTATACTTTTACAGGCTGTTTTACGCCCTCTTCCCCAGTCAACAATCCTTTGAATAACACGTGAAAATGAACTTCCGCTATCGTTTGCTGCATCACGATCATCATAATAACGTTGGATGATTCCTTTCTCGCCACAACAGGGCCAGATTAAAGGGATAACCATGATTTTAAAGGGGGCAAGGGTATCACAGAGATTTTGCACTAACTGAGCGGCCGTGAAGACGTCCTCGGGCAAGTTCCTGAATCCATGCAGATAGAACAAAATTGATTTAACTTGTGATGTCTCTATTGCCTGCAGAAAATTATCGCTTCCCAACTCGATGTCCTTGTTGTTTAATCTATCCCGCTGGCAATAATATACCGAGGCTGAAGGCGTATTATCTAACAGATCAAATATAAAATCGCGTCCTGGGGTTGTAACAAATGATCCTTGCGGAGAACGATTGGTTATAAATAACATACACACCTCCAGAAACCAGTTAGTTTATCTCATCCCCATAAGGATGTATGACCCTGGTTGTTAATTGTTTGGCAAATTCAACATGCCAGTTTGCCCATAAACGGTTCTTATCGTCTGGTTCAATAGCCAGCCAGTTTCTTTCACCGATTAAGTAACCACCATCTGATGCGATGGGTAACATAGTTGCCGTTATACCTGAGTCGATAATGTCGACTTTATCAGCATTACATTCCAGCATATAACGAGCGATAGCCGGCGGGGCAGGATGAACAACACCGGTAGAGATCAGTTGGTTTACTCTCGTAGCAAAACCTGAATTAGGATAGCGTGAGGATTCAATGACGGCACTTGCAGCAACATGCACGTCTCCAGAAAGGATGGTGACACGACTTTTGTGAACCCGGGAAAAATCAAGTAAATTGTGCACCAGGCGAATCCTTTCCCCCCGGTGAGCTTCATCCCGCCAGTGATCACGTAAATCATCTTCCAGTTCATTTCGTCCAGGTAGAACTTTGAGTAATTTGGCAAGATTGTTCAGATTAAGATAGGCCACAGGAATACTGGATTGCAGCAACACATGACCATTTTCGGGAAGAGCATTAAGATACTGATAAAATAATGTCCAGTTGTACTCCGACATAATTTGCATCGGTTCCGGCTGTCGCTCTTTGCGCAAATCTGCCACCAGAATAGATATTTTTCCAATGGAAGAAAAACCAAGATTGTAGTTTGTACATCCAGGTATCGCTGATGGGTGTTTCTCATCACTCGTCGCAGCTAACTGTAGTTGGAACACGCGGAAATATTGCTCTGCCAAGGCAAATATCCCCTGATAAATGTAACTATTATGTAATTTTGTTGGATAGGACCCCCAACCATCAAAAATATCATGGTCGTCCCATATCATAATGCTTGGGATTGCCGACATGGCATTTGTTATTTCGGATGAACTCCAGGCGTTAAAATAAATATTACATAAAAATAAATCTAGTTCTTCTTTCATCATTTTCGTGAAGGGCTTATGCCAGCGATCAAGAGCAAAGCTGACATTCCACTCAAAAATTGACTTAACTTGCTGCCATAACCCATCAGTATATACCTGATCGCCACCCATAATAAGAATATGATAGGGTCTTGATTGATGTGTGGTGTAAAGATCATTCCAACGATCTGTGATATAACCAACATCTTTCATCTTTTTAGCATCTGAAAAGCCATTACATGATACATAAGCAATAGCCGGGCTTTGCCCTACCGCGGGTAGCCCAAACTGCCATTTATTATTTTCGATTGTATAGTTAATTGTTTGCGGCACATCTAATAATGGGATATTAAAATCCAGCCTTATTACATCCCAAATAGGATTGCAAAATGGCACACTAGCTATTTTCACAACCTGCTCAACAACACCATGACTCAGTGAGCAATCAATTTCGTTGTAATCTTTGGGCACAACAATAAGTGCAGAAACATGAAAATAATTAACATTCACTTTTCTGAGACTCAATACTGGACCGAGAATGATATTCATAATTCCCCCACTCGTGGTTAGATAGAAAAATCGACCCTTAACACTTCCCCCGAAGTTATTTTTATCGCTTGTGAAACAAGCAAATTTAAACCATCAAAAACCTCAAGCAAATAAATACCCGGTGAAATATCAATTACGCCCCAGCAACCTGCAATAAAATCCTTCTCATTGATGGTGTTTATTCCTTTTTTTATAGAAACTTTAATTAGTTTTGTTGATGATGAATTAGTAACGCAAATATTAACAGCACCTGACAATAGCATCCCATCCAATTTTTCTTGCTGGTTATTTCCATTTTGTACTGGTGTACTTTTACTGCTCTCTTTCTGGTTTGCTTTAAGCATTGCTCCTAGCTGGTTCAAACTATCACCAAACTGCATTGACCATTCATCCGTTTCACGCTTCTGAAAATCATCTACTGATTGAATAAATTCCTTTACCAGTTGAAGAGCATTTTTGTAACATGTGTTAAAATCATGTTCATTCAAACAATTGTTAGATATCCATTTTGATGTGAAATCGCTATGGCTCATTTCAATGTCGTGCACAGTCTTAATATATCTAACCCAACCACTCGTCCAACCGAACACCTTGTCAATTAAAAGGAAAACTATGGATAGTGCGAATAAACCAAAGGCTAGCTGGCTAAAAAAGAACTGTTTTTCTGCATCTCCCTGATAATAATTAACCACTACCGTTTGTATAAATGTGGCTAATATCACCAGAATGAACACTATAATTAGCAATGAAAATGCCGCTCTTCTTTTCCTGGTAATACCTCGCCAATACCATAGGCAAAGTCCTTCTTTGTATCCATTTGCATAACGATATAATTCTTCAACCTTTTGTGCTGGTGTCAGTGCGTTGATATTTGCCAGCGGATAGATATTTTTAACACAGGCAGCATATGACATATTCTTTTTCCTTACAGAAAAGAAAAGGATCACAGCACAACCTACAAAAATGTGAACCTGTAGAATGAGACGGTGTAAAAAATAATAAGCAGGACGTTCTGTCAACGCAAAATAATAGGCAGCAATTGCCCCGAAGCACCTCATAGTTAAGTGCACACTGCGACAGCTTTAAATAATCACTCCCAGTTACAATAAAGAGTGTTAATTCTCTCCCGGAGAATATCAAGTTCTCTGGAAATTAAAATTTTAATTCTACGTTTATTGCTGGACGTGGTTGAAAATGATGAATAATTACTTCAGGCAGCATTAAAAAGACCTGATAATTGTGGTCGGGAGATTCTGGGTAGACACTTTTCAGTCCTCCCCCCTTAAATCGCCGCCATAGCGTTGCCGGTCGTTACAGCGAGTAGCCAGGTACCCTGAATGAAAAGTCGAAAAAAACCGGGCATCGCGCCCGGTTATCGTGTCAGCCCGAAATGACCCTACGCACTTAGCCCACGGTTTTCCAGCATCGGCTCAATCTGTGGATCGTGCCCGCGCCACTGGCGATAAAGTTCAGCTAAATCAGTGCTATTGCCGCGCGACAGAATCGCTTCCCGGAAGCACTGACCGTTCTCACGGGTCAAACCGCCCTGCTCCACGAACCACTGATAGCCGTCGTCGGCCAGCATCTGGGTCCACAGATAGGCGTAATAGCCTGCCGCATAGCCGCCGCCAAAGATATGGGAGAAATAGCTGCTGCGATAGCGCGGCGGAACGGCCGCCAGATCCAGGTGTTCTTCCTGCAATATCTTCTGCTCAAACCCATCCACGTCCTCCGGTATTGCCGAGGTCGACAGGCTATGCCAGCGCATATCGAGTAACGCAGCAGCCAACAGCTCGCTCATGTCGTACCCTTTATTGAAGGTTGCCGCACGCAACATATTGTCGCGTAGCGCCTCCGGCATCGGCTCCCCGGACTGGTAGTGCTTCGCGTAGTGGGCAAACACCTGCGGCTGGCTGGCCCAGTGTTCGAAGATCTGCGAAGGAAATTCGACAAAATCGCGCGGGGTATTGGTTCCGGAGAGACTGGCGTAACGCTGGCTGGCGAACAGCCCATGCAGGGTATGGCCAAACTCATGGAACAGAGTGATCACCTCATCCCACGACAACAGCGCGCTCTGCCCTGCCTGCGGCCGGGCGTAGTTGCAGACATTGTAGATAACCGGTCGCTGCTCCCGCAGGGTAGACTGTTCGACAAACACATCCATCCAGGCGCCGCCGCTTTTTGAGTCGCGTGCGTAGTAGTCACCGTAAAACAGCGCCATCCCTTCTCCGTTGTGATCGAAGATCTCCCAGACCCGAACATCCGGGTGATAGACGGGGATATCGAAGCGCTCGACAAAGCGGAGGCCAAAGAGCTGCGTGGCCGTCCAGAAGACGCCATCCTGCAGCACGCGCTCGAGAGCAAAATAGGGTTTAAGCTGCGCATCATCAATGGCAAAGGCAGCTCGCCGCACCTGTTCGCTGTAATAGAGCCAGTCCCATGCTGCGGCGCGAAACGCCCCGCCCTCGTTATCAATCACCTGCTGGATGTCAGCCAGCTCTCGTTCAGCCCGCGCCCGCGCAGCCGGCGCGATCCGGCGCATAAAAGTTAATGCCTCCGCCGGAGAGGCGGCCATTTGATCGGTCAGCGCCCAGCTGGCGTAATCGGCCGCGCCCAGCAGTTCCGCCTGCTGCGCGCGGATCGCCGCCAGTCGCAGCACCAGGCGACGTGTATCATGCTCATCGCCCTGCTGATTGCGCGTCCAGCCGGCGGCAAAGAGATTCTCCCGCGTCTGTCGGTCGCGCAAAGAGAGCAGCGGCGGCTGCTGGGTGGTATTGGTCAGCGTCAGCAGCCAGCGGTCACTGAGCCCTTTTTCCCGCGCCGCGTCGGCGGCCGCCGCTATCTCCTCATCCGCCAGGCCATCCAGTTGATGTCGGTAATCAACCACCAGTCCACCGTTTTTGGCCGCCCCCAGCAGCCGCTGCTGGAACTGACTTTGCAGGGTCGCCGCTTCGGTGTTCAGCGTGCGTAGCACCGCCTTCTGCGCTGGCGCCAGCGTCGCCCCGGCATGGACAAAACGTTGCCAGGTGAGGGTCAGGAGACGATGAGATTCGCTGTCTAACGCCAGCGCGTCACGCTGCTCATAGACGCTGTTCACTCGCTGAAATAAGGCCTCGTTAAGCCAGATGTCATTCCCCAGCTCGGCGAGCTCAGCGGAAAATTCTTCATCCAGAGACTGAATGAACGGGTTGGTGTGGGCGCCAGCCATGGCGAAAAAGACCCGCGTCACTCGCGCCAGCAGCTGTCCGCTCTGTTCAAGGGCCTCAAGAGTGTTGGCAAAATTCGCCGGCTCCGGGTTGTCGATTATCGCGCGGATCTCCGCGCGCTGCTGCCGGACACCCTCATCAAACGCCGGGCGATAGTGGTAGTCCTGGATGAGATCAAACGGGGGTGCCTGGTAAGGCAGCAAACTGACGCTAAAAAAGGGATTTTGTTCAGACATCTTTCTCTCCTGCACAGGCTAATCCTGTAAGATTAGGCTTCTCCTTAAGGGGTCGCAATGATTTCCGTTACCGGTCGCCGTCTGTGCGTGCTATGGTATGAAAACACAAAAAGCGTTGAGGAACAGTAAGATGATTATCATGGTTACCGGTGCCACCGCCGGTTTTGGTGAAAGTATTACTCGCCGTTTCGTCGCTAACGGCCATAAAGTGATTGCCACCGGACGTCGTGAAGAGCGCCTGAAGACGCTGAAAGACGACCTCGGTGACAACCTTTATATCGCCCAGCTTGACGTCCGCAACCGCGCCGCCATTGAGACGCTGATTGCCGATCTGCCCGCCGAGTGGCAGGCGATTGACGTCCTGGTGAATAACGCCGGTCTGGCGCTGGGTCTGGAACCGGCGCACCGCGCCAGCGTGGAAGACTGGGAAGATATGATCGACACCAATAATAAAGGGCTGGTGTACATGACCCGCGCGGTCCTGCCGGGTATGGTGGAGCGCAATCGCGGGCATATCATTAACATCGGCTCCACGGCAGGTAGCTGGCCTTATGCCGGGGGCAACGTCTATGGGGCGACCAAAGCCTTCGTCCGTCAGTTCAGTCTGAATCTACGCACCGACCTGCACGGCACCGCCGTGCGCGTCACCGACATCGAGCCGGGCCTGGTGGGTGGCACCGAGTTTTCCAACGTCCGCTTTAAAGGTGATGACGCCAAGGCCGGGAAAACTTATGAGAACACCGAAGCCCTGACGCCGGAAGATGTGACCGAGGCGGTCTGGTGGGTGGCCACCCTGCCGAAGCACGTCAACATCAACACCCTGGAGATGATGCCGGTGAGCCAGAGTTTTGCCGGACTCAGCGTTCACCGCCAGGGCTAACCGTCAGCCACCCGGCCTGCGGGCCGGGTATGGGCGGAACCGCAAAAAACGCGTAAAATAGTGCGCATAATCCCTTAAAAAGTAACCATCAATGGCCGCAGAATCGCAACTGAATCCGACGCAACCCGTTAATCAGCAAATTTATCGCATCCTCCGCCGGGATATCGTTCACTGCCTGATCCCGCCTGGCACACCGCTGTCTGAGAAAGAAGTCTCCGTGCGTTTCGATGTGTCGCGTCAGCCGGTGCGCGAGGCCTTCATCAAGCTGGCGGAAAATGGGCTTATCCAGATACGTCCCCAGCGCGGCAGCTACGTCAATAAAATTTCCTTGTCGCAGGTGCGCAATGGTTGCTTTGTCCGCCAGGCGATTGAGTGCGCGGTGGTCCGCCGCGCCGCCGGCATGATTAACGATGAGCAGGTTTATCAGCTGGAGCAGAATCTCCATCAGCAGCGTATTGCCGTCGACAGACAACAATCAAACGACTTTTTCCTGCTTGATGATGAGTTTCACCAGAAGCTGTCGATCATTGCCGATTGTCAGTTGGCGTGGGATACGGTGGAAAATATTAAAGCCGCCATCGACCGCGTGCGCTACATGAGCCTGGACCATATCACCTCACCGGAGATGCTCCTGCGTCAGCACCATGAGATTTTCACCGCGCTGGAAAAACGCGACGCGGAGGCAGTAGAGCAGGCAATGAATGTCCATCTGCATGAAATCAGCGAGTCCGTGTTACTGATCCGCCAGGAGAACCGCGACTGGTTTAGCGAAGATTAATGGTCAGACGGCTGCCCAGCGTGGCTGACGCAGCCGTCGTCATGAGGGGATTAACGGACGACCAGCACCGGCGTTTTGGCGTAGCGCAGAATCGACTCGGCGTTGGAGCCCAGCAGATGGGTGGAGATGCCCGGTTTGCGGGATCCAACCACTATCACATCGAACTCTTCGTTATTACTGATAGCCAGAATTTCGTCGCGCACGTTACCAAAGACCACCCGGGTATGGATCCGCGACATCGGAATGTCGAACAGTCGCGCCACCTCGCGCATCTTTTTCTCCGACTCTTCTTTCATATAGGCTTCGAATTTACGAATATCCGCCGTAAAGCCGCGTAATAGTGAACGACTGCTGTTCGGCAGAACGTTGAGCAATGTGATCTCACCGTTTTCTGCAGTGGCGAGGAATTCCGCGTGACGCACAGCTTTATCGCTTAAATCCATTTCAAAGACATCAACAGGCAATAAAATTTTTTTATACATGGCCCGTACTCCTTTTCCAGAGAAAGTTCTTTTTCAATGACTTAACTATGCCATTATGGCAGTAAATTACCAGCCATTATTCGGAAAAATAACAGCTAATTATCTTTAGTAAATCAGGGAAATATAGAGTTATGTATAGACATTGCGTTCGATCATCTTTTCAGCGCGCCAAAACCGATCGACAGCAAAAAAAGAAATATCAGCGGAAGGTGGCAGAGATAACAAAATAGCCGGTGTCGACGACGAGGCCGACACCGGAAGCGGATTATTGCTCGGCAGCCCACGCGGCGACAGTGGCTTTGGCCCCCAGCCGCTGCAGCGCCAGATAGGCGCGGGTAACCGCCGAGACGAAACGGGGCTCCTGCGGCAACGCCAGGCCGAAGATCGCCTCAATACCCAGCAGCGCTTTCACTCGCGCTTCACCCTCGGCGCTGGCCGCCACCGCCTGTTGGATAACCGGCAACAGCGGATCGCAAATCTCAATCGGCTGGCCGGCATCGTCAACGCCACCGACATAGCGCATCCAGCCCGCCACACCGAGCGCCAGCAGCGTGAAATCTTGCTGGTGCGCCAGATGCCAGCGTACGGAGTCCAGCATGCGCTGCGGCAACTTCTGGCTGCCGTCCATGGCTATCTGCCAGGTACGGTGCTTCAGCGCTGGATTGCAGTAGCGGTCAATTAGCAGACTGGCATAGCGCGGAAGATCCACCCCCTGCACTTTCAGCGTCGGCGCCTGTTCGTCCAGCATCAGCGCCAGCGCCGCGCGGCGGTAGTTATCATCCTGCATACAGTCGTTGATGTGCTGATAACCGGCCAGATAGCCCAGGTACGCCAGGAACGAGTGGCTACCGTTGAGCATCCTCAGCTTCATCTCTTCAAAAGGCACCACATCGGCGACCAGTTCCGCTCCCGCTTTTTCCCACTGCGGACGTCCGGCAACAAAGTTATCCTCAATCACCCACTGACGGAAAGGTTCGCAGGCCACCCCGGCCGGGTCGCGCACGCCGGTCAGTTGCTCAATTTTATCGAGGGTTTCCGCGGTAACGGCCGGGACAATGCGGTCCACCATGGTCGATGGGAAGGTGACGTTCTGTTCAATCCAGGCCGCCAGCTCCGCGTCCAGCGCCCGGGCGTAGGCGCAGACGACATTGCGCATCACGTGACCGTTTTCCGGCATGTTGTCGCAGGACATCACGGTAAAAGCCGGCAAGCCTGCCGCCCGACGGCGAGCCAGAGCCTCCACCACCACGCCCGGCGCCGATTTTGGCTGGTGTGGGTTGTGCAGATCGGCGACGATCAGCGGGTGATCGAGCTGCAGCTCGCCGCTGGCCGGCGAATGACAATAACCTTTCTCGGTAATGGTCAGGGAGACAATGGCTACCTGAGGCTCACACATCGCCGCCAGCACCGCTTCGAGGCCATCAACCTGGGCGTGCAGCGCCTGCTTCACCACCCCAACCACGCGTGCGGTCCAGGCGTCGGCGGACATTTCGGCCACAGTGTACAGCCGATCCTGCTGGCGGAGGTCGGCGATCTGCTGCTCGCCGCCGATGAGATTGACTTCGGTATAGCCCCAGTCGCTGCCATGTTCACTGGCAAGAATATCGGCATATACCGCCTGATGGGCGCGGTGGAATGCGCCAAAACCAAGGTGCACGATACGGGGGATCAGCGCGCTGCGATCGTAGCCTGGCAGCATGGCGTTGGCGGTTAAAAGGGTGTTTTCCATGATGACTCTCGTTGTTATGTGTCTCATCAACCATTCTCGGGGAGAACTCTCGAGGAGAATGCCTTTGTGTCCCAACCATCGCACGCAATTGGTATAACATCTTTGATTTCTGTCAACTACCATACAAGAAGATATGGCCGGTTCGCTGCCGGGAGTGAACCGTCACAAAATCATCGCTGATGGAATGGGGAAACAGTCGCCGCGAGGGAATAAAAGAAGTCGACGAATGACACACCGGCCACGCGTCCCTGCGGGCCTGTCATTTAACCGGGAGTCCGGTCTGGCTGTTAGTCGATACGGGTTTTAACGATAAAGAAGTAGCACAACGCCCCGGTGAAGGTCACGCCGGCGGCGATCACCAGCGCCAGATTAAAAGAATGGGTGGTATCCACCACCCACCCGGTGACGATCGGCGCAAAGGAGGCAAACACAAAGCTGCCAAAGTTCTGGATCGCTGCCACCGAAGCCACTTTATGCTCTGCCACCAATACCTGCACCAGCCCCCAGGCCGACGTCCCGGCAAAATGGACGCAAAACAGCGCCATGGAGATAAAAGCCACCGCCTGGGTCGGCGTGGAGGATTGCACCACCAGCAGGGTGCCCAGGGCCGACAGCACCAGACCGATCACGATCGCCGTTTTCCGGGTTTTCGCCAGATCGTAACCTCTGCGCGCCAGGGCATCGACCACCAGGCCATTGACCCACATCCCCACCGCCGCCGCAAGGAACGGGATCGCCGCCACCCAGCCGGTACGGGCCAGGCTTAACCCCTGCTGTGCCTGCAAATAGCCGGGCAACCAGGCGATATACAGCCAGCCGGTGTAGTTCACACCGGAAAAGCCCAGAATCATCCCCCAGGTGGTGCGCCGTTTAAACAGAGCCAGCCATTCGCTAAATTTCAGCGCCGGGCGGGCCACCTCCTCGCTGGCCAGATACTGCTGCTCCTCTTCCTGCAGGGTGAAGTGCCGGCGATTTCGGTAGCCCACATACCAGCACAGACCGACCACGATACCGGCTAAGCCAATCACCACAAACATCGTTCGCCAGCCCCAGGCCAGTTGCATAATAACCAGAGCCGGTGGCGCAATGGCCTGCCCCAGCACCGTCGAGGAGTTAAATATCCCCACCGCCGTACCGCGCTCTCTTTGCGCATACCAGTCATTGATTGATTTCACACCGGCGGGCATAAATGGCGCTTCACCAATCCCGAGGCCAATGCGCAGCAGAATAAAATGCGAGAACGAATTGACCATCCCGGTCAGGGCCTGCATTGCGGACCAGAAAATCAGTCCGGCGCCGAGCACAATGCGCGGTCCAACGCGATCCAGCAATATTCCCGACGGCAATTGTGCGAAGCCGTAGGAGAGCGAAAAGGCGGAGAGCAGCACCCCAAACTCGGTGGCGCTGAGTCCCAGGTCGGCGCGTATCGCCTCCCCGGCGACGCTCAGCGAAGAGCGGTCAAGAAAGTTGACGATACCGGCGATAAACAGCAGCGTCAGGGTGATCTTCTGCACCCGACGGATACGCAGCGGCGTCGCCCCCGTCCGGGCGGCAAGTGTCTCGATAGCCATCGTTGTTCCTTACAGAGTCATAACAAAAGAGGATGTCTGATAAGTAAGGCAACAGGTCGACTACCATACAAGAATTAAGGTTTAAAAAAGTGGCAGCGATCACACAAGGCGAGCTCAGGCCCGCCCCCAGCCCGCTACGATGATCAGCATGCCGCACAGGGCGATGATCGCCCCGGCCCAGTCGTAATGGCTGAGCTTGACGCCATCCACGACCCGCAGCCAGAGCAAGGCGGTACAGACGTACACCCCACCGTAGGCGGCATAGACCCGCCCGCTGGCGGCAGGATGGAGCGTCAGGAGCCAGACGAACAGCGCCAGCGCCAGGCCGGTGGGGATCAACAGCAGCGGCGTGGCCCCGCGCTTTAACCATAGCCACGGCAGATAGCAGCCGATGATTTCGCACAGGGCGGTGGCAAAGAACAGGAGCGTTGTTTTGAGCATTAAAAGATTCGTAAATGAGACAAAGCGTTGAACTATTCTACGCGATAATAGCCCTTTCCCTAGGCTGTTTTGTCGGCTATGCCCGGCAAAAGAGCTGTAGTAAACTTAACCTGAGGGTTAACCCATCACTTAAAGGAAATCGTGATGAACATGACACTGAACAAACGCTGGTGCCTGACCGCCATTCTGGCGTTGAGCGCCGTGGTCTATACCTCCAGCTCCTTCGCCGCCACCGACCGGCTGGTGATTGAATCTGGCGACAGCGCGCAAAGCCGTCAGCAGGCGTCGATGGAAAAAGAGCAATGGAACGACACCCGCAGCCTGCGCCAGAAGGTCAATAAGCGGGCGGAAAAAGAGTGGGACAAAACCGATGTCGCCTTCGACGCGCAGGATAACTGCCAGAAGAGCGCCAACGTCAATGCCTACTGGGAGCCGAACACCCTGCGCTGCCTTGACCGCCGCACCGGCCGGGCAATCAATCCCTGATCCGCTTCCTGTCAACGCTGGCGCCTGCGGGCGCCGCCTTTCATAACGCGCTGTTCAGCTTTAACCACAGGATTACCCATGACCGACGCGCTACACGTCAAACTCCGCCCCCTCGAACGGGAAGATTTGCGCTTTGTCCACCAGCTCGATAACAACGCCAGCGTCATGCGCTACTGGTTTGAAGAGCCATACGAGGCCTTCGTTGAGCTCTCCGATCTGTACGACAAACATATCCACGATCAAAGCGAGCGTCGCTTTGTCATCGAATGCAATGGCGATAAAGCCGGGCTGGTAGAGCTGGTTGAAATCAACCATGTTCATCGGCGGGCCGAGTTCCAGATCATTATCTCACCGGACTTCCAGGGAAAAGGCCTTGCCACTCGCGCGGCGCGGCTGGCCATGGACTACGGTTTTACGGTTCTTAATCTGTATAAGCTGTATTTGATTGTCGATAAAGAGAATGAAAAAGCGATCCATATTTACCGCAAGCTCGGCTTTATCGTCGAGGGTGAACTCATCCATGAGTTTTTCATTAACGGCGAGTACCGCAACACCATTCGCATGTGTCTGTTCCAGCACCAGTATCTGGCCGAACACAAAACCCCAGGACCGGCCCTGCTGAAGCCGACGGCTCAGTAATAATCAATGCGGTTCTTGATGGTGTAATGGCGTGTCAGCGGCGGCTGCACGCTTTCATCAATCACCTGCAGCTCACAGCTCAGCGGATTGTCGTGGCGATCGTAGTCGCAGGTCTGGCGTACCGTGCCCAGCGTGCGTTCGTTGAAGGTGCTGATGGCGGTGTAGTCCATTTTCTTGCGCGGATCTTTCGACGGCGTGGAAGCGACGGTAAATTGCTCTTCTTTGGCGGTGGTGGTTTTTCCCAGCGGATAGCCATCGCTGTCATAGCGGTAGGTGGCGGTGGTCTCTTTGCCACGGGCGCGAATAATAAAACCGTTATCATCCGTCTCCCAACTCACCCCCGTGGCGGGCATCTCTGCCAGCTGACACTTGCCCTGCAGGCGCAGTCGCTTCTCGTGGGTGCGCCCATCGACGTAATAGTTGGCATCCAGCAGCAGCGTGGCGCCGGTATTGTTCTCCACATCTTCCAGGGTCAGCAGATCGAAACATCCCTCTTTTGACAGCTGAGCGCTCACCTTCTTGACCACCACATCGTGTTCATCCAATAGCGTCTGGCTAAAATCTTTCACCGGCCCGCGCAGCGGATCGAACTCAAACTCATTGGAAAAACTCGCCATCTCCGGGGTGAAGGCTTCCGGGGCGCTTTGGCGGTCGCACGCCGTCAGCAGCAGCGCTGCCGGGATCAGCCAATACAATCTTTTCACAGGCGATTCCTTTTGTGTACACCAGATCATATTAGCAAATACAATTGTTTACACCAGTTCTGCTATGCTTAATTCTGGATAACATCGATAAGGAGTGTAAGATGAAACTATCCCTCTGGACAGGCGCCGCACTACTGCTGTGCTCCACGACCGTGCTGGCAGCCCCCGACTCATGTGAACGGGTCAAAAGCGACATCCAGCAGAAGATCATCAACAATGGCGTACCGGAAACCGCCTTCAGCCTGGCCATTGTGCCAAACGATCAGGCTGACCAGCCCGGGGTTCAGGTGGTCGGTCATTGCGCCAATGACACCTTCAAAATCACCTATACGCGTAACAGCGACAGTCCCGCCGAAAACGACGCTCAGTAAGCCCACTTCGGTTTCAAATGAAAGATCTTATCCCTGCATTGACCAGGGATAAGATCTGCTGGCTACCCATAACGTATTATCGCTCACCCCTGCGTCTGTTAATGACGTGGCGGCCCTTCTCCGCACAGCATAACTATCATGGAGTGAGCAATGTCGAATCAGGAATCCCCCGGCGGCGTCTCCCGACGCGCGCTACTCAAATCCACAGCCCTCAGCTCTCTGGCGCTGGCCGCCGGCGGGCTTACCCTGCCCTTTACACTGCGCAGCGCCGCGGCAGCAGTACAACAGGCTACCGGCGACAACACCCGCATTGTCTGGGGCGCCTGTTCGGTCAACTGCGGTAGCCGCTGCGCCCTGCGGCTGCACGTGCGGGATGATGAAGTGGTTTACGTCGAAACGGATAATACCGGCGACGACCGCTACGGCGACCACCAGGTCCGCGCCTGCCTGCGCGGGCGCTCTATTCGTCGGCGCATCAATCATCCGGATCGCCTTAACTATCCCATGAAGCGCATCGGCAAGCGCGGGGAAGGCAAATTTGAACGCATCAGCTGGCAGGAGGCGCTGGATATCCTCGCTGACCGTCTGAAAAGCACCGTTGCCCAGTATGGCAATGAAGCCGTGTACATTAACTACTCTTCGGGGATCGTCGGCGGCAACATCACCCGTTCGTCGCCTTCAGCGTCGCCGGTAGCGCGGCTGATGAACTGCTACGGCGGCTCGCTTAACCAGTACGGTACCTACAGCACCGCACAGATTGCCTGCGCGATGCCCTATACCTACGGCAGCAACGACGGCAACAGTACTTCGGATATTGAAAACAGCAAGCTGGTGGTGATGTTCGGCAATAACCCGGCGGAAACCCGGATGAGTGGCGGCGGCATTACCTGGTATCTGGAGCAGGCTCGCGAGCGCTCTAACGCGCGGATGATCGTTATCGACCCGCGCTACACCGATACCGCCGCCGGTCGGGAAGATGAGTGGATCCCTATTCGTCCCGGCACAGACGCCGCGCTGGTCGCCGGTATCGCCTGGGTGCTGATAAACGAGGATCTCGTCGACCAGCCATTCCTCGACAAATACTGCGTTGGCTACGATGAGAAAACGCTGCCGGTCGGGGCGCCGGCAAACGGCCACTACAAAGCGTATATTCTTGGCGAGGGTGACGACGGCGTCGCCAAAACGCCGCAGTGGGCCTCGCGTATTACCGGCATCCCCGCCGATCGCATCATTAAGCTGGCGCGCGAAATCGGCATGAGTAAACCGGCTTATATTTGCCAGGGCTGGGGACCGCAGCGCCAGGCCAACGGCGAACTCTCCGCCCGCGCGATCGCCATGCTGCCGATCTTAACCGGCAACGTCGGCATCAACGGCGGCAACAGCGGCGCCCGCGAATCAACCTACACCATCACTATCGAACGTCTGCCGGTGCTGGAAAATCCGGTGAAGACCGCCATCTCCTGCTTCACCTGGACCGACGCCATCGCTCGAGGCCCGGAGATGACCGCCACCCGCGACGGCGTGCGCGGCAAAGAGAAGCTGGATGTGCCGATCAAGTTCCTGTGGAACTACGCGGGCAACACCATCATCAACCAGCACTCCGACATCAATAAGACCCACGAGATCCTGCAGGACGAAAGCAAGTGCGAGACCATTGTGGTTATCGACAACTTTATGACCTCGTCGGCGAAATACGCCGACCTGCTGCTGCCCGATCTGATGACCGTTGAGCAGGAAGATATTATTCCCAACGACTACGCCGGCAATATGGGCTATCTCATTTTTATCCAGCCTGCTACCTCGGCGAAGTTCGAACGCAAACCGATTTACTGGATCTTAAGTGAAGTGGCGAAACGGCTCGGCGACGACGTGCATCAACGTTTTACCGAGGGGCGCACGCAGGCGCAGTGGCTGCAGCATCTGTATGCCAAAATGGTGGCGAAAGACCCCGCGCTACCTGGCTACGACGACCTGAAACAGATGGGCATCTACAAGCGTAAAGATCCGAACGGCCACTTCGTCGCCTATCGCGACTTCCGCCGCGATCCTGAATCGCATCCGCTCAAAACCCCGTCCGGCAAAATTGAAATCTACTCCAGCCGGCTCGCCGAGATTGCCGCCCACTGGCAGCTGGAGAAAGACGAAGTTATCAGCCCGCTGCCGGTCTACGCCTCCACATTTGAAGGCTGGGACGATCCGCTGCGCAGCCAGTATCCGCTGCAGCTGTTTGGTTTCCACTATAAAGCGCGCACCCACTCCAGCTACGGCAACGTCGATGTATTACAAGCGGCCTGTCGCCAGGAAGTGTGGCTCAATCCGCTTGACGCAGAAAAACGCGGGATTAAAAACGGCGATATGGTGCGCGTCTTTAATCAGCGCGGCGAAGTCCGTCTTCCGGCGAAAGTGACGCCACGCATCATGCCGGGCGTGTCGGCGATGGGCCAGGGCGCCTGGCACGACGCGAATATGGCCGGAGACCGGATCGACCATGGCGCCTGCATGAATACGCTGACCACCCACCGCCCATCGCCGCTGGCGAAGGGGAATCCACAGCATACCAACCTGGTCGACATCGAAAAGGTTTAAGGAGTAAACCATGAGCACGCAATATGGATTCTTTATCGATTCCGCTCGCTGTACCGGGTGTAAAACCTGCGAACTGGCCTGTAAGGACTACAAGAATCTCACCCCGGAGGTCAGCTTCCGCCGCATCTATGAGTATGCCGGCGGCGACTGGCAGGAGGACAACGGCGTCTGGCAGCAGAATGTGTTCGCCTACTACCTCTCCATCGCCTGTAACCACTGCGAAGATCCGGCCTGCACCAAGGTCTGCCCAAGTGGGGCGATGCACAAGCGCGACGATGGTTTTGTGGTGGTCAACGAAGCGGTGTGCATTGGCTGCCGCTACTGCCATATGGCCTGCCCGTACGGCGCCCCGCAGTACAACGCCGACAAAGGTCATATGACCAAGTGCGACGGCTGTCACGAGCGCGTCGCCGAGGGGAAAAAGCCGATCTGCGTCGAGTCCTGCCCGCTGCGCGCGCTCGATTTCGGGCCGATTGCCGAGCTGCGCGCCAAGCACGGCCAGCTGGCCGCAGTGGCCCCGCTGCCCTCGGCGCACTTTACCAGGCCGAGTATCGTGATCAAACCTAACGCCAATGCCCGTCCGTGTGGCGATACCACCGGTTATCTGGCAAATCCAAAGGAGGTGTGAGATGGGAAGCGGATGGCATGAATGGCCGCTGGTGCTGTTTACGGTACTGGGGCAATGCGTGGTCGGCGCGACCCTCGTCAGCGGGCTGGGCTGGCTATCGCTGACAAACCAACGCGAAGCGCAGCAGCGGCTGGTGCGCAGCATGTTTTTTATCTGGCTGCTGATGGGCATTGGTTTTCTGGCTTCGGTGATGCATCTCGGTTCGCCGCTGCGCGCGTTTAACTCGCTGAACCGCGTCGGCGCCTCGGCGCTGAGCAATGAAATCGCCAGCGGCGCCTTGTTCTTCGCCGTGGGAGGATTCTGGTGGCTGCTGGCGGTAGTGGGCAAAATGCCGGCGGCGCTGGGTAAAGCCTGGCTGGTGATCGCCATGCTGTTAGGCCTGCTGTTTGTTCTGGCGATGACCCGGGTTTACCAAATCGATACTGTGCCAACATGGTACAATGGCTACACTACCAGCGCGTTCTTCCTGACGGTGCTCCTCAGCGGGCCGCTGTTCGCCGCCCTGCTGCTGCGGCTGGCGAAAGTCGACTTTAACGGCTGGTTTTTTGCCGGACTCAGCGTGGCCGCGCTGGCGATCGGCGCCGCCGTTATCATCATGCAAAGCGCCGGACTCAGTACCATTCACAGTTCAGTCCAGCAGGCAGCCACCCTGCTGCCAGATTACGGCACACTCCAGGCGTTACGCCTGATACTGCTGGCTCTCGGTCTTGGCTGCTGGCTGTGTCCGCTGATCCGCCGCCAACCGCCGCGCGCTACGGGGCTGCTGATCGGCCTGCTGCTGGTCTTGATCGCGGAATGTATTGGTCGCGGCCTGTTTTATGGTCTGCATATGACCGTCGGTATGGCGGTTGCCGGTTAATGAGACGGCGCGCTGGCGCGCGCCGCAGAAAGGAATAAGTAATGATGCCGATCCCAAACCGCGACGCTGTCGCGTTAAGCGCTCGCACCCTGGGCGCGCTGTTCTCTTATGCGCCGAATAGCGCGCACATTGCGCCGCTGGTCGCCGCCTTCCAGGACGGCAGCTGGCAGCAACAGTGGCCCTTCCCGGTAACCGCCCCGCTGGCGTCAGCCTTTGCCGCGTCGACGGAAGAGTCATTACCGGAAGCCTGGCAACGCCTGTTTATCGGCCCGTGGGCCCTGCCGGCGCCGCCATGGGGATCCGTCTGGCTGGATAAAGAGTCAGTGCTGTTTGGCGATTCCACGCTGGCCCTGCGCGAGTGGATGCGCACGAACGGCATCGCACTGGACGCCGAGCGTAACGAACCGGAAGATCATTTCGGCACCCTGCTGCTGCTGGCGGCGTGGCTGTGCGAGACGGAGCAGGATGCGTTGTTTGCCCAGCTGCTGGCCTGGCACCTGCTGCCGTGGTCCGGGCGCTTTCTGAGCGTCTTTGTCGACCATGCCGCCCACCCCTTCTACCAGGCGCTGGGTCAGCTGGCGCAGGCAACGCTGGCGCAGTGGCAGGAGAATCTGCCGATCGCCGTGGCGGAAAAAGCGCTCTATCGTTAACCCTTCACCGCGCCGGTATCCGGCGCGGTTTTATTTCGCCGCTTCCCAGCCCCTCACCCGCACTTATCGCTTTTGCATCTAAGGTTATTCCCTATCAAAATAAGACCATGTTTTCCGAACCTCGCCGTGACTGATGCACCGTCTTCACCCCTATCCTGATGTGCAGGTGATGTTTCGCCGCCTGCTGATCGCCACCCTGATTGGCCTTCTCGCCGCCCTGGCGGTGGCGCTGTTTCGCCATGCGATGGTGGTGCTGGAAACGCTGTTTCTCGGCAATGACAGCGGGAGCCTGGTCAACGCGGCGCAGTCGCTGCCGGCGTGGCGGCGACTGATTACCCCCGCGCTGGGCGGCCTGACGGCAGGGGCACTTCTCTGGCTGTGGCAGCGACGCAGCATCGCGCGCCCGCATGCCGCCACCGATTATATGGAAGCCCTGGAGACCGGCGACGGTTGCTTCGATACGCCGGCAAGCCTGGTGAAATCGCTGGCGTCATTGCTGGTCGTGGTCACCGGCAGCGCGATTGGCCGGGAAGGCGCCATGATCCTGCTGGCCGCGCTGGCGGCGTCGCTGTTCGCCCGCCGCTTCACGCCGCAGACTGAATGGAAGCTGTGGGTCGCCTGCGGCGCCGCTGCCGGGATGGCCAGCGCCTATCATGCCCCGCTGGCCGGCAGCCTGTTTATTGCTGAAATTCTCTTTGGCACGCTGATGCTGGCCTCGCTTGGGCCGGTCGTTATCTCGGCGGTGATCGCCCTGCTGTTGACGCAGTTTCTCAACGGCGGCGCCGCGCCGCTGTACCACGTCGTCCTGCAGCAGAACCTCAGCGCGCTGCACTATGGTTTAATGCTGGCGACTGGCCTGCTGGCCGGGCTGTGCGGCCCGCTGTTTATCTGGCTGATGGACTACAGCCACCGCGGGTTCGTCAAACTGAAACTGACGCCGCCGTGGCAGCTGGCGCTGGGGGGGCTGATTGTCGGCGGCTTATCGCTCATCACCCCGACGGTGTGGGGCAACGGCTACAGCGTGGTGCAAAGCTATTTGCAGATGCCGCCGTCCGGCGTACTGCTGGCCGGCGTTTTCCTGTGCAAACTGCTGGCGGTGCTGGCCAGCAGCGGCTCCGGCGCGCCGGGCGGGGTCTTTACCCCCACGCTGTTTGTCGGCCTGGCGATGGGCATGCTCTTTGCCAGCGTCAGCGGGCTATGGCTACCGGGGAATGAAGAGATGGCTATGATGATCGGTCTGACCGGCATGGCGGCGTTTCTGGCTGCCACCACCCATGCGCCAATCATGTCGACCCTGATGATTTGTGAGATGACCGGGCAGTATGCGCTGCTGCCCGGCCTGCTGATCACCTGCGTGGTGGCGTCGGTGCTGTCGCGGACGTTACGCCGGGATTCGATCTATCGCCATCACGTTGCCGAGCATGTCTAAGTCGACGTAGCGGCTCAGCTCACGCTGTTCGGCGCGCGGCAGGTACGGCAGCTCGCCAATCAGCGGCGCCGGCAGCTTCTTACTGAGGACATCGATGATTTCAGCGTAGTGCGCGAGACCGGGGTTGATGCGGTTGGCCACCCAGCCGATCAGCGGCAGCCCGTCATTGGCGATCGCCTGGGCCGTCAGCAGCGCATGGTTGATACACCCCTCCTGGATCCCCACCACCATCAGCACCGGGAGCTGCTCCTGTACCACCCATTCGGAGAGCGGTCGCAGGTCGTTCATCAGGCTGCGCCAGCCGCCGGTGCCTTCAACCACCACGTGATCGACCTGACCGGCCAGTCGCTGCAAACCATCCGACAGCAAACCGTAGTTGATCGGGCAGCTGTGCGCCACGCTGCTTTCGTCTTCACTTAACGCTATGGGATTGACAGCCTCATACGGCAACGCCAGCGTGGAGACGCTCTGCAGCACCAGCGCGTCTTTGTTACGCAAACCGTCTGGCGTCTCTTTGCTGCCCTTCGCCACAGGCTTGTACCCGGCCACGCTTTTGCCTCTGGCAGCAAGTGCCTGCAACAGCGCACGGGAAACCACTGTCTTCCCGACAGAGGTGTCTGTACCTGTAATAAAGAAACGCTTAAACATCACTAACCCCACAGTTTTGTCGATGAAATATACGGGAGAGAAATAATCAACAGTGGGCAAAGTCTACGTGATGCCGCCAGAGGTCGGCTTGAGATAGCGCAATTTTTGGTGTGACTATGAAAAAATGTTAACCCTGTAACAGTCGTATGAGTAAGGATCCGTTATAGAGCGCATCCTTGACCAGCGCCGCGCCAGCCATCGTGCCACGATTGGAAAATTGGGTGCTTTCAACCGCGATATGCTGGCTGTAGGCCGGGAGCGATTGTTGCCGAATGCAGCTGGAAATTGCCGGAAAAAGGATATCTGCCGCCAGATTAAACGGCGAGCCAATCAGAATTTTCTGCGGGTTAAACAGATTGACCATGATCGCCAGAATCCGGCCGACGTGGTTACCCACGCCGCTGATAATGTCTCTGGCCAGCAGATCGCCCTGCAGCGCGGCCTGGCACAGCCACTCCACGCTCAGCGGACGCTGGTGCAGCAGCGAGCTCATCGACTGGGCCATGCGCATCTGCGCCAGCTCCAGCACGCTCTCTACGCTGGCAATGGTTTCCAGACAGCCATGGTTGCCGCAGTAGCAGCGCTTGCCGTAGGGATCGACCTGAGTATGGCCGATCTCCACCAGGCTGCTGCTGCCAGCATGCAGCAGGCGTCCGTCGGTGATAACCCCGGCGCCGACGTTATGATCGATGACCACCTGAATGACATCCCGGGCGCCGCGCGAGGCGCCGAACAACGATTCCGCCATAGTCCAGGCGCTGATGTCATGCTGAATGTAGACCGGCACCCCGGTATGGTTGGCCAGCACATCGCCCAGCGGCACATCTTTGACATCCTCATAAAACGGCATGCGATGAATAATGCCATTTTCGGTATCAATAATACCCGGCATCGTCATGGCGATGGAGGTGAGCCGTTCCAGCTTCTTCTGGTGGCGAATAAAGAACCGATCGATATGATCAATAATACGGGTCAGAAACGGCGTGCTGTCGGTAAGGGCCAGCTCCAGCTGATCCTCCACCACCAGCTGACTGCTTAAATCACGCAGCGAAAGGTGGATTTCGCCGCGGCTGATGCGCACCGCAAGATAGTGCCAGGCCTCGGTTTCTACCATCAACCCCACCGCCGGGCGGCCACGGCTGCCGGGCTCCTGGATCTCCGTCTCCTGCACCAGATGCGCTTCCAGCATCTCGCGGACAATCTTGGTGATGCTGGCGGGAGCCAGTTGCGCAAATCGGGAGAGGTCGATACGCGATACCGGGCCGAGCTGATCAATCAGGCGATACACGGCGCCCGCATTGGTCTGCTTAATTTGATCGATATGGCCTGGTTGACTATCCGCTACCACCATTGACTCCCTTTATTTTCGCGCTTCGAAATAAACTTTCGGCTATGGTGAAGCACTTCGATGGTGAACGTCAAATTTTTACTTAGCCTTGTGATTTACCGCACATTTCCAGCCTCTTTTCGCCTCAATTGTGCTCGGTTTTCCAGGCCAGCAGCGACTCGCGAAAGCGTTTTGCCAGCGCTCCCTGTTCATGATGTTTCGACCACACCAGCCACATCTCCGACACCGCATCCTGTTCGTCGATCGGCAGCCAGCGCATTTCACTGAGCTGTACGCGCTGAAAGGAGGCCGGCAGGATAGACACCCCCAGTCCGGCGGCCACCAGACCAATAATGGTCATCGCCTCCCCCACCTCCTGGGCAATCACCGGCGTATGGCCGTAACGACGCAGCAAGCCGAGGATATCGTCATACAGGCCGGTACCCACGTGCGGGTCGAAAAAGACGAAGGGTTCGCGCGCCAGCGCCGCCAGGCTGACCGAGGGCTGGCGGGCCAGCGGATGGTCGGCAGGGACCATCGCCAGCAATGGCTCGCGCAGCACCCGCTCCCACGCCAGGGTGTCCGGCAGTTGGGTATTGCGCAGGAGCCCCAGATCGAGAGCCCCCTCGCTCAGTGGCACAATCTGTTCGCGGGTGTTGGTCTCGCGGGTCAAAATATGCACATCCGGGTAGCGCTGACGAAACATCGACAACGTATCGGATACCGCCTTGATAAAGGGGGCCGAGGAGGTAAAGCCGATACGCAGTTCGCCGGTTTCACCGTGATGCAGACGCGCAGCGCGGGCGGCCGCGTCATCCACCTGGGCAAGAATTTGTCGGCTATCGGCGAGAAACTGCTTTCCGGCCGCCGTCAGACTGACGCTGCGATTGGTGCGCGCGAACAGGCGGGCGCCGGTCTGCTGCTCGAGGATCTGAATTTGCTGGCTTAACGGCGGTTGAGAAATATTCAGTCGCGCTGCGGCCCGGCCAAAATGTAATTCCTCCGCGACGGCGACAAAATAGCGCAGATGACGCAACTCGATATTCATATTTAAAACGTCTTATTTGAGATTATTAATATATTAGACAGAATATTTACATTTTCATACCCTAAAAATGTGAGCTGAATGGTCACAACATTCTGTTGGTAAGCAGCAACTTCTACGCAAGGAATTCTCTGTGAGTCGTACAACAACCGTTGACACCGTGCCGGCGGGCGAGGTCAGCGTCGCTGGTGTATCCCGCCCGGATCAGTTTATTAAGCGCGGCACCCCGCAATTTATGCGCGTCACCCTCGCGCTATTCTCCGCCGGTCTGGCCACCTTTGCCCTGCTCTACTGCGTGCAACCGATCCTGCCGGTGCTGTCGAACGAGTTCGGCGTATCCCCGGCCAGCAGCAGTATTTCACTCTCCATTTCCACGGCGATGCTGGCGGTGGGCCTGTTGTTTACCGGCCCGCTATCCGACGCCATCGGGCGCAAGCCGGTGATGGTCACCGCCCTGCTGCTGGCCGCCTGCTGCTCGCTGCTGTCGACCATGATGACCAGCTGGCACGGCATCCTCATTATGCGTGCCCTGATCGGCCTGTCGCTGAGCGGCGTGGCGGCGGTCGGCATGACCTATCTGAGTGAGGAGATCCACCCCAGTTTCGTCGCCTTTTCGATGGGGTTATATATCAGCGGCAACTCCATCGGCGGCATGAGCGGCCGCTTGCTGACCGGGGTCTTTACCGATTTCTTCGGCTGGCGCGTGGCGCTGGCGGTGATCAGTGGCTTCGCGCTGGCCGCGGCCATCATGTTCTGGCGCATTCTGCCCGAGTCGCGCCATTTCCGCTCGACCTCGCTGCGACCGAAAAACTTGCTGATCAACTTTCGTCTGCACTGGCGCGACCGCGGTCTGCCGCTGCTGTTCGTCGAAGGTTTTCTGCTGATGGGCGCTTTTGTCACCCTGTTTAATTATATTGGCTACCGGCTGATGATGTCGCCGTGGTCGCTAAGCCAGGCGGTGGTAGGCCTGCTGTCGGTGGCTTATCTCACCGGGACCTGGAGTTCACCGAAGGCAGGGGCCATGACCGTACGCTTTGGCCGCGGACCGGTGATGCTCGGCTTTACCGTTGTCATGCTCTGCGGCCTGCTGCTGACGCTCTTTTCTTCCCTGTGGCTTATTTTCATCGGTATGCTGCTGTTTTCCGCTGGCTTCTTCGCCGCGCATTCCGTCGCCAGCAGCTGGATTGGCCCACGCGCCCGCCGCGCCCGCGGTCAGGCGTCATCGCTGTATCTGTTCAGCTATTATTTGGGTTCAAGTCTTGCCGGGACGTTAGGCGGGGTATTCTGGCATCACTACGGCTGGAACGGCGTCGGTGGGTTTATCGCGCTGCTGCTCCTTGCCGCGCTGTTGACCGGCACCTGCTTACATCAACGACTGAAATAGTCGCGTGTGACGTGGCCTGCGGGCCACGGTTCACCACATGCCCATAATGGAAGACAAGCCCATCAACTCTCTGACGGCATCAACGGACAGCAGTGCAATAAACAGCCAGGTGAACGGATTCATAAACCACCCCCGAACCTCCAGACCTGTGTAATCGATCACAGTTTAGTACCGATATGTTACCGTTTTCTGTCACACCGATCACAGAGGTGAGCTTATTCTCCCGCCATGTGTCTTTCCCTTCCCCTGTGCGCAACGCTCGACCCGCCGGGCGTATCAGGATAGTGTAGAAGGATACCGATAACCTGTTCATTCACCTGTCACGGACCGAACGCCACTATGACTGAAAATACGCCTTATCAGCAGCTTACTCGTACCTTTCAGCGCCTGTCGCGCTTTTCGCATCTCTCCGCCATCGCTGGCTGGGATATGTTTGCGATGATGCCTCCGGGTGGCAGCGCCGCCCGGGGCGAAGCGCTGGCGGAGCTCGGCGTGCTGCAGCATCAGATCCTGACCGATAAAAAAGTGGGCCAATGGCTGCAGGAAGCCCGCCAGCAGGACCTCAACGACGTCGAGCAGGCCAATCTGCGGGAGATGCAGCGTCAGTACGATCAGGCCGCGCTGCTGCCGGAGAGCCTGGTGGAGGCAAAATCTCTTGCCGGCAGCCGCTGTGAGCATGCCTGGCGTAGTCAGCGTCCCGCTAACGACTGGGCTGGCTTTGCCGACAATCTTCGCGAGGTGGTCAGGCTGAGCCGTCAGGAAGCGCAGATCCGCGCCGATGCCAGAGGCGGCTCACGCTACGACGCGCTGCTCGATATTTTCGAACCAGATATGACCAGCGCCCGGCTGGATAGCCTGTTTGCCGACCTCAAGTCCTGGCTGCCTTCCCTGCTGCGGCAAGCGGTCGCTAAGCAAGCGACGCAGACATTACTCGCCCCGCAGGGGCCTTTCCCGATTGCCGCTCAGCGCGAGCTGGGCCTGCAGGCCATGCGCATCCTCGGCTTTGACTTCGACGGCGGGCGCCTCGACATCAGCGCTCACCCGTTCTGCGGCGGCGTCCCCCAGGATGTGCGCATCACCACCCGCTACAACGAAAACGACCTGCTCAGCGCCCTGTTCGGCGTGATCCACGAAACCGGCCACGCCCGCTATGAACAGAATCTGCCTCGCCCGTGGGTCGACCAGCCGGTAGGACTCGCTCGCTCCACCGCTATCCACGAGTCGCAGAGCCTGTTTTTTGAAATGCAGCTGGGACGTAGCGAGCCTTTCCTCAACCGCCTGTTACCGGCGGTGCGTGAGCGTTTTGGCGATCAACCAGCCTTTAGCAGCGACAACTTTGTCGCCTGGAATCAGCGGGTGAAACCGGGCTTTATTCGCGTCGATGCCGATGAGGTCAGCTACCCGGCGCATGTGATCCTGCGTTATGAAATTGAACGCGCGCTGATTGACAGCGAGATTGAAGTAGATGATATCCCGGCGCTGTGGGACGAGAAGATGCAGCACTGGCTGGGGCTGTCGACCACCGGCAACTACCGGGACGGCTGCATGCAGGATATTCACTGGACCGACGGCGGATTCGGCTATTTCCCTTCCTATACGCTGGGTGCGATGTATGCCGCCCAGCTGATGGCCGCCGCCCGGCGCGCGCTGCCGACGTTAGACCGCGATATTGCGGAGGGCGATTTCAGCGCCCTGTTCGACTGGCTGCGGCAGAATATCTGGCAGCATGGCAGCCGCTTCTCCACCTCGCAGCTGATCCAGCAGGCCACCGGCGAGGATCTCAACAGCCGCTACTTCCGCGAACACCTTACCGCCCGCTATCTGTGATCGTACGCGCCGGGCTACCCGGCGCGTCCTTCCACTCCCCACGGCCAGGCGTGTTGTACATTCGGTTACACGCCGATACCAAACACTCACGGAAAGCTCGAAAAGACAAGCATATAGTGATTTCACCGGCCCCGCAGTGGGGTTGAAATTAAGAAAACTTTTCGAGGATATCAGAATGAAAAAAGTATTAGCTCTGGTCGTTGCCGCTGCTATGGGTCTCTCTTCCGCCGCTTTCGCTGCTGACGCAGTAAGCACCACTCAGGCACCGGCTGCTACCCACAGCACTGCTGCCAAGACCACCCATCACAAAAAACACCACAAAGCCGCGGCAAAACCAGCTGCAGAGCAGAAAGCTCAGGCTGCCAAAAAACACAAAAAAGCAGAAGCTAAACCAGCCGCTGCCCAGAAAGCCCAGGCCGCTAAAAAACACAAAAAAGTAGAAGCTAAACCCGCTGCTCCGCAGAAAGCTCAGGCGGCTAAAAAGCACCACAAAGCTGCGGCTAAACCGGTAGCACAGAAAGCGCAGGCTGCAAAAAAACACCACAAAACCACTAAACACCAGGCCGCTAAACCTGCTGCACAGCCGGCAGCATAATTCCTCCCGGTGAACTAACCTTCTTAATAATCGGCGCTGTTTCAGCGCCGTTTTTTCTGGAGAGCACTATGCTGCGGCGCTATCGTTTCGAGCTCATCCTGATCCTGTTAATCATTTGCGCAGTGGTTGCTACCCGCTTTTTCCTCTATTAATCATTTCCGCCACGCTCTCATTTACTGCTTCTGCTGGCTTTGCAGAATAATAAATACCGTACGGCGATCGCTGACGACACCTTCCCGCGTCTCATTACCCTGAAATTCCTGCGGCACAAAAAATGCCCGGCGCCCGAAGACGCCAGACACTGTAGTCATAAACTAGCGCGCGCCGGCCACCTCGCGGTGACCAGACGCTTCACAGTACGCGCACCGCTTCCATCACCAGATAACCGGTCGCGCCCCAGATAGCGACTGAGACCAGGGAAACATAAACCAGTGCGCGAATACCTTTTTTAGACATATACCCTCCCAACGTCGGGGAAATAGAATTCAGGCTATCATCGCCGGTATTACCTCTCTATTTACTCAACGGCGGAGTGACGGTAACAACGTTTTCGGTGAGAAAATGTTTCGCATTGAAAATAATTACGAGAGGCGTAAAGAAGTGCGAATTCTGGTGAAGTTTTGGCGGGTAAGCGCATTATTTTTCAGCGAATCGCTGGCAAACCAGGAATAATCTCAATGCCAGACTGATGAATTATTCGCCGGGTTCAGTACGTTCTGATACACGAATTTTGTTGCGTCGGACGTCGCTTTCTGCGGAAATAGCTAAAGCAATCAGCTGGCATTAACCGTTTGAAATCAGACGGTTTTGCCAGCGGCAGCGTCAGCCCGCCTCGCCTGATGGCAGCGGTTTGGTCTGATTAGAATTATTGTTTACTTTCAAAAACTTAAATCTCCTGCTACTGTCAATAGACATCATAGCCTCCCCAGAGAGTGATATGCGTAGAGACGTTCTGTTATTGCTGTGTTCATTTTATCTGTTACCTCTGGGCGCACATGCCGATGATAGCGGACTGAGCGCCAAAGATATTAAGACGCTGTTTTTCGGCCATGATGACCGAAAAGCGGTGAGCCACCCCGAGGAAAGCCCGTGGGATGCGATCGGCCAACTGGAAACCGCCAGCGGCAATCTGTGCACAGCGACGCTTATCTCCCCTCACCTGGCGCTGACCGCTGGCCACTGTCTGTTGACGCCTCCGCGCGGCAAACCGGACAAAGCGGTTGCTCTGCGCTTTATTTCGCGCAAGGGCGGCTGGGTATATGAAATTCACGGCATTGAAGGGCGAGTGGATCCGGCCTTAGGTAAGCGCCTGAAGGCCGATGGCGATGGCTGGATCGTGCCCTCCGCCGCGGCGCCGTCAGATTTTGGCCTGATCGTACTGCGCTATGCTCCCTCGGGCATCACGCCGATCCCACTCTTCCCGGGTAGCAAGGCCGATCTCACCGCTGCGCTGAAGGCAGCGGACCGTAAAGTGACCCAATCGGGATATCCGGAGGATCATCTGGATAATCTGTACAGCCATCAGGATTGCATCGTGACCGGCTGGGCGCAAAACAGCGTGCTGTCGCATCAGTGCGATACGCTGCCAGGTGACAGCGGGTCGCCGCTGCTGTTGAAAACGGAGGACGGCTGGCAAGTGATCGCCGTGCAAAGCTCCGCTCCCGGTCCGCAGGATCGTTGGCGGGCTGACAACCGCGCCATTTCGGTTACCGGCTTTCGCGATAAGCTGGAAGCACTGGCCGGAGAGTAATCACCCCTGCGACTGACGCCGCTGCAGCAGATCGGCGATCGGCATCGGTTTACTGAAATAGTACCCCTGAAGCCGGTCGCAGCCGGCCCGCCGCAGCAGCGTCAGCTGCTGCGGATCCTCAACCCCCTCCGCCACGACCGTCATCCCCAGCGCGCGGGCAATGCGCACCGTCCCGCGCACCATCTCCGCCGCCTGTTCATCGCTGTCCACCCGCCCGGCGAGAGATTTGTCGATCTTCAGGCTATCAAAGCGAAAGCGGCGTAAATAGCCAATACTTGAGTAGCCCGTGCCAAAATCGTCCAGCGCCACGGCAATACCCTGGGCCTTCAGATTCTCCACCACCGCCTGCGAACGTTCCGGATTTTCCAGCACATAGCTCTCCGTCACCTCCACCTGCAGGCGCGACGGCGGAAAGCGGCAGGCCGCGACGGTCTTCATCACCCGGTGTTCAAAAGCCGGGTCGCGAAATTGCGCTGGCGAGATGTTCACCGACAAAAGGAGATCGTCCACCGGCTGCAGGTCGCTGCAGGCGCGTTGCAGAACGAACTGCCCGAGGGCATCAATCAGGCCGCTGCTCTCGGCGATGGCAATAAACGCATCCGGCGCCAGCGCCCCCTGCGGGCGTCGCGGCCAGCGCAGTAGCGCCTCCACGCCGGTCATCGCCAGGGTATCGGCATCGACCACCGGCTGATACCAGACCTCAAATTCATCCTGCTCCAGCCCCTGGCGGATGCCGTTCTCAATCATCAGTTGATGACGCCGCACGGCATCCAGCGCATCGTCATACCAGGCCGTCCGCCCCTTCCCGCTCTTCTTGGCGTGGTACATGGCGATATCCGCCCGGCGAAACAGCTCGGTACTGGAACATTCCGCCGGGGCGCCGCTGGCGATGCCAATGCTGGCGCCGATATAAATTTTGCGTTTGCTGAGCGTCACTGGCGCTTTCAGCAGCTCCAGCGCTGCCCAGGCGAACGCCGCCGCCCGGTCAATCGCCTTTGCGCCGCTCACCGCCATGGCGAACTCATCCCCGCCCATCCGCGCCAGCATGGCCCCCGTCGGTACCCGCGTCTGTAGGGCGCTGGCGATATGGCGGATCAGGGCGTCGCCGACATCATGACCATAGTTATCATTGACGTCCTTAAAACCATCCAGATCGATAAACACCACGCACTGAATATCGTGTTTCCCCGTCTCGCATACCTGGCTTAACCGCAGCAGAAGCGCTCGCCGGTTAGGCAGACGGCTCAGCCAGTCAATCATGGCTATCTCCCGCGCCTGACGCTCCCCGCGCGCCAGCTTATACATGCCCAAACTGCTAAAAAGGATAAACAGCAGGATCAGGCTGGCCGCCACCCCGGCGATCAGTCCCATGCTGCCTGACGAGGCCTGCGCCGCTTCAGCGCCAGGCAGGCGCGGCTGCCAGGCCAGGTATCCCAGCACCTCACCCGCCTGCGTTCGCAGCGGAATACGGTAGGCGCCAGGACCCTCGGCGAGATGCAGATGACGAATCTGAAAGGTGTCACCCAGGCGCTCCAGCAGTTGGGGGTTGATATGCCGGGTTATCACCAGATAGCGCCGCGTCGCATCAAATACCTGAAGCCGACCTGTCGTTGGGCGTATCAGGCCGATGCCGACAAAGGCGATCCCGGCCTCCGTGCGCGTGATACCGGCAAAGGCGTTTTTTCCCTCACGCAATGCTTGCGCATGAGTGTGGATCAGACTGGTCAGGCCAGCCCCTAGAAATGAGAGGTCAGTCCGGGGCAGCACCTGGCTCTGAAAGGCGCCCCACAGGATACGATAATGTTCATCGAGGACAAAGGTGCCATCGTACAGGTTATTGATTTTGAAGCCTGATCCCCAGGAATCGTACAGCCATTTCTGATCGAGTGACGGGGCGTAGGTCTGCGTTACCGCGTCATCCCAGATGGCATTGTCCAGCACCAGCGACAGCACCCGATTGACCGAGGTCTGTACCGCCCCTTCCACCGACAGCACCGAACGCTGCTGATCGATTTCATTAGATTTGCTGGCAATCAGGTGTTGTGAGAGATACAGCAGAGAAATGACCGACGCGGTGAGTCCAAGGCCGGCGAGGAATATCATTATTGACAACGTCCTGGCGGAAGGAATTTTCCGCCAGCCGAAAGCAGTGAACATGCGCAGTCCTCATCGTCACCAGGCACACTATCAGCGAGGGGCTGATCTTGAGTTAAGCATACTACAGAGGACCTGTTTTGCCGCCTGGCTTTGCAGGCGGCGAGACGTCAGGCGAGTTTAATTAACACCATGCCGGCCACCAGCAGGATGAGCCCCGCCCAGCCTTTGTTATTCAGGCGCTGACCAAACAGCACCCAGCCGGCGGCGATGGTCGCCGCGATACCGAAGCCGCCCCACAGCGCATAGGCGACCGAGAGATCGATCCCTTTAACCGCCTGCGACAGGGCGCTGAACGCGCCCAGCACCGCCGCCAGGGACAGGATGCCGTAGACTTTGCGGCGGAAGCCATCGGAAAACTTCAAAAAGACGTTGGCAATGATTTCAAGCACGATGGCGACGGCCAGCCACGCGGCGTGGATCCACTCAAACTGCTGCATGGGCCACCTCCTGCTTTGACGACGCTTTTTTCTGGGTGCCGGACTTAATTAAGACGATCCCCACCACCAGGGTGGTCAGGCCGGCGATCTTCAGCGGCGACAGGCTTTCATCAAACAACAGCACGCTAAACACGGTAATCAGCAAAATGCCGATCCCTTCCCATAGCGCGTAGGCCACACCCAGGGCAATTTTTTTAACCGCAAAGGCAAGAAAAATATATGACAGAGCAATCATGGCCAGCATTAAAATAAAACCGGTATGACCACCGCTCACGCTCGCCCATTTCATCGACAAGGTGCCGGTAATTTCAGCAACAATAGCTAAAGCTAATAAAATCCAATAAAACATGATCCCTTCTCCTGCTTGAGAATATAATCCATTACCGTTTACGCGAGGCGTAAACAGGAAAATTTCTGACGTAGATTTCGCTGTGCGCTTGGCGCCAGCTCAGGCAGAGAGAAGGTGACTATAGCGCCGAATGCCAGTGCTGCTCGCCGGCAAAACGGGAAAAAGAGAGAGAGACTGCGGGGTGGTTTAAAATATACATCCTGAACTGATTGTCCATAAAATTACAATTATCCGCGGTGTTGCTTCTCGTCCGTTGCGGATGAAAATTGTCCTCAGTAGTTATACACAGATAAATTTGTAGCATAGTGCTACATTTAATTCAAAGAATTTGCAATTCTTTACGCCGCCGTTTTGCTTCAATGCGTTTTTTCTGCAAAAAAACGTCATTATGCTAATGTAACGCAACCTGTTAATAGGCAAGGAAGATTGAGGTCGGGACCTATGGCTAAACCCATTATTACACTTAACGGATTAAAGATGGTCATCATGCTGGGCATGCTGGTGATCATCCTTACCGGCATTCGCTTTGCGGCGGACATTATTGTCCCCTTTATTCTCGCCCTCTTTCTGGCGGTGATCATTAATCCGTTGGTACAACTGCTGGTCCGCTGCCGGGTCCCGCGCGTGCTGGCGATCTCGATGCTGATTGGCCTCATCGTCATGCTGGCCATTGTGCTGCTGGCCTCGCTGGGGACCTCGCTTAACGAGCTGGCGCGCACCTTACCGCAATATCGCAACTATCTCTACGAGCCGATGCAAACCATCGCCCCCTGGCTGCAGCGCATGGGGTTCACCGTCTCGGTGGTGGAGCTGAATAAATACATCGATCCTAACGCGGTGATGACGCTGGTCACCAGCCTGCTCACTCAGCTGTCGAACGCGATGTCCTCGATTTTTCTGCTGCTGCTGACGGTGGTATTTATGCTGCTGGAGGTCCCCCAGCTTCCCGCCAAGCTGCAACAGCTGATGTCCCGTCCGGTTGAAGGGATGGGCGCCATTCAGCGGGCCATCGACAGCGTGTCGCATTATCTGGTGCTGAAAACCGCGATTAGCCTGGTGACCGGCCTGGTGGTCTGGGGCATGCTGGTGCTGCTGGACGTGCGCTTCGCTTTCATGTGGGGACTGCTGGCCTTCGCGCTCAACTATATTCCCAATATTGGCTCCGTGCTGGCGGCCATCCCGCCGATCCTGCAGGTACTGGTGTTTGGCGGGCTGTACGAGGCGCTGGTGGTCCTGGCCGGCTACCTGATTGTCAACCTGGTGTTCGGCAACATTCTGGAGCCACGGGTGATGGGACGTGGCCTGGGGCTCTCCACGTTGGTGGTGTTTCTGTCCTTGATCTTCTGGGGCTGGCTATTGGGCCCGGTCGGCATGCTGCTGTCGGTGCCACTGACGATTATCGCCAAAATTGCCCTCGAGCAGACCAGCGGCGGTCAGAGTATTGCTTTCTTATTAAGTGATGTCAGTAAAGAATAACCCCTTCCCACGGCCGGCCGTGTACCGGCCGGCTTCCTCACCTGCGCTCTTCCCTTAGACCACTACGCCTTTCGTATTATTGATCCCTATCACAAACGGTAAGACCCAATCGTTACTCTAAAGCTAACAATTAGCCGCCGTGCTTAATTGATGCGCAGCGCCGCGCATCGCACACTAACTTCCACCAGGACAAACAAAACGATTTGTCGAATCAGGAGGTTAACAATGAATGCTGAACAAACGACGGCGCGGGTCTGGAACCGTCGCCGGACGGAAAAACAGCGGCGGCTGGCCGAAGCGAAGATCGCCGGCAAAGTCATCCCCACTGACCAGCTGGTCAGCGTACTGGAAAATCTGCTCGCCCCGGGCGATCGGGTGGTGCTGGAAGGCAACAACCAGAAACAGGCTGATTTCCTCTCCCGCATGCTCGCCGAGGTCAATCCGCAAAAAATTCACGACCTGCATATGATTATGCCCAGCGTCGGGCGCAGCGAGCATCTGGACCTGTTTGAAAAAGGCATTGCCCGTAAACTGGATTTCTCTTTCTCCGGCACCCAGAGCCTGCGCATTTCGCAGCTGCTGGAAGATGGCCTGCTCGAAATCGGCGCCATCCACACCTATATCGAACTCTACTCCCGCCTGTACGTTGATCTGTCGCCAAACGTCGCGCTGATCGCGGGCTATAAAGCCGACCGCAAAGGCAACCTGTACACCGGGCCAAGTACTGAAGATACCCCGGCGCTGGTCGAAGCCGCCGCCTTCCACGATGGCATTGTGATAGCCCAGGTCAACGAACTGGTGGACGACGAATGCGATCTGCCGCGCGTGGATATTCCCGGCTCGTGGATTGATTACGTGGTGGTCGCCGACAAACCGTTCTTCATTGAACCGCTGTTCACCCGCGACCCGCGCCTGATTAAGCAAGAACACATTCTGATGGCGATGATGGCGATCAAAGGCATCTACGCGGAGCATCAGGTGCAGTCGCTTAACCACGGTATCGGCTTTAATACCGCTGCTATTGAACTGCTGCTGCCCACCTACGGCGAACAGCTCGGCCTGAAAGGCAAAATCTGTAAACACTGGACGCTGAATCCGCATCCGACCTTAATCCCGGCCATCGAGAGCGGCTGGGTGGAGAGCGTGCACTGTTTCGGCGGCGAACTGGGGATGGAAGAGTACATCCGCGCCCGCCCGGATATCTTCTTTACCGGCCCGGATGGCTCAATGCGCTCTAACCGCGCCTTCTGCCAGCTGGCAGGTCAGTACGCGGTAGATATGTTTATCGGTTCGACCCTGCAGGTTGATGGCTTGGCTAACTCCTCCACCGTCACCCGCGGCCGCCTATCCGGCTTCGGCGGCGCGCCGAACATGGGCCACGACCCGCACGGTCGCCGCCACGCCACCCCGGCATGGCTCAATATGATCACTGAACCAGACCCGATGCAGCGTGGGAAAAAACTGGTGGTGCAGATGGTCGAAACCTTCCAGGCCGGCGTGAAACCGACCTTCGTTGAAACGCTCGACGCGGTCGACGTCGCCAAAACCTCCGGCATGCCGCTGGCGCCGGTGATGATTTATGGTGATGACGTGACTCACGTGCTGACCGAAGAAGGTATCGCTTACCTGTACCGCGCGGAGAGCCTTGAAGAGCGCCGGGCGATGGTCGCCGCGGTGGCCGGGATCACCGATATTGGCCTCGGGGTGGACGCCAAACGCGTCGCCGCCCTGCGCCAGAGCGGCAAAGTGGTCTACCCGGAAGATATCGGCATTCGCCGTAGCGATGCCACCCGCTCGCTGCTGGCGGCCGGCAGCGTCGCCGACCTGGTGGAGTGGTCCGACGGACTGTACAACCCACCGGCAAAATTCCGGAGCTGGTAATGAAAAATCTCTCCCCCCTGCACGCAGAAAGCCGCGTCAGCTGGCTGGCGCATACCGCCAGCGCGTGTCTGATTGACGAAGCCCGTCTGAGTCCGAAACCGGGCCTGGTCGATAGTCGCGGCAACGGCGCGCATCAGGATCTTAATCTGAACCTGATGGAACGCTCCGCCCGCAGTCTGCAGCCGACCTTTCACGCGCTGGCGCAGCAAAGCTGGCAGCGTCCGGCGGATATCGCCCTGCGCGAAACCGTCGGCCGCCTCGGTCGCGAAGGTGAAGCGCAGATGATGATGGCGACGGGTGGAGTTAACACCCACCGCGGCGCTATCTGGGCGCTGGGCCTGCTGGTCAGCGCGGTGGCGATGTTGGGTGGAGAGGGTCAATCACAGGCGATCGCCGCCGCCGCCGCCGCCCTCGCCCGCCTGCCTGACGGCTTCGCGCCGAAAAGCTTTAGTAAGGGGCTGCGCGCCAGCCGCCGCTGGCAGGTGCCGGGCGCACGCGAGGAAGCGCAGCGCGGATTTCCGCATGTTACCACCCTGGCGCTGCCGCAACTGCAGCAGAGCCGGGCGCGAGGCGCCAGCGAGCCGCAGGCGCGCCTTGATGCGCTGATGGCCATCATGACCTCGCTGAGCGATACCTGCGTGCTGTCGCGCGCCGGCATGAACGGCCTGCACGCCATGCAGCAAGGCGCTCGCGAGGTTCTGGCGGCGGGCGGTTGCGCCAGCGTCGCCGGTCGCGCCGCGCTGGCGCGCCTTGATGCGCAGATGCTGGCGCACAACGCCTCGCCGGGTGGCGCGGCCGATCTCCTTGCCGCCACCCTGTTTCTCGACCGGGTTGCCGGCTAACGCATTCAGAGGATGTTATGGAACAGATTACATTGTCATTTCCTGCCAACCGCGCCCTCAGCGGCAAAGCATTGGCAGGGGTCGTAGGTTCAGGCGATATGGAAGTGCTTTATACCGCCGCACAGAGCGCCACGCTCAACGTACAGATCACCACCTCCGTGGATAACAGCCAGGCGCGCTGGCAGGCGCTGTTCGACAGGCTGAACCTGATCAACGGTCTGCCCGCCGGGCAGTTGATTATCCACGACTTCGGCGCCACGCCGGGCGTCGCTCGTATTCGTATTGAACAAGTCTTTGAGGAGGCCGCTCATGCGTAACGATCGCAGCTTTATCGAACTGCGCGCTCGCGAACGCGCCCACGCCCTGCTGGACGACGGCAGCTACCGCGAACTGCTGGATCCGTTTGAAGGCATTATGTCGCCGTGGCTCGGCGCGCAGGGCATCGTCCCGCAGTCCGACGACGGTATGGTGGTCGCCAAAGGCACGATCAACGGCCAACCTGCGGTGGTGATTGCCATCGAAGGCACCTTCCAGGGCGGTAGTATGGGCGAAGTCTCCGGCGCCAAAATGGCCGCCGCGCTGGAGCTGGCGGCGGAAGATAACCGCAACGGTATCCCGACCCAGGCGGTGCTGTGCCTCGAAACCGGCGGCGTACGTCTGCAGGAGGCCAACCTCGGTCTGGCCGCCATCGCCGATATTCACGCCGCGATTGTCGACCTGCGCCGCTACACCCCGGTGGTCGGCATTATTACCGGTACCGTCGGCTGCTTCGGCGGCATGTCCATCGCCGCGGCGCTGTGCAGCTACCTTATCGTCACCCGTGAAGCCCGTCTCGGCCTCAACGGCCCGCAGGTTATCGAGCAGGAAGCCGGCATTGAAGAGTACGACTCCCGCAACCGTCCGTTTATCTGGAGCATGACCGGGGGTGAAATTCGCGCCGCCAGCGGGCTGGTCGACGCGCTGGTTAACGATGGCGTTAATGCCGTTAAAACCGCAATGAACGAGGCGATCGCCAAAGGCGTACCGGCCCAGCACCGTAGCGACAACTATGACGATTATCTGCGTCGCTTGAGCCAGTTCGATACCCGCCAGCAGGCGGATACCGCGCAGATTAAACAGCTTTTTGCCCGGGAGGATAAATAATGAATCAGTTCCCAAACCGCGCCGCGCTGTGGCTGAATAAACTGGCGCCCGATGCGCCGCTGATGAGTGGTCTGTGCCCTTCGGTGCAGGTCGCAGATGGCCAGATTGATGGTGAAAGCCTCCGCTTTATCGCCGTGGTGCCTGACGCCAACAACCACTACCCGCGCGCCGCTGGCGGCGAAGTCGGCCTGCTGGAAGGCTGGACGCTGGCGAAAGTGGTCAATGAAACCATCGCCGCTGACGCCGACCAGCCTGTCAAACGGCCGATCGTCGCGGTAATTGATGTCCCAAGCCAGGCCTATGGCCGCCGCGAAGAAGCTTTCGGCATCCATCAGGCGCTGGCCGGGGCGGCAGGCGCCTACGCCAAAGCCCGTCTTGCCGGCCACCCGGTGATTGGCCTGATTGTCGGAAAAGCGATGTCCGGGGCGTTTCTGGCCCACGGCTACCAGGCCAACCGCCTGATCGCCTTTAACGATAGCGGCGTGCTGGTCCACGCGATGGGGAAAGAATCGGCGGCGCGCATTACGCTGCGTACCGTAGAGGCGCTGGAGAAACTGGCGGCGACGATCCCGCCGATGGCCTACGACGTCAGCAACTATGCGACGCTCGGCCTGCTCTCCGCCCTTCTGGATATTAATAATCCGGATGCGCCAGACGAAGGCGATCTGTCGCTGGTCAGCCGTACCCTGCGCGACGCCATCGCTGACGCGCGCAAAGATACCTCGCTGAAGTGCCGCCTGGGCGCGGAAAACCGCCGTAGCTCACAACTGGTTCGCGATCGCATGCGCGCCAGCTGGTAAGACGTTCGTACGTAAGTAGTAGAAGAAAACCTGCCGGAAGCTGTCCCCCGGAGCGCGGAATACACGCTCCGGGAAGGGACGGCTTTTAGAAAAAATAACAATCGCGCCAGTACTCTATTTTATTTACAGGTGATTTATGACTTATGTGATTATTCATGCTCTTGCCCCGATTTTCGTCATTATGCTGCTGGGCTTCTGGGCCGGTAAGGCCGGGATGGTAGATAATAAAAATGTCTCCCTGCTCAATATCTTTGTAATGGATTTTGCCTTACCCGCCACGCTGTTTAGCGCCACGGTACAAACGCCGTGGGCCGGTATCGTCGCCCAGTCGCCGCTGGTGCTGGTGCTGACCGGCGCGATGTGGATCACCTATGCCGCGATCTACTTCCTCGCCACCAGCGTGTTCAAACGCACACCGCAGGATGCCGCGGTGCTGACCCTCACCGTCGCCCTGCCAAACTATGCCGCGTTGGGTCTGCCGATCCTCGGCAGCGTGCTGGGTGAAGGCGCGTCAACCTCGCTGTCGGTGGCGGTCTCTATCGCTTGCGGCTCGGTACTGATGACCCCGTTCTGCCTGCTGATTCTGGAACGTGAAAAAGCCCGCGCCGCAGGTGAAAACAGCGGTTCTACGCTGGCGATGCTGCCGGTGCTGATGTGGCGTTCGGTGAAAAAACCGATCGTCTGGGGCCCGCTGCTTGGGGTGGTGCTTTCCGCGATCGGCATTAAAATGCCGGAAATGCTGCTGGCCTCCATCAAACCGCTGGGCCTGGCCGCCACCGCCGCCGCGCTGTTCCTCACCGGGGTGATCCTGTCGGCACGTAAACTGCAGCTCAATGCGCTGATCGCCACTTCCACCATCGTAAAACTGCTGGTGCAGCCGTTTATTGCCTGGGCTCTGGTGATGTTACTTGGTCTGCACGGTTCCATTGCCATTACCGCGATCCTGATGATTGCCCTGGCCGCCGGCTTCTTCGGCGTGGTCTTCGGCAACCGCTTCGGCGTCCAGTCTCCTGATGCTGAAGCCGTGCTGCTGTTAAGCTCGGTTCTGTGTATCCTGTCGCTACCGCTGTTTATCTCTTTGACTTCAGGACTGTAAACCATGTCATCAACGCCGCGTCCCCACGATTTACTCTGGTTAAACCACGCCAGCGCCCTGGAAGCGATTGCCGAGCCGTGGGTGGCTCAGCAGTGGCGAGCCGCGCTGCCGGTGGTGGTGAGACGCGACGTTGATAACCAGGCCCGCATCCCGGTGGGGGTGCGGGGCATGAAGCGCGAGCAGCGCGCCGCCGGTTGGGTCCAGGCGCACAATATCGTGCGCTGCGTGACGCCGGAAATGCTGGTGGAGCGCGAGCGTCTGCTGGGCTCCCCTTTTGTTTCACAGCCGCCGGTTCAGGCGGCTATCGCCCTTACCTTATACCCCTGGTCCTGGGGCTGGGGCGTCACCGGCAGTACCGGCTATGCGCTGGCCACTGAGATCCCGGTACTCCATGCGGCAAGCGATCTGGATCTGCTGATCCGCGCGCCGGAGCCGCTGGATCGCGAGGCGCTGCGCGAATGGCAGGCCCGTGTGGCCCAACTGCCGTGCCGCGCCGATACCCAGGTAGAAACGCCCTACGGCGCCTTCGCCCTTAATGAGTGGCTGCGCGATGGCCGTGCGCTGCTAAAAACATCCCATGGCGCACGCTTAACCGCGACGCCGTGGCACAGGGAGGAATGATGAAGATTTTATTTACTTTTCCCGGTCAGGGCGGCCAGCGCCCCGGCATGCTGGCGGCCCTCCCCGATCGCGAGGCTATCTTCACCCAGGCGCGCGCCGTGCTGGGGGATGAAGTCGCTACTCTCGATAGCGCCGACGCGCTAAAACACACCCGTGCGGTACAACTCTGTCTGCTGATCGCCGGGGTCGCCTGGGCGCGCGAGCTACAGCGCCAGGGCGTGGATCCGCAGATGGTCAGCGGCCTCTCTATCGGCGCGTTTCCGGCAGCGGTGATTGCCGGCGCGCTCGATTTCGCCAGCGCGTTGCGGCTGGTGGCGCTGCGCGGCGATTTAATGGAGCAGGCTTATCCCGAAGGTTACGGGCTGACGGCGATTATGGGGCTGACCCGCCCGCGGGTTGAGGCGCTGATGCAGGGCCACGAGGTTTATCTCGCCAACCTCAACGCCGAAACGCAGATCGTGATCGCCGGGCGCGATGAGGCGATGGCCGAGGTGGCGCAGCTGGCGCTGCGGGCTGGCGCCAGTAAAGCCCAGCGGCTGGCGGTCAGCGTGCCCTCGCACTGCGCACTGCTGGATAAACCCGCCGCAGCGCTGGCAAAAGCCTTTGCCGACGTCACCTTAACGCGCCCTCAGCGCGCCTATTTAAGCGGCTCGACGGCGCGCGTGCTGTGGGATCCACAGCGGATCGCTGACGATCTGGCGATGAACATGGCGCGCACCGTGCACTGGCAGGAGGCGATGATCGCCGCCGATGAACGCGACGCCAGGCTGGCAATCGAGATGCCGCCCGGCGGGGTGCTCACCTGCCTGACCCGCCAGGCGGGCTGGCGCGGCGAGACCATTGCGCTGGAGCGCAGCGGCGTAGACGTCGCCCGCCATCTGGCGCAGCGGCTTAGTGATTAATACTGCGGGCGTACATCCGCCCTTCCGCCGCCAGCGCCAGCAGGTCGGCATCGCGCTCGCGATGGTGCGAATAGACGATAGAGATCAGCTGGCGCATCTGATAGGGTTCCGCCAGCTTTAACAGCTGCACATCGTTTTCATAAACTTTCTTCATGCGTCCCGGCAGCAGCGCGAAGCCGACGCCCGCCTGCACCAGACTTATCATCGAAAAGATATCATTCACCCGGGTCACAATTTCCGGCTCAAAACCGGCCACCTGAAAGGCCTCCTGAAACCCGGCATAAGTCGCAAACCCTTCCGCCAGCGAAACAAACTTACGATCGGCATAATCGCGCAGGTCGGCAAGCTCTGTGGTATTCAGCTGTTCCGTCGCCGGCGCGGCGAGGAAGATATCATCTTCAAACAGCGGCACCACGTCGAAAGCCGAATTATTGTATTCGCCTTCATTGGTGGCGATTAAGATAGCGTCAAGGGCATCGTCTTCCAGCATATCCAGCAGCATCTGATTGGAGCCCATCGTCAGATCCAGCTCCAGCTCCGGGCGACGCAGCTTCATCCCCATGATGATGCGCGGAACGGTTTCCAGGGTCAGCGAATAGAGGGTACCGATGCGCAACCGTCCCTGACAGACGCCGGCGACTTTACGCGTCGCCTCAAGCCCACGGCTCATCAGACTCATCACATCCTGGCAGTATTCAAGCAGCGTCCACGCCGCCTGCAGCGGCAGCAGGTTGCGCCCTTTGTGGACAAACAGCGGGCAGCCGACCCCCTCTTCGAGCGTATGCAGCGCGCGGTGCACGCTAACGCTGCTGAGCTTCATGGCTTCGGCGGTTCTGGCGATATTGCCCTTCGCCATAAACATCATAAAGACCGACAGCTTGCGGAAGGTGATCTCCTGGTTGATATCGTCTTTCATAGCCCTTCCACACTCCTGGTTTACTTTTCTTTTTTCAATTCAAACCAGTATATCTTTTATGACGGCAAAGTTGCAGGCAACGCGCGGCAGGGACGGGAAATGAACGCAAAAAAGGGAAGACCGTGGTCTTCCCTTTTGTTCACTGCACGAATGTGCTTTTACAGCGCCATATCATGCTGCGGCGAGGCGTCGCGCGGCGGCTCTGCCGGTTTGGCGGTCGCGGTCGGCGCAGCCGCTGGCATCTGGATCACCGGCGGCTTAGTCAGCTGCAGCGCCGCGGCGGTGTCATCCCATACCTGCTGGGTCAGCGCCACGTTACCGTTCAGCTTCTGACCGTAGCTCGGCACGATAGCGTGAATACGGCTCTGCCACTCCGGCGAGTTAAACTGCTGCGGGAACATCTGCTTGAGTACGTTCAGGGTGATCGGCGCGGCGGTGGAAGCACCTGGCGATGCGCCGAGCAGCGCAGAAATCGTTTTCTGCTGATCGACCACCACTTCGGTACCGAGCTTCAGAACGCCGCCCTTCTCCGCGTCTTTCTTGATGATCTGCACGCGCTGACCGGCCTGGATCAGTTTCCAGTCTTCTTTACGCGCGTCCGGGTAGTACTCTTTCAGCGCAGCAAAACGGTCATCATCACTGAGCATCACCTGGCTGACGAGATATTTCACCAGATCGAAGTTGTCGAGACCGACGTGGGTCATCGGCAGCACGTTATCGGTGGTGGTGGTGCTGAGCAGGTCAAAGAACGAACCATTTTTCAGGAACTTGGTCGAGAAGGTGGCGAATGGCCCGAACAGCACCACGCGCTTCCCGTCGAGATAACGAGCGTCAAGATGCGGCACCGACATCGGCGGCGCGCCGACCGAAGCCTGACCATAGACTTTCTCCAGATGCTGCGCGGTGACCGCCGGGTTCTCGGTCATCAGGAACGAGCCGCCCACCGGGAAACCGGCATAGTTATCCGCTTCCGGAATGCCGGTTTTCTGCAGCAGCTTCAGCGCGCCGCCGCCGGCGCCGATAAAGACGTATTTGGCGTCAATAGTCTGCGCGTCCCCGCTCTGCACGTTCTTAATCGTCACGTGCCAGGAGTTGTCGGCATTGCGTTTGAAATCGGTCACCTCGGAGGAGGTTTGCAGGGTGAAGTGGTTATTTTTCTTCAGGCTGCCGATCAGCTGGCGGGTAATTTCGCCGTAGTTGACATCGGTACCCACCGGCGTCCAGGTGGCGGCCACTTTCTGCTGCGGATCGCGCCCTTCCATCACCAGCGGCGCCCACTGTTTAATTTGCGCGTGATCGGTGGAGAATTTCATCCCCTGGAATAAGGTAGTCTGCTGCAGCGCGTTATAACGTTTTTGCAGGTAATCCACATTATCGCCCCACACGAAACTCATATGCGGTGTGGAGTTAATAAAGGAGTGCGGGTCGTGCAAAATACCGCGTTTCACCTGTGCCGACCAGAACTGACGGGAAATCATAAACTGTTCGTTAATATCCAGCGCTTTGCTGACGTCAATCGACCCGTCCGCTCGTTCCGGGGTATAGTTCAGCTCCATATTCGCTGAATGGCCGGTACCGGCGTTATTCCAGCCGTTGGAAGATTCCAGGGCCACGCCGTCCAGTTTCTCCACCATGGTCAGGTTCCAGTCCGGCTGCAGCGCCTGCAGCCAGGTGCCGAGCGAGGCGCTCATGATCCCGCCGCCAATCAGCAGGAAGTCGGTTTTTTTCGAGGTATCCGCTTCAGCATGCGTCGCCGCGCTGACGAACATCGCTAATGCGGTAAAGGAAATAATCGTTTTTTTCATTGCAGGCATAATAGAATTATCACGTAGCACACGGTAATAAGAGGCAGCATATTAACGCACTTTTACTTTATTTTAAAATATCATTTACACTCTGGTATTTTTAATCAAATAATTATTTAACTTAAAAAAGCAAAGCGAGACATCAAAATGATACCTGGTAAAAAATAAGATCGAAAATTCAGCCTGATTGCTGAGAAAAATAAAAAAGAGAGATTTTTTTAGTTAATAAAGTCCAGGCGCGTACGACAATCGCGCGCGCCTGGCTGAGGGGTTAATGGGCGGGAGTGGTCGTGCTGCTGCGCTGTGCTTCGCGCAGGGCGAGACGCAGGTGATTGTGATGTTGCGTCAGCAGCTCGCGCGCGTGCCAGGCATCCAGCCCGCTGAGCAGCATCAGGATCGCGGTGCGGCAGTGCTGATGGCAGCTGGCCAGTGCCGCTTTTGCTTCACTGCGCGTGCAGTCGGTGGCCGCCATGACAATCGCTATCTGCCGCTCCGCCCAGTGCGAATTGTCAGCCTGCACGTCCACCCGCAGATTGCTGTACACCCGACCGTCACGGATGGCGAGCCCGGTCGTCAGCATGTTGACGATCTGCCGCTGGGCCAGTTGAGCCTTCGGATTGGCTAAGCCTGCCACCGCTTCCGGCCCGGTCTGTGGGGCAATAATGATATCCGCCAGCTGCGCCGCCTCGCTGGCCGCCTGCTGAGTGACGACAGCGATAGGGGCCCCCAGCGACCAGGCGTGGCGCATCGCGCCCCACACCCACGGCGTCTTGCCGCTGACGGTCAACGCCAGCAGCATATCGTGGTTGGAAAAGTCCAGCGACTGCAGTTCAAAGGCGCCCAGGTCATAATTATTTGCTGCGGTTTCCCGCTCGGCCATCGCCGCCGTCTGCCCACCGGCAATCAGTCCCACCAGCGCGTGTTTGCCTTCCGGCGAATAGTCGCTGACCGCCTCGATGGCCGTCCGGCCTGACGCTCCAGCGCCGATAATGACCAGGCGCCCTCCCCGGCCCATCGTCGCGGTGGCGACATCAATCAGCCGGGCGATGTCCGGCAGGCAGGCGCCGACCGCCTCCGATATCTGCTTATCATCCTGATGCAGCATCGCCAGCATGTCTGCCGTGGCGAGACGATCGATGTGAGTGGTATCCGGGTGACGACGGGCCTGCATTGCAGCGGTTAGCGAACTGTTCATAACAACCTCCATTTACAACAGAAAAAGCGCATCTCGGCGACATCAGCGGCCTGATGCATATCCTTATATTCATCAGGCCTATTTAACCTCTGCCGCCACTATAAGTGGAATGTTCTGTGCTTTACCGCCGTCGGGGTCACAGTTTACCTTCCCGACCGCCCCGTCAGGGGGCGATTGCCGGTTATCTGAGCAATCCTGTCTTACGTCTCATCTTCGCCGCCCGCCGGCATGGCCAGTCAGAAGGATTGCTGGCAGAGCATGTGAAACGGTTTACGTATCGGCTAAACCGCCTCGATTGGCTTTGATTACACGGCTTTATGAAAACCGTCCTATCGGCGATAATATGCCTTCACTGAATCTATCCGGGATCGTCATGAAGGCATCAGAGCAGCAGCCTCGCGTTCGCCAACGCGCCTTACCGTTAAAGCTGAGCACCGCCGTATCCTTGATGATCGGCAGCGTCATCGGCGCCGTGCTCCTGCTGGTCTATGCCCTGTGGTATATGCAGATCAGCAATGCCACCCGCGACGGTCTGAAAGAGACCGCGCTGGCGGTGGCGCGCACCATGGCCGATATGCCGCAGGTGAAGCGCGGACTGGAGGCGCCCCCGCAGCAGCAGATCATTCAGCCGCTGGCGCAGGCCATCACCCGGCGCAACGACCTACTGTACGCTATCGTCACCGATATGCACGGTATTCGCTATTCGCATCCGGATACCTCTATCATCGGAAAGCGGTTTATCGGCCGGGATATCCTGCCCACGCTGCAGGGAAAAGAGAACGTTGCCATTAACCACGGCGTACTGGCCCCGGCGCTGCGGGTATTCACCCCGGTGTTCAACGTCCAGCACCAGCAAATTGGCGTGGTGGTGGTCGGCATTTCGCTGAGTAAAGTGGACGAACAGATCGCCAACAGCCGCTGGGACGTACTGTTGACCATCCTGTTCAGCGCGCTGGTCTGCGCGCTGGGCACCTGGAGCCTGGTACGCGGTCTGAAGCGCGTCCTGCTGGGGCTGGAGCCGCAGGAGATTTCCACCCAGTTTCAACAGCGTCAGGCCATGCTTCACGCCCTGAAGGAGGGCGTCGTTGCCGTCGATGCCCACGGCGAAGTTAATTTGATCAACCCGGCGGCGCAGGAGATCCTCTTTTCCGGCCCGGACAAAACCCTCGCCCACACGCCACTGCTCGCCGACCTGCAGACCGTCTTGCAGAGCGGCGAGCCGATGTACGACCGCGAACTGGGATGCAATGGCCTGTTGCTGATCGGCAATACGGTGCCCATTCGCAGCCAGGAAGCGGTGGTCGGCGCCATCTGTACCTTCCGCGATAAGACCGAGGTGAGCCAGCTGCTGCAGCGGCTGGACGGCATGATGAGCTATGTGGATGCCCTGCGCACCACCTCCCATGAATTTATGAATAAACTGCACGTGATCCTCGGCCTGCTGAATATGAAAAGCTATGGCAAACTCGAGGAATACGTGCTGCAGACCGCCCACCGCTATCAGGCGGACATCGGCGACATTCAGCACCGTATTAAATCCCCGGTGGTGGCGGGCTTCCTGATAAGTAAAATTCAGCGCGCCACCGAGTGCGGCTTTACGCTGACGCTGGCGGAAGAGAGCCAGGTGCCGGATTGCCCGAATGAGAAGCAGGTCACGGTGCTGGTGACGGTGCTGGGCAATCTTATCGAGAACGCGCTGGACGCCATGAGCGGCCAGGCGGAGGGTGAGATCGGCCTGCTGCTGCACTACCAGGACGGCTGGCTAAGCGGTGAAGTGAGCGATGACGGACCGGGGATCCCGGAAAATAATATCGACGCTATCTTTAACAAAGGTTTCTCCACCAAAGGCGAGAATCGTGGCGTCGGGCTGTTTCTCGCCAACCAGCAGCTGCGCGAACTGGGCGGCACCCTCGCCGTCGAGTCGGAACCCGGCGTATTTACCCAATTTTTTGTTCATCTCCCCTGGGATAGTAAAAGGAAACGTGCGTGATAAATGTGTTGATTGTTGACGATGATGCGATGGTGGCCGAACTGAATCGCCTGTACGTGGCAAGAGTTCCCGGCTTTCGTTGCAGCGGGAGCGCTTCGACGCTCAGTCAGGCCCAGGAGATGATTAACGATAAGCAGCGGGAGATCGATCTGGTGCTGCTGGATGTCTACATGCAACAGGACAGCGGGCTGGATCTACTGCCGACCATCCGCGAGTCGGGGCGCGCTATCGATGTCATCATGATCACCTCGGCGGCAGACGCCGCCACGGTGCAGACCGCGATGCATTACGGGGTGGTTGATTACCTGATCAAACCTTTCCAGTTTCCGCGCTTTGAAGAGGCGCTCACCACCTGGCGGGAGAAGCGTAAACTGATGACCGGCCAGCCGTATTACGAACAGGCCGACGTCGACCGTCTGCTGCACGGCGGCGCGCCGGAGGCCAGCGACGCGCGCAAGCTGCCCAAGGGGCTAACCGCGCAAACGCTGCGTACGCTCTGCCAGTGGATTGACGCCCATCCGGACGTTGAATTCTCTACCGATGAGCTGGCGGCGGCCGTAAATATCTCCCGCGTCTCGTGCCGCAAATATCTGATTTGGCTGGCACAGATCAATATCCTCTACACCACTATCCACTACGGCGCTACCGGGCGACCGGTCTATCGCTACCGCCTGGTCGCCGAACAGTACAGTTTGCTTAAGCAGTACAGTCAATAACCTGATAGCCGCTGTCCAGCGGCGAAAAACGCAGCCTCTGCGGCGATGAGAGAATGATGTCGCGATTTTTGGTGACGAAAATCGCGTCGATATCCTCACGCTGACGCAGCGCTGCGCAGCCCTTCTCTACGCCGAGGCCGAACAGCAGTGTAGTCCAGATATCGCCGTCTAAAGAATCCGTGGAAATCACCGTCACGCTGTCGAGTTCGTTATCCAGCGGATAACCGCTGCGCGGGTCGAGAATATGGTGCCAGCGTTTGCCGTCCTGCTCAAAATAACGTTCATAGGTTCCGGAAGTGACCACCGACTGTCCGTTGATCGTCAGGGAGCCGATCAGCGCCTGCGCGTCGGCAAACGGTTTTTTCAGGCCAATGGTCCATTCGCCGAGGGTGTGCACATTGCCGCCGAGATTGATCAGCGCCTTCTCCACCTGCTGCTGACGGAGATAATCGCGCACGCGGTCAGCGATATAGCCTTTGGCGATCGCCCCGAGATCCAACTCCATCCCCGGCTGCTGGAGAAACACGCTGCAGGTTGCCTCATCAAGGATCACCTCCTGTGGGCGGGTCAGCGCCAGTAGGGCTCTGATATCAGCCGCGTCAGGCACGCTGTGCCCCTGAAAGCCAATTCGCCACAGCTTCACCAGCGGGCCGATGGCAAGGTTAAAGGCGCTGTCGCGCACCATGCTGGCGGCTTTGGCGCACTGAATCAGCTGAAAGACCGGGCGACTGACCGTGACCGGATGGCGTCCGGCGGCATGGTTGATATCCATCACCTGCGACTCGGCGCGGTTAACGGTAAGCAGATCTTCGTAGCGTTTAATTAACTGAAATACGCGGGAGGCCAGCGCCTCATCGTGGGAATAAAGTTTGAGCAGAATGGGGGAACCCATCAGGACGGCGGAGTAGCTATAGACACGGTTATCGGACATCGGGCTCTCCTTCAGAAGGGATAAGAACCTCTCCCAGTAGGCGTAATTGGCGCAGCCAGTTTGAACACGGACAGCGCGCAGAAACCGGAGCGTACACGTAGTACGTGAGGATTTCGAGCACTGCCCAGGTTCAACATGGCAAGCAAAATAGCCCTAATGAGATAGGCTCTAAGCCGGGCGGCAAAAGCACCAGCCCGGCATCAGCAATTACCTGTTATCCTCTGGCACGTTTCGCCGCCTGGTGGCCCGCGAGGGTACCGAAGATGATGATATCCGCGACCGCGTTACCGCCGATGCGGTTGCCGCCGTGGATCCCGCCCACCACTTCACCGGCGGCGTAGGCGCCGTGGATCGGCTGCTGGTCAACGTTCAGCACTTCGCCATCGGTGTTAATGGTCACGCCGCCCATGGTGTGGTGCACCCCGGGGGCGATGCGAATGGCATGGAACGGGCCTTCGTTAATCGGCGCGCGCAGCGCGGTGGTCCGGCCAAACTGTTCATCATGCTGTTTTTCCACTGCCCCGTTGTAACACTCGAGGGTGGCGAGGAAGGCATGGTAATCCATCCCCAGTTTCTCCGCCAGTTCACGCGGGGAGCTGGCGCTGGTGACGAAGCCTTTGGCGATGTACTCATCGGCAGCTTTGTTTTTCGCCCGCACATGCTCGTCAAAGACAATGTACGCATAGTGTTCCGGCAGGGCGATAATCGCCGCCGAGACTTTATCGCGGGTCTCCATTTCGTTAAAGAAGCGGTTCCCCTGCTGGTTAACAAGAATAGCGCCGCCGCCGCGAATCGATTCGGAAATCAGGTACGAAGTCTGCTGTTCGACGGTGGGGTGAATCTGAATTTCGCCCATATCCACGGTGCCAGCGCCGATGCGTTCCAGCAGCGCGATACCGCTCCCGGTCGCCCCTTTGTGGTTGGTGGTCACGAAACCGTCGAGGTCCGGACGATACTTCACCACCATCGCGCTGTTGGCGCTGAAGCCGCCGGTGGCCACTACGATGCTTTTGGTCTGCACTTCGATGACTTCTTTTTCGTCGTTGACCAGACGTACACCGCTCACCTCATCCCCGCTCATCAGGATCTCTTCCACCGAGGTATCCAGCAGGACGTCGATGCCGCGTTTGGTGATGTTGCGCACCAGGCCGCTAATCAGATAGCCGCCGACCGCTGATCCGTCGCGCGGACGGTGGGTACGGTCAATGCTCATCCCGCCGGTGGTGGTGATGTCGTTGAGCATAATGCCGCGCTCCGCCAGCCACTCAATGGCTTGCGGCGCATTCTCCACGAAGCGACGCAGCAGCTGCGGGTTGTTTTTGTTGTGGCCGCCCTTCAGGGTTTCCTGATAGAACAACTCTTTACTGTCCTGAATACCTTTGACCCGCTGGAAGCGAGTTTCCGCGGCGTTCATCCCGGCGGAAGCCTTGATGGTGTTGCCGCCAATGGTCGGCATTTTTTCGACGATCAGGACGCTGGCGCCTTCGTCGTGAGCCTGAATGGCTGCCGCCAGGCCGGCGCCGCCGCTGCCGACCACCACCACGTCATAACTTTTCGGCGCGGCGTCATTGCCGCCCTCTTCCGCTGCCAGCGCTTTGCTGGATTTCAGCATCGCTTTAGCGACCGCTTTTTTCACCGCTTCGCTCTGGCTGGTAGCACCGGAAATGGCGTCCACGTGCGGGGTGTTGGCGGTCAGAATACGTTCGCGGATCTCTTCGAAGCTGGTGGTGAACTCGACGGTCTGCACCGGGCTCGCCGCCAGTTCAATATCGGCAATATGATCATTTTCGAGGCTAACGTTGATCACCAGTTCATTGGCGTCATCCTGAACGGTTTCAACAAACATCCCCGGCTTAAATTTAGCGTCGCCCATGCTCATGTCGCGGATCATCGCTTCCACCAGCGAGAAGCGCCACAGCGGTTCCGGAATATGCAGCGCCTCGCGCTGGGTGCTGTCGATAAACAGCTCCAGCTCTTCACCGGCGGCGATACGAGCCGCCCAGTCCGGATAGGCGATGCAGGCGCGGCCCACGGCGATCAGGTCATAACCGTGATCGAGGCCCAGCTCGGCATCAGCAACGTTAACCACCCCGCCGACGCCCATCACCGGCACCTGAGCCAGGGTTTCAGAGCGCATCGAGCAGTATTTCTCGATCAGCGGCGTCGGGTCGCTGGTATCGACGATAGAGGGACGCAGGGTCGCGCCCACCGAGAAGTGCAGATAATCGACACCGCGGGCAGCCAGCTTTTCCAGCAGATACATGGTGTCGTCGAAGCGGATCCCCGGGACCTCCATCTCTTCCGGCGAGAAGCGATAGCCGATGATAAAGGCATCGTCAGCGTACTGGCGGGCCATTTTGTGGGTGATGTCGAGGACCGCCAGCGGGAAACGGGCGCGATTGTCGCGGCTACCGCCCCACTCGTCGTCGCGCTGGTTGGAGTTCGGTGAATAGAACTGCTGGATAAGGTAGGTGTTGGCGCCGTGAATTTCGACGCCGTCGAAGCCGGCGAGAATGGCGCGACGGACGCCGTCGCCAAACTTGGCGATCATCCCTTCCACTTCTTCTCCGCTCAGCGCCCGCGGCATCGCGGCGCCCTCACGCGGCGCGGCAATAGCGCTTGGCGCCACCGGCTGGCGCCCCCCGATCAGCTGCGGGTCGACCATGCGTCCGCCGTGATAGATCTGCAGAATCGCTTTTGAACCTTGCGCTTTGATCGCCTCTGCGATTTTCGCCAGGCCGGCAATTTTTTCATCATTATCGATGCCGATCGCGCCCGGGAAGGCCAGGCCGTAGTCATCAATAAAGCAGCACTCGACAATAATGGTGCCGATGCTGCCGGCGCGAGCGCGATAGTACTCCACCAGCTCGCTGGTGACAGTCCCATCGAAATAACCGGTGCAGGTGGTCATCGGCGCCATGAGCAAACGGTTTTTCAGCTCCGTACCATTTGGTAAAGTAAATGGCTGCAGAATTCGTTCGTTACTGGTCATAAGTTACGCTCCAGATTTTAAAATATTAAAAACTCAGAATGGGGTGACGGAATCATTAATGGTTTTGGTTTTTTAATTCCTGTTGTCATGCCAATAATATAGCGTGTTTTTTAGTTACCAAATCAATTACGTTAGTTATAAAACTATTTAACCCCAACAATAACATCGCTACCTCTATTGTATTATTAAAATAATAAATAGCATTTACATAATACAAATGTACGATAACATTTTAGATACTTATGTTAACATTCAAAACGATCTAGAATTTCAATAAAAGCATTTACTTTCATGCTGTTATGAAAATAATGGATAAATTCAGCATTAAATGTTCATTTTTATTTTTACATTTATCGATATTTTAGCCAAATTAACACCTCATCATATAGGGTTATACTGATAATAAAAAAATAGTGAAATCACCTGCTTTTCTTGATCTCGATCAATTGCAACGGCCATTGAAAGCGCAATATATAAATAACCAACAAATTTAATTTAACGCCCAGACAAACGCGTTAAATAAACGCCCTGACGATACTCAGAAACGAAAAATAAAAACTAAAGTAACTTTTGTAATTAAAGAAATCACTGAGCATGTCGCTGGCGTAAACGCTATTTTCAACAACTTGCAGATACTCATTATGAAAGAGAAAAAGACAACCATACCGCCTGCCGGTGCAGTCAATCCAACGACTGCGACTAAAAAACGTCTCCTGATGATGGCGCTGCCGATTATCGTTGCCGTACTGTTATTGTTCGTTCCGGTCCCGGACGGCCTGCCGCCGTACGCCTGGCACTACTTCGCCATCTTCGTCGGGGTGATCGTCGGGTTAATTTTTGAACCGCTGCCTGGCGCCGTTATCGGCATCACCGGCGTGGTGGTGATCGCCCTCTGTAGCCAGTGGCTGTTGTTCAGCCCGGAACAGATGGCCGCCCCGAGCTTCAAGCTGGCCGGCGCCTCCTTTAAATGGGCGGTGAGCGGCTTCGGCAACTCCACGGTCTGGCTTATCTTCGGCGCGTTCATGTTCGCCGCCGGCTACGATAAAACCCAGTTTGGCCGCCGCCTGGCGCTGATCCTGGTGAAATATCTTGGCCGTCGCAGCCTGACGCTGGGCTACGCCATCACCTTCGCTGACCTGTTGCTGGCGCCGTTTACGCCGTCTAACACCGCGCGCAGCGGCGGTACCATCTACCCGATTATTGCCAACCTGCCGCCGCTGTACGGTTCAAAACCAAACGACCCGAGCGCGCGTAAAATCGGTTCCTATCTAATGTGGGTGGCGATCACTGCCGCCTGTATCACCAGCTCGATGTTCCTGTCAGCGCTGGCACCGAACCTGCTGGCCCTGGCGCTGGTAAAAAGCATCGTCGGTATCAACATCTCGTGGGGGACCTGGTTCATCGCCTTCCTGCCGCTCGGTGTCCTGCTGATCCTGACTATGCCGCTGCTGGCTTACTGGTTCTATCCGCCGGAAGTGAAAATCAATAACGAAGTGCCGCTGTGGGCCGCGCGTGAGCTGGAAAAACTGGGCAAACTGTCGCGCAATGAAATTCTGCTGCTGGTGTTCGTCTGCTTCGCGCTGATGATGTGGATCTTCGCCGCCGACTGGATTGAACCCGCGCTGGCCGCCCTGCTGGTTATCGTCCTGATGCTGTGGACCGGCGTGCTCTCCTGGAGCGACATCACCAACAACAAAGCGGCGTGGAACACCTTTGTCTGGTTTGCCACCCTGGTGGCGCTGGCCGACGGCCTCTCCTCCACCGGTTTCATCGCCTGGCTGGGTAAAGAGGGCGGCGCGCTGATGGGCGGTATCTCCCCAGGCGTGGCGACCATCGTCCTGCTGCTGGCGTTCTACCTGCTGCACTACCTGTTTGCCAGCACCACCGCGCACACCACTGCCCTGCTGCCGGCCATGCTGACTATTGCGGCCACCATTCCGGGTATGAATATGGAAGTGTTCGTCCTGCTGATGGTCACCTCGCTGGGCGTGATGGGGATTATCACCCCGTACGGTACTGGCCCAAGCCCAATCTACTACGGCAGCGGCTACCTGCCGACCAAAGACTACTGGCGCCTCGGCACCATCTTTGGCGCCATCTTCCTGGCCGCCCTGCTGCTGATTGGCTATCCGTGGATGTCCATGATGTTCTGATTCATAACCGCCGGGACCACCCCGGCGGTTTTTATCTTTATGGAGTAAGTGACTATGTCGACTAAACCGTTTGTTTATCAGGATCCGTTCCCGCTGGCGCACGACGATACCGAATACTATCTGCTCAGCAAAGAGCACGTCTCTGTCGCCGAATTTGACGGCCAGCCGGTTCTGAAAGTAGAGCCGCAGGCGCTGACCCTGCTCGCCCAGCAGGCCTTCCACGACGCCGCCTTTATGCTGCGCGTCTCCCATCAGCAGCAGGTCGCCTCGATTCTGCTCGACCCGGAAGCCAGCGAAAACGACAAATACGTGGCGCTACAGTTCCTGCGCAACTCCGAAATCGCCGCCAAAGGTATTCTGCCCACCTGTCAGGATACCGGCACCGCCATCATCATGGGTAAAAAAGGCCAGCGCGTCTGGACCGGCGGTGGCGATGAAGCCGCCCTGGCGCAGGGCGTTTACAACACCTATACCGAAGATAACCTGCGTTACTCACAGAACGCGCCGCTGGATATGTATAAAGAGGTCAACACCGGCACCAACCTGCCGGCGCAGATCGATCTCTACAGCGTCGACGGTGAAGAGTATAAGTTCCTGTGTATGGCGAAAGGCGGCGGTTCCGCCAATAAAACCTATCTCTATCAGGAAACCAAAGCGCTGATCACTCCGGCGAAGCTGAAAAACTATCTGGTCGAGAAGATGCGTACCCTCGGTACCGCCGCCTGCCCGCCATACCACATCGCGTTTGTGATCGGCGGTACCTCGGCAGAAGCGACGCTGAAGACCGTGAAGCTGGCCTCCACCCGCTACTACGACGGCCTGCCGACCGAAGGCAACGAGCACGGTCAGGCGTTTCGCGACGTCCAGCTGGAGCAGGAGCTGCTGCAGGAAGCGCAGAACCTCGGCCTCGGCGCGCAGTTTGGCGGGAAATACTTCGCTCACGATATCCGGGTGATCCGTCTGCCGCGCCACGGCGCCTCCTGCCCGATCGGCATGGGCGTCTCCTGCTCCGCCGACCGCAACATCAAAGCGAAAATCAACCGCGACGGCATCTGGATCGAGAAGCTGGAGAGCAATCCGGGGAAATATATCCCTGAACATCTGCGTCAGCAGGGTGAAGGCAATGTCGTCAGCATCAACCTGAATCAGCCGATGAGCGAAATCCTGGCGCAACTGTCGGCGCACCCGGTCTCCACCCGCCTGAGCCTCAACGGCACCATCATCGTGGCCCGCGACATCGCCCACGCAAAGCTAAAAGAGCTTATTGATAACGGCGAGGCGCTGCCGCAGTACGTCAAAGATCACCCGATCTACTACGCGGGCCCGGCGAAGACGCCGACCGGTTATGCCTCCGGCTCCCTCGGTCCGACTACCGCAGGCCGCATGGACTCTTATGTCGATCTGCTGCAGTCGCACGGCGCGAGCATGGTGATGCTGGCGAAAGGCAACCGCAGCCAGCAGGTGACCGATGCCTGCCATAAACACGGCGGCTTCTACCTCGGCAGCATCGGCGGCCCGGCAGCAGTGCTCGCCCAGCAGAGCATTAAGAGCCTCGAGTGCGTGGCCTATCCGGAACTGGGGATGGAAGCTATCTGGAAAATCGAAGTGGAAGATTTCCCGGCGTTTATTCTGGTTGATGATAAAGGTAACGACTTCTTCCAGCAGATCCAGAATAAGCAGTGTGCCGGCTGTCAACAGCACGGCTAACGCTCACTTCTGACGCTGATATCAGGCCGTCGCCGTTTGGGCGACGGCTTTTTTTATGCCCACGCCGCGCCAGCTTGAATTCATTTCGCGCCAGGCTATGCTCAACTACAAGCCGTCCGTTGTTTGCTGAAAAATAACAATAATTCTCTTTCTCAGGTGCCTCTATGAACAGGATGAGCGTGGTGATCCTCTGGGCGCTGGCGCTGCTGGTGCTAAAGCCGGCGCTGGCTGCCGAACCGCGACAGCAGCCGACCGCCCGCGAGCAGGCACGCACAGTCACGATTTTCCATCAACCTGTCGTCATGTTGCAGGCTACTTTCGGCCAGACCACGCCCGAAGAGCGCGTCCTGCGTACCCGCAGCGCCTTACGCGCCTTTACTGAAGACGATATTCGCCAACCGCTGCGGGTCGTTGCGGTCAACCGCTATGGTCAGCCGGGCCGGCTGTTTCTGATGAACGGCAAACCGGTGCTGCTGCTGAGCCAGGCGGATCTCGATGAGGGCGATGATTTAACGCTCGACCAGGCGGCCCAGCGGGTGCTGGCGCGAATGGAGGCCCAGCGCACCAGCCTGCAGGAACAGTTCAACGACCGTTATCTGCTGCTTTCCGCCGGCAAAGCGCTGGCCGGAGGGCTGCTGCTGGCGCTGTTTTACTACGGCGCCTTCCGCGCCTGGCGGCGGGTGCGGCGCTTTTTCCTGCTGCGGATCCTTGAAAAACGCAGCGCCATCCCGCAGCACTGGCGGCGCTATCTCGGCAATATTGAAGTTCGACTCTATGCTGTGCTGGTCATTCTCGTCGGCATGCTGGCCAGTTATCTCTGGCTGAGCTGGGCCTTCAGCCTGTTTCCCTGGACACGGGTGTGGAGTGAATCGCTGGGTGACTGGTCGCTGGGCGTGATCCGCGATCTCTCCCTGTCGATTGTCGCCTCCCTGCCGGGGCTGATGATCGTGGTGCTTATTTTCCTGATCACCTGGCTCATCATTCGCCTGGTGAAAGTGGCTCTCGACCAGGTCGCCGCCGGCCGCATTCAGGTGCCGGGCATCCATCCGGAAACCGTCAGCGCCACCCGCCGGTTGATCTCGGTGGTCATCTGGCTGTTTGCCCTGTCCGCCGCCTACCCGTTCCTCCCCGGCGCCAACTCCCTCGCCTTCAAAGGCATTAGCGTGTTCTTCGGCCTGATGCTGACTCTCGGGTCGACCGGGGTGATGACCCATGCGATGAGCGGCCTGGTGCTGATCTACTCCCGGGCGCTGCGCAAAGGCGACTGGATCCGCCTCGCCGACAATGAGGGACAGGTCAGCGAGATTGGCGTGCTGGCGACCAAAATTCTCACCCGTGAAAATTACATTGTCACCGTCCCGAACGCCGTGGTGGTGAGCGGGAAAATTATTAATCTCAGCGCCGAGAGCACCGACGGCGGGTTCAATCTCACCACCAGCGTCACCATCGGCTACGATACGCCGTGGCGTCAGGTGCATGCGCTGCTGGAGCTGGCGGCAAGACGCACCCCTGGGGTGGATCAACAAATCGCCCCGATAGTTCGCAAGCTGGGGTTGCTTGACTGGTACACCGCGTATGAGCTGCAGGTGCGCTTGCTCCCCACAACTAAGCTGCCGGATGGCCGCAACGCGTTGCATAGCAGTATTATTGATGTGTTTAACGAATTCGGCGTGCAGATTATGTCGCCGAACTTTGTGATGCAGCCCAAGGCGGCGGTGGTGGTGCCGCAGGAGGCCTGGTACGCCGCCCCAGCCGTCGCGCCGCAGGAGCCTGAGAAATAAGGGCTAATATAGCGGCATCTCCGCCGGGTGGCGGCTTCACCGCTGAGCAAGAACAGCCAGCGCAGAGCCGCGCTTGTGCCGGGCGGTGGCTAACGCCTTGCCCGGCCTACGGATCGTGCGACCTGTCACTCATTTACCCACTTGCGCGACTGAAACTGCCGGTGTTGGCGGCCTCAAAATCGCTGAGACGTTCCCGGAAGGCCGGGGCAGCCCGCATGGATGCGGGCTGAGGGCCGTGTTTTGCACGGACGCTGCCTCGGCCCGACCCGCAGCCTGCAGGGATAAGTCGAAGGCACCACGCAGTGGCGATTTTGCTGGCCGGAGCCCGGGGGTACAGGGGGCGGCGGCGACTGGCCGCCCCCTGTGCGCTCCCCGCGCCATAAGAGACATAACGCAGAAGATCAACCGGGAGCGCAATCTGCCCGGAATTAACATAGAAGTTGTAGCCCTGCCAAACATAGTGCGAACAGGGACATTTCCGGTTGTGCCGTTATTTCGCCGGGTGGCGGCTGCGCCTTACCCGGCCTACAACGACTGCCGGGCAATCCGACTCGGACGACGACTCAACCCTGCGCGGCGTCGATGTCGTCAAACACCTGCTGCGCCAGATGCATCGTGGCATTCGCCGCCGGCAGCCCACAGTACAGCGCAGAGTGCATGATCAACTCTTTCAGCTCATCGCGGGTGACCCCGTTGTTAAACGACGCGCGCAGATGCATCTTCAGCTCCGCCTCGCGATTGAGAGCAATCAGCATGGCAATGGTGATCATGCTGCGGGTGTGGTGGTCGAGCCCCGGACGGGTCCAGGTCTCACCCCAGGCGTAGCGGGTGATAAAGTCCTGAAACTCGTCATTCAACGGCGTCAGATGCTGCAGGGTACGGTCGACGTGGGCGTCGCCCAATACTTTGCGCCGTACCGTCATTCCGTCCTGATAGCGCTGTTTATCCTCCATGGCGTTCCCCCTGGAAAAAGCTTAGCAGCGCCGAAGTAAAGCTTTTCGGCGCCTCAATGTTTGACAGATGCGATGCCGCCAGCACCACCACCTGGGAAGCGGGGATCTGCTGCTGCAGGAAACTGGCGTCACTGACCGTAGTGACAGGGTCACTTTCACCGGCGATAATTAATGTCGGCAGCGGGATCTGCCCCACTTCGCCCCGCAGGTCGGCGGCGGCCAGCGCCTCGCAGCAGGCGGCATAGCCTTCGACGTCGGTATGGGTTAACTGGTGGCAAAGCGCCTCCACCACCTCCGGCGCCTTCTGGCGAAACGCATGAGTGAACCAGCGATCCGCCGCCCCGGCGGCCACCACCGCCATTCCCTCCTGGCGTACCGCCCGCGCCCGCGACAGCCAGCTGGCCTGATCGCCAATGCGCGCCGCGGTGTTGGCAACGGCCAGACCATAAAAACGTTCTGGCGCAAAGCGTCCCAGCCACAGGCCGGTCAGACCGCCCATCGAGATCCCGCAGAACCAGGCGCGGTCGATATTCAGGTGATCGAGCAGCGCAATCACATCTTCCCCCAGCTGGGCGAGGGTCACTTTGCCATTTTTCGTCGTATTACCGTGACCGTGGGTGTCATAGCGCAGCACCCGAAAATGGGCGGTTAACGCCTCGATCTGCGGCTGCCACATCGCCCGGGTGGTGCCCAGCGAGTTGGAGAGGACGATAACCGGCGCGCCCTCCGGCCCGTCGAGTTGATAATCAAGATTCATCACGTTGCTCCTGATAACGCGCCAGCACCTGGCGCACAAAGCGTTCGGCGCTGCCGGTCGCCGTTGCCGGGTCCAGCAGCGTGGTTAAGCGTTCACGAGAGAGATACTGACTGACCTGTGGGTCAGCCGCGAGCAGATCGACCAGCGGAGAGTGACGGTCCAGCGCCTGACGGCACAGCGCCTCGATATGATGATGCGCCTCGGCTTTGCCGATGAATTCCGCCAGCGCCAGGGTCACCGCCTCGGCCATGATCAGCCCGTGGGTGATATCGAGATCGGCACGCATTTTCTGCGGGAAGACCTGCATATCGCGCACCAGCGCTTCACTTTGCGCCAGCGCCCCGCCCACCAGAGTAATCAGATCCGGCAGCGTCTCCCACTCCGCCTGCCAGCCGCCCAGCGCCCGCTCGTGCTGCTGGAGCTGGCTGGCGTAGAGGGTCGCCATCAGCCCCGGCGTACGCTGGGCGGCGGTCAGGATCGCCGCGCAGGCCACCGGATTGCGCTTATGCGGCATCGTCGATGAGCCGCCGCGGCCTTCCGCCACCGGCTCGCCGACCTCAGCCACTTCGGTCTGCATCAGCAGGGAGAAGTCGTTAGCGAATTTCCCCAGGGTACCGCAGACACCGGCAAACCAGGCGCCCGCCTCCAGCAGCCGATCGCGCTGGCTGTGCCACGGGGTATCCGGCAGCGACAGACCGAGGATCTGCGCCAGCGCCTGGCCAACCGCCGGCCCTTTCTCTTTTAGCGCGTCCAGAGTGCCCGCGGCGCCGCCAAACTGCAGCACCAGCAGCCGCGGACGCATCTCGCGCAGCCGCTGCTGCCAGCGCAGGAGCGCGTCGAGGGTGCCCGCCAGCTTCAGGCCAAAGGTCACCGGCAGCGCATGCTGCATCCAGGTCCGACCCGGCATGACAGTATCGCGATAACGATCCGCCTGGAGAGCCAGGGCAGCCAACAGCTGCTCAAGCAAGGTCTCAGCGGCATCCAGCGCCCCGCGCAGCTGGAGCACCAGTCCGGTGTCGATGGCGTCCTGACTGGTGGCTCCCCAGTGGACGTAGCGCGCAGCCTCGGGATCTCGCGCTTTTACCTGTACCGTCAGCTGTTTCACCAGCGGGATCGCCAGGTTACCGGCCCCCACCGCCGCCTCGCCCAGCGCGGCAAAATCGATGGTCTCGTGGCGGCAGGCCGCGACAATCGGCCCGACCGCTTCCGGCGGCACCATCCCGCAGACGGCCTGCGCCTGCGCCAGCGCCGCTTCAAAATCCATCATGCCCTGCACCCGCTGCGCGTCGCTGAACCAGTCGGTCAGCGGACTGCTGCGCAGCATTGGGGTCAACAAACTCATTCTGGCTCCTTAAACACGTTCAATAATCAGGGCGATCCCCTGTCCGACGCCGATGCACATGGTGCACAGGGCGTAGCGGCCGCCGGTCCGTTTCAGCTGATAAGCCGCGGTCATCGCCAGCCGGCCGCCGGAGGCACCGAGCGGGTGGCCCAGCGCGATCGCCCCGCCGTTAGGGTTCACGTGGGCGGCATCATCCGGTAAGCCCAGATCACGGGTCACCGCCAGCGCCTGAGCGGCGAAGGCTTCATTCAGTTCGATGACATCCATCTGGGCTAATGTCAGGCCGGTCTGCGCCAGCACCTTACGCACCGCGGGCGCCGGGCCAAAGCCCATGATCCGCGGCGCAACACCCGCCGTCGCCACGCCGACCACCCGGGCCAGCGGTTGAAGATCGTGAGCCGCCAGCGCCGTCTCGCTGGCCAGCAGCAGCGCACAGGCGCCATCGTTAACGCCGGAGGCGTTACCGGCGGTGACGCTGCCGTCGGCGCGCACCACGCCGCGCAGTTTAGCCAGCGCCTCCAGCGAGGTACTGCGCGGGTGCTCATCGCGGCTAAACAGCAGTGGCTCGCCTTTACGCTGCGGCACCTGGACGGCGATCAGCTCATCGGCGAAACGCCCCGCCTCCTGCGCCGCGGCGGTACGCAGTTGACTGCGTAAGGCGAACGCGTCCTGATCGGCACGGGAAATGGCAAACTCATCGGCGACGTTTTCCGCCGTCTCCGGCATGGAATGCACGCCGTACAGGGCTTTCATCTGCGGGTTAATAAAGCGCCAGCCGATGGTGGTATCCTCCATCTGCATGCTGCGGCTAAAGGCGCTCTCTGCTTTCCCCATCACAAACGGCGCGCGGGACATGCTCTCCACGCCACCGGCGATCATCAGCTGCGTCTCGCCGCTTTTAATCGCCCGCGCCGCGACGCCGATCGCATCGAGGCTGGAACCGCACAGGCGGTTGATGGTGCTCCCGGGCACGCTCTCCGGCAGCCCGGCCAGCAGCAGCGCCATCCGCGCCACGTTGCGGTTATCTTCCCCGGCCTGGTTGGCGCAGCCAAAGATCACATCGTCAATGCGCGAGGGATCCAGTCCCGGGTTACGCTCCAGCAGGGCTTTTAATGGCAGCGCCGCGAGGTCGTCGGCGCGCATCGTCGCCAGGGTACCACCGAAACGGCCAAAGGGTGTACGTACCGCATCACAGATAAATGCCTGATTCATCATAGGTTCCTTACGCGCTTTCCGCCAGTTGTTCAAAGGTCAGCGCCACCGGAGTGATGCGCTGCAGCTCTTCAAAAGAGAGACCGTTAAAGATTTCACGTACCACCGGGCCGCGGTCGGTGATGTCGATCACCGCCAGGTCGGTATAGATCCGGCTGACGCAGCCGACGCCGGTCAGCGGGTAGCTGCACTGCGCCACCAGCTTGCACTCGCCGTCACGGGTCAGGTGGTCCATCATCACGAACACCTGGCGGGCGCCGATGGCCAGATCCATCGCCCCGCCAACGGCCGGGATCGCATCCGGCGCACCGGTGCTCCAGTTGGCGAGGTCGCCGCTGGCGGAGACCTGATAGGCCCCCAGCACGCAGATATCGAGATGGCCGCCGCGCATCATGGCGAAGGAGTCGCCGTGGTGGAAATAGCAGCCGCCCTGCAGGAGGGTGACAAACTCTTTACCGGCATTGATCAGCTCGGGATCTTCTTCCCCGGTCTGCGGTTTCGGCCCCATCCCCAACAGGCCGTTTTCGCTGTGCAGGAACACTTCTTTGTCGGCGGGCAGGTAATTGGCAATGCGGGTCGGCAGGCCGATGCCGAGGTTGACGTAAGCGCCTTCGGGAATATCGCGGGCCACGCGCTGGGCCATTTCGTCACGGGTCAGTTTTTGCATCTCGGGATCCTCAGGCGCGTTGTGCGGCAGTCAGGTTTTCCAGCGAGAAGACACGCTGGACGAAAATGCCGGGGGTGATGATGTGTTCCGGGTCGAGGTCGCCCAGCGGCACCAGCTGCGAGACCTCGACGATGGTGGTTTTCGCCGCCGTCGCCATGATCGGGCCAAAGTTGCGCGCCGCCTTGCGATAGACCAGGTTGCCCCAGCGGTCGCCCTGATGGGCCTTAATCAGCGCGAAATCGGCTTTAATCGGATATTCCAGTACGTAATGGCGACCATCGATTTCCCGCGTCTCCTTGCCTTCCGCCAGCGGTGTGCCGTAGCCGGTGGGGGTAAACACTGCCCCCAGCCCGGCGCCAGCCGCCTGGATCCGCGCCGCGAGGTTACCCTGCGGCACCAGCTCCAGCTCCACTTTGCCGCGGCGATAGAGGTCATCGAAAATCTGGGAATCCACCTGGCGCGGGAAGGAGCAGATCATCTTGCGTACTCGCCCGGCTTTCAGCAGCGCCGCGAGACCCACTTCCCCGTTGCCGGCGTTGTTATTAATGATGGTCAGGTCGCGGGCGCCCTGGTCAATCAGGGCGTCAATCAGAAAGGTCGGCTGGCCGGCGGGACCAAAGCCGCCGATCATAATAGTCGCCCCGTCGTGGATCCCGGCGATGGCCTCGCTCAGCGTCGATACGCTTTTATCAATCATCAGGTCGCTCCAGTGATGTGCGGTAATCGCACTTTTATTCGTTGTTCGCACAAAATGTGACCCGCTTAACGATGTCGGTCAAGGGCGATAATCGAAATATGGTGCGATAATCGAACATCGGTTATCTTTAGCGAAAGAATGTGATCGATGGCAAATATGGGGAACAGAAATGGACAAGCATCCAGACGATTTACTGACCGGCGACGGCGATCCGTTTAAGGGCGATCCTAACTTTATGGCCTCCCTGGCGCGCGGCCTGGAGGTGATTCAGGCGTTCACGCCGCAGCGGCCCCTGCTGTCTATCTCGCAGATCAGCCAGAAGACCGGCATTCCGCGCGCGGCGGTGCGCCGCTGCCTGTATACCCTGAGCAAGCTGGGGTTCGTGTATGCCGAAGACGGTAAGAATTTCCAGCTGCGACCGCGGATCCTGGCGCTGGGCCACGCCTGGCTGGCCTCGACGCCGCTGGCGCGTTCGGCGCAGCCGGTGCTGCGACATCTGAGCGAAATGCTCAACGAGTCCTGCTCCATCGCCACCCTCGACGGGGACGATATTCTGTATATCGCCCGCGCCTCCAGCTCGCGGATTATGACCATCGACCTGGATATCGGCAGCCGCCTTCCGGCCTGGGCGACCTCGATGGGCCGGGTGCTGCTCAGCCATCAGCCGGAGGAGAAGCTCAACGACATGCTGGCTCGGGTGACCATGATCCGCTACACCCCGCAGACGGTGGATTCGGTGGCGAAGCTGCGCGCCGAACTGAAACGGGTGCATCAGCAGGGGTATGCCCTCAACGACCAGGAGCTGGAGATGGGCCTGCGCTCCCTCGCGGTACCGCTGTTTAACGCTCAGGGGCAGGTCCAGGCGGCGCTGAACGTTGGGGTGCATGCGGGCCAGATGTCGGCCCGCGAGATGATCGATCGCGTGCTGCCGGAGCTGCAAAAAGCCGCCCGCGAGCTGACGCTGCTTCTGCGCTAACGACTGCGCTTGGCGTGCTGCTCCCAGGTCTCCTGCTTCGCCTCGGCCGATTTACGCAGCGCGACATAGCAGGCGCCGCTGCCGCCATGATGTGGAAGCGCGGCGCAGAAGGCCTGCACCTCCGGCAGCTCTTCCAGCCAGCGCGCCAGATAGCTGCGGATAATATTGGCGTGGGACTGGTCGTCGCGGCCTTTGCCGTGAACGATCAGCACATTACGTAACCCCTCTTTCTGCGCCTGCACCATAAAGGCGAAGAGCATCTGTCGGCACTGTTCCACCGGCTGGCGCAGCAGGGAGAGGCTCGCCTGCTGGCTGTATTTCCCCCGCCGCAGCTTATCCAGCACGCCGCTCTGCAGCCCTTCACGCTTAAACTCCAGCGGCGTGGCGAGCGGCACGATATCGAGATAGCCGGTGGTGAGAAAATTATCCAGTTGCAGGGTATCGACACGCTGCGGGGCCCGGCTGTTGCGCCCGGGATGCCAGTGCACGTCATTTTTACGTTTCAGAGGCTGGACATCTTCCATGGCGTCAAGAAACAGGGATTTGTCATCAAGGTTCATGGGCTCTCCTCCAGCGGCTGTCGCCAGCTACTATAGCCGCCCGGCGCTCCCCCCTCAACGCGTTTAGCCGCGTTCGCTGGCAAAGTGAGCGCGACGGGCGATTAAGGAAACAATTGTCGGCTTTGGCGGCGAAACAGCGTGATTAACGACGCCGTTAATGGCGTCTGCCGGGTATCGCGCCGCTGGATCAGATAATAGGTGGCCGTCGGCAAGACGTCGCGGACAGGGATCATCACCAGCTTGTCCGCCATCAGCGGATCGTTGCCGAGCTCCACCGGCAGGATGCTGAGAAAATCACTTTTCACCACCAGGCTAATGCACGACGAGAAGGTTTCGCAAACAATATCTACCTTAGGCGCTAACCCGGCCTGATTAAGCCGGTCCTGCAGCTGTTTAAAGTAGCTGCCGCGCGGCGTCGGCATGGTCCAGTGGTGATCCATCAACTCCCCCAGCGAGGTGGCCTGCGCCGCCGGATGTCCCGCGCGGGCAAACACCGCGAACGGTTTCTCAAACAGTTTCTCAAAGCTGAACTCATGGTCGTACGGCCCGGGGTAATAGGTATTGATGGTGAAATCCAGCTCTCCCTGGCGCAGCTCATTGATCATCGCCAACAGCTGGCCCTCCATGATCCGCACCTTTACCTGCGGATGCTGCTGATGAAAGCGACAGATCACCGACGGCATCAGCGACCGGGCGACGCTGGCGCCAAGGCCAATATTAATTTGCCCGGCCTGCTCGCCCTGACGCTGCAGCAGTTCGTCCTGCGCCGCCCGCAGCTCCTCAAGGATCAAGCTCGCATGTTGGTAAAAGCTTTCGCCGTTTTCGGTCAGCGCCACCCCCTGACTGCGGCGCACGAACAGCTGGGCGGAAAGCCCCTCCTCCAGCTCTTTAATCGCTTTGGTCAGGGCCGGCTGCGAGACCGCCAGCGCCCGGCTGGCACCGCGAATACTCCCTTCCCGGGCCACTTCGACGAAGGCGCGGATATGATGAAATTTAATCTGAAATGCCATGCTTTCGGTGATAACCATTGTTTATCAGACAGAAGAAAATCACATCTACTGTAATCCATCAGGCTATGGCAGGTTAAGTGGGATACGGCCTGTAAAACGTAAGTGATAAACAAAAGCTATCACATCGTGAACGCCGTCACATTTTTTACTTATGACAGGATGAGCTATGCCGCAACTTGATGAATACCTCCACCAGCTGGCGCCGGCCATGATCCAATGGCGCCGTGATTTTCACCTGCACGCGGAATCCGGCTGGCTGGAATTCCGCACTGCCAGCAAGGTGGCGGAGATCCTCGACGGGCTCGGCTATCAGCTGGCGCTGGGGCGCGATGTCATCGATGCCGATAGCCGGATGGGGCTGCCGGACGAGGATACCCTGGCCCAGGCTTTCGAGCGCGCCCGCGAACAGGGCGCGCCGGAACGCTGGCTGCCGGCGTTTGAAGGCGGTTTCGCCGGCGTGGTCGCCACGCTCGACACCGGGCGGCCCGGCCCAACCCTGGCCTTCCGCGTCGATATGGATGCCCTTGACCTCAATGAACAGCACGACGACAGCCACCGCCCTCATCGCGACCATTTCGCCTCCTGCAACGCCGGCATGATGCACGCCTGCGGCCATGATGGCCATACCGCCATCGGGCTGGGCCTGGCGCATGTCCTGAAGCAGTATGCCGCGCAGCTCAACGGGGTGATCAAACTGATTTTCCAGCCCGCTGAAGAGGGCACCCGCGGCGCCCGGGCGATGGTGGCCGCCGGCGTGGTGGATGACGTGGATTATTTCACGGCGATCCATATCGGGACCGGTGTGCCGGCAGGTACCGTCGTCTGCGGTGGCGACAACTTTATGGCCACCACTAAATTCGACGTGCAGTTCAGCGGCGTGGCCGCCCACGCCGGCGGCAAGCCGGAGGAGGGGCGCAACGCGCTGCTGGCCGCCGCCCAGGCCGCTCTTGGCCTGCACGCCATCCCGCCGCACAGCGCCGGCGCCTCGCGGGTCAACGTCGGGGTGATGCAGGCGGGCACCGGGCGCAACGTGGTGCCCTCTTCCGCGCGGTTAAAAGTGGAAACCCGCGGTGAAAGCGAAGCCATTAACCAGTACGTGTTCGAGCGGGCGCAGCACGTCGTCGCCGGGGCGGCGGCGATGTACGAAGCCCGCTACGAACTACGCATGATGGGTGCGGCGACCGCCAGCGCGCCGTCGCCGGCGTGGGTGGACTATCTGCGCGAACAGGCCGCCCGTGTGCCCGGCGTGCAACAGGCGGTGGATCGTATCGCCGCCCCGGCGGGCTCGGAAGACGCCACCCTGATGATGGCCCGGGTCCAGGCGCGCGGCGGCCTCGCCTCGTACATGATCTTCGGCACCCAACTGAGCGCCGGTCACCACAACGAGAAGTTTGACTTCGACGAGAGCGTCATGGCGCTAGCGGTAGAAACTCTGGCGCGTATCGCGCTTAACTTTCCCTGGCAGCGGGGGGTGTAATGGAAGCCATTTTTCAGTTTGTGGACGAGATGATTGAGACGCGACGCGAGGCGTACTGCGCCATCGCCGATGACATCTGGGATCACCCGGAGACCCGCTTTGAGGAGTACTGGTCCGCCCAACGCCTGGCGGATGCGCTGGAGGCAGAAGGTTTCCAGCTCACTCGCGATGCGGGTGGGATCCCGAATGCCTTTATCGCCAGCGTCGGCGAAGGCCAACCGGTGATTGCCCTGCTCGGCGAATTTGACGCCCTGGCGGGCCTCAGCCAGCAGGCGCACTGCGCGGAACCGACACCCTTGACACCGGGAGCCAACGGCCACGGCTGCGGGCACAATCTGCTCGGTACGGCGGCATTCGCCGCGGCGGTCGCCGCCAAAGCCTGGCTGCAACAGCATGGCGGCGCGGGCACGCTGCGCTTCTATGGTTGTCCCGGCGAGGAAGGCGGATCGGGAAAAACCTTTATGGTGCGCGAAGGGTTGTTTGATGATGTCGATGCGGCGCTGACCTGGCATCCGGAAGCCTGGGCCGGGATGTTCAGCACCCGCACCCTCGCCAATATTCAGGCGGCATGGCGTTTTACCGGCACCGCCGCCCACGCTGCGAATTCGCCGCACCTGGGCCGGAGCGCGCTGGATGCCGTCACTCTGATGACCACCGGCAGCAACTTCCTCAATGAACATATCATCGAGAAGGCGCGGGTCCATTATGCCATTACCGATACCGGCGGTGTCTCGCCCAACGTGGTGCAGGCTCAGGCGGAAGTGCTGTATCTGATCCGTGCGCCGGAGATGGCCGACGCGGAGGAGATCTTCGCCCGCATCGAGAAGATTGCTCAGGGGGCCGCGCTGATGACCGAGACCCAGGTCAGCTGCCGCTTTGAAAAAGCCTGCTCCAGCTATCTCCCCAACCGCACGCTTGAGGCGGCGATGTATCAGGCGGTCTGTCATTACGGTACCCCCGCCTGGAGCGACGAGGAGCGCGCTTTTGCCGCGGCGATACGCGCCACCCTCAGCGCCAACGATATTAACAACAGCCTGAACAATATTGCCGGCACCAGCGGGGAGGAAGGCAAAACGTTCGCTCGTCGCCACCGCGACACGCTGCTGATTGATGAGGTGGCGCCCTGGGCGGCCACGGATAACGTCCTCGCCGGCTCCACTGACGTCGGCGATGTCAGCTGGAAAGCGCCGGTGGCTCAGTGCTTCAGCCCGTGCTTCGCGGTGGGAACCCCGCTGCACAGCTGGCAGCTGGTGAGCCAGGGCAGAACCTCCATTGCCCATAAAGGGATGTTGCTGGCGGGGAAAGTGCTCGCGGCGACCGCGATCCGTTTATTCAGCGACAGCGCCCTGCTGGCGGCCAGCCAACAAGAACTCAGGCAGGTACTGGCCGAACGCCCCTATCGTTGCCCGATCCCGGCGGAGGTGAGTCCGTCCGTTTTACGATAACCACTTAAGACAGGCTACTCCTGGCCAACGCTGACCGGCATCGCGGCACGCACCGACCATAATAACCGCCGGCAGTACGGGAGCAGGCCTGCCCAACACAACAACGACAACAGAGGAACGCCCATGAGTATGTCATCCATACCGTCGTCTTCCCCCGGCGGAAAGAGCTATGGCTGGGTAGAGAAGATCGGTAACAAAGTCCCGCACCCGTTTTTGCTGTTTATCTATCTTATCGTGGCGCTGATCGCGGCCACGGCGATACTTTCCGCCTTCAACGTCGGGGTGCAGAACCCTACGGATGGTTCACGGGTGGTGGTCAAAAATCTGCTCAGCGTGGAAGGGTTGCACTGGTTTTTGCCCAACGTCATTAAAAACTTCAGCGGTTTCGCGCCGCTGGGGGCGATCCTCGCCCTGGTGCTGGGCGCCGGCTTCGCCGAGCGGGTGGGTCTGTTACCCGCGCTGATGGTGAAGATGGCCTCTCACGTCAGCGCCCGCTATGCCAGCTATATGGTGCTGTTTATCGCCTTCTTCAGCCATATCTCTTCCGACGCAGCGCTGGTAATTATGCCGCCGCTGGGCGCGCTGATGTTCCTCGCCGTCGGTCGGCATCCTGTCGCCGGCCTGTTGGCGGCGATTGCCGGGGTGGGCTGCGGCTTTACCGCCAATTTACTGATCGTCACCACCGACGTACTGCTCTCGGGGATCAGCACCGAGGCGGCAAAATCCATCGATGCCTCTTTGCACGTCAGCGTGATCGACAACTGGTACTTTATGGCGACCTCGGTGATCGTTCTGACGCTCGTCGGCGGACTGATCACCGATAAGCTGGTGGAGCCTCGGCTGGGGCAGTGGCAAGGCAGTCGTGATGAAAAGCTGCAGACCCTGACGCCCGAGGAGCGTTTCGGCCTGCGCATCGCCGGCGTGGCAACGCTGGTATTCGTGGCGGTCGTCGCCCTGATGGTAGTCCCCGAGAACGGTATTCTTCGCGACCCGGTTCAACACACAGTCATGCCCTCGCCGTTTATCAAAGGCATTGTGCCGCTGATTATCTTTTTCTTCTTTGTCGTGTCGCTGGCATACGGCATCGCCACCGGCAAAATTCGCCGCCAGGCCGACCTGCCGCAGCTGATGATTGAGCCGATGAAAGAGATGGCCGGGTTTATCGTGATGGTCTTCCCGCTGGCGCAGTTCGTGGCGATGTTCAACTGGAGCAACATGGGCAAGTTTATGGCCGTCGGTCTGACGGACCTGCTGGAGAGCGCCGGGATGAACGGCGTCCCGGCGTTTGTCGGGCTCGCGCTGCTGTCGGCTTTTCTGTGTATGTTTATCGCCAGCGGCTCGGCCATCTGGTCGATTCTGGCGCCGATCTTCGTGCCGATGTTTATGCTGCTGGGCTTTCACCCGGCCTTTGCGCAGATCCTCTTTCGCATCGCCGATTCATCGGTGCTGCCGCTGGCGCCGGTGTCGCCGTTTGTGCCGCTGTTTCTCGGCTTCCTACAGCGCTACCGACCGGATGCCCGCCTCGGCACCTACTACTCGCTGGTGCTCCCTTACCCGCTGATTTTTCTCGCCGTCTGGCTGCTGTTGCTGGTGGGATGGTATCTGGTGGGACTGCCGATCGGCCCGGGTATCTATCCGCGTCTTCCTTAACCTGCTGGCAGGCCAGGGATGGCCGTATAGCCTTAACGCGACACCTTCGTTTTCACTTTGCTGGCCGCATGATCCACACTGGCTAATTTATAGAAAAGCGCTTTGTACACCCTTTCAAACACCAGGGTCAGACCGTGGATCGCTAAGCCGCTGATGATCAATACCAGTACGCCAGTCAGTATATATTGCATAGCCCCACCTCTGAGTGATTAACAGCGCCGCGCTGAGGCGTCGGCACCCTACCAGGCGCATGAAGCACCGGTATCGTCAGTTAAAAATTAGCAAAAACCATGCCCGATAACCCGCCAGGATCGATCCAAAAATAAATCATCGTGGCTTACGCAGAGCGCCAGCCCGTGATGCGGCTTTATCTTTTGGGAGTATAGTTGACTGTCGTCAGCGCGTGGTATCGTGTGCCCCTCATGTACGATGGTGGATGACAGAAACGATGTTGACCTTGCTGCAGGATAAAATGGATACCCCGCTGGGGCCGCTGTGGGTACTTTGCGACGAACAGTTTAATTTGCGCGCCGTCGAGTGGGACGAGCACCGCGATCGGATGGAAACCCTGCTCGACGTTCACTATCGACGGGAAGGCTATCAGCGCGTCGACTGCCGCAACCCAGGCGGCCTCAGCAGTAAGCTGAACGACTATTTCGCCGGCGATCTGGCGATTATCGATACCCTGCCTACCGCCACCGCCGGCACCCCGTTCCAGCGCCAGGTCTGGCAGGCGTTACGCGATATCCCCTGCGGCCAGGTGATGCACTATGGCCAACTGGCCGAAGCGCTCGGACGCCCCGGAGCCGCGCGCGCGGTGGGCGCCGCCAATGGCGCCAATCCGGTGAGTATCGTGGTGCCCTGCCATCGGGTCATCGGGCGTAACGGTACCCTGACCGGCTATGCCGGGGGCGTGCAGCGAAAAGAGTGGTTATTGCGCCATGAAGGGTATCTTTTACTTTGACTGAAAATGCCTTTTCTGGAATCTTCAGGTAATTTTACAATCAAATATAGCGAAATAATCTATTGCTTATCAATCAGATATACAGCCATTTTGATTTACCCTGCTGATATTACGTGTTTCCGGGTCTGAAGACTTACCTGCTGATCAAAAAGATGTTAAAATTGACCAATATCAATTAAGGCCTGAGCAGACATATGATCCCTGAGAAGCGAATTATTCGACGCATTCAGTCTGGCGGTTGTGCTATCCATTGTCAGGATTGCAGTATCAGCCAGCTCTGCATCCCCTTTACTCTGAACGAGCATGAGCTTGATCAGCTGGATAATATTATCGAGCGGAAAAAGCCAATCCAGAAAGGTCAAACCTTGTTCAAAGCCGGTGATGAGCTGAAGTCGTTGTACGCTATTCGCTCCGGGACCATCAAAAGCTACACCATCACTGAGCAAGGTGATGAGCAGATCACCGGCTTCCATCTGGCGGGCGATCTGGTGGGCTTCGACGCCATCGGCACCGGTCTGCACCCGAGCTTTGCGCAGGCGCTGGAAACCTCGATGGTCTGCGAAATCCCCTTTGAAACCCTTGACGATCTTTCCGGAAAAATGCCGAATCTGCGTCAGCAGATGATGCGCCTGATGAGCGGTGAGATTAAAGGCGACCAGGATATGATCCTGCTGCTTTCCAAAAAGAATGCCGAAGAGCGCCTGGCGGCGTTTATCTACAACCTCTCTCGTCGTTTCGCCCAGCGCGGCTTCTCACCCCGTGAGTTCCGCCTGACCATGACCCGCGGCGATATTGGCAACTATCTCGGCCTCACTGTCGAAACCATCAGCCGTCTGCTGGGGCGTTTCCAAAAAAGCGGCATGCTGGCAGTGAAAGGCAAATACATCACTATTGAAAACAGCGATCTGCTGGCCCAGCTGGCCGGTCAGGCGCGCAACGTCGCTTAATCTCTGCGCACTACCTGGTCACGATCGGCAATTTTTTAAGATTTGTTGATCTGACCAGGCTCCTCCCCTGTTTCAATTCATCCATATAGGTTATCTTTTTAGTAACTGACGGTAGCTGCAGTTGTAAGGAGACCCTGTATGGCGAAGTATCAGAGCATGCTGGTAGTAATCGATCCTAACCAGGACGACCAGCCGGCACTTAGGCGCGCGGTGTACCTGCACCAACGGATTGGTGGACGCATCAAAGCCTTTTTGCCGATCTATGATTTTTCTTATGAAATGACCACCCTGCTGTCGCCGGACGAACGCACGGCGATGCGCCAGGGCGTTATTGCCCAACGTACAGCCTGGATCCGCGAGCAGGCGAAATTCTATATTGAATCGGGTGTGCCGATCGACGTAAAAGTGGTGTGGCACAACCGCCCCTTCGAAGCCATTATTCAGGAAGTTATTAGCGAGAAACACGACCTGCTGTTGAAGATGGCCCACCAGCACGACAAACTGGAGGCAGTGATCTTCACACCCACCGACTGGCATCTGTTGCGTAAGTGCCCCTGCCCGGTGTGGATGGTAAAAGACCAACCGTGGCCGGAAGGTGGCAAAGCGCTGGTCGCGGTCAATCTCGCCAGCGAAGAGAATTATCACAACACCCTGAACGAAAAGCTGGTTCGGGAAACGCTGTCGCTGGCGCAAGAAGTCAACCATACCGAAGTACATCTCATCGGCGCCTACCCGGTGACCCCCATCAATATCGCGATTGAGCTTCCGGATTTTGATCCCAGCGTCTACAACGACGCCATTCGCGGTCAGCACCTGCTGGCGATGAAAGCGCTGCGGCAGAAGTTTGGCATCGATGAGAAATTCACCCACGTGGAAAAAGGCCTGCCTGAGGAGGTGATCCCGGATCTCGCCGAGCATCTGCAGGCGGGGATCGTGGTGCTGGGAACGGTCGGACGTACCGGCCTGTCAGCGGCGTTCCTCGGCAATACCGCGGAACAGGTGGTCGATCATCTGCGCTGTGACCTGCTGGTACTCAAACCGGAGGCCTACCAGACGCCGGTGGAACTGGACGACGACGACGACGATTAACCCTCTTCTCGTACCGCTCATCTTCCCCCGCCTCGCGGGGGATTTTTTTTGCTTGCTGCCAGTCAGGCACAAAAAAAGGGCCGCTGGCGGCCCCTGTCACTGTCCAGCGAGAATGGCTTAGTGGATACCCAGACGCCAGGCCAGATCGATCTCTTCTTTCAGCTCCAGCGATGAGAGCGCCATCAGGTCAGCAAACTCCAGCTCCAGCAGTTTCAGCTTTTTCAGATACTGCGCTGGGGTCATGACGGTAGTGTCGCGGCGTAAGAATTCGATGGCCATCTGCGTTGGGGTTAACTCGGTATCCATAATATCCTCTGTCTGATGTAATAACCGGGACATTATATCATCTCTCACCGCTTATTTTATGAACAATTCCAGGCATCTCTCCGCATATAAAAAAGCCGTCTCACAGGAGACGGCTTATAAACAAACGTTGTAAAACAAGCGTGCTACATTACAGCGCTTTCAGGATCGCATCGACGCTGGCTTTCGCATCCCCAAACAGCATATGGGTGTTCTCTTTGAAGAACAGCGGGTTCTGTACGCCGGCGTAGCCAGTGTTCATCGAACGCTTAAAGACCACCACGTTCTGCGCTTTCCAGACTTCCAACACTGGCATACCCGCGATAGGGCTCTTCGGATCGTCCTGCGCCGCCGGGTTGACGGTGTCGTTGGCGCCAATCACCAGCACGGTGTCGGTATCGCTGAAATCGTCGTTGATCTCATCCATCTCCAGCACGATGTCGTAAGGCACTTTGGCTTCCGCCAGCAGCACGTTCATATGCCCCGGCAGACGCCCGGCCACCGGGTGAATACCAAAGCGTACTTTGATACCCCGCGCCCGCAGCTTCTCGGTAATTTCTGCCACCGGATACTGCGCCTGGGCCACCGCCATACCGTAGCCAGGGGTGATGATCACCGACTGCGAGTTTTTCAGCATCTCCGCTGTCTCTTCCGCGCTAATCTCGCGATGTTCGCCCACTTCTTCATCGCCGCCGCTGGAAGACCCATCGGTGCCGAAGCCGCCAGCAATCACGCTGATAAAGGAGCGGTTCATCGCCTTACACATAATGTAAGAGAGGATGGCACCGGAAGAACCCACCAGCGCGCCGGTGACGATCAGCAGGTCATTGCTCAGCATAAAGCCCGCTGCCGCTGCCGCCCAGCCCGAGTAGGAGTTGAGCATGGAAACCACCACCGGCATATCCGCGCCGCCGATAGAAGCCACCAGGTGCCAGCCGAAGGCCAGCGCGATCGCGGTCATCACCAGCAGGCACAGGACCTGGGTACCAGTGCTGTCGGCGCGAACAAAAATCACCATCAGCACGAAGGAGACCACCAGCGCCGCCAGGTTCAGCTTATGGCGATTGGGCAGCATCAGCGGCTTCGAGGAAATTTTGCCGCGCAGTTTACCAAACGCCACCACCGAACCGGTGAAGGTGACTGCACCGATGAAGATGCCGAGGAACACTTCGGTCAAATGGATATTGACCAGAATCTGCTCCATCCCGGTTTCATGCTGCAGGTAGCTGTTAAAACCCACCAGCACCGCCGCCAGGCCCACGAAGCTGTGCAGGATAGCCACCAGCTCCGGCATCTCGGTCATCTCGACCTTTTTCGCCAGACGAATACCGATCGCCCCACCGATCACCATCGCGAGGATGATCCAACCGACGTTGCCGGCGTCCGGCCCCAGAATCGTGGCGATCAGGGCGATAGCCATCCCGGCGATGCCGAAATAGTTGCCCTGCTGCGACGTTTCGTGTTTCGACAGACCCGCCAGGCTGAAAATAAACAGGATTGCGGCAACAATGTATGCAGCTGTAACTAATCCACCAGACATGTGCTACCCCTTATCCTTTGCGAAACATTTTCAGCATGCGCTGAGTCACGGTAAAACCACCGAAAATATTAATGCTGGCGATCAGTACCGCGATAAAGCTCAGGAAGCTGACCCAGCCCCCGTGGCCTATCTGCAACAACGCACCAACAACGATAATGCCCGAAATCGCGTTCGTCACCGACATCAGCGGCGTATGCAGCGCATGGGAGACGTTCCATACCACGTAGTAACCTACTACGCAGGCCAGCGCGAAGACGGTGAAATGGCCAAGAAACTCTTTTGGCGCGACGTTCGCCAGCCAGCCGAAGAGGATAATCGCCAGCGCTATCAGGGCATATTTACGCCATGGGGACACCGGTTTTGCCGCTTCTTTCGGCGCTTCCACTTTTTTCGCTGCAGACTGCGGCTGAGCGGAGACCTGAATCGGCGGCGCCGGCCAGGTGATTTCGCCTTCGCGCACTACGGTCACGCCGCGCACCACCACGTCATCGAAATCGATAACAATGTTGCCATCTTTCTCTTTGCACAGCAGCTTCAGCAGGTTAACCAGGTTGGTACCGTAGAGCTGGGAAGACTGGGTCGGCAGACGGCCCGGCAGATCGGTGTAACCAATAATTTTCACGCCGTTGGCGGTGGTGACCACTTCGCCGGGCACGGTGTACTCACAGTTGCCGCCATTTTGCGAGGCGAGGTCGACCACCACGCTGCCCGACTTCATGGAGTCGACCATCTCGCGGGTGATCAGTTTCGGTGCCGGTTTACCCGGAATTAACGCCGTGGTGACGATGATATCGACATCTTTCGCCTGGGCGGCGAACAGCGCCATTTCGGCCTTAATAAAGGCCTCAGACATCACCTTGGCGTAGCCGTCGCCGCTGCCGGCTTCCTCTTTAAAGTCCAGCTCGAGGAACTCGGCGCCCATACTCTGCACCTGCTCCTTCACTTCCGGACGGGTATCGAAGGCGCGGACGATAGCGCCCAGGCTGTTGGCGGCGCCAATCGCAGCCAGACCGGCCACCCCGGCGCCGATGACCATCACCTTCGCGGGCGGAACTTTGCCTGCCGCCGTAATCTGTCCGGTAAAGAAACGGCCGAATTCATGGGCCGCTTCCACGATTGCACGGTAGCCGGCAATGTTTGCCATTGAACTGAGCGCATCCAGCGACTGGGCGCGAGAAATACGCGGCACCGAATCCATCGCCATCACGTTGATATTACGGGCCGCCAGTTTTTCCATCAGCTGCGGGTTTTGCGCAGGCCAGATAAAACTTATCAGCGTGGTTCCCGGATTCAGCAGTGCAATTTCATCGTCATTTGGAGCATTGACCTTGAGGATGATGTCAGACTGCCAGACCTCGTTGCCCGCGACGATCTCAGCCCCTGCCTGGGTAAAGGCGGCATCGTCAAAGCTGGCCAGTTTCCCGGCCCCGCTTTCTACCGCGACGCTAAAGCCGAGTTTAAGCAATTGCTCAACGGTCTTCGGCGTGGCGGCGGCCCGGGTCTCCTGGGCTAGCCTCTCTTGTGGTACACCAATACGCATAGTTTTCCCTTCCATCGGTTTTTGATGATGGTTTACTTTTCTGACCAACAACGACAAGACGGCGAAATCTTCCTCGCCATCTTCCGCTGTCTGCAAAATGAAACAGTAACAAACTTTTTATAACCTACTGAAAATAGCGATTGTGATCTACAGCGATAAAACAGAAATTTTGATTTTATTGCTTATTGTCAGCACAGATGGTTCCGGGCAGCAATATTTACCTGAATTTCTCACTCAGGCCTGATAATCCGCTTATCCAGCGTGATAAAACGCCATTTATCGCCATTGAGATCATTGTATTAACATTACGTTAACTAATAAAAGTGGTATCGATTATCGTTTTTGCTGGTCAAGCGGCTGTTTTTTCAACATATCGAAAAATGTTATCTTTCCGTAGTATACGATTCGGGCGGCAAGCAAAAAATGACGCAGACAGTCACAACGATTAAATGCAATAATCAAACGTTTTCAGTCAACAACAACACCAGTATATGGTTTGCGCAAGGCAAAGGATTATTTTTATGAAGCTTAAAAACACCCTCCTGGCGTCTGCTCTCCTGACAACCGCCACGTTGTCTGCCCATGCAGCGACCGAGTTGACCCCGGAGCAGGCGGCTGCGCTGAAGCCCTACGATCGCGTTGTCGTCACCGGCCGGTTTAATGCCATTGGCGACGCGGTACAGGCGGTATCGCGTAAAGCCGACAAAGACGGCGCGGCCTCATTCTATGTTGTCGACACGTCGGACTACGGCAATGGCGGCAACTGGCGCGTCACGGCTGACCTCTATAAAGACAACGCGCCGCAAGCGGATGCGCCGAAAAATCGCATCATCAATGGCGTGGTAGAACTGCCGAAAGATCAGGCCGTGACGCTGATGCCTTACGACACTGTCACCGTTCAGGGCTTCTATCGCAGCCAGCCGGAAGTCAATGATGCCATCACCAAAGCGGCAAAAGCGAAAGGCGCCTATGCGTTCTTTATCGTGCGCCAGGTGGATGCCAACCAGGGCGGCAACCAGCGCATTACCGCTTATATCTATAAAAAAGATGCTGAAAAACGCGTTCTGCAGAGCCCGGACGCCATCCCGGCAGACTCTGACGCCGGTCGCGCGGCGCTGGCCAAAGGCGGTGAAGCCGCGAAAAACGTGGAAATCCCGGGCGTCGCCACCACCGCGGCTGTGGGCTCAGGCACTGGCGTCGGTCGTTTCTTCGAGACCCAGTCTTCCAAAGGCGGGCGTTACACTGTCACGCTTCCGGACGGCACAAAAGTGGAAGAAGTGAACAAAGTGACCGCGGCGCAAATGGTGCCGTTCGATAATATCCAGTTCACCGGCAACTACGGCAACATGACGGAAATCTCCTATCAGACGGCGAAACGCGCGGCGAAGAAAGGGGCGAAGTACTACCACATCACCCGTCAGTGGCAGGAACGCGGTGGCAACATCACCATCAGCGCTGATTTGTACAAATAATCACTGCTGGCTGGCTAAAAAGGCGGCGCAATGCCGCCTTTTCATTTTTTTTCATCCCCCGCCATTGCATGGCTCCCGGACACTCCGTAAAATCCCGCGCCTTAGCGCAATCCTCCATTTTTATGCGATTTCGCAAAATAAATATTCTGGAACAGCCATTTTCACCTCGGGAATGCAATGGAAAAGAAACTGGGCCTGAGCGCCCTGACCGCCCTGGTCCTTAGCTCAATGCTCGGCGCTGGCGTATTCAGTTTGCCGCAAAATATGGCTGCCGTAGCCAGCCCCTCCGCTTTGCTTATCGGCTGGGCCATCACCGGCGTCGGGATCCTGTTCCTCGCCTTCGCCATGCTGCTGTTAACCCGCATTCGCCCCGACCTCGACGGCGGGATCTTCACCTACGCCCGCGAAGGGTTCGGTGAGCTGATTGGCTTCTGTTCCGCCTGGGGATACTGGCTCTGCGCGGTGATCGCCAACGTCTCCTATCTGGTCATCGTCTTTTCGGCGCTCAGTTTCTTCACCGATACCCCTGAGCTGCGCCTGTTTGGCGATGGCAACACCTGGCAGTCTATCGCTGGCGCTTCGGTTTTGCTGTGGGTTGTCCATTTTCTGGTCCTGCGCGGCGTGCAGACGGCGGCGGGGATTAACCTGGTGGCCACCCTCGCCAAACTCCTGCCGCTGGGCGCGTTTATCGCGCTCGCCGCCCTGGCCTTCCAGCTGGATACGTTCCGCCTCGATTTCCGCGGACTGGCGCTGGGAATCCCCGTGTGGGAGCAGGTTAAAAACACCATGCTGATCACCCTGTGGGTGTTTATTGGCGTGGAAGGTGCCGTCGTGGTTTCTGCCCGCGCCCGACACAAGCGCGATGTCGGTCGCGCAACGCTGCTGGCGGTGCTCTCCGCCCTCACGGTCTATCTGCTGGTCACCCTGCTGTCGCTGGGCGTGGTGCCGCGCAGCGAACTGGCCGGTATGCGTAACCCGTCGATGGCGGGACTGATGGTCAACATGATGGGTTCGTGGGGAGAAATCGTGATTGCGGCGGGCCTGATCGTGTCGGTGTGTGGCGCCTACCTGAGCTGGACGATTATGGCTGCGGAAGTGCCTTTCCTGGCCGCCACTCATAAAGCCTTCCCGCGCCTGTTTGCCCGCCAGAACAGCAACAATGCCCCGTCCGCCTCGCTGTGGCTGACCAATATCAGCGTTCAGGTATCGCTGGTGCTGATCTGGTTGACCGGGTCGGACTACGGCACCCTACTGACCATCGCCTCAGAGATGATCCTCGTTCCCTATCTGCTGGTCGGCGCCTTTCTGCTGAAAATCGCCACTCGCCCGCTGCACAAAGCGGTGGGTATCGGCGCCTGCATTTATGGCTTATGGTTATTATACGCGTCGGGACCTGTGCATTTGCTGTTGTCGGTGGTACTTTACGCTCCGGGTCTTCTGGTCTTTTTGTACGCTCGACGTACGCACCAGCACGATCGTTCGCTCAAACGCCGCGAATTGGCGCTAATTGGTTTATTGCTGGTTGCCGCTGTGCCGGCAACGTGGATGCTGGTGGGGTAAGCGCTCGCCCTGCCGCAGAACGCATAGGAGATACCCATGGCTGAACAACAGCCCCGCCCGGTTCTGATCACAGGAGGAGGCCGCCGCATCGGTCTCGCGCTGGCACACCATTTTCTGCTGCAACACCAGCCGGTCATCGTCAGCTATCGCACGCCCTATCCGGCAATCGATGGCCTGCGCGACGCGGGCGCCCTCTGTCTGCAGGCCGATTTCAGCAGCGATGACGGCATACTCACCTTCGCCGAAGCGGTCAAGTCGCACACCAGCGGCCTGCGCGCTATCATCCACAACGCCAGCGACTGGATGGCGGAGAAGCCGGGGGTAGCGCTGAGCACAGTGATCAACCGCATGATGCAGATCCACGTCCATGCCCCCTATCTGCTCAACCACGCGCTGGAGGATCTGCTGCGCGGCCACGGCCATGCCGCCAGTGATATTATCCATATTACCGATTACGTCGTGGAGCGCGGCAGCGATAAACATATCGCCTACGCCGCCAGCAAAGCCGCGCTGGACAATATGACCCGCTCCTTCGCCCGCAAGCTGGCGCCGGAGATCAAGGTCAACGCCATCGCCCCGTCGCTGATTATGTTTAATGAGGGTGACGACGAAGCCTATCGTCAGCAGGCGCTGGATAAATCGCTGATGAAAATCGCCCCAGGCGAAAAAGAGATTAGCGACCTTATCGACTATCTGTTTACCAGCCGCTACGTCACCGGCCGGTCCTTCGCCGTCGACGGCGGCCGCCCGCTGCGCTAGTGAAAGTGGTTCCAGCCCAGGATTAACAGCCAGGCGCATAGCCCCCAGCATCCCACCGCGCCTGCCAGCGCCAACGGCAGGCGCATGATCCCGGTGAAATACCACAGCGATACCAAATAGACAAAATAGGGAATAATCGACCACATGCCGAACACGATGGTGGCGCGCAGGGCTTCAATACCGCGCTCGCTGGCGACGATATAGTGGGCGATGAGCGCAAAGGTAGGAAACAGCGGGATCAGCCCGGCGAGAGCGTAATTTTTCGTTTTTGCCAGCACGCCAATCAGCACCACCACCAGCGCACCCAGCAGCCCTTTGATTAACAGCCCCATGTCCTTATGCCTTAACAATGAATCAACAAGTTAGCGCAGCATAGCGGAAATAGCGCTGTTTATAAAAGAGTAATGGCGGGTAAAATAGACGCAGTGTATGTTACTTCTTTTACTGATGTGCAATAGACATGAATAAAATCGTTTTTGTTGAGGATGACCCTGAGGTTGGGGCGCTGATCGCCGCCTATCTCGGCAAGCATGATATGGAGGTGGTGGTCGAGCCTCGCGGCGACCGCGCAGAGGACGTGATCGCGCGGGAGAAACCGGACCTCGTGCTGCTGGACATTATGCTGCCCGGCAAAGACGGGATGACGCTCTGCCGCGATCTGCGCGGGCAATGGCAAGGGCCCATTGTCCTGCTGACCTCACTCGACAGCGACATGAACCATATCCTCTCCCTGGAGATGGGCGCCAGCGATTATATCCTGAAAACCACGCCGCCAGCGGTGCTTCTCGCGCGACTGCGTCTGCATTTACGCCAGCATATCGCTCCGGCGGGCGCCGGCGCCGGTACCCCGGCAACGCTCACGCCGCACAAAACCATCTCCTTTGGTTCGCTGACCATTGACCCGGTCAACCGCCAGGTGCTGCTTGGCGGAGAAAACGTCGCATTGTCGACGGCCGATTTCGATCTGCTGTGGGAACTGGCCACCCACGCCGGGCAAATTATGGACCGCGACGCGCTGCTGAAAAATTTACGCGGCGTCACCTACGACGGGATGGATCGCAGCGTTGACGTGGCTATCTCCCGCCTGCGCAAAAAACTGCTCGACAACGCCACGGAGCCCTATCGTATTAAGACCGTTCGCAACAAAGGCTACCTGTTCGCCCCACACGCCTGGGACAACTAAGCTTCTCCCGCGGCCCTGCGAGGGGCCCGTTTTATGGCGCACTCCCCGACAGTAACCACCTCAACTTTTACTGCTTAGGGCAACTGCGCGGGTTTCCCTCTGCGCGCCCGCTGCCCGCTGCGAATTAGTCATATTGCGTAAATCAATAGATTTAGCCGTACAGTTCCCCATCACATAAGCCTTCAATATGATTGTGCTCAAGGACTTACTGTTATCAGAGTGGCATAAAGCCTGAAAACACAGGACTTTTGCATGATGAAATACGTTGTACTTTTGGCACTCTCACTCTTCACTTCACTCTCTGGTTGGGCTTTTTCCCTCGACAACGCCGATATTCGACTCCTCTGTCCACAGCGCGGGCAAATCGAGGTGATCCTCCACCGCTATGAACATACCCAGCAATCCTGGGGACAGCATCACTTTGAAACGGGAGGCGGCCACGTTCGCCAGGGACCGCTGCTGGTGATCCCGTTTGCCAACCTCGATCAGATGATTTACCACCAGACCACCGGCGAATTTGCTTACTGGTATGCCAAAACGGAAAAGCTGGTGCGCTGTCGTCTGCTGAGTCTGACGACCCTCTATCCGGTGGATATTCCCTACTTTCGCGAGTAGCGATACCCCGCTCAACGCTCCAGGGTAATGCAGGTCTGGTGGTTATAATTAATTTGTGACAACGTCACTAATTCAGATGTTCCCGGCCGATATCATCCCGGATGACGCGACCTATACCGGGTATACCGGCGCCACAAAGATGGCAAAGCGCAACACGCCGGGCCCCCAAAGATGGTCGTTTTACAATAAATTTTCATTGTTCTAGTGTGAGTTAACTCAACACTCACGCGGTACGGGAGAGACAATGGGACGGTTCTCAGGTAAGAAAATTGTGATTACAGGGGCGAGCAGCGGTATTGGTCTGGCGGGGGCAATGCGCATTATTGATGAAGGGGGCGAAGTGATGCTGACCGGACGCCATCAGCAAAAACTGGCGTCGTTACGCACATTGCTGCCCGAGCGCGCCTGGTTTCTTCAGAACGATGGCGCGAAACCTGAGGCGGCGCATGCCCTCGCCGAGTCTGTAGAATCATTTGGCATGCTGGATGGCCTGTGGCTGAACGCCGGGCAGCTCGCCTTTTCTACGGTGGAAAATACCACCGAAACGCAGTTCGATACCATCATGGCCAACAACGTCCGTTCCGCTGTCCTGCAAATCGCCGCACTTTCGCGTTTTTTAAAGAGCGGAGCCTCGGTGGTCATCACCGCCTCTACGGCCGCCTACGAAGGCACGCCACTGGCGGCGCTCTATGCCGCCAGCAAAGGCGCGCAGCTGGCCCTGGTTCGCAGCTGGGCAACAGCCTTCGCCGCCCGCGGGATCAGAGTTAACGCGCTGGTCCCCGGGGCAATCGATACCCCTCTGCTTGACGCGATCCCCGCCCCCTTCCGCGAGCAGTATGATGCGCAGATTAGGGCTACCGTGCCGCTAAAACGCCAGGGAACGCCGGAGGAAGCGGCGGCGGTTGCGCTGTTTTTATTATCGGATGATGCCAGGTATGTGACGGGTAGCCAGTATGTGGTGGATGGCGGACTGCTGCGCTTATAAGGGCTCCGTCATTATTTATGCGTAAGGGATGTTGTCAGTGAGGGTGAACCCTGCTTTGATAGCGCATTAAACCGGGCGTGAAACGTAGAAGTGATTTTGCGGTATATTCTGCCGTGACAAACGCCCTGGACTGCGGTCTGGTTTCGTTCCTGCATCACCGCTTTAGCGGAAAGACACATACCACACCGCGCCATGAAGGCAAAAGATAGGTAATTAACATTCTGATTTAAGTGAGATTTAATGAAAAAGCTGTTTGTGCAGTTCTATCTTTTGCTCTTCGTTTGCTTTCTGGTAATGACCATGCTGGTCGGTCTGGTCTATAAATTTACCGCTGAGCGCGCCGGACGACAGTCGCTGGACGATTTGATGAAAAGTTCGCTGTATCTGATGCGCAGCGAGCTGCGGGAAATTCCGCCGCGCGACTGGAGCAAGACGCTCAAAGAGCTGGATCTGAACCTGTCGTTCGATCTGCACATCGAACCAATGAGCAAATTTAAGCTGTCGGAAAGCTCGATGCAGCACCTGCGCGCCGGCGATATTGTCGCGCTGGATGACCAGTACACCTTTATTCAGCGTATTCCCCGCAGCCATTATGTGCTGTCGGTGGGCCCGGTGCCTTATCTCTATTTTCTGCATGAAATGCGCCTGCTGGACGTGGCGCTGATGGCGTTTATTGCTATCTCGCTGGCCTTTCCGGTGTTTATCTGGATGCGTCCGCACTGGCAGGACATGTTGCGCATTGAAACCGCTGCCCAGCGCTTTGGCGAGGGCCACTTCAGCGAGCGCATTCATTTTGACAGCATGTCCAGCTTTGAACGGCTCGGCGTGGCCTTTAACCAGATGGCCGATAACATTAACGCCCTCATTGCCAGTAAGAAGCAGTTGATTGACGGTATCGCCCATGAGCTCAGGACGCCGCTGGTCCGCCTGCGCTACCGTCTGGAGATGAGCGAAAACCTCACCGAGGCGGAATCGCAAGCGCTGAACCGCGATATCGGCCAGCTGGAGGCGCTGATTGAAGAGCTCCTGACCTACGCCCGCCTCGACCGCCCGCAGACGGAACTCAGCCTGACGACGCCTGACTTTCCCGCCTGGATCAGCGATCACGTCGAGGATATCCAGATGGTCAACCCGCAGCGCGAGGTCGCTCTGGCGACGCTGACCCACGGCAACTACGGCGCGCTGGATATGCGGCTGATGGAGCGGGTACTGGATAATCTGGTGAATAACGCCCTGCGCTACAGCACCCAGCGGGTGGCGGTCAGCCTGACCCTGCAGGGTCCGCGCGCGTCGCTGCAGGTCGAGGATGACGGCCCGGGAATCGCTCCCGAAGAGCGCGAGCGGGTGTTTGAGCCCTTTGTCCGTCTTGACCCCAGCCGCGATCGGGCGACAGGAGGTTGCGGCCTCGGCCTGGCGATTGTGCACAGTATCGCCCAGGCGATGGGCGGTGACGTGCGCTGTGAGGCCAGCCCTCTCGGCGGCGCCCGCTTCTGCTTTAGCTGGCCGGTTTATCATCAGTTGCCCGATTTTACCTCTGCCTGAATAAAACTTGCGCAGCGGCCGCGCGCTGCGTATGCTGTAAAAATCAAATAGTATGTTGTAACTAAGGTGAAATGATGGCCAGCTACGATCTTGTTGAACGTCTGAATGATACCTTTCGCCAGATCGAGCTGGAGCTGCAGACGCTCCAGCAGGCATTAAGCAGCTGTCGGCTGCTGGCGGCCCGGGTATTTGAACTGCCGGCGGTCAGTAAGGATGCCGAGCACGATCCGCTGGCGAACATACCGGTGGTGCAGCACAGCGGCAAGGCGGCGCTGGCCCTCGCCCTGCGCCACTACAGCCATCTGTTTATCCAGCAGCAGTCGGAAAACCGCAGCAGCAAGGCCGCCGTCCGTCTGCCAGGGGCTATCTGCCTGCAGGTCACCGCCGCGGAGCAGCAGGATCTGCTGGCGCGCATTCAGCATATTAACGCCCTGAAGGCTACCTTCGAGAAAATCGTCACCGTCGATTCTGGCCTGCCCCCCACTGCCCGTTTTGAATGGGTGCATCGCCACCTGCCGGGCTTGATCACCCTCAGCGCCTACCGCACGCTGACGCCCCTTATCGACCCCAGCACCATCCGCTTCGGCTGGGCCAATAAACACGTGATCAAGAACCTGACCCGCGACCAGGTATTGATGATGCTGGAGAAAAGCCTGCAATCACCGCGGGCGGTGCCGCCGTGGACCCGTGAGCAGTGGCAGAGCAAGCTTGAGAGGGAGTATCAGGACATCGCCGCCCTGCCGCAGCGAGCGCGGCTGAAAATCAAACGGCCGGTGAAAGTGCAGCCGATTGCCCGCGTCTGGTACGCCAGCGAGCAGAAACAGGTGCAGTACGCCTGCCCCAGCCCGCTGATCGCGCTGATATCCGGCAGCCAGGGGGTCAGCGTCCCGGATATCGGCGAATTGCTGAACTATGACGCCGACAATGTCCAGTACCGCTACAAACCGGAGGCGCAGTCGCTGAGATTACTTATCCCGCGCCTGCACCTCTGGCTGGCTAGCGAGTAGCCAGGCTGCCGACCATCTCTTCCGGGCGCACCCAGCTGTCGAATTCGGCTTCCGTCAGGTAGCCCAGCGCCAGCGCCGAGGCTTTGAGGGTCAGCCCCTCATGGTGGGCTTTTTTAGCGATTTCCGCCGCCTTGTCGTAGCCGATATGGGTATTCAGCGCAGTGACCAGCATCAGCGACTCATTGAGCAGCTGGCTGATCCGCTCGCGATTCGGTTCAATACCCACCGCACAGTGCTCGTTAAAACTTGCCATGCCGTCCGCCAGCAGACGCACCGACTGCAGGAAGTTGTGGATGACCATCGGGCGAAAGACGTTAAGCTCAAAGTTGCCGGAGGCGCCACCGATATTCACCGCCACATCGTTGCCCATCACCTGGCAGCAGACCATGGTCAGGGCTTCGCACTGGGTTGGGTTAACCTTGCCGGGCATAATCGATGACCCTGGCTCGTTTTCCGGGATCGCGATTTCGCCAATGCCGCAGCGGGGGCCGGAGGCCAGCCAGCGGACATCGTTAGCGATTTTCATCAAGGACGCCGCCAGGCCTTTCAGCGCGCCGTGGGCATGAACCAGGGCATCCACAGTGGCCAACGCTTCGAATTTGTTTGGTGCGGTGACAAATGGTTGTCCGCTGAGCGACGCCAGCTCGGCCGCCACCCGCACGGCATACTCCGGATGGGTATTCAGCCCGGTTCCTACCGCCGTCCCGCCCAGCGCCAGCTCGGCAAGATGCGGCTGACTGGCTTCGATGTGCTTCAGGCTATGGTCCAGCATCGCCACCCAGCCGGAGATCTCCTGGCCTAACGTGAGCGGCGTGGCGTCCTGCAGATGGGTGCGGCCGATCTTGACGATATCCCTGAAGGCTACCGCTTTTTCATTGAGCGTCGCCCGCAGCGCCTGCAGCGACGGGATCACTTTTTCCCGCAGGGCAATCAGCGCCGCGACGTGCATGGCGGTGGGGAACACGTCATTTGAGCTCTGGCTCTTATTCACATCGTCATTGGGATGAATTTTTCGCGCCATCCCCCGTTCACCGCCCAGCAGTTCACTGGCGCGGTTGGCCAGCACCTCGTTCATATTCATATTGCTTTGGGTGCCGGAGCCGGTCTGCCAGATAGCCAGCGGGAACTCCTGCGCGTGCTTTCCGGCGAGGACTTCGTCAGCGGCAGCGACGATCGCCCCGGCTTTCTCCGCCGTCAGCAACCCGAGATCCTGATTAACCTTCGCCGCCGCCCGCTTGGTCAGCGCCAGGGCGTAAATCAGCTCCCCGGGCATTTTTTCGCTTGATATGCGGAAATGCTCCAGCGAGCGTTGGGTCTGGGCGCCCCAGAGCTTATCGGCCGGGACGTCGATGGCGCCCATCGAGTCTTTTTCACTGCGATGCGTTGTCATTACTTTCTCCTTGGATTCAAAGTGCGTCATAGCGACAAAGCTCACCTGCTTAAAAGACTAAGTATTGGCCAGATTTATAAGTTGTTTTGGTGGTTCGTGCCGCGAAGCGACATAAAAAAGCCGCCCGAAGGGCGGCCCAGACCGCTGACAAAATGCAATCGTCGGGATTGCCCGGCGGCGCTGCGCTTGCGCGGGCCTACAGAGAATTGCCTAACTGTTTAATATTGCTGTTTTTCGCAGGCCGGGTAAGGCGAAAGCCGCCACCCGGCAGAAAGGCGATCACAATAACGAAAACCGGTTTGTCATCGGCCAGAGCCGCCCCGAAGGGCGGTCTGGGTTACTTCACGCAGCGGGCGCACTGCGACGTCTGGATCTGCTGGAAGAAGTCATTGCCTTTATCATCGACGAGGATAAACGCCGGGAAATCTTCCACTTCAATTTTCCAGATAGCCTCCATACCCAGCTCCGGATACGCCACGCACTCGAGGCTACGGATGCTCTGCTGGGCCAGTACCGCCGCCGGGCCGCCGATACTGCCGAGGTAGAAGCCGCCGTGTTTGTGGCACGCGTCGGTGACCTGCTGGCTGCGGTTGCCTTTCGCCAGCATGATCTTGCTCGCGCCGTGCGACTGCAGCAGATCAACATAAGAATCCATGCGCCCTGCGGTGGTCGGTCCCAGAGAGCCGGAGGCGTAACCGTCCGGTGTCTTGGCCGGACCGGCATAGTAGATCGGGTGATCTTTGACGTACTGCGGCAGTGCTTCACCGCTGTCGATAAGCTCCTTCAGCTTGGCGTGGGCAATATCGCGGGCCACGATAATAGTGCCGCTCAGCGACAAACGGGTGGACACCGGGTACTGCGACAGCAGCGCCAGGATCTCGCTCATCGGCTGGTTAAGATTCACCTTCACCGCTTCGCCTTCCCCGGCCTGGCGCAGATGCTCAGGGATATATTTCCCCGGATTGCTCTCCAGCTTCTCGATCCAGATGCCGTCGCGGTTGATTTTGGCTTTGATGTTGCGGTCGGCGGAACAGGAGACGCCCATCCCTACCGGGCAGGAAGCGCCGTGACGCGGCAGACGGATCACCCGGATATCGTGGGCGAAGTATTTCCCGCCGAACTGCGCGCCGAGGCCAAGGTTCTGCGCTTCCAGCAGCAGCTCCTGCTCCAGCTGAATGTCGCGGAACGCCTGGCCATGCTCGTTACCTTCGGTCGGCAGGCCATCGTAGTATTTGGTGGAGGCCAGCTTGACGGTTTTCAGCGTCGCTTCCGCCGAAGTCCCGCCGATCACAAAGGCGATATGGTACGGCGGACAAGCGGCGGTCCCGAGGGTGCGCATCTTCTCAACCAGATAGTTTTTCAGCTTCGCCGGGGTGATCAGCGCTTTGGTTTCCTGGTACAGATAGGTTTTGTTCGCCGAACCGCCGCCCTTGGCGATGCAGAGGAATTTGTACTCATCGCCATCGGTAGCATAAAGATCGATCTGCGCCGGCAGGTTGGTACCGGTGTTAACCTCTTTATACATATCCAGCGGCGCGTTCTGCGAGTAGCGCAGGTTGTCCTGGATATAGGTGTTGTACACACCCTGCGCCAGAGCGGCTTCATCACCGCCGCCGGTCCACACGCGCTGGCCTTTTTTACCCATGATGATCGCGGTGCCGGTGTCCTGGCAGGTGGGCAGAATGCCTTTGGCGGCGATATCCGAGTTGCGCAGGAACTGCAGGGCGACGTATTTGTCGTTTTCGCTGGCTTCCGGGTCGTTAAGGATATCCGCCACCTGCTGCTGATGCGCCGGGCGAAGCATAAAGGAGGCGTCGTGGAAAGCATGCTGCGCCAGAAGGGTTAGCGCCTGAGGGTCGACTTTTAGCACTTCCTGGCCGGCAAATTCGGCGACGGAGACGTAATCACTGCTGAGGAGATAATACTCGGTGTCATCCTTTTTGAGGGGAAAAGGATCCTGGTAAACAAACGGTTTATTCGACATTGTACTCTCACTTACTGCTTTGGCTGATTATGTTTCAGGCAGGGACTCCATGTGCCTGTAGAAAAGCGAGTCGATCAATCTTACACAATTTTTTAACAAAAACTGAGACAGGGACGACTTTTTCTTTCAGCAGTTGCTTCTCCACGGTTTACTGGTTTAATAGAGCAATAATTTTTACTTTGATTGATACAGGGAATGAGAATGCAAAAGCTGATCAACGCCGTACAGAACTACGCATGGGGAAGCCACACCGCTTTAACTGAACTGTATGGCATTGCCAACCCGGACAACCTGCCGATGGCGGAGCTGTGGATGGGGGCGCATCCGAAGAGCAGCTCGCAGATCCTGGCGGCCGACGGCCAGCCGCGTTCGCTGCGCGAGGTGATTGACGCGGATAAAACCGCCCTGCTCGGCGACAAGGTTGCCGCCCGCTTTGGTGAGCTGCCGTTCCTGTTTAAAGTGCTGTGCGCCGCTCAGCCGCTCTCTATTCAGGTCCATCCCAACAAGCAGGCCTCGGAAGAAGGTTTCGCCCGCGAGAACGCCGCCGGCATCCCGCTCTCCGCCGCCGAGCGTAACTATAAAGATCCAAACCACAAGCCGGAGCTGGTTTTTGCCCTGACGCCGTTCCTGGCGATGAATGCGTTTCGCGAGTTCAGCGAGATTGTCACCCTGCTGCAGCCGGTGGCTAGCGCGCATCCGGCGATTGGCGCCTTCCTGCAGCAGCCGGACGCGACTCACCTGAGCCAGCTGTTTGCCAGCCTGCTCAATATGCAGGGTGAGGAAAAAGCCAAGGCGCTGCAGGTGCTGCGCGACGTACTGGCCCGTGAACAGGGCGAACCGTGGCAGACTATCCGTCTGATCGCTGAATTCTATCCGGACGACAGCGGCCTCTTCTCGCCGCTGCTGCTGAACGTGGTGAAGCTGAACCCTGGCGAAGCCATGTTCCTGTTCGCCGAAACGCCGCATGCCTATCTGCAGGGGGTGGCGCTGGAGGTGATGGCCAACTCGGATAACGTACTGCGTGCCGGTCTGACGCCGAAATACATTGATATTCCTGAGCTGGTCGCTAACGTCAAGTTCGAAGCCAAACCGGCGGGTGAGCTGTTGACCCAGCCGCAGCAGCACGGCGCAGAGCTGGACTTCCCGATCCCGGTGGAAGATTTTGCCTTCTCGCTGCACGACCTCTCCGCCGAGGCCAGCGATCTGGCTCAGGCGAGCGCGGCGATTATTTTCTGCGTCGACGGCGAAGCCGTACTGCACAAAGGTGACCAGAGCCTGACGCTCAAGCCGGGCGAGTCGGCTTTCGTGGCCGCCAACGAATCACCGGTGCAGGTCAGCGGACGCGGCCGCGTGGCGCGCGTGTTCAATAAGCTCCAGTAAGTGACTGACCTTTCAGGTCGCGCTTACTGAATGATGACAACTCAGCCAGGCGGTCTCTCCGCCTGGCTTCATTTATGGACAAATGCTATGAAAAAATCGCTGGTCGCAGCAGGCATCATCGTGGCGCTGGGCGTGGTATGGACAGGCGGCGCCTGGTACACCGGCAAACAGCTGGAAGGCCGGATCGCCGATATGGTGCAGCAGGCTAACGCGCAGCTACGCAGCAGCGCGCCGGAATCAGGTCTGGAGCTGAGCTATCAGAATTACCAGCGCGGGCTGTTCAGCAGCCATCTGCAGCTGGTGGTTAAGCCGATCGCCGGTCAGGCCAACAGCTGGCTGGCCACCGGACAGAGCGTGGTACTTGACGAGGTGGTCGATCATGGACCCTTCCCGCTGGCCTCATTAAAAACCTTTAATCTGGCGCCGGCGATGGCCTCGGTCCACACCACGCTGGTGAAAAATGATGCCAGCCAGGCGCTGTTCGAGATCGCCAAAGGCAACACTCCCTTTACCGTCGATACACGCATCGCCTACAGCGGCGACAGCCAGTCGGCGATCGTGCTCAATGCCCTCGACTATGCCAAAGGTGATGAGAAAGTCACCTTCAGCGGCGGTCAGTTCCAGCTCGACGCCGACCGCGACGGCAAAAACATCAGCCTGAAGGGCCAGGCCGGCAGCGGGCAGATCGATGCGCTCAACGAATATAATCAGAAGGTACAGCTGCGCTTCGTCAACCTGACCACCGACGGCGCCACCGAACTGGCCAGCTTCAACGAACGTATCGGCCAGCAAAAAATGACCCTCGATAAACTGGCCATCAGCGTCGAAGGCAAAGAGCTGGCGCTGGTTGACGGGATGGCGCTGGACGGCGGCTCGACGCTGACCCAGGACGGCAAAGGCGTGAACAGCCAGGTGAACTACACCGTCAACAGCCTCAAGCTGCAGGGGCAGGATATGGGCAGCGGCAAACTGACGCTGAAAGTGGATAATGTCGACGGTCAGGCGTGGCACCAGTTTAGTCAGCAGTACAGTGCACAGTCTCAGGCGCTGCTGGCAAAACCGGAACTGGCGCAAAACCCGGAACTGTACCAGCAGGCGTTAACCGAAACCCTGTTCAATGCGCTGCCGATCCTGCTTAAAGGCAACCCATCGGTGACCATCTCTCCGCTGAGCTGGCGCAATGCCAAAGGGGAAAGTACCCTGAATCTGTCGGTTCTGCTGAAGGATCCGGCCCAGGTGACCACCCCACCGCAGACCCTGGCGGACAGTCTGGATCGCGTGGTGCAGTCCCTTGACGGCAAGGTGGTGATCCCGGTGGATATGGCGACGGAGTTGATGACCAAAATCGCCGGTCTGGAAGGTTACCAGCCAGCCGATGCGGCCAAACTCGCCGATCAGCAGGTCAAAGGCCTGGCGGCGATGGGCCAGATGTTCCGCATCACCACCATGGAAGATAACGCCATCAGCAGCAGCCTGCAGTACGCTAACGGCCAGGTGACGCTGAACGGACAGAAAATGCCGCTGGAGGATTTTGCCGCGATGTTTGGTCTGGAAGCGCCTGCTCAACCGGACGCGGCGCCGCAGGAAGGCCAGCCGCAACAGGATGACGCCGCTCCTCAGCAGGACGACGCCGCCCCGCAGCCGTAACTTATCGTCTCAGGAGACGGCCATCGCGCGCCGTCTCCCTCATTTCCGTGTCACCAGCCGCGGCGGCATAATCTGGTTTCGCGCCTCGCCGGTGCCTTCCTCCAGCCGTCGCAGCATCGACTCTGCCAGGGTTTTCCCCATCTCGCGCGCCGGGGTCGTTACCCAGGTGAGCGGCAGGTCATCCAGCGCCGCCTCCGGCACGTCGGCGAAGGCCGCCAGCGCCACCCGCTGTTCGAAATAGCTCTCGACGCCATCCTCTCCGCTCTGCCTTCCAGCCCGCAGTAAACCAAACCACGCGCCGGTGGCCACCACGTTGTTGTAGCACAGCACCGCGGTGATGGTCGGGTTCTGGCGCAATAGCCCCGCCATCGCCTCCGCCGCCTGCTTCTGGCTCGACTCGCACTCCAGCACCCATTCGCTGTGAAACGGCAGACCGTATTTCAGCAAGGTGGCGCAATAGCCGCCGACCCGCTCGGCGCGCGTCAGCGACGAGCTCTGCCCGCCAAGCCAGGCGATCCGCTGATGGCCGCGGCGGATAAGATGCTCGGTCACCAGCTGCGCCGCCTGCATGTTGTCCGGGCGGATCAGGTCGACATCGTCAAGGTAGCTGGCGCGGGAAGCAAACACCAGCGGCACGCCGGCCTGCGCGGCCCGCTCGCGCAGTTCGCTCCCGCGATCGATCGACCCGGCGATGATCACCCCGTCGACCCCCTGCGCCGCGAGGGTATCAAACCGCTGATCTATCTTCTCGCCGCTGCGCCCGCCCTGGGTGAGGAACACCATTTTCCCCTGCCTTTCCAGGGCGTCGGTGAGGCCGGCGGTTAATTCGGCGTAAAACGGCTTTGACAGATCGCTAACGATAAGGCCAATCACCCCGCTCTGCCCGCCACGCAGCGAGGCGGCCTGGCGGTTGCGCACGAATCCCAGCTGTTCGATGGCCTGATTAACTCGCTCGCCGGTGGCGCTGGAGATGCGCCCTTTACCGCTCAGCACCAGCGAGACGGTGCTCACGGAGACCCCGGCGGCCTGCGCCACATCATTGATGGTGATCTTTTTTGCGATAGCCATAACGTGCTGGCTGACTCCCTTGCCTGTCGATAAAACGTTTTATCATTGTGCAATCTTTATAAACCTTATTATCGCTTGATTATGTGATTTTTATCGCACTAAAAACTGGTAAAACGTTTTATCTTGCCGTGGCGTTAGTTCTTCCCGACCACTTGAGAATCAGGAACCGTGTTATGACGGCGAAAACAGCACCAAAAATCACTTTATGGGAGTTTTTCCAGCAGCTCGGAAAAACCTTTATGCTGCCCGTAGCGTTGCTCTCGTTTTGTGGGATCATGCTGGGGATCGGCAGTTCGTTAAGCAGTCACGATGTTTTGACGCTGCTGCCGTGGCTGGATATGCCGCTGCTGCAGGCCATCTTTATCTGGATGAGCAAAGTCGGCTCCTTTGCCTTCAGCTTCCTGCCGGTCATGTTCTGTATCGCCATCCCACTGGGGCTGGCGCGGGAGAACAAAGGCGTCGCCGCCTTCGCCGGCTTTGTCGGCTACGCGGTCATGAACCTGGCGGTCAACTTCTGGCTGACGGCGAAAGGCATTCTGCCCACCACCGACGCCGCGATCCTGAAGGCCAACAATATCCAGAACATCATCGGTATTCCGTCGATCGATACCGGGATCCTCGGCGCGGTTATCGCCGGGATTATCGTCTGGCTGCTGCATGAACGCTTCCATAACATTCGCCTGCCGGACGCCCTGGCCTTCTTCGGCGGCACCCGCTTCGTGCCGATCATCACCACCGTGGTGCTGGGTCTGGTCGGGTTGGCGATCCCGCTGGTGTGGCCAGTCTTCGCCATGGGGATCAACGCCCTCGGGAAGATGATCAACAGCGCCGGGGATTTTGGCCCGATGATCTTCGGCACCGGCGAGCGACTGCTGCTGCCGTTTGGCCTGCACCACATCCTGGTGGCGCTGATCCGCTTCACTGAAGCCGGCGGTACCCTCGACGTCTGCGGCCACAGCGTCAGCGGCGCACTGACCATCTTCCAGGCGCAGCTAAGCTGCCCAACCACCCACGGCTTCTCCGAAAGCGCCACCCGCTTCCTGTCGCAGGGTAAAATGCCGGCCTTCCTCGGCGGCCTGCCGGGAGCCGCGCTGGCGATGTACCACTGCGCCCGTCCGGAAAACCGGCATAAAATTAAAGGCCTGCTGATCTCCGGGGTCATCGCCTGCGTGGTCGGCGGCACCACCGAGCCGCTGGAGTTCCTGTTCCTGTTCGTCGCGCCGGTGCTGTATGTCATCCACGCGCTGCTGACCGGTCTCGGCTTTACCATCATGGCGGTGCTCGGGGTGACCATCGGCAACACCGACGGCAATATCATCGACTTCGTGGTGTTTGGCATCCTGCATGGCCTGGCGACCAAGTGGTATCTGGTGCCGGTGGTAGCGGCTATCTGGTTCGCGGTCTACTATGCCATCTTCCGCTTCGCCATTACCCGCTTCAATCTGAAAACGCCGGGCCGCGATATCGACACCGCCGCCAGCGTGGAGAAAGCCGTCGCCGGTACCATCGGCAAATCCGGCTATAACGTGCCGGCGATTCTGGCAGCGCTCGGCGGCGCCGAGAACATTGTTTCGCTGGATAACTGCATTACTCGTCTGCGTCTGTCGGTACACGATATGAGCAAAGTGGACGCCGCCGCGCTGAAAGCCCATCGCGCCATCGGGGTGGTTCAGCTCAATCAGCATAACCTGCAGGTGGTTATTGGCCCGCAGGTGCAGTCAGTAAAAGATGAAATGGCCGTATTGATGAATACCGTGCAGGCCTGACCCCACTGGTCCCCCTTCCGCGCGGAGGGGGACATTCGCTAAGGAAGTTCCGATGTTTGATTTTGCCACCCCCATCGACCGCCACGGTACCTGGTGCACACAGTGGGACTATGTCGCCGACCGGTTTGGCGCCGCCGACCTGCTGCCGTTCACCATCTCCGATATGGATTTCGCCACCGCGCCCTGCATTCTCGACGCCGTCAGCCAGCGGCTGGCCCACGGGGTGTTCGGCTACAGTCGCTGGCGGAACGAGGCGTTTCTCGGGGCGATTGCCCACTGGTACGCCAGCCGGTTTAACAGCGTCATCGATCCGCAAACGGTGGTCTACGGGCCGTCGGTTATCTACATGGTGGCGGAAACCATCCGCCAGTGGTCGAGCGAAGGCGACGGCGTCGTCGTCCATACCCCTGCCTACGATGCATTCTATAAGACCATCACCGCTAACCGCCGGGAGATTGCCCCGGTGCCATTGACCCTGACGAATAATCAATGGCACTGCGATATGGCCCGCCTGGAAGCCGTGCTGGCGGAACCGAAGAATACCCTGCTGCTGCTGTGCAGCCCGCACAACCCAACGGGGAAAGTCTGGCGTCGCGAGGAGCTCCAAACCATGGCGGCCCTGTGTCAAAAACATGGCGTCAGGGTGATTAGCGACGAAATTCATATGGACATGGCCTGGGGCGAACACCGCCATATCCCGTGGAGCGAGGTCGCTCAGGGGCCATGGGCGCTGTTCACCTCCGGTTCGAAGAGCTTTAATATTCCGGCCTTTACCGGGGCCTATGGCTTTATCCCCGAGGCGAACGCGCGCGACAGCTACCTGCAGGCGCTGAAGGCCCGCGACGGGCTCTCTTCTCCCTCCGTGCCGGCGCTGGTCGCCCATATCGCCGCCTACCGCGACGGGGCTCCCTGGCTCGACGCCTTGCGTGACTATCTGCAGGCGAATATGCGCTATGTCGCCGCTACGCTTAACAATGCCTTCCCCGCACTCTGCTGGCAGCCGCCGGAGGCCACCTACCTGGCGTGGATCGACCTGCGCCCCCTGAACATCGACGACCACGCGCTACAGCAGGCGCTGATCGCCGAACAGAAGGTGGCGATTATGCCGGGTTATACCTATGGTCCTGAGGGCAACGGCTTTCTGCGCCTCAACGTCGGCTGCCCGCGCGAGAAGCTGGAACGCGGTGTCGAAGGACTGATTGCCGCCCTGCGCAGCCTCAGCTGATTCGACGCGCAATCTACAGGTCATCGCGCCGGCGGAATGCCAGGTAGCCGGCGCCGAGGGTAAAGATGGCGACTATCACCACCAGCAGAATAAACCCGTGGTGGTTGCTCGCCAGCGGGATCCCGCCGACGTTCATGCCGAAGAAACCGGCGACGATGTTAATCGGCAGCGCGAGAACGGTGATCACCGTCAGGGTGTAGAGGGTGCGGTTGCTCTGCTCCAGCTGGCGGGCGCCAATCTCCTCCTGCAGCAGACTGATACGCTCGATCAGGCCGGACAGGTCGTTGAGCACCACGCTAAACTCTTCGGTGAACTGACGAAACGCCTGCACCACTGCACGATCCATCCACGCCGGCGGCCGGTTAAGCAGACGGAACATCGCCGCCGGCTCCGGCGCCAGCAGCCGCTGAAAACGCAAAAGCATCCGCCGCAGCCGTGCCAGATCGGCCCGGTTGCGCTGCACGTGATTGCTCAGGAGACGCTCTTCAATAAGGTCGACATGGCGGCTGGCCTGGCGGACGACCTGCTCCAGCACCTCCTCCTGCTCCTCCAGCAGAAAAGCCAGCAGCTCGGTAGAGGTATTCACCCTGAGCGTCTGCAGACGCGGCAGCATCCATTCGATAAACCGCAACGGTTTGAAGCGCGCCGTCACCACCAGCTTAGGGCTACAGTAGAGCCACAGCGTGGCGGTTTCCGCACTGGTATCCTGCGGACGAAACAGCACATCGTTGAGCACAGCGAACAGATTCTCCCCCTGTCGCTCAATGCGGGTGGTGTGCGAGCCGCTGCGGATCTCCTCGAAGAAAAAGTCCGCCACCGGAAAGTGGCTGGTTAACCATTTTTCGGCGGTGGCATGATTGAGATTCAGGTGTAACCAGATAAACGCCTTGTCATCGGCGAGCGCCTGATAACGGGCGCACACCTCGCCAGAGGCGATGGGCTGCGGGGGGCGCTGTTCATGAAACAGATAACCATGCACCAGACCGGAAACTTCACTATCAAAATCGGGCTTTAACATCTTCGCGGTGACGTCTTGACTCATGGCTCCCTCAGGACACGCACTGGCACTGTTGATGCCCGAATAGCGCCATCTTTCGCTATTTTCCGCGGGCTGGCAAGGTTAATAATCTGGTCATAAAACAGTAACCTGAATGACATATTGCCGTCAGTGTCGCGCGCCACGCAGGCGATGCGATCGGCGTGAATAGAGGGGACTTGTGGCCCTTTTCGCTCCGGGGTTATTAAAATAAATTTGATTATCCTCAAAACTTTTTTAGGCAAAAAAGCGTATTACTTTAGCCGCTTAATCATTGCTTACCCTGGTTTATTGAGGAGGAGACCATGAAAACCTATGACCGTAATCGTAACGCTATTGCTACCGGCAGCATGGTAATGATCGCCGGTAACGGCACAACAGGCGTGATTAAAGCTATCCATGGTGAAGGGAAAACCGCCGAGCAGCTTCGCCGGGCGGACTGCGTTGAAATCGACGGCTGCGAGGGCCGCTTTTGCCCGTTAGATCTGATCCGTCTCGGCTTCCATTAATTCCTGCCGCCAGGTCATCAGTAGCAGGCCACCTGAGGCGGCCTGCTCTTTTCCCGGATAATAAAGCGGCTAGCGAAAGCTCCACTGAATACTCATCACAAAGATCGCCGGCACAATAATGCCGCCTTCCACACCGAAATAATCGGTGAAGTTATATTGCAGACCATGATAGAGGTAGGGCGAAAAACCGACGCCGGTGATTTTTTTGGCGGTGCGGTAGGTGCCGGAATCCCCACAGTGGCTGAAGGCGTCAAAGAAAAATTCCCCGGTATAGGCATACACCCCTTTCAGCACCCAGCCGGTATCGTTTTTCAGCCAGTCGCGGCGCACGCCGAGGGTCAAACAGCGATCGTCAAAGCTGTTTTTCATCGTTCCGACCAGCACGCTGTATTTTGAATCCTGAGAAAACTTGCGCTCCACCGAGAAAAAATTGTTATTGAAATGCTCGTTATATTGTCCGTGGTTACCGGTCATATGATAAACATAGGAGCCGGTATTCATCGAATAGAGGTTTAATTCCCCGGCCTGCGCCGACGGCATGGCAACCACCAGTAGCCCTGATAACAAAATCCATAATTTATTTAACATTCAGCAACCTACACCACACCCGTAAAAAAGAACCCGGCATACTAGCACCGCTAAACTAAACCGAAGGGCAATCAGATAACCGACGCTGGTCGCGGCAGAAAACATGACCCTATCTGCACTATAGCAGCGGCGCTCCCGCTTCGTTAGCGCTTGCAGCTATACTGCAGACACATTCATCTTATTGATTAAGGACTGCTGTGTTAGCCACTCTCCTCGTTGCGCTGGTCGCTATTATTCATCTCGCCATCCTGGTGCTGGAGATGTTTCTCTGGGAAGCCCCCGCCGGGCGCCGGGCCTTTAACCTCAGCGCCGATTTCGCCCGGGAGACCCGGGTGCTGGCGGCCAACCAGGGGTTGTATAACGGTTTTCTGGCCGCCGGCCTGGCGTGGGGGCTGTGGCTGGGGGCGCCGGGGGTGCAGGTGGTTATCTTTTTCCTGGCCTGCGTGCTGGTCGCCGGGATTTTCGGCGCGCTAACCGCCAGCCGCAAAATTCTCTATATTCAGGCGCTGCCCGCACTGCTGGCGCTGCTTGCCGTGGTGGCGCAAGCGTAGGGCCTTGATCCAAAACAGAGAAAGCAGGCGCTGAGGCGGGTACTATTTGCCCCCTTCGGTCGGTCATCGACCTTTAATACCTTCTGAGTTCAGAGGCATTTTTATGACATGGCAATCCTTCAAACAGGCCTGGCTTATCCGGTTCTGGTCCCCTGTCCCGGCGGTCATCGCGGCGGGCATCCTCTCCACCTACTATTTTGGCATCACCGGCACCTTCTGGGCGGTGACCGGCGAATTCACCCGCTGGGGTGGTCAACTGCTGCAACTGCTGGGCGTCCACAGCGAACAGTGGGGCTATTACCAGCTGATTCATCTCGAAGGGACGCCGCTGACCCGCATCGATGGCAGGATGATCATCGGCATGTTCGGCGGCTGCCTGGCCGCCGCGCTATGGGCCAATAACGTCAAACTGCGCTTTCCACGCAGCCGGATCCGCATTGTGCAGGCCGTGGCAGGCGGCATCATCGCCGGGTTCGGCGCACGTCTGGCGATGGGCTGCAATCTGGCGGCTTTTTTCACCGGTATTCCGCAGTTCTCCCTGCACGCCTGGCTGTTTGCCATCGCCACCGCCATCGGCTCCTGGTTTGGCGCCCGCTTCACGCTGCTGCCCCTTTTTCGCATTCCGGTAAAAATGCAAAAGGTGTCCGCCGCCTCGCCGTTAACCCAAAAACCGCAGCAGGCGCGCCGCCGTTTCCGGCTGGGGATGGTGATCTTTTTCGCCATGATCGGCTGGGGCCTGCTCACCGCCGCAGACCACCCGGCGCTCGGTCTGGCGATGCTGTTCGGCATCGGCTTCGGTCTGCTTATCGAGCGCGCGCAGATCTGCTTTACCTCCGCCTTTCGCGATATGTGGATCACCGGCCGGACGGTGATGGCGAAGGCGATTATCTTCGGCATGGCGGCGAGCGCCATCGGTATCTTTAGCTATGTGCAATTGGGGATGGCGCCGAAAATTATGTGGGCCGGTCCCAATGCGGCGATTGGCGGGCTGCTGTTTGGCTTTGGCATCGTGCTGGCCGGCGGCTGTGAAACCGGCTGGATGTATCGTGCGGTGGAGGGCCAGGTTCACTACTGGTGGGTTGGGCTGGGCAATGTCATTGGCTCAACGCTGCTCGCCTGGTGCTGGGACGATATCGCCGCTCCGCTCGCCACCCACTGGCAAAAAATCAACCTGCTGAACGCCTTCGGTCCCTTCGGCGGGCTGCTGGCGACCTATCTGCTGCTGCTGATCGCCCTGCTGCTGGTGATCGCCTGGGAAAGACATTTTTTCCGCCGCCAGTCGACGGCGGTCCGGACCGTGAAGGAGAGCGCATGAAAAACATCATCCCTGATTATCGCCTGGATATGGTCGGCGAACCCTGTCCCTATCCGGCCGTGGCCACTCTGGAGGCGATGCCCTCCCTGCAAAAAGGCGAGATCCTGGAAGTAGTCAGCGACTGTCCGCAGTCGATCAATAACATTCCACTCGATGCCAGGAACCATGGCTATACGGTGCTGGATATTCAGCAGGATGGCCCAACCATTCGCTATCTGATCCAGAAATAGCCGCGGCTCATGGCCCCGCCGGCGACGATCATCGCCGGCGCTAATTTCGCCTCTTCCCGTCTTACCACACCTTCTGCCTGCCTCGAGGATCCCCTGCGAACCTTTGCAATAGCTTGTAACACTTGAAACGATGTTCCAGTTACATAATAACCATTAATATAACGCGCCTATATTATTAAAATACGAATAAGTAAACGTGTGAATGGTTTATGCCGACAGACGCCGAAACCATGCGCAGCAACAACACAACAAGGATTGAAATGGAACTGCTGGCAAGGCTGGGTCACTTTTTCGAACAGGTTCGCGCGGATGCCGATTTTACCACCTTCGCCAGTGAACTCCGCCGGCATCAGGTCTCTTACTACATCTATTTTGTCTCCACCGGCAATATGAATTTCGTGATGGCAAACGACGAGGTGATCTCGATAAAAAGCGCCCGCGGCCTGCTACGCGTGCGCAGCGCCCCCAGCCATCGACTGACATCGGCCGCGGTCATCCGCCATTTTGCCGGCGCCATCAACTTTGAACAGTACTGCAAGGATCTCGCCAGCGCCGGCGTGTTTAAGTGGATCGTTGATCTGGAAGAGGAGACCCGGCACTACTGGTCGAAGGATAATACGCTGCTGTATAAAGAGAGCCTGATGCCCCCCTGAGCGGGTCCCAGGGGGAGGCGTGGTTATCTGCTCGCCCCTCAGTCGCGTGTCTGCACCCAGAAGGCGTGGATCAGGCCAGGAATATAGCCCAGCAGGGTCAGAATAATGTTGAGAATAAACGCCCAGCCGAAGCCTTTCCCCAGCAGTACGCCCAGCGGCGGCAGAATAATAGTGAAAACGATTCTCCAGAATCCCATAACCTCTCCCTTCGTCTAACGTCAATATTTTACTAAGCTATTCAATAGTTAAGCATAGACGCTTTTCACCGCTTCGCCAGCAGGCGGCCCCCTCATCTCCGGTAACAAAAATTATTCCCAGCCGTCAGCGCTAAAAAAGGCCGGGAAAACATTCACTTTTTCCCTCTTCGGGCCGGAAACGCTGGCATACCGCACAGATTGTCAGTTGACCAATCAGGGGGACAGGACTAAGCCTGGAGGAGTTTTATCACATCGAGTCGTTTTACCAACCGGAGAATGTCCATGAGTAAACTTGGGATTAATGGATTTGGTCGTATCGGACGTTTGGTGTTACGCCGTTTATTAGAAGTCGACAGCAGCCTGGAAGTGGTGGCTATCAACGACCTCACCTCGCCAAAGGTGCTGGCCTATCTGTTGAAGCATGATTCAAACTACGGCCCCTTTCCGTGGAGCGTCGACTTTACGGAAGATGCGCTGATCGTCAACGGCAAAACCATTACGGTGTATGCCGAAAAAGAGGCGCAGCATATTCCGTGGCAGGCGGCAGGCGCAGAGGTGATTGTGGAGTGTACCGGGTTTTACACCTCGGCCGAGAAATCGCAAGCCCATCTCCAGGCCGGCGCGCGCAAAGTGCTGATTTCCGCCCCCGCTGGCGAGATGAAAACCATCGTCTACAACGTCAACGATGACACCCTGACCCCGGATGACACCATCATCTCCGTGGCCTCCTGCACCACCAACTGCCTGGCGCCGATGGCCAAAGTCCTCCAGGATGCCTTCGGCATCACCGTGGGCACCATGACTACCATCCATGCTTATACCGGCACCCAGTCGCTGGTGGACGGGCCGCGCGGCAAAGATCTGCGCGCCTCCAGAGCGGCGGCAGAAAACGTCATCCCGCACACCACAGGTGCGGCAAAGGCCATCGGCCTGGTGATCCCCGCCCTGAGCGGTAAACTGAAGGGCCATGCCCAGCGTGTGCCGACAAAAACGGGTTCGGTGACAGAGCTGGTGTCGGTGCTGGAGAAAAAAGTGACTGCGGATGAGGTCAATCAGGCGATGAAGCAGGCGGCTGAGGGCAATGAATCCTTCGGCTACACCGAAGAAGAGATTGTCTCTTCCGACATCATCGGCAGCCATTTCGGCTCGATCTACGATGCCACCCAGCTGGAGATTGTGGAGGCCGGCGGCGTACAGCTGGTGAAAACCGTCGCCTGGTATGATAACGAATACGGCTTCGTCACCCAGCTGATCCGCGTGCTGGAGAAATTCGCCCGCTAAGCGAACGGCGGGCCGCCTGAGCTGCCCGCCGGCTCGGAGTTAAGTACCTCAGGCCTGCAGATAGACCACCTGGGTCTGCAGGTACTCATTCAGCCCGTGGCGACCATCAGCGCCGCCGATCCCCGATTTGCGCCAGCCGGCGTGGAAACCCTGCATCGCCTCAAAGTTTTCCCGGTTGATATAGGTTTCGCCGAACTTCAGTCCCTTAATCGCCTTCATCGCCACGTTCAGATCGCGGGTATAGATCGAGGAGGTCAGGCCATAGTCGCTGTCATTGGCCATCGTCAGCGCCTCATCAAGGGTCGAAAACGCCACCACCGGCAGCACCGGCCCGAAGGTTTCCTCGTGGATAATGTCCATCTCCTGACGCACATCCAGCAGCAGGGTCGGCGGATAAAAATAGCCTTTGCCCTCCAGCGGCTGGCCGCCCAGCGCCACCCGCGCCCCCTGCGCCACCGCCTTCGCCACTTTACCCGCCACCTGGTCCCGCGCCGCCGCGTTGATCAGCGGCCCCATCGCGATGTCATCCCGCGTCGCCGGGTCGCCAAACTGCACGGCCTTCATCGCCTCGCCGAGGCGGTTGACGAAGCGGTCGTAAATGCCCTGCTGAACATAGACCCGCTCGACGCAGTTACACACCTGCCCGGTGTTAATCACCCGCGAGTCCACCACCGCTTTCACCGCCAGCTCCAGATCCGCATCATCCATCACAATGGCTGGCGCTTTGCCGCCGAGTTCGAGGCACACTTTGGTGATATTTTTCGCCGCAGCGGCCATGATTTTCTCTCCTGCCGCCACGCTACCGGTCATGCTGACCATCGCCACCTTTGGATTGCCGGCCAGCTCCTGACCAACGGTTTCTCCGCGGCCGAGCACCAGGTTAAAGACCCCTTTCGGCAACCCAACCTGATGGACGATCTCGGCAAAGGCGATGGCATTATTGGGCGTAAATTCGCTGGGCTTAATGACGATGGTATTCCCGGTGATCAGGGCCGGCGCCAGCTTGCGGGCGATAAGAAAGAACGGGAAGTTCCACGGCAGGATCCCGGTGGTCACCCCCAGCGCGCGTTTAAAGACGAGGATATTCTCCCCAGGGCGATCGCTCTGCACGATCTCGCCTTCGTAACGGCGCGCCCATTCGGCCATATAGTCGAGATAGTCCGCGGTGAATGCGACTTCCACCGCAGCCAGCTGCTGGATCTTGCCGCCTTCAGCCACGATCAGCCCGGCAATCTCTTCAGCACGCTGGCGGATACCCGCGGCAATTTTGCGTAACCAACCCGCACGCTCAATGGCCGGCAGCGCTTCCCAGGCGGGCTGGGCGCGCTCAGCCGCGTCAATCGCCAGCCGCGCCTCTTCAGCAGTCCCGTCCGGGATCCGCGACAGCAGCGCTTCGGTCGCCGGGTTAAGCACGTCGATCCAGCCGTCGCCGCGACCGGAAACGAACTGGCCATCAATATACATTTGGTGTTGAACGGGTGCTGTCATGGCTGCTCCTGTAGTGCGTTTGTATTTAACAAGTGATTTTTTTGTTAAATATCGAGCGGATAAGCCGTAGCTTCGCAGCACGTTGGCGCCGTTCTGTGAGCTGATTCATAAAACCGGGCCAAAAATGCCCGGTTGAGGTTACATTCCAATAACACAAATTGCCCGTTTGCGATAAATCTGCCGCAAACGGGCAGTTTTCAGCCGAGGGTGCGGGCCTGCAGCGCCCCGGCAAGCTGGCCGTCCTCCCGCAGCTGTCGCCAGGCATCGAGGATCTCCGGCGGGAAGGTGACGTGGCTGATGAAGTCTTTCCCCCGCGGACCGTATCCTTCAGGCGTATCCTGCAGGCGCGGCAGCTCGCCCAGCAGCAGCCCCAGGTAGCGGGCGACCGGCCACAGCCCCGCCCCGCCGCCCGCGAACCCCAGTTGACCATCGGTCTGCTCCAGCACCGGCGAGCAGCCGGGAAAGCTCAGCCACTGTGGCGGCGTCGTCACCCCCTGCCAGACGCGGGCGAAGGTGGCCATGGTTCGCCGCTGCATGGTGGGGTCCTGAATGACGATCCCGCGACGATGAGGGATCCCCCCGTTCTCCAGCGTGGTCCGGGTAAAACGGGCGTTCTCGCCGCAGTTGGTCGACTGGTCCTCCACCACCAGCCGCGAGCGCGGAATGTGCCAGTAGTCATGAGCAATATCGGCCAGAATATGCGCTTCCGGACGCCCCACCACCGGCAACATACGGTAACGGGTATCCTGGCGCACCGCCTCGTAGAGATAGTTCGTAGAATGTCCCACGCCGCCGCTGATCAGCAGCGGGACTTCCCGTTCCGCCGCCAGCCGGCAGGCGGCGTCGATGGTCGGGATCACGGCGTTGCCGGCCAGCACCACCACGTCCACCTGCGGCAGCGCGGGCAGCGTCGCCAGATCGTCCTGCGCCAGCCAGGCGCCGACCTGGTTAGCCGCCGCCAGCGTCGCCGCCGACAACGGGGGAAATTGTTCTGCCATTCTGTCTCCTTAATTCCCTCTCAGCCGATCGGAGAGGATGCTTTCGCCATCATAAACGCCGCCTCGCGGGAGGCAAAGCGGTGTTAATTTGTAACCATTTTGAAATAACAAGAAACATCTAAAAACAGGCGGGTTGCACCTGAACAACTCACTATGAAAATAACAAAAAACAGCAAAATCAGGTGGAAAATAAAAAATAGCGTCGCGGTTACACCAGTCCAAACCGCATCATAACGCCCAGTTTGCCAGCGATGAACTTGCCAATTGTAACCTTCAACCCTAAGTTGCTTAACAATTACACAACCTTTTCACACCAGGTTGCACCCTGTTTACGCAGAGTGACACCTGACCTATTTACCGTGGCGGGAGAACGTTTCGTAATGAGCAATCCACAAGACAACACTGCATCCATTCTGCAGAAAAACAAGAAGGTCCTGATCGCCAGCCTGACAGGCAGCGCCATCGAATGGTTCGATTATTTTCTCTATGGCACCGCCGCCGCGCTGGTGTTCAACAAAATCTTCTTTCCGATGGTCGACCCGGTCATCGGCCTGATCCTCTCCTGGCTCTCCTTCTCGCTGACGTTTTTTATCCGCCCCATCGGCGGCGTCATTTTCGCTCATATCGGCGATCGCATCGGCCGCAAGAAGACGCTGGTGCTGACCCTGTCGCTGATGGGCAGCGCCACGGTGGCGATCGGCCTGCTTCCCACCTATGAGATGGTGGGCCTCTGGGCGCCCGCCCTGCTGATTACCCTGCGCATTATTCAGGGCATGGGTATCGGCGGTGAATGGGGCGGTGCGCTGTTGCTGGCCTACGAATACGCGCCGGAGAAGCGGAAAGGCTTTTTCGGCAGCATTCCCCAGGCCGGCGTGACCATCGGCATGCTGATGGCGACGTTTATCGTCTCGCTGATGACCCTGTTTGACGAGGCACAGTTTCTCGCCTGGGGCTGGCGCATACCGTTCCTGCTCAGCTCCGTTCTCGTTTTTCTCGGCCTGTGGATCCGCAAAGATATCGACGAAACGCCCGCCTTTAAGCAGGTGAAAAAATCCGGCCAGGTGGCGAAGGCCCCGCTGCGCGAAACGCTCAAGCACCACTGGCGGGAAGTGCTGATTGCCGCCGGTCTGAAAGTGGTGGAGACCGCCCCATTCTATATCTTCTCCACCTTTGTGGTCAGCTATGCCACCACCACCCTGAGCTACCAGAAGTCGCAGGCGCTGGAATCCGTGACCCTGGGCGCGCTGGTGGCCACCGTGATGATCCCGCTGATGGGGCTGCTGTCAGACAAGGTGGGGCGGCAAAAGATGTATACCCTGAGCGTGGTGCTGCTGGGTCTGTTTATCGTTCCGTGGTTCCTGCTGCTCGACACCGGCACCAGCTGGGGCATCATGCTGGCGACGGTCGTTGCCTTCGGCATCCTGTGGGCGCCGGTAACTGCGGTGCTCGGCACCTTGTGCTCTGAGATTTTCAGCGCCAATGTGCGCTATACCGGGATCACCCTCGGCTACCAGCTGGGTGCCGCGCTGGCCGGGGGCACCGCGCCGCTTATCGCCACCGGTCTGCTGGCAAAATATGACGGGGACTGGCGGCCGGTGGCCGTTTATCTGGGCGTAACGGTGGTGATTTCGCTGCTGGCAATTTTCTGCGCCAGCCGGATGAAGTCCGCGCCGGGTGCGGCCCCTTCCCGGGCGGAAAGCGCCTAACCGCCGCCGTCTGGGCAGGTAGCGTGCCGACTATCCCGCCCGGCGGCGCGGCGCTTGCGCGGGCCTACAGAGGGAGATCACGCCGCGGGGGATAGCGCTCATCCCAGGTCAGGTAAGACAGTAGGCCCGGTAAGGCGCCAGCCGTCACCAGGCACAAACAGACGTCCAGTCTTCACCTCCTGCTTAACCGGCCAGGTTGGCCGGCGGGTGTCAGGCGCTCTGGTTGTCCAGCGTCAGTTGCCCCTCACGCCGCTGCTTCAGCTTCCAGAAGCCCCACAGGGCAATAAACCACAGCGGAGAAGCCAACAGCGCCAGCAGCGTGTCCGGGTCAAAGATCATGATGAAGATGGCGAAGGCGAAGAACAGCAGGCTCACCCAGCTCATCACCACCCCGGCAGGCATCTTAAAGATCGACCCGGCGTGCAGGTCCGGACGCTGACGGCGATAGACCAGATAGGCCACGAGGATCATCCCCCAGCTGAACACCACCATAATCGCCGCCAGGGTCGAGACGATGGTGAACAAGGTCATCACGTTCGGTACCAGGAATAGCAGCAGCGTACCGATCAGCATGCAGAAGCAGGAGAACAGCAGGCTACGCACCGGAATGCGGGTATTGCGCGACAGGATGCGAAACTGCCAGTGCGCATGCTTCTCCACCGACAGGCCGTACAGCATGCGGGTACTCGAGAAGACCCCGCTGTTGGCCGAGGACATCGCCGAGGTCAGCGCCACGAAGTTAATCACCGCCGCGGCGGCAGGCAGCCCGGCTTTGGCGAACAGCGTGACGAAGGGACTGGTCTCCGCCGACACCCCCGGCCAGGAGGCGACGGCGATAATCACCACCATCGACAGCAGATAGAAGATGATAATTCGCAGCGGCAAGGCGTTGATCGCCTTGGGCAAAATGCGCTGCGGATCGCGGGTCTCCGCCGTCATGGTGCCCAGCAGCTCAATGCCGGTAAAGGAGAAGATCGCTATCTGGAAGCCGGCGAAAAAACCGGTGATACCGTGAGGCATAAAAGCCGTCGGGTCGGTAAGATGGCTGAGAGAAGCCGTCACGCCGTCCGGAGAAGTCCAGCCAGTGGCAATCATCCAGCCGCCGGTGCCGATCAGGGCGATAATGGTGATCACCTTGATCAGGGCGAACCAGAACTCCGCCTCGCCAAACATTTTCACCGACAGCAGGTTAAGCAGGAACAGGATCGCCAGCATGCTGAGGGCCGGCATCCATGCCGACAGTTCCGGGAACCAGTACTGCATATAGCTCCCGCAGACCACCACGTCGGCAATGCAGGTCACTACCCAGCTTAGCCAGTAGGTCCAGCCGAGGTAAAAGCTGGCCTGTGGCCCGAGATACTCGCCGACAAAATCGGCAAATGAGCGGTAGTCATGGCGGGTGAGCAGCAGCTCCCCCATCGCCCGCATCACCATATAGGTGAAGAACCCGACCAGCACATAGATCAGCAGAATCGAGGTCCCGGCGACGGCGATATTGCGCCCTGCCCCCATAAACAGCCCGGTGCCGATGGCGCCCCCGAGGGCAATCATTTGAATATGGCGGGCGCCGAGCCCACGTTTAAGCTGTGACGCGCCCTCACCTCCGGCGGCGGGGGCCGCCTGGCGTTGATATTCAGTCATGGTGTTTCCTCAGGCTGGTTGCGGGAGGGAAAGGGCCGCGGCGCGCAGCAGCAGCCCGGCGCGTTGGCCGGTGGCGACCCCGGCGTTGGGAAAGAGGATATAGGGGGCCCGGGCCTGCACCACCCACCGTGTCTCCGCCTGGCGAGCGATTTCGTACCCCGCCGGGAGCGCGGTGAAGTTCTCAACGTTGGCCGCGAGATTAAGCGTAAATTCCCCCTCGCGCTTGATGATGCTCTCCTCGACCAGGAAGTAATCCACCGGCGCTTTGTCGCGCGGCGGCAGCGGCGCGTCAGAAATCCAGGCCCGGATCGCCGCGTCGGTGGCGGCGAACAGGCTGAGATCGTTGGCGCCGAACGGCATCACTTTCCCCAGCTCCAGGGTGGCGCTTTGCGCGGCGAACTTTTCGCAGGTGAAATGGGTGAAGGTGCCGCCCGCTTCGGTATGCCGCACGATGGCGTCCATCCCGCTGGCCTGCAACAGCTGGTAGAAGCCAGGCGAAAAATCCCCGGCGTGGGCTGGGAGCAGCGCAAACTGGCGATACAGCGACCCGCGAATAGCGGTGTGCATATCGAGATGGCTACGGTTGACCGGACCCGCCGCATCGGCGGCGCGATAGAAGGCCTGCACCGCCTGCTCCAGCGCAAAAGCCCGCCGCGACTCATTACCCGGGGTGACCGCCAGATGGCGGCCGCCGAACAGGCGATTCAGGTCGTTGTGCAGATAGCGACGCGCGGCGCGGATCGCCGGCAGGTTACCAAAGACAATCAGCAGCGCCTGAGTGAGCGGCTGCCGCCCCTGACTCAAATCGTGGGTCAACTGCAGCAGCAGTTCCGTCGGCGCGGTCTCATTGCCATGCACGCCCGCGGAGAGGATCGTCGCCTGGCGCCACGGCGCCGTCGGCAGCAACTGCAGGATCCCCTCGCCCAGCCAGCGAGCCTCGATGCCCGCCGGGAAGCTCCACTCCTGCAGGCGGCAGTGCATTAAATCGTTAACCAGGTGCTCCATCTGCCGCTCCTTAACGCTGAAAATCATAGACCGCGCCCAGGCGCAGGATCTGCGTCAGCTCATCCAGCGCCTGATAAACCTCGCACAGCAGCTGCGGGTCCGCCAGATCGCGGGCGTGCAGCCGGTCGCGATAGTGTTTTTCCACCCATGCCGTCAGCTGCTGATAACGCTCGTCGTTCATCAGGCTATGCGCGTTGACCGCCTGGCGTTCAGCCTCGTTGAGCACCACCCGCAGCCGCAGACAGGCCGGGCCGCCGCCGTTGCGCATGCTTTCCCGCAGGTCAAAGACCGCCACTTCATCGATCGGCGATGCGCTGTCGGCGGCGAGGTCGCTCAGATAGCGCCAGACGTTTTCCCGCTGGCGGCACTCCTCCGGGACCACGATCAGCATCTTGCCGTCAGGTTTGCTCAGCAGCTGGCTGTTGAACAGATATGAGGCCACCGCGTCATCGAGCGACACCCGCTCGTCCGGCACTTCCACGCTGGTGAACGGGATATCCAGACTGTCGCTTTTAGCCCGTAGCGTCGCCAGCACCGTCGCCTGATCGACAAACGCCTGCTGATGGTGGAACAGCACATGGCGATTGCTGACCGCGATGACGTCGTTGTGAAACACGCCGCGATCGATAGCCTGCGGCGCCTGCTGGGCAAACACCGCGTAGCGCGGATCCAGCTGATGCAGGCGGGCCACCGCCTCGCTGGCCTCGAGGGTCTGCCGCGCCGGATACTTCACCGGGGCGATCCCGCCGCTGGCGCGTCGACCGTAGACAAAAAACTGCACCCCCTGTCGGTCATACTCCCGGCAGAAGCGGTTATGGTTGGCTGCCCCTTCATCGCCGAGGTCGCCATGCTGCGGCAGCGCCGCATGGTGGGCGAAGTAGCGCGGATCGGCGAACGTGGCGCCCAGGATCGCCGAGGTGGTGGGCGCCTCCTGCATACGGTGCAGCTTATTGTTCAGGTTGGCGACGGTGAAATGGACTTTGCCATCGGCGCTGTCCGCCGACGGTGAGACGGTCGCCGCGTTGGCGGTCCACATCGACGAGGCGGAGCTGAAGGCGGAGAGCAGCTGCGGCGCCGCGTGGGCCGCCTGCCGGATGACCTGCTCATCGCTGCCCTGGAAACCGACTTCGCGCAGCAGACGTAGATTCGGCCGCGGCTGGGGCGGCAGAATGCCCTGCACGAATCCGCGATCGGCAAGGGCTTTCATTTTATACAGCCCCTGCAGCGCCGCCTTTTTAGGGTTAGAGAGACCATCGCGGTTATTTTGCGAGGCTTCATTGCCGACGGAGAGTCCGGCGTAGTGGTGCGTCGGGCCGACCAGGCCATCAAAGTTTGCTTCAAAACCAGACATATGTCCTCACAGGATCCGTTATCAGAATGGCAGACCCGGCGATACCGTCGCCGGGAGCGTCAGCGTATCGCTGACCAGAGAGGCCATCGGCCAGGCACAGTAATCAGCGGCGTACCACGCTGCCGCGCGATGGTTGCCGGAGGCGCCCACCCCGCCAAACGGCGCTTTACTCGAGGCGCCGGTCAGCGGCTTGTTCCAGTTGACGATCCCGGCCCGCGCCTCGTCCGCCAGCTGTTCAAACTGCGCCGCATCGCTGGAGATCAGCCCGACAGCCAGGCCATAGCGGGTCTGGTTGGCAAGGCGAATGGCCTCCGGGAAACCGTCGTAACGGATAACCGTCAGCAGCGGGCCAAAGTATTCTTCATCCGGCACCTCGATACCGGTGACGTCGACGATCCCCGGCGTCAGCACCGTGGAGTGCGGGTCGGGCTGGCGCATGCGCAGCAGCACCTTGCCGCCGAGCCCCTCCAGTTTTTGCTGCGCCGCCAGCATGTTCTGCGCGGCGTCGAGAGAAATCACTCCGCCCATAAACGGCGCGGGCTGGTCATCCCACTTGCCGGCGCGGATCTGCGCGCTGGCCGCGACCAGCCGCTGCAGTAGCGCATCCCCCTGCTCGCCGCGCGGCACGATCAGCCGGCGCGCGCAGGTGCAGCGCTGCCCGGCGGAGATAAACGCCGACTGGATAATCACATGCAGCGCCGCATCGACATCGGCCACGTCGGCGACGATCAGCGCGTTGTTGCCGCCCATCTCGAGGGCCAGCATCTTCTCCGGCTGGCCGCCGAAGTAGCGATGAAAGTGGAAACCGGCCGCCGCGCTGCCAGTGAACAGTACGCCGTCGATATCACGATTTTCCAGCAGCGCCTGGCCGATGGCTTTTCCGCCCTGCAGCAGATTGATCACCCCGTCGGGGACGCCCGCCTGCTGCCACAGCTGGACGGTCATTTCGGCGGTGGCCGGCGTCAGCTCGCTGGGTTTAAACACGATGGTATTCCCGGCGATCAGCGCCGGAATAATATGCCCGTTGGGCAGGTGGCCCGGGAAGTTGTAGGGGCCAAAGACCGCCATCACACCGTGCGGTTTGTGGCGCAGCTGTGCTTTTCCGTCCGGCAGCGTCGACTCATGAAAGCCCGTCCGCTGGTGATAGGCCTCGATGGAGATCGCGGCCTTGCCGATCATCGCCTGTACTTCGGTGCGGGTCTCCCACAGCGGCTTGCTGGTCTCGCGGGAAATCAGGGTCGCCAGCGCCTCTTTATGTGTCTCCAGCAGCGCGGCAAAACGCTCCACCACGGCAATACGCTCGGCCAGCGGCCGGTGCGACCAGGGGTAAAATGCCGCGCGCGCCGCGGCGCAGGCCGCCTGGACGTCGTCGGCACCCGCGCTGGCCGCCTGCCACAGCAGCGACTGATCCTCCGGGGCCAGTTTGCTCATCGTTGCCCCGCTGCCCGCCTGCCACTGCCCGGCTATAAACTGTGCTTTTACCGCCATGATCTGTTTTCCTCTGGATTCAGGGTTACCGTATAAACGCGGTCGGTTTCACTGACCTGCAGCGCGTCCAGCGCGGCGGCATCCAGTGAGACCTGCTCTTCGTGGGCCACCAGCAGCGCCCGGAAATTGTCGAACTGACCGTTGGCGACGAGCGTCGGCGCCGGCAGGGCGCCCATCAGCTGCTGGGCCGGCAGGCACTGGCTGTCGCGCACGGCGCGGATCTGATCGGTGTTCGCCTCCAGCACCGGTCCGGCATCGAAAATATCCACCGAGCCGCGCCAGCTGAAACCCTCTTTCTCGAGGATCGCCCGCGCCGGGGCGGTATTGGGATGCACCTGACCGATGACCTCGCGGGCCGCTTCCGGCAGCAGTGAGATATAGATCGGGTAAGCCGGCATCAGTTCGGCAATAAAGGTTTTCATGCCGGTGCCGGTCAGCCGGTCGGCATCGGCAAACGGGATGTCGAAGAAGTGATGGCCCAGCGCATCCCAGAACGGCGACTGCCCCTGCTCATCGCTGCAGCCGCGCAGTTCGGCAAACAGGTGCGGGGAAAACCACTCGCGGAAGGCGGCGATAAATAAAAAGCGCGCCTTGGAGAGCAGCAGACCATTGCGGTTGCGCTGATAGGCCGGGTCGAGAAACAGCGTACACAGCTCGCTGTGCCCGGTGTGGTCATAGCTGAGATTAAGCAGCTCCTGAGGCTTATAGACTCCCAGCGCTTTCGAGGCGCGAACCGTTTTCTGAATGCGAAAATTGTAAAACGGCTCGTCCAGGCCCACCGCGACCTCAATGGCGCTCACCCCCACTACCCGCGCCAGCGCGGTGTCTTCCAGCACAAACAGGAAACCCTGCTGGCCGCGCGGCAGTTCGCCGGCGAAGGTCTCGATACTGCGCTGGATACGGGCGGCCAGGCGCCCGGCATCATGCGGTAAGGAGGTCATGCCGACCCCCGCCCGCGCGGCAAGGCGGACGATGTCGTCGAGATCGTTTTCCCGTACGGGACGAAATAGCATCACAGGCCGTCCTCCCGGTTAGCGGGTTAAGCGGGCAACGGCGCGATCAAGGCGCACGAAGGCTTCCGCAATATCCGCCAGCGGGATATTGAGCGCCGGCGCGAAGCGCAGCACGTCCGGGCCGGCAATCAGGGCGATCAGCCCCTCTTCCGCCGCCAGGTTGGTCAACGTTTTGGCCTTGCCGCGCAGCGGCCCCGCCAGCTCAGCGCCGATCAGCAGACCGGTGCCGCGCACGGCGCTGAACGCATCGTAACGGGCAGAGATCGCATTCAACTGGTCAACAATCAGCGCATGGCGCTCGCCAACGCCCGCCAGCAGCGGCGCATCGAGATGGGCCAGCACGGCGTTAGCGACGGTCGCCGCCAGCGGGTTGCCGCCGAAGGTGGTGCCATGGGTGCCGGGCTGGAAGACCTGCGCCCAGGCCTCTTTCGCCAGCATCGCGCCGATTGGGAAGCCGCCCCCCAGCCCTTTGGCGCTGGTGAGGATGTCCGGGACGACGTTGTAGTGCTGGTAGGCGTAGAGATGGCCGGTACGGCCCGCCCCGGTCTGCACCTCATCGAATATCAGGGTCGCGTGATGGCGATCGCAGAGGGTGCGCAGCGCCTGGAGGAACGCCGGGTCAGCGGGTATCACGCCGCCTTCGCCGATGATCGGCTCGACGATCACCGCACAGGTGCGCGAAGAGATGGCCGCGGTGACCGCCTCGATGTCGTTATAGGGCAGATGGGTAATGCCCTGCGGCAGCGGAGCATAATCGCTGGAATATTTCGGCTGGCCGCCGACGGAGACGGTGAACAGCGTCCGGCCATGGAAGGCATGGTTGAAGGCGATGATTTCGCTTTTTTCACCACCAAACTTATCGTGAGCGTATTTCCGCGCCAGTTTGAGAGCGGCCTCGTTGGCTTCGGCGCCGGAGTTGCAGAAAAACACCTTATCGGCAAAGGTCGACTGCACGAGGGTTTTCGCCAGCTGCAGCACCGGCTCGTTGGTATAGCCATTGCCGATATGCCACAGTTTCGCCAGTTGATCCTGCAGGGCCTGAGCCAGCGCCGGATGGGCATGGCCTAAGGCATTCACCGCAATGCCGCCCGCCATATCGATATACTCTTTCCCCTGCTGGTCCCAGACGCGGGAACCCGCCGCCCTGACCGGAATAAACGGCGCGGGGGCAAAACAGGGAACCAGGTAAGCGTCAAAATCTTCGCGAGTCATAGTGCCTGACATCATTCATCTCCGGAACGTAAGACGACGGAAAACGCTCCCGCCGCGTTGGACAATCGACATTAACCCTGACCCTCGGCTTATTTTGGGCACGAGCGCGCCCGCTGTGATGGCAAAAATATTCACCACAGGAAAAATAAGCCCTATTTATTTTGCGGGTATTTGTTAATTCATGGTTAACGTCATGTTGTTGTGTGGGCTAATGCTGGCCTGTGAACAATAAGATTGTCAATACGGGTGGAAGCAATTTATTCACTTTTTGAAGATCATCAAGATAATGAAAAACATAGAAAAAATATTTTTCTATGCACTTAAGTGAATAAAAAGTGAATTAAAATGCACAGCTTGTAGGTGGTTGGCGTGCGTAGTTATTCACTTAAAAAATAAAAAATCTAACAAAAATTTAAAAATCGGAATTGCCGTCAAATACCGCTTTATAAAATTGGTGATACCATTCATTGCACAGAGTTTACTGCTGTAGCTATTCCACGGTTTTACACGACATAAATAACACTGAGAAACAGGACTCTTATGGAAAAGTTATCTTACGCATCTGAAAGTAGTACATCTCCATGGACCACCTACCTGCGCCAGATCGACCGTGTCGCGCCTTATCTCGGCGATCTTGCCTACTGGGTGGAAACCCTGCGCCATCCGAAGCGTGCGCTGATCGTCGACATTCCTGTGCAAATGGACGACGGCACCATCCGCCACTTCGAGGGCTATCGCGTTCAGCACAATCTGTCGCGTGGACCGGGTAAAGGTGGTGTTCGCTACCATCCGGATGTCGATCTTAACGAAGTCATGGCACTTTCTGCCTGGATGACCATTAAGTGCGCCGCGGTCAATATTCCTTACGGCGGGGCCAAAGGCGGCATTCGCGTCGACCCCTTCTCACTGTCAGAAGGTGAACTGGAGCGTCTGACCCGCCGCTACACCAGCGAAATCGGCATTATTATCGGGCCGCAGAAAGATATTCCGGCGCCGGACGTCGGCACCAACGGTAAAGTGATGGCATGGATGATGGACACCTACTCCATGAACCATGGCACCACCATTACCGGCGTGGTCACCGGCAAACCGATCCACCTCGGCGGCTCCCTCGGCCGTGAAAAGGCCACCGGGCGTGGCGTATTTGTCACCGGCCGGGAAGTGGCTCGTCGCGCCGGTATCGAAATTGAAGGCGCCAAAGTCGCGCTGCAGGGCTTTGGTAACGTCGGTAGCGAAGCAGCCCGCCTGTTCGCCGGCGTCGGCGCCCGCGTGGTGGTCATTCAGGATCATACCGCGACCCTGTATAACGAAGGCGGGATTGATATGGCCGCCCTCACCGCCTGGCAGGCGGAGAAAAAGCAGATTGCCGGTTTCCCTGGCGCCCAGGAGATCGATAAAGACGCCTTCTGGACCACCCCGATGGACATTCTGATCCCGGCGGCACTGGAAGGGCAAATCACCCGCGAGCGCGCGGAGAAGCTGACCTGCAAACTGGTGCTGGAAGGGGCCAACGGCCCAACCTATCCGGAAGCGGACGACGTGCTGGCTGAACGCGGTGTGATCGTGGTTCCGGACGTTATCTGTAACGCCGGCGGGGTGACCGTCAGCTATTTTGAGTGGGTGCAGGATATGGCCAGCTTCTTCTGGAGCGAAGAAGAGATCAACGCCAAGATGGACCGCATCATGACCGACGCCATTATTCACGTCTGCGATAAAGCCGCCGAGAAAGCGTGTACGCTGCGTACCGCCGCCTATATCGTGGCCTGCGAGCGCATCCTGATGGCGCGTAAAGACCGCGGCATCTACCCGGGCTGATCCCCGTCAGGGTGTGAATCAGGGGGTGGCGTAGCGCCGCCCCCTTTTTTTCGCTATCGTGCCGTCAACCGCCGTTAGACCACAGCACCGGCCATCCCCGACGCTGCGACTCCGCCAGCAGCGCCGCGCACGGATTGACCGCGCAGGGGTTGCCAACCAGCGCGAGCAGCGGCAGATCCGAGATATGGTCCCCAAAGGCATAGCACGCCGCCAGCGGCTGGCCCCGTTCCTGCGCGTAGCGTTGAGCATGCAACGCCTTATGTTCGCCAATGGCGGTCCGCCAGAGTTCCCCGGTATAGTGTTCGTCAACCACCACCGGCTCTGAACACAGGGCATGCTCCACCCCCAGCGCCGCCATCGCTGGCCAGAGAATGTCGGTCATCGATCCGGAGACAAACACCACGTCATCCCCGCGCGCCTGATGTTGCCGGAGGATCGCCACCACCTCACGGTGAAAACCGTACCCACCTTCGCGATACAGTGCCTCAGCAACCGCCCGTACCTGGGCGCGCGGCTCATGGCGAAACAGCGAATAGTAGTAGCGATTGATCGCCTCCCGCGGTTGACCCGCTTTGCTAAGCGCCTGGAGCTGGCGGACAATCGCCGCGGCCGTCAAACCGCACTGCAGCGGATATTCCTCGGCATAGCGGTGCAGAAACAGGAACATACTTTTGCCGGTAATCAGCGTTTCATCCACGTCAAAAAAGGCGATGCTCATCCCCGTCCCCCTGCTCAATACTGACCAGATAATGTTGATGGCAGAGCGCCGCCTGCTCACACTCCTTACGAGTAATGTAGTTCAGGTCATAGACGCTGAAGCTAAAGCCGACTTCCGCTTTGCGGGTGCCGGTCTGGTCAAAACCGACCGAACACTCGCAGGTAAAGCGGCCGTGGGCTGAGCTTTTGCACGACACCACATTCAGCACAATGGTCACCGGCAGCGGGAAAACAAAGCTGGAAAAAGCTACCTGCAGCGAGCTCAGCGTGAAGTACTTCTCGTCCATCGCCACGCCCGCCTCCGCCAGCAGAAATTTCTCCGAGGTGGCGATGATGGTTTGCCGCGCCGCCTCGATCAGCACCATCCCCTGGATGTGTTGCCCGGTCTGGTGGTCGCAGAGCAGCTCCGAGGCGTCCTGCAGGATCAGACGCGCGCAATAGCTATCTTCATCGCGTTTTTCCGGCGAGGTGATGAGGATGTTCTCTTTTTTACGTTTATGCACCAGCCGCTGATGATCGCGGTTGTTTTGATAATAGAGATCCTGCAGATTGACGATCTGGCGGATTTTATCCGGATAGTGCTGACGAATAATGCAGACCGTGCGGGAGATGTCGTCGAGCTGCACGCCCTGACCAATGACGATTTTATCGACGCCGGCGAGCTCGCCGCTCCAGACAAAACGCTCAAACTCGTTGACGGTCAGCACGTTCTGATGCCGCCGGGCAAAATCGGTAAATTTCTCACCCACCACAATTAATTTTTCCATGGCGCTTGTCTCCTCAGATCGTTTTCACAATTAACGCAATACCCATCCCACCGCCGATACACAGCGAGGCCAGGCCGGTCGGTTTATTCTCCCGGCGCAGCGCGTGCAGGAGGCTCACGACAATCCGGGTTCCGGAACTGCCAAGCGGGTGCCCGAGGGCAATCGCGCCGCCGTTGACGTTCAGGCGGGCGGCTATCTCCTCCGCCGTCATCTGATGCTCGCGGGCCAGCCCCTTGACCACCCCCAGCACCTGCGCGGCAAAGGCTTCGTTAATTTCCAGTCGCGCCATATCGCTGAGCTGAAACCGCCCGCGGCGCAGGGCGCACGTCATGGCCGGCAGCGGCCCAAGCCCCATCATCGCCGGGTCGACGCCGCCCTCGCCGAAGGAGACTATCTCAGCCAGCGGCCGCAGGCCGTACTGCGCAACGGCGCGCGCCGAGGCGAGGATCACTGACGCCGCGCCGTCGTTCAGCCCCGAGGCGTTGCCCGCCGTGACGCTCCCGTCGCGACGAAAAGCCGGTTTCAGCGCCGCCAGCTGGTCGGCGCTAAGGTCATGGCGGATCTGCTCATCCTCGCGGACCACGCTGACGCCCCGCTTCCCGCTGACCGTCACCGGCACTATCTCCTCGGCAAAATGGCCGGCGCGGCTGGCGGCGGAGGCTTTTTGATGGCTGTCCAGCGCGTACTGGTCCTGTTCTGCGCGCGAGATCTGCTCATGCGCGGCGATGGCCTCCGCCGTTTCCCCCATCGGAATATGCAACAGCGGATCGGTTAGGCCATCGCTCTGGATCAGATCCTCGCTGCTGAACGCGCCAAATTTCACGCCGCCTCTTATCTCTCCCCGCAGCAAAAACGGCGCCTGGCTCATGTTTTCCATCCCGCCAGCGACGACAAGGTCGGCATAACCGCTCTGGATATGGATCGCCCCCTCGGTAATACTTTTCATGCCGCTACCGCAGATCATATTCAGGGTGTAAGCCGGCTTTTGCACCGGGATCCCCGCCCGCAGCGCGACCTGACGCGCCGGCCCCATCCCCTGCCCGGCAGAGAGGACGCTGCCGCAGATCACTTCGTCAATCCACGCCGGGTCAATCCCGGCCTGCTGCAGGTTGTGGCGGACGGTGAGCGCGGCCAGTTCCACCGCAGAGACCGTTTTCAGGGCGCCAAGAAAACGCCCCACCGGCGTACGGCAGGCCGCGACGATATACACTTTATTCATGATTATTCCATTACGTAGAGCGAGGAAAGATACTGCGATGTCCCGGCTTCGCCACCGGTAAAGCCCACATAGCCATCGGGATTGATCACCGCATAGTCATCGCGGCCAATCTGTAGCGCCTCGAGAAACGCCTCGTCCGCTGGGTCAAGGGCGCAGAATATAAACCAGCCGCCAGGTTTCAGGCGGGATAAGGGAGGACAGTCGACGCGCGCGGAAAAGACCACGACCTTACCGCTGGCGAAGGCGTCATAACTGTTGCGAAACGTCGCCTGCGGCGAGGTAAAGACGTACCACGGAACATGGTGGCCCATCAGGCCGTTCGGGTGAGCGCACTGCGGCGCGGCAAAGCCGGCGTACTGCAGCGGCAGCTGGTGGCGATAATAGTGACGATTGCAAAACTCCGGAAAGTAGACCGCGTCGATATGATTTTTCGGCACCAGACCGGCAATCAGGCCGGTATCGTGATCGGTGGTATGCAGCACGCCGCTCACCGCGGCGAAGCGCTCGGTGCGATAGGATGCCAGCAGCCGGTCGCTGGCGACGCCATGCAGGTAAAAGGCCAGCTTCCAGGCCAGGTTAATCGCATCCTGAATACCGGTATTCATCCCCTGCCCGCCAATCGGACTGAACAGATGGAAAGCATCGCCTGCCAGCATGATATTGTGCTGCAGATTGTCATCGGCGATCCGGTTATAGAAATTGGCGCTGGAGGACCAGGTCAGCGCCTGCGCCGGAGGAACCTCGGGGCAGAAGCGCGCCAGCGCCACGTTGATCTCCTGCAGATCCGGCACCGGACGCGGCGACGGTAATCGACCGGCTCTTTTAATCACGATCCTGACCTGATTGTCCGGCATGGGCAGAAAGATCAGAAAGCCCAGCTCGTCAATATAGTAAGAGGTTCCCGGGAGCGTCGCCGCGCTGGCGAACTGCACGTCCGCCATCACAAAATGCAGCGGGTAATCATGGCCGCTAAAGCCAATCCCGGCCAGCTCCCGGACGGTGCTGGCCGCGCCGTCGGCGCCGATAATATAGTCATAGGTAGCGGAACAGGCCCGGCGGGCATCGTCGAGCAGAGAGACGTGATAGCGCCCTTCCTCCCGCCGCCAGGAGACCAGCTGATGTCCGCGTTTCACCAGTTGACCGGCCTCGGCCAGCGCCGTTTCAAGGATCTTCTCCGTCCGCGGCTGCGGGATACTGACATGGAAGGGATAGCAGGTGGGGAGATGGCGGTTATCAATATGCAGAAACTTGCGGTTTTTATACCAGGCGTAAATTGACTGAACCTGCTTGCCCTGGGCGATCAGCTCCCCGGCAAGGGCTAAGCCGTGGAAGGCTTTAATCGTCGCCGGACTGACGCTCAGCGCTTTGGACCAGGTGGTGCTGTGTGTATTTTTATCAATAATATCAAAATCAATTCCATACTTATTCAGATAGCAGCCAATGATTAACCCTACCGGGCCGGCGCCAACAATGAGTACTTTTTTCACGATCGAGCCTCTCTGTATGCCCCCAGGGGGGCATACGCGTGTTGCCTGGGTGCAGGGTGAGTTAGGGGTAGATATCGTCGGCCAGACGGCGATCGCCGGCGACATTGCAGATATGCCAGTAGGGATAAGGCTTCTCTTTTTCGCTCACGCTGTTGAGGATCGCCGCCTCCTCGTCGCTCAGCGTCCAGTTCAGTGCCGCCAGGTTATCCTCCAGCTGGGCGAGTTTGGTCGCGCCGATCACCAGCGATGTGATCCCCGGGCGGGTACGCAACCAGTTGAGCGCCACCTGCGCCACGCTGGCGTTGCGCTGACGGGCAATCTCCTGCATCACTTCCAGAGTCTGCCAGGCTTGTTCGCGATTGGCGATCGGCGCCGACTCAAACGGGGTGGCGTTCGCCAGCCGACTGCCCTCAGGAAACGCCTGATTGCGAGGGTATTTACCGGTGAGGAAGCCCCCGGCCAGCGGGCTCCAGACGGTGATGCCGACGTTCTGATCGACGCTGAGCGGGATAATCTCATGCTCCAGTTCTCGCGCGGCGATATTGTAATAGCCCTGATAGACGCAGAATTTTTCCAGTCCGAGGCGCTCTGAGATCCCCAGCGCCTTCGCCAGCTGCCAGGCCGCGTAGTTGGAGACCCCGATGTAGCGAATTTTCCCGGCGCGAATCAACGCATCCAGCGTCCGCAGGGTATCCTCCAGCGCGGTGCGCGGATCGAACCCGTGGAGATGATAGATATCGATATAATCCGTTTTCAGCCGCTGCAGGCTGGCGTCGACGGCATTAATAATATGGTAGCGCGACGCCCCCAGCGCGTTCGGATTGGGGTCGGTCTGCCAGCGTCCTTTGGTGCCGATAATCACCTGCTGGCGTTTCCCCTTCAGCGCGTTACCGAGCAGCTCTTCGCCCTGGCCGTTTTTATAACAGTCCGCGGTATCAAAAAAGTTAATCCCGGCGTCCAGCGCTTTGTACACCAGATCGTATGCCGTATGCTCAGGCACCACGCCGAATTCCGACCAGTTGCGTCCCGGCGCGCCGAGAAAGGCCCCTTTTTCACCAAACGTCATGGCGCCAAAACAGAGCTCCGACACCGACAGCCCGGTGGAACCTAAATACCGATACTTCATGCTTGACTTCCTTTTAAAGGTGACAACGTCACACTAGCGATAACAAATCCGCTGGCGGTCAGGCATGCACCGGCCAGGGGAATATGCGAGAGGGAGACGCCGGCGGTGAGCAACAGCCCACCAAACCAGGCGCCAGCGGCATTGCCGAGGTTAAAGGCGGCGATATTGCACGAGGAGACCATGCTTTTGCCGGTCTCACTGCTGTCCAGCGCCTGCATCTGCAGCGGCGGAATGGTGGAGAACATCGCCGCCCCCAGCAGAAACACCGCCGCGCAGGCGCCGGGTAGCGTCTGAATGGCGAACGGAAAGAGGCACAGGACGACGATAAGCAAGGCCAGGGTCAGCAGCAGCGCCCGGCGGACCCCACCGTCGGTCAGGCGGCCGCCGAGGTGATTCCCGGCGACCATCCCGACGCCAAACAGCACCAGCACCGGTGGAATGAGATGTTCGCTCATCCCGGTGACGGTTTTCAGCATGGGCGCAATGTAGGTAAAGGCGGCGAAGACGCCGGAAAACCCGAGCGCGGTGATCAGCAGGCTGCGCAGCACCGTCGGATGGCGCAGCACCTTCAGCTCGTCGCGGATCCGACTCTGCACCGCCGGTTGGGCCTGACGGCCGGGCACCAGGGCAATGACTGCCAGGGCGGAAAGAATGCCAATCAGCGTGACCATAAAGAAGGTGTAGCGCCAGCCAAGGTATTGCCCTACCCAGGCGCCGAGGGGCACGCCCAGAATATTGGCCAGGGTGGCGCCGAGAAAGACGGCGGAGACCGCCGAAGCCCGTTTATCCACCGGCGCCAGCTCCGCGGCATAGACCGAACTGATGCCGAAGAATGAGGCGTGAGCTAAGGCGGTTATTACCCGGAAAATAATGAGTATGGTCATATTACCGGCAATACCGCAACCTAAATTACCGATGGAAAATAAGATCATCAGAAATAACAACGCCGGTTTTTTGGGGTAGCGGCTTAATAGCGGTGTGAGGAGCGGCGCGCCAATCACCACCCCACAGGCATAAGCGGTAATAGACCAGGCGGCAAGCGTAATGGATATATGAAAATCATGGGCCACATCAAGCAATAATCCCATAATCACAAATTCGGTGGTACCAATACCAAATGAGCCCACGGAAAGCGCATAAACTGCCGCAGGCAATCCCGCCGAACGGGAAACAGCAATAGTCATAAGTAACCTCATCTCCCGCCAGGACGGCGGGAGAATAGTATTCAGGGAGTTATTTTTCGATTAAGTTAAAGTCGCCCTGGTTATAGCGTAAGCCAGTGACGTTATCGGGAGTGAAAATATCTTCGATGGTGAGAATATCCTCAGGAGAGAGGGTAATATTGGCGGCTCCGGCATTATCACGCAGATGGGCAATTTTTCTCGCCCCCGGGATAGGCACGATATCCTCGCCTTTGCTCATGACCCAGGCAAGGGCAATCTGCGCAAGGGTCGCGTCATAGCGCGTGGCCACCTGCTGCAGGCGCTCAAGCAGCAGCTGGTTTTTGCGCATGGTCTCGGCCTGGAAGCGCGGCAGATTGCGGCGGAAATCATCCTCAGCGAAGACGCCAGGATCGGTGATTTTTCCCGTCAGGAAGCCGCGGCCCAGCGGGCTGTATGGGACAAAGCCCACCCCCAGCTCGCGGCAGGCGTTGAGAATACCGGCCTCCGGCTCGCGGGTCCACAGCGAGTATTCCGTCTGCACGGCGGTAATCGGATACACCTTGCAGGCCCGGCGCAGCGTCTGGGCTGAGACTTCCGACAGTCCGATATGGCGAATTTTCCCCTCTTTAACCAGGTCGGCCATGGTGCCCACCACGTCTTCCACCGGCACCGCCGGATCGACGCGGTGCTGATAGAGCAGATCGATGGTCTCGATATTCAGCCGCTTCAGCGACCCTTCCACTGACTCGCGAATATGTTCCGGACGACTGTCGACGCCGGCCATCCGCTCCAGTCCCTGGCCGGTCGGCAAAATACGAAAACCAAACTTGGTGGCAATCTGCACCTTATCGCGGATACCTTTTATCGCTTTCCCGACAAGAACTTCATTATCGAAAGGACCATACACTTCGGCAGAATCCAGGAAGGTCACGCCCATGTCCACCGCGGCATGAATCGTATTAATCGCCTGCGACTCCTCGGCGCCGCCGTAGGCGAAACTCATTCCCATACATCCGAGACCCAATGCGGAAACCTGGAACTTCTCTTTTCCGAGATAACGTGTTTTCACCTTATTTTCCTTACGTGCTGAATGTTATTAAATATATACTTCCCTTTTACATTGATAACAATTAATCTATTCCGAACGCGGTGTTAGCTGGAAATTAACAATGAAAACCTTGCCGGATTTGCAACAAATTGAAATATTAATACTCATAGTGAAACATGGCAGTTTTCGCCAGGCCGCCAGGGCATTAAATCTTTCACCACCGGCCCTCACCAGCGCTATTAATCATCTGGAAGAAAAGTTAGGCGTACGCCTGCTGAATCGCTCGACGCGCAGTTTGTCATTAACTACCGTGGGTGAGGAATTTCTTAATAATATGACGCCGGTGGTCAATGATTATCGCCGGGTGGTTGACAGCCTGAATTATCATCGCCTGACGCCGGAAGGCGTGGTGAAAGTCAATTTACCGCGTATTGTTCTTGACCTGTTTTTTCAACACTATTTTATTGCCTTTAAAACCGCCTATCCCGATGTAACGCTCGAACTGTATACCACCGATCGGAAAGTCAATATTATTGAGTCCGGTTTTGACGCCGGTATTCGCTATTCGCAGGATGTGCCCAAAGATATGATTGCCATCCCCTTTGGCGAGAAGCTGTCGCTGATCCCGGTGGCCAGCCCGGCCTATATCCGCGAGGCCGGCGAGCCCGACACCCCGCAGTCGCTGGTCAATTTCCGCTGCATCAACCGCTGTTTTCCCAGCGGTGAAAAGTACCGTTGGGAGTTTATTAGCCCCAGCGGTGAGCCCAGTGAAGTTTCGGTCAGAGGCGATCTGGTCGTTGATTCCGATACGGCGATGATCCAGGCGGCGGAGAGCGGATTAGGCATCGCCTTTGTCTATCAGTCGCTGGTGACGCAGCAGTTGAGCGCGGGCAGCCTGGTCCGTTTGTTACCCGACTACCACTATCCTGCCGACCATTTCTGCGTCTACTACCCGAGCCGGAAACATATTCCGGTGCCGCTGCGGGCCTTTATCACCTGGGTCATGGCGCAGAATAAGAGCATCCTCAGTGAGTAGAGGGTTCGCGGGTTAACCCATCGCTATTAGCCACAATAAACGCACATACCGTTAACCAATTTTTTTCCTTCGCCTTGAATTATGGCGGTCGCCCGACATAAACTCGTTAGAGCTCTAACGATATTGACAGACGACCTATGGACAATCGACAGCTTAACTTCTCCCATCTTTTATACCTCACCGCCCATCACTGGCGGCTGGCGGTCAATCGTCGGCTAAAGGACCTTGGCCTGAGCCAGGCCAGTTGGGTGGCGGTCGCGGCCATTGCCCGCCAGCCACAGCCGCTGTCGCAAAGCGAACTGGCGCAGGAGCTGGGGGTAGAGAGTCCGACCATTGTGCCGCTGATCAACCGGCTGGTCGCCCTCGGCCTGGTGGAGCGTGTCACCACCGCCAGCGATAAACGTAAGCGGCTGCTGGTCGCCACCGAGCAGGGAATGGCGCTGTATGAGCAGGTCAAAACGGTGGCGGACGATCTGCGCGAAGAGATCCTGACGGCGATTACCCCGCAGGAGCGGGAGCAAACTCAGCGGGTGCTGGAAAAACTGCTGCGCGAAGTGGAGAAGAAATAATGCCCCGTCGCCAGGATAACCCCTATGCCCCGCATGACTGGGCGCCGCATGAAAAACCAGCCCTGCTTGGCTCGCCCTCGACGCCGCTGCACAGTCCGCAGAAACGTCTCGCCTATGGCGTGGTCGGCCTGCTGGTGTGCCTCACCGGCGCGCTGGGCAACGCGGTGGTCACCGCCAACCTGCAGCTGCTGCAGGGCACCTTCGCCGCCTGGTCGACCGAGATCGCCTGGCTGCCGGCGGTGTACGTCATGACCAACGTCTCCATCAACCTGCTGCTGGTGAAATTTCGCCAGCAGTTTGGGCTGCGCGCCTTTACCGAAGGCTTTCTGGTGCTCTATGTGCTGGTCACCTTTTTCCACCTGTTCGTCAACGATCTCAGCTCGGCGATGATGGTCCGCGCCGCCCACGGCATGGTGGCCGCGGCGCTCAGCTCGCTGGGGATCTACTACCAGGTGCAGGCCTGGCCCGCACGCCACCGCCTGAAAGGGCTAACCATCGGCATCACCGGCTCGTCGCTGGCCATTCCGCTGGCGCGTCTCTTTTCCACCGAACTGCTGCAGATCGATGAATGGCGCGGCCTTTACTTCTTTGAACTGGGGCTGGCGCTGGTGTCGCTGGCCTGCGTCATCGCGCTGAAACTGCCGCCGAGCGATCGTAAAAAGGTGTTCGAGAAGAAGGATTTTATCACCTTCTTTCTGCTGGCGCCCGGCATGGCGCTGGTGTGCGCCGTGCTGTCGCTGGGGCGGCTCGAGTGGTGGTTTGAAGCGCCGTGGATCGGCTGGTCGCTGGCGGCAGCGGTGGTGCTGATCGTCGCCGCTATCGCCTTTGAGCATAACCGCAGCAATCCCCTGCTCAATACCAAGTGGCTCTCCAGCGGCAGCATCGTACGCCTCGGCCTGATTATGCTGCTGATCCGCATCGTGCTGGCGGAGCAAAACACCGGGGTCATCGGCTGGTTGCAGTACGTTGGTCTGCAAAACGAACAGATGACTAACCTCGCATGGTCAATTTTCGCCGGCATTCTGTGCGGGATCATCGCCAGTTGTCTGACGCTCAACCCGCAGAAGCTCTACTGGCCGACCGCCACCGCCCTGGCGCTGATCATGGTAGCCTCGCTGCTCGACAGCCAGTCCAACGCCCTCACCCGTCCGGAACAATTAATGTTCAGCCAGTTTTTACTCGGCTTCGGCAGCGCCTTCTTTCTGGCCCCGGCGATGCTCGCCGGCATTGGCGGCGTGTTTGCCGATCCGCGCAACCTGGTCAGCTTCTCGGTGCTATTCGGCATGAGCCAGAACATCGGCGGTCTGCTGGGGTCGGCGATCCTCGGCACCTTCCAGACCTGGCGGGAAAAATTTCACTCCAGCCAGCTGGCGGACCAGATCACCACCCTGAACCCGCTGATCGTCGAGCGGCTGCAGCAGTATAGCCAGATGTATCAGAGCCAGATCGGCGACAGCACCCTGCTTAACGTTCAGGCCACCACCCTGCTGCAAAACGCCGCGACGCTGCAGGCCAATATTCTCGCCTGGAATGACACCTATCTGCTGACGGCGGCCATCTCCGCCGGCACATTAGTGTGGGTTTTCTGGCGCTTAATTCGCTTACGACTGACCGCCCGTATCGCCTTAAAACGCGCCACCGGCAGCAAATAATTATCATCATTTCATCTCTGGAGTCGTTATGAGTCAGCAGGATGCGGCCAAACAACAGGCCAACACCCGGAACAACATTCGCGTGGTCTCCATTTTTACCGCCGCAGCGATAGGCCTCGTCGGCGTATTAGTGATCCTCTACGCCTGGCAACTGCCGCCGTTCACCCGGCATAGCCAGTTTACCGATAACGCCTATGTGCGCGGGCAGACCACCTTTATCAGCCCGCAGGTCAACGGCTACATCACCGCCGTCAACGTCAAAGATTTCGCAATTGTCCAGCCGGGCGAGGTGCTGTTCCAGATAGACGATCGCATCTATAAGCAGCGGGTGCATCAGGCCCAGGCGAATCTGGCGATGAAGGAGGCCGCGCTGCGCAACAATCTGCAGCAGCGCAAAAGCGCCGAGGCGACGATCGCCAAAAATGAAGCCGCGCTGCAAAACGCCCGCGCGCAGAATCTGAAAATCCAGGCCGATTTAAAACGGGTACAGGAGCTGACTGCCGATGGTTCGCTGTCGATCCGCGAGCGTGATTCGGCGCGCGCCAGCGCGGCGCAAGGGGCTGCGGATATTGAACAGGCAAAAGCGGCGCTGGAGATGTCGCGCCAGGACCGTGAATCGACCATCGTCAATCGCGATTCGCTGGAAGCCGACGTGGCCAGCGCCAAAGCCGCCCTCGAGCTGGCGCAGATCGACCTGCAGAATACGCAGATCATCGCCCCCACCGGCGGCCAGCTGGGGCAGATCTCGGTACGTCTTGGCGCCTACGTCAGCGCCGGAACCCATCTGACCTCGCTGGTCCCGCCGCAGCACTGGGTGATCGCCAACCTGAAAGAGACCCAGCTTGCCGAGGTGCGTATCGGCCAGCCGGTCACCTTCACCGTCGACGCGCTTAACGGTGAGCGTTTCCATGGCAAGGTGCAGAGCATCTCCCCGGCGACCGGGGTGGAATTCAGCGCCATCTCACCGGACAACGCCACCGGCAACTTCGTCAAGATCGCCCAGCGGATCCCGGTGCGCATTACGGTCAACGACGGGCAGAAGTACAGCGAACACCTGCGTCCCGGTATGTCGGTGCAGGTGACCATTGATACCCGCGCGGAGAAACAGCCATGATCCGCCCGGTCACCCTTGCCGTCATCCTCGCGCTGGTCGGCTGTCAATCCGCCGACGTGCAGCGCGCGCAGCCGACCCTGACCATCCCTGCCGCCTGGCGGGCCGACGTTGGCCCGGCCAGCCCGGTGGAAGGCGTCTGGTGGCGCAATTTTCATGACAGCACGCTCAATCAGTATGTCGACCGGGCGCTGCGCTATAACAGCGATGTGCTGATCGCCCGGGAGCGGGTGAATGAGTATCAGGCGCGGGCCTATGCCGCCGACAGCAGCCTTTTCCCCTCGCTGGACGCCAGCCTGAGCGGTACCCGCGCCCGCGCGCAGTCCGCCGCCACCGGCCTGCCGATCCATAGCACGCTGTACAAAGGCGGCCTGACCGCCAGCTATGATGTTGATATCTGGGGCGCCAACCGCAGCGCGGCCAGCGCCGCCGGAGCCAGCCTCGAGGCGCAAAAAGCCGCTGCAGCCGCGGCCAATTTGAGCGTCGCCAGCTCGGTGGCCGTCGGCTACGTGACCCTGTTGTCGCTGGATGAGCAGCTGCGGGTTACCCAACAGACGCTGAAATCACGGGAAGACGCGTGGCGCCTGGCGAAGCGTCAGTTTGAAACCGGGTATACTTCACGCCTTGAGCTGATGCAGGCAGATTCGGAGCTGCGCTCAACGCGGGCGCAGATCCCGCCGCTACAGCACCAGATTGCGCAGCAGGAAAATGCGCTCAGCGTGCTGCTGGGTGATAACCCCGGCGCGGTAAAACGCGGCGAGTTCGCCCAGCTCACTCCGCTGCGTCTGCCGTCGCAACTGCCGTCCACCTTACTCAACCGCCGCCCGGATATCGTACAGGCTCAGCGTCAGCTGGTGGCCGCCGATGCCACCCTGGCCTCGTCGCAGGCGCAGCTGCTGCCGTCTATCAACCTCACCGCCACCGGCAGCCTGCAGGATCGTACACTGCCGGACCTGCTGGACAACCCGCTGCGGCTGTGGAGCGTCGGCGGCAGTATTTTGGCGCCGCTGCTTAACCGCCAGGCGTTAAATGCCCAGGTGGATGTCTCCATGGCCCAGCGCAACCAGGCGCTCTATAGCTACGAGAAAACGGTGCGCGGCGCGTTCAAAGAGGTGAATGACAGCCTTGACGCCATTAGCCGCTACGGTGAACAGCTGACCGAACTGCAGGGGCAGGTGGCGGTGGCGGAGGAAACATTGCGCATTGCGCAGAACCGCTACCGTAACGGCTACTCTTCGTATCTGGATGTGCTTGATGCCCAGCGAACGCTGTTCTCCACCCAGCTTAGCGTAGTGCAGGTGAAGAACAACCTGCTGCTGGCGCAGATCGATCTGTACCGGGCGCTGGGAGGCGGCTGGATGAACGCGTGAATACCCTCTGCGCGCCGGTCCACAACCGTGGAGAGCGCAGAAACCCATATTCAGGCCGGTGTAGCGCAGCGCTACCCGGCAACAACCACCAGGGAGTCAATCTATGCAACAACAGTGGTCTGCCGTCGATAATTTCATGATTTCTTCGCTTATTCCTGAAGATGACATACTGAGTCAGGTACTGGAAAACAACAAACGCGCCGGGCTACCTGAACATGATGTTGCGGCCAATCAGGGGCAACTTCTGGCGCTGTTGGTGCGCATAACGCAGGCGCGGCGGATCCTGGAAATTGGCACGCTCGGCGCCTATAGCGCTATCTGGATGGCGCGCGCGCTGCCCGCCGACGGAAAGCTGATTACCCTCGAGGCCGATCCTGGCCATGCCGGGGTGGCGCGCCAGAATATCCGCCTTGCGGGGCTAAACGAGCGCATTGAACTCATTGAAGGACCGGCGCTGAACACGCTGGAAAATTTCGCGGATGTGCAGCCGTTCGACCTGATCTTTATTGATGCCGATAAACCAAATAATCCTCGCTATCTGGAGTGGGCGCTGCACTATTCGCACCCCGGGACGCTGATCGTGGGCGATAACGTGGTGCGCGATGGCGAAGTGATTAACGGACAAAGCGATGATGCGCGCGTGCAGGGCGTGCGTCGGTTTATCGAAATGATCGGGGATAACCCGCGGCTCACTGCCACCGCGCTGCAGACGGTGGGCATCAAGGGATGGGATGGGTTTACGCTGGCGCTGGTGAATGGGTAAGATCCGGGCGGCCTGATGCCCTCATCCCGGCCCTCTCCCCCAGGGAGAGGGAGAAAACCCGCGCCGGGACGCGTCACCAGCGGCATTCGTCCGCTGACGATCATTGGGGATAATACGTATACTGATAGTGCAGAGACGCTTCGCTTTTTCCGCCGTATCCTTCATACTCGCCATATTCCCCGGTACAGTTCCCCTCGGGGTCCCAGCCTAAACAGCGCGACTGGTGTTTTGTACTATACGTGGTGGTTCTTTCCTCGGATAACCACCGCCCTTTTTCATCCCAACGCAGCGTCGTGGTCGCATCCGAGTCGGCAATGCGGCTTAAATGCCCTTCCGCGTAGCGATAATTGACAGCAAGCATGGCCATCATGCCGCCATTGACCGTTTTACGCACCAGCCGGTGGCGGTCGTCATAGTGATAGGTGGTTGTGCTCATGGCTTTGGGCGGTTGCTGCGACACGAGTAGATTATCTGAACGTACAATGCGCCCGAGATTATCGGTGTAGAACTGCTCACGCATGACCATTTTTCTGATATTTCCCGTCGCGCTCCGGGTCTGTCGGATATATTCCCGCATCCATCCTTTATCATTTCGCCAGTGAACATTATCTCTGACTATCGTGGAGTCATTCGCGGTATTAAAAGTTTTTGCTCGCTCGTAACGTTCCAGCCGGCGGCACCGGGCAAAACGCAGCGTGCCTGCGTCGTTATTTTGGCTACCGTCAATTTTTACGCTCTGCACCTCACCATTGAGCGGCGGAAGATAGGTCAAAATAAAAAAATTGGCATCGTTGATCGCCCGCTGTGTTTCATCACAGGAAAAAGCGTCAACGAAAGGCTTACACGCCGTAATAACAAGAATGGCCGACACCAGCATAAATAGTCTGTACATAGCCATCATCGTAAAAATAGACTCCGTGTCCTGTTTATCCGGCAAAGCGAGGCTAAACATACGCCAATAAAGCAGGTTCCCCAAGCCACCGGGTTGATTTTCAGAATCCGTTAATTTTACGTCCGGGAGAACCAGTATGGGCCACATCCGGGGCGGGAAGATTATCGGGTGCGGCGTACTGATGAGTATCAGCCTCAGGATATGCCCCCGCCCGGCAAGCACAGCGCCACCGGGCTGGGGAATGAGGGGATTACGGCGTGATCTGTTCCATCGCCTGCAGGACGCGTTTGTCCGAGATGGGATACGGGGTGCCCAATTGCTGGGCGAAGAAGCTCACCCGCAATTCCTCGATCATCCAGCGGATCTCCCGGACATCGTCGTCCTCACGGCGGTTCGGCGGCAGCTTATTCAGCCACTGCTGCCACGCCTGCTGCACGCTCTCAATTTTCAGCATCTGTGCGCGATCGCGGTGCGGATCGATAGCCATCTTCTCGAGACGCTTTTCAATCGCCTGCAGATAACGCAGCGTATCGCCAAGACGGCGGAAACCGTTGCCGGTGACAAAACCGCGATACACCAGACCCGCCATCTGCGCTTTGATATCCGACAGCCCCAGCGCCATGGTCATATCCACGCGGCCTTTCAGCCGTTTGTTGATATTGAACACCGCGGTGAGGATCTGCTCGACCTGTTTAGCGATCTCCACCACCGTGTCGTTGAGCTCGGCTCGCACTTTATCGTGCAATTGACTGAAGCCCTCTTCCGTCCACACCGGACCACCCGCCTCGTCGATAAGCTTATCAACGCCGCAGGAGATGCAATCGTCAATCAGATCCAGCACTTTACCGTACGGGTTAAAATAGAGCCCAAGCTTGGCTTTGTTCGGCAGTTTTTCGTGCAGATACTTAATTGGCGACGGGATGTTGAGCAGCAGCAGGCGGCGCAGACCACGCCACATGGCCTGCTGCTGTTCCTGTGGATTATCAAACAGCTTGATAGCCACGCTGTCGCGCTCGTCCACCAGCGCCGGCCAGGCTTTCACCTTATAGTTGCCGCGTTTCTGTTCGTAACTTTCCGCCAGCGTACCAAAGCTCCAGATATGCAGCCCGCTCTGCTCGATGCCGTCATCGGCCACCGCCGACAGCGTCTCCTGAACTTTGCCCTTCAGCGCGTCTTTCAACGCCTGCAGCGAGCGCCCTTCCTGCAGCTTCTTGTTTTTGTCATCTACCACCCGGAAGGTGATTTTGAGGTGATCGGGCACCTGATCCCACTGCCAGGCCTCGCGGTCGATGGTCACGCCGGTCATCTTACGCAGCTCACGCTCCAGCGAATCAAGCAGCGGCAGCTCAAGCGGCGTCGCCCGGCCGAGAAACGCTTCCGCATAGTTAGGGGCCGGGACGAAATTGCGCCGCACCGGCTTCGGCAGCGATTTTATCAGCGCGATAATCAGCTCGCGACGCAGGCCTGGGATCTGCCACTCAAATCCGGCCTCCTCCACCTGGTTCAGCAGAGGCAGCGGAATATGCACCGTCACGCCATCGGCATCGGCGCCCGGTTCAAACTGGTAGCTAAGCCGCAGCTTGAGATTCCCCTGATGCCAGAAGTTCGGGTAGTCCAGCTTGCTGACCTGCTCCGCCCCCTCTTTAATCAGCATGCTCTTTTCAAAATTGAGCAAGTCTGGCGTTTCGCGGCTGGCCTGCTTCCACCAGGCATCAAAATGACGGGCGGAGATGACGTCGTGGCTAATGCGCTGGTCGTAGAACTCGAACAGGGTTTCGTCATCCACCAGGATGTCGCGGCGGCGCGATTTATGCTCCAGCTCTTCGATTTCCGCCCGCAGCTTCAGGTTTTCCCGGAAGAAGGCATGCCGCGTCTGCCAGTCGCCCTCCACCAGCGCGTGGCGGATAAACAGTTCGCGGCACAGCGCCGGGTCGATCTGGCTGTAGTTGACCTTGCGTGCGCCAACGATCGGCAGGCCGTAGACGGTGACCTTCTCCGTCGCCATCACCGCGCCCTGCGCCCGCTCCCAGTGCGGTTCGCTGTATGAGCGCTTGATCAGGTGCTGCGCGACCGGCTCGACCCACTCCGGCTCAATGCGGGCGGCGATGCGCCCCCACAGCCGGCTGGTTTCCACCAGTTCCGCCACCATCGTCCACTTCGGCGGCTTTTTAAACAGACCGGACCCCGGGAAGATGGAAAAGCGGGCGTTACGCGCACCGGTATACTCCTGCTTATCGGCATCCTTCATGCCGATGTGCGACAGCAGACCGGTCAGCAGCGCAGTATGGATCTCGCGATATTCCGCCGGCTCGCTGTTGATCGGCAGGCCGAGCTCTTTCACCACCTGGCGCAACTGGGTGTAGATGTCCTGCCACTCGCGCACGCGCAGATAGTTAAGAAAATCGACCCGGCACTGGCGGCGGAACTGATTCGACGACAGCGCCTTCTGCTGCTCGCCAAGGTAGTTCCACAGATTGACGAAGGCGAGGAAATCGGACTCTTTATCGTGGAAGCGGCGGTGCTTCTCATCGGAGGCCTGCTGTTTGTCCATCGGCCGCTCGCGCGGGTCCTGAATCGACAGCGCGGAGGTGATGATCATCGCTTCCCGCACGCAGCCGTGCTTCTGCGCCTCCAGCACCATGCGCGCCAGACGGGGATCCACCGGCAGTTGGCTGAGCTGGCGGCCCATCGGCGTAAGCTTATAGGCGGTGGCCTGCTCATCGGTGGTGATGGCGCCCAGCTCTTCCAGCAGGCGCACGCCGTCCTGGATATTGCGCTTATCCGGCGCTTCGACAAACGGGAAGGCGGCGATATCGCCTAAGCCCAGGGCGGTCATCTGCAGGATGACCGACGCCAGGTTGGTACGCAGAATTTCCGGGTCAGTAAACTCCGGGCGCGACAGGAAATCGTCTTCCGAATAAAGACGAATACAGATCCCTTCCGAGACGCGGCCGCAGCGGCCCTTACGCTGGTTGGCGGACGCCTGGGAAACCGGCTCGATCGGCAGGCGCTGCACCTTGGTGCGGTAGCTGTAACGGCTGATACGCGCAGTACCGGGATCGATAACGTATTTAATGCCCGGCACGGTCAGCGAAGTTTCCGCCACGTTGGTCGCCAGCACGATGCGTCGTCCGCTGTGCGGCTGGAAGACGCGGTTCTGCTCGCTGTTGGACAGGCGGGCATACAGCGGCAGCACTTCAGTATGGCGCAGATCCAGCTTATTCAGCGCATCAGCGGTATCGCGAATTTCCCGCTCACCGCTCATAAAGATCAGAATATCGCCGGGCCCTTCGCGCCCCAGTTCGTCAACCGCATCAAAAATCGCCTGTAATTGATCGCGCTCGGTGTCGTCCGCCTCTTCCACTATCGGCCGGTAGCGGACTTCCACCGGGTAAGTCCGCCCGGAGACTTCGATAATGGGCGCATGATTGAAATGCTTTGAGAAACGTTCCGGGTCGATGGTCGCCGAGGTAATGATGATTTTCAGGTCCGGGCGGCGCGGCAGGAGCTCTTTCAGATAGCCCAGCAGAAAATCAATGTTCAGACTGCGCTCGTGCGCCTCATCAATAATGATGGTGTCATACTGCATCAGCAGGCGATCCTGCTGGATCTCCGCCAGCAGAATACCGTCGGTCATCAGCTTGACCATGGTGTTGTCGCTAACGTGATCGCTAAAGCGAACTTTATAGCCGATGCAACTGCCCGGCTCCGTTTGCAGCTCCTCGGCGATACGGTTGGCGACGGTTCGCGCGGCCAGACGACGCGGCTGGGTATGGCCAATCAGCCCTTTCAGCCCGCGGCCCAGCTCCATGCAGATTTTTGGCAACTGGGTGGTTTTACCCGAACCGGTCTCTCCGGCGACGATCACCACCTGGTGATCGCGCACCGCCTCGAGAATCTCTTGTTTTTTCTGGCTAACCGGCAGGTTTTCAGGATAGGTGATGGCCGGACGCGCCGCTTCGCGCAGCAGGACTTTACCGGCTGCCTGGCTTATCTCCTGCGCCATCTCCTGGAGGATGGCCTGTTGCGATTCAGGATTTTTAACCTTCTTCACACCGTGCAGACGGCGGGCGAAGCGCGTTTTATCGCGCAGCATCAGGCCGTCGAGCTGTTGATAAAGCTGGGGGAAGGTGATTTTTTGTTGTTCTGTCATAGCGTTATCGGGCAGAGCTCTGCCGGGAAAATCTCTTTTGAAGTATTGCCTTAGAGTACCACATCTGAGGCATCCGTGCCTTGTTCAAAAAATCTGAACATAGGATTCGATATATTGCGCTATCTCTGTGGCGCGATTGTGAATACAGTGTCAACAAGCACCAGGGCATTGACCCGTCAATCACATTAAAAAAGGAAACACCCATGAGCAAAGTATTAGTTCTGAAATCCAGTATTCTGGCAGGGTACTCACAATCTGGTCAGCTTTCCGACTATTTTGTTGAACAATGGCAGGAAAAACACCCGGGCGACGAGATCACCGTGCGTGACCTGGCCGCTAATCCGATCCCGGTTCTGGATGGTGAACTGGTTGGCGCCCTGCGTCCGAGCGACGCGCCGCTGACTCCGCGTCAGCAGGAAGCGCTGGCCCTTTCCGACGAGCTGATCGCCGAACTGAAAGGCAATGATGTGATTGTTATCGCTGCGCCAATGTACAACTTCAACATCCCGACGCAGCTGAAAAACTATTTTGACCTGGTGGCTCGCGCCGGCGTCACCTTCCGCTACACCGAGAAAGGGCCGGAAGGTCTGGTGACCGGTAAACGTGCGGTCGTCGTGACCAGCCGCGGCGGTATCCATAAAGATACCCCGACCGACCTGGTCACCCCGTACCTGTCCACCTTCCTCGGCTTCATCGGCATCACCGACGTGAACTTTGTGTTCGCCGAAGGTATCGCTTACGGCCCGGAAGTGGCGGCCAAAGCGCAGTCCGACGCGAAAGCGGCCATCGACAGCGTGGTTGCAGCCTAAGATTTCCACTCCCGCCGCCCAGCGGGAGTGTTTTTTCCCCTCGCCCATCCCCCTTTTACGAGCCGCCTCGTAAATTCACACATCATTCCAACGCCTTAAGCCACCAGCCTGTACCATGGCTGTCGCCGCGCGAATCTGGCTCACTCCCGGTCGCTGACGGCAACCGTTGTCATGGTTAAAAACAGGAGTGCGTACTATGTACACCCGATGGTGTACATGGTACCTTAGCAAGGAGCGTTTTCGTGTGTCATGCCATTGAATTTATCGAAACGTCGCTATTTACCCGCCAGATAAAACAGCTGGCCAGCGATGAAGATCTGAGGGCACTGCAGAGGCAACTCATAGGCAATCCGGATTTCGGCGATCTTATCCAGGATACCGGTGGGTTACGGAAAATAAGAATGGCGACAGGCTCACAGGGAAAAAGCGGCGGCGTGCGGGTGATTTATTTTCTGGCAACCCGCGAGATTATCTATCTCGTCTTAGCCTACCCGAAGCACACCAAAGTGAGCCTGAGCGCAGCGGAAAAAAACGAACTCAGGAAACTGACCCGGCGACTAAAAAATGAGGTTTGAAATGGGTTACTTCGACGAGCTTAAAGCGTCCCTGGAAGAGGCTGTTGAGATCAAAGACGGCAACAAGGCCCCAGCCCGAGCGACGCGCTATGAAGTTGCTGATGTGAAAGCCATCCGCACGCAGCTTAATGTTTCGCAGGCGGAAATGGCAAAAGCGCTGGGTACCAGCGTGGATACTATCAAAAGCTGGGAGTCCAGGCGGCGCAACCCGACAGGCCTGGCAGCAAAAGTACTGGCGGTTATCCAGGCCAACCCGGCGTTCTTTCGTGAACTGGCTGAGCACTAATCCACTGAGCCCCTCCGGGTTGCCCTGGAAAGTTAGCGCTGCGTTTTTGGCCGCAGGTTTTCATCAAACTCCAGTCGCTTACGCCCTGCTTCCACTTCCCGTAATGGCTCCACCTGATGCAGCGTCTGCTTACAGCGCTCCACCAGCACCTGGTATTCACAGGTACCCTGTTTTTTCCACGCCAGCTCCTGTTCGCTCAGGGTGCGAATCGCTTTTGCCGGGCTGCCGATAATCAGATGGTTGGCGGGCATCTCGGCGTTGGCTTTGACAAAGGCCGAAGCGCCGACAATGCTGTTTTCGCCAATGACCGCCCCGTCGATAATCACCGCGCTCATGCCCACCAGCGCGTTGCGGCCAATCACACAGCCGTGCAGAATAGCGCCGTGACCGATGTGGCCATCCTCTTCCACCACCGTATCCTGGCCGGGGAAACCGTGCATGACGCAGTTGTCCTGAATATTGGCGCCGTCTTTGACCACGATGCGACCAAAATCGCCTCGCAGACTGGCGTTGGGTCCAACATAGACCCCTTTGCCGAGGATCACGTCGCCAATCAGCACGGCGGTTGGGTGGACGTAGCTCTCCTCCGGCACCACTGGCGTCAGCCCATCAATCTGATAAATCGGCATGCAACCTCCTTATGCGCCCGGCAAACCGCCAAAGCGCTGATAATAGAGCGGGCCCGGCGCCGGAAGCTCGCCCACCGAGCTTTCCCCTTTCTCGCTGACGAACGCCAGCGCGCCGGGATTCACGCGTTGATAAATATTGATACACAGCTGGCGGGCGGTTTGCCCCGCCCAGTGCGCCGGCAGCAGCTCCTCCGGCAGCAGCGGATCTTTGAGCACCACCCGGCGATAAAAATGGATCAGCAGCAGCTGGATCTGGAAACAGCGCTCAGGCGTCAGCTCGGCCGGGTCGCAGTCGCGCAGCAGCGGCAGTAACGGTCGGAATAGCGAGATGAAAGATTCATACATCTCGTTTTGTTCAGTGAGATGCCAGCACTCCTCCACGCGGCTGCGCAGCGCCGCACGGGAGAGCGCCAGCGGCGAATGGGCTTCAAAACAGATGACGTTTTCGGCGACGCCCGCTTCGTGGAGCAGCGACTGGACATCGGCCAGTTTTTGCGACGGCGAGGCCAGCAGGCTGGGCGCCAGCGCGCCAAAGCCCTGCCACAGCAGCTGCTTTTTGACGTCGGCGAGCACATTTTTCTCCAGGCCTTCCGAAAGCAGCAGCAGCCAGGTACCGTCCCATTCCGGGGCACTGGCGCGATAAATTTTATGTTCCGCGCGCCGGGTCAGGCGCAGCCCTTTATCGCTCAGGCGATAGAAGCTGCGCCGGCCGATACGGACGACATCGAGCCACTCTTCTTTATTGAGGCGAAATAGCGCGGTGCGGACAAAGCGCTCGCCGAAGCCTAATCCTTCCAGCAGCGCCGCAACGCTGCCCAGCCACACTTCCCCACCGCGCTGCAATAAAGCGTCGCCATACAGCGAGGCAATTAATGACGTGCCGCTGATCGGCATCGCCGTCACCGCTTGTTGAATAAAGGCGTCGAGTTTACTCATCTGATTCATTCTGTTGTTATTTTTTTCCTTTATGAATCATAGCACAGGAAATTCCCGGCTTACGGCGTAAAGGCCTCAGCCGGGTAACCGGGGAGAGAATTAACCGCTGACCACCGCTTTACGCAGGTCGAATACCCGACAGGCTTTCCCTTCAGAGCGAGGAATGCTGCCGCAGTTGACGATAGTAATATCGGTGGAGATCCCGACCATCGACTTAATGCGGTGACGCAACTGATGGCAAATCTGGCAGCGTTGTTCATGACTTAACGCCAGCCCGCTCTCTTTCAGTTCAACGCGCACCGCCAGCGAATCAAGATGACCGCGGCGATTGACCTCTAACTGATAGTGCGGCGCCAGGTGTTCAAACTTGAGGATCTCCTCTTCCAGCTGTGATGGGAAGACGTTAACCCCGCGGATAATCAGCATATCGTCGCTGCGTCCACTGATGCGATCCATGCGGCGCATGGTCCGCGCGGTTCCTGGCAGCAGGCGCGTCAGATCGCGGGTACGATAGCGGATCACCGGCAGCGCTTCTTTGGTCAACGTGGTAAACAGCAGTTCGCCATGCTCGCCATCTTCCAGCGGCGTACCGTCGTCCGGGTTGACGATTTCCGGGAAGAAGTGGTCTTCCCAGATGGTCGGGCCGTCAACGGTTTCCAGACATTCCATCGCTACGCCCGGCCCCATGACTTCCGACAAACCGTAAATATCCAGGGCGGTGATCCCCAGGCGGCGCTCGATCTCCGCGCGCATCGCCAGCGTCCACGGCTCGGCGCCAAACACGCCGACGCGTAACGAGCAGCCGCGGGCGTCACCGCCCATCTGGCGCTCAAGCTCTTCAATCAGATTCAGGCAGTAGGACGGCGTCACCATGATCATATCCGGCTGAAAATCGCGGATCAGCTGCGCCTGTTTTTCGGTCTGTCCGCCGGACATTGGGATCACCGTCGCGCCTAAACGCTCCGCGCCGTAGTGCGCGCCAAGGCCGCCGGTAAACAGGCCGTAGCCGTAGGCGACGTGAATTTTATCTTTCGCCGTGCCGCCGGCGGCGCGCAGCGAACGGGCGACGATATTGGCCCAGTTATCAATATCGTTCTGCGTGTAGCCCACCACCGTCGGTTTGCCGGTGGTGCCGGAAGAGGCGTGAATGCGCACCACCTGCTCCATCGGCACCGCGAAGGTATCGAAGGGATAGTTGTCGCGCAGATCTTGTTTGGTGGTACAGGGGAATTTTTGCAGATCGTTTAATTCCCGAAAGTCGTCAGGGTGCACGCCGGCGGCGTCGAATTTGCGGCGATACATCGGCACATTGTCATACGCATGCTTCAGCGTCCATTTCAGGCGCTGGGTTTGCAGGGCCTGCAGTTCGTCACGCGATGCGGTTTCAATCGGATCTAATTTTGTAGTAGTTATCATTGTAGGGTACTCGCAGGTAAATTAGCTCACACTCGCTCGAGGATCATGGCAATGCCCTGACCCACGCCAATACACATCGTACACAGCGCATAGCGCCCGCCCCGGCGTTGCAGCTCAAGGCTGGCGCTCAGCGCCAGTCGCGCGCCGCTCATGCCCAGCGGATGGCCTAACGCGATGGCGCCGCCGTTGGGATTCACATGCGCCGCATCATCCGGCACGCCGAGCTGTCTGAGCACCCCCAGCGCCTGCGCGGCGAAGGCCTCATTCAGCTCAATCAGATCCATATCGTTAATATTGAGTCCGGCTCGCTCCAGCACTTTACGCACCGCCGGTACCGGCCCCAGCCCCATCAGGCGCGGTTCAACACCTGCCGTCGCCATCGCCACGATACGCGCCCGCGGCGTGAGCCCCTGGATAGCGGCCTGCTGTTCGCTGGCGATGATCAGCGCCGCGGCGCCATCGTTGACGCCGGAAGCATTGCCCGCGGTAATGACGCCGCCCTGGCGGAACGGCGCTTTCAGTTTCGCCAGCTGCTCAAGCGTGGTTTCCGGGCGGGGATGCTCATCATCGCGTACCGCGCTGACCGCCCCTTTCTTGCCGATGATCTGCACCGGCACGATCTCCTGCGCCAGAATGCCGTCGCGCTGGGCCTGCTCCGTACGCTGCTGGCTGCGCCAGGCGAAAGCGTCCTGATCGGCTCGGCTGATATTTAACAATTCAGCTACATTCTCGGCCGTTTCCGGCATGCTGTCAGTTCCGAAGTGTTGCGCCATGAGCGGGTTCACAAAACGCCAGCCAATCGTGGTATCAAAGAGTTCCGACTGACGCTGATACGGCGTGCTCGCTTTTCCCATCACGAACGGCGCACGCGACATCGATTCCACGCCGCCGGCAATCAGCAGATCGGCATCGCCGGCTTTGATCGCCCTGGCGGCAAAACCGATCGCATCCAGACCCGATCCGCACAAGCGGTTTATCGTGGTGCCCGGTACGGTATGCGGGTAACCTGCCAACAGCGTCGCCATGTGCGCCACGTTGCGGTTATCCTCACCGGCCTGGTTCGCACAGCCGAAAATCACATCATCAATCGCTGCCGGGTCGAGCCCGGGGTTACGGCTCAGCAACTCACGTAGCGGGATCGCCGCCAGATCGTCGGCGCGGACGCCGGCCAGCGCTCCGCCGTAGCGGCCAATCGGCGTGCGGATCCCGTCACAAATAAAGGCGTCGCGCATTACACTTCTCCCGTGATTGTGCCGCCGATACGGTGCGATTTGCCGCGGAACAGGGCCACAATCTTTTGCTGTTGATTAACAATTTCGATGTCGTAGACGCCGGTCAGCTTGCCCTGCTGTTTGACTCTTGCGGTGGCGACCAGCCTGTCGCCGGCAAACGCTGGACGAAGAAAATCAATGCTTGCCGCCGAGGCCACCGCCGCCAGCCCCTGGCTGTTACAGGCGTAAGCGAAAGCGGTATCGGCGAGCGTAAATAGCTGACCGCCGTGACAGGTTTGATGGCCGTTAAGCATGTCCGCCGAGACGGTCATGCTCATCTGCGCAAAACCATCGTCCATTTCGATAAGTTCGATCCCCATCTTTCTGGCGCAGGTATCTTTTTCGTACATCACGCGCGCGTTGCGCCACGGATCATTGCTCATGGTGCTTCTCCATCAGCGCCTTCTGGCGCAACAGGGAACTGGGGCGATAGCGCTCCTCGCCATAATGGTGTTGCAGGTTCTCCAGCAGTTGCAGCACCCGCCGCCAGCCAAGGCGTTCTCCCCACGCCAGCGGGCCGTGCGGATAATTGACGCCAAGGCGCATCGCGGTATCAATATCATGCGGGCTGGCGATCCCTTTTTGCACCGCATCAAGCGCTTCGTTAATCAACATCGCCACCGTGCGCCACACCAGCAGGCCGGGATAATCGGCAATACGCAGAACTTTCTTGCCCTGCTGTTGGAAGTAATGCACGGCCTTTTCAGTGGCCGCAGGCGCGTTGGTCGCCGCTGCGGCCAGCACCACCGTTTCGCTGGCGCACAGGTCATACACCACCACCGGGCGGTGATGCTTAACGCTTAACGCTAGCGCGGTCTCGCCTTCGGTCTCCAGCAACAAGAGCTCATCGAGCTCTGTGACACCGTCACTTATAGCTGTAATGGATTGAGCGCCAATAGATACCGGCGGCAGCGCCGCGTCCGGCTGCGTCTCCGCGGGCCAGCGATAGACGCCGTGGCCGCTCTTTTTACCCAGCCGCCCGGCCAGCGCCAGCTCTTGCTGGAGTAGCGATGGTAGGTAGCGGCGGTCCTGCCAGAAGGCGTTAAACACCGAACAGGTCACAGCGAAGTTGACGTCCTGGCCAATCAGGTCAGTCAACGCCAACGGTCCCATCGGAAAACCGCCGCCGTCACGCAAAGCGGCATCGATAACCTCAGGAGCGGCAACCTGTTCTTCCAGCGCGCGCCAGGCCTCAGCGTAGAACGGACGCGCTACGCGGTTAACGATAAATCCCGGCGTTGAGCGGCAGCGTACCGGCTGTTTCCCCCAGCCGCTTACGCACTGGCACAGCTGCTCTACCACCTCAGCAGAGGTCTCCAGGCCACTCACCACCTCGACCAGCTTCATCACTGGCGCCGGATTAAAAAAGTGCAGCCCAGCCACCCGCTCCGGGTTTTTGACCCCGGCGGCGATGGCGGTAATCGAAATAGACGAAGTGTTACTGGTCAACAACGTTGACGGCGCGCAGATCTCCGCCAGCTGCGCGAACAGCGCCGTTTTGACCTCCAAGCGTTCAGAGGCCGCTTCAATTACTAAATCCGCGTCGGCAAGCGCGGCTAAATCGTGAGCCGGATGCAGGCGCGCCAGCAGCGCGTCGGCCTGCTCTGACGCCAGTTTGCCGCGCTCTACCCGTGAGGCGAGACGCATAGCAATGCCGTCGATCGCCTGGGCAATCGCGGTTTGATTAATATCGAAAATACGCACCGGATGTCCGGCGGCAGCGGCTACTTCAGCAATACCGGCTCCCATGGTGCCGCTGCCAATCACCGCCACGGTAGCTAAGGATGTTGTCATGGCCTATTTCCCGCTGAACTGTGGTGGCCGCTTGGCCAGAAACGCGCTGACCCCTTCGCGGTAATCATCGCTGCGCCCGGCCAGGCGCTGATAATCGCGCTCAAGGTCCAGCTGCGCATCGAGACTGTTGGTTTCAGAAGCCAGCAGCGCCTTTTTAATCAGCCCAAGACCAAACGTCGGTTGCGCCGCCAGATGGCGCGCCAGTTGCAGACTGGTATCCGCCAGTTCTGAATCGTCCACCAGTTGCCAGATAATCCCCCACTGCGCGGCCTGTTCCGCGCTGAGGCTATCGCCCAGCAGTGCCAGCCCCATCGCGCGAGCGCGGCCGGCCACCCGCGGCAGGAACCAGCTACCGCCGCAGTCCGGCACCAGGCCGAGCTTGCTGAACGCCATCACAAATTTCGCCGAACGCGCGGCCAGCACGATATCGCAGCCCAGCGCCAGGGTGGCGCCAGCGCCGGCGGCCACGCCGTTGACCGCGCAGATAACCGGCTTCGGCAGCGCCGCCAGACGGCGCACTAACGGGTTGTAAAAGCGTTCTACCGACAGGCCGAGATCCGGCGGTGGGCCGCTGGGGTCGACATTGCGATCGTTCAAATCCTGGCCGGCGCAAAAGCCGCGACCGGCGCCGGTGATCAGCAAGCAACGTACGCCGTCATCACGCTCGGCCTGCTTCAGACATTCCGCCAGCTGTTGATGCATCAGATCGTTAAAACTGTTGAGGCGGTCCGGGCGATTGAGGGTAATGGTCATGACGCCCTGTTCCACTGCGCTGAGAATGAAAGCTTCCACGATTAGCGTCCTTTAAATTCCGGTGTACGTTTTTGTAAGAAGGCGTCGATGCCTTCGCGGCGGTCCTCGGTGGCGCTCAGCAAGCTAAACAGCTGGCGCTCCTGTTGCAGACCAGCCTGCAGGCTGACTTCCTGCGACAGGCGCAGCGACTGTTTTGCCGCCCGTAGCGCCAGCGGCGAATGGCGGGCAATGGTGGTTGCCAGTTTCAGGGCATACTCATCGGTTAAAGCCGCCGGATGGATATCGCTGACCAGCCCGGCCTGTTGCGCCTGGCGGGCGTCAATACTCTCGCCGCTCAGCACCATCCGGCTGGCCAGCGCCTTGCCAACGCTGCGGATCAGCCGCTGGGTGCCGCCAGCGCCCGGCATAATGCCGAGGGTAATTTCCGGCAGGCCAAAGCGGGCGTTGTCGCCGGCGACAATCATGTCGCACAGCAGAGCCAGCTCGCAGCCGGCACCGAGCGCGTAGCCGTTGACCGAAGCGATGAGCGGTTTAGTAAAGGCATCGATTCGCGCCCATAACCGTGGGCGAATATCATCAAGGGTGGCAGGCAGATCTTTTTCCGCCATTTCATTGAGGTCAGCCCCGGCGGCGAAAAAACGCGCGTTACCGCTGATAACGCAGACGCCGACGCTGTCATCAACTGCCGCGGCCTCCAGCACCTCGGCAATCTGGGTTAATAAGGCATTGTTCAGCGCGTTGCGGGCCTGCGGGCGGTTCAGCGTCAACTGAAGCGCCCGGCCATGACGGTGGATCAGCAGGTCACTCATGCCATCCCCCGCGCGTCAAAGTCGACCACCACATCGCCGCTGGTCGGCAACGACTGGCAGCTCAGCACGTAGCCCGCCGCCAGCTCATCCGCTTCCAGGCTGTAATTGGCGGCCATCGCCACTTCACCGCGTAGCACTTTGCATTTACAGGTGGCGCATACCCCGCCCTTACAGGCGAACGGCAGATCGGCGCCCTGACGCAATGCGGCATCCAGGATGCTGTCGTCTTCGGCGCTGAGGGCGATAAGCCGATCGCGCCCGTCCTGACGGATGGTCACCGTGCGCCCTTCCGCCTGCACTCCAGCGGCCCGCTTCACATTGCCGCCTGGGGTATTAAAGCGTTCGAGATGAATCGATTTCTCCGCTACGCCAAGTTCACGTAACGTCGCTTCCGCCTCGTCCATCATCACCGCCGGCCCGCAGATAAAGGCCTCGTCGAAACGGCTGAAATCCAGCAGATGGTCAGCGAGCTGGCGCAGTTTGTCGCCGTCAATGCGCCCCTGTAGCAGATCGCTGTCCATCGACTCCTGGCTAAACAGGTGTATCACCTGCAGGCGCTGCGGATAGCGGTCTTTTAAATCGGCCAGCGCCTGGCGGAACATCATGCTATGGCTGCTGCGGTTGCCGTAGATCAGCGTAAAGCGGCTTTGCGGCTCGGTCGCCAGCGTCGCGCTAATGATCGCCATCATCGGCGTGATCCCGGAACCGGCGGCAATCGCCAGATACTCACCCTGCCGTTCGGCCTGCGGTTGATAACCGAAATGCCCCTGCGGCACCATCACTTCCAGCTCCATACCCTGCTGGATATCGTGCTGGGCGTAGCGCGAGAAGCGCCCGCCGTCGATGGCTTTGACCGCGACGCTAATTTCGCCTGGCGTGCGGCTGCGACAAATGGAGTAACAGCGGCGCAGTTCTTCGCCGCCCAGACGGGCTTTTAGCGTCAGATGCTGGCCCGGGCGAAAACAGTATTCCGCCTGCAGGGCTTGCGGAATCGCAAAAGTGATGGTCACCGCATCGCGGGTTTCCGGCTCGACTCTCGCCACCTTAAGCGAATGGAACGTCGTCATGGCAACCTCAAATACATTTAAAGTAATCAAAAGGTTCCCGGCAGCTGTCGCAGCGATAGAGCGCTTTGCAGGCCGTGGAACCGAATTCGCTAATCAGCGAAGTATGGGTGCTGCCGCAGCGCGGACAGCTCACCTCAGCGGGCATGTCCGCGTGGCAGGCGTGCCCCTGGGGCGGGCTGATGCCGTACTGGCGCAGGCGCTCGCGAGCATCCTGACTCATCCAGTCGGTGGTCCACGGCGGATCCAGCTGCAGGACGATATGCACCGGCAGAAAGCCATGCTCGCTCATGACCGTACGGATCTCGCCCAGCAGATGCTCCGTCGCCGGACAGCCCGAATAGGTCGGGGTAAAGCCAATCACCCAGCCGTCGCCATGGCGCGCGACGCTGCGTACCATACCGAGGTCGGTGATGGTGAGTACCGGCACTTCCGGATCCGGGATCGCGCTTAATAACCCCCAGATGGTGCGAACCTCTGCAGGAGCGATATCGGCAAGACGTTGCATAGTCACCTCACTTACCACTGCAGTCCGGGATGCGAACGCTGCAGATATTGCATCTCCGCCAGCAGCGGGCCGAGATGTTCACTGTGCAGCCCCTGTTTGCCGCCGCTGCGGAAGGCCGCTTCCTGCGGGATCTGTAAGCCGGAGTCGAGCAGCGCCGTGTGTACCGCGCTTTGCCATTCGGCCTGAAGCTCGCGCGGATCAACCGCAATGCCCTGCTCAACCAGGCTGAGCTCCACTTCATCGGCAAGGAACAGTTCGCCGGTGAAGCGCCAAAGATTGTCGACCGCCTGCTGCATTTTGCGATTTGATAACTCGGTGCCGTTACCCAGACGCTCCAGCCAGCCGCGGCTAAAGCGCTGGTGGTAACGCACCTCTTTCAGCCCTTTAGCGGCAATGGCCGCCAGCTGCGTGTCGCGGCTGTTCACCAGGCGTCTGAACAGAGCGACGTGCCAGACATCGATAAAGAACTGGCGGGCGATAGTGTCGGCAAAATTGCCGTTTGGCTGCTCCACCAGCAGCAGGTTGCTGAACTGGCGCTCATCGCGGCCAAAGGCCAGCGTATCTTCGTCGCCGCAGCCGTTAAGCTCGGCGGCATAGCTTAAAAAATTGCGCGCCTGGCCGAGCAGGTCGAGGCCGATGTTGGCCAGCGCAAGATCGATCTCGAGCTCGGGAGCATGGCCGCACCAGGCGCCTAAACGCTGGGCCAGAACCAGACCATTGTCGCCAAGCCGCAGGGCGTAGGTGGCTACGGGGTTAGGGTTATTCATCGCCGCCTCACATGTGTTCCATGCCATCCGGCACGGTATAGAAAGTCGGATGACGGTAGACTTTGCTTTCCGCCGGGTCGAAGAATTCGCCGCGCTCTTCCGGCTGCGAAGCAACGATTTCGCTGGCCTTCACCACCCAAATTGAGCAGCCTTCGCTGCGGCGGGTATAGGCATCGCGGGCATTCTCCAGCGCCATTTGATCATCAGCGGCGTGCAGACTGCCGACGTGACGATGGGATAACCCCTGTTTGCTGCGAACGAACACTTCATATAACGGCCAGTAAACTTTGCTCATGTTGTCTCTCCTCATGCCGCGCTGCGGGCCTGCTGTTTTTGCGCATGGGCCAGCGCGGCCTCGCGCACCCACTCGCCCTCTTCCCAGGCCTTACGCTTGGCGGCCAGCCGCTCGTGATTGCAAATCCCACGGCCGCTAATCACCTCGTTAAATTCCTGCCAGTCGATTTCGCCGAAGCGGTAGTGGCCGCTGGCTTCATCAAACTGCAAATCCGGGTCCGGGACGGTCATACCGAGGATCTCTACCTGCGGCACGGTGTTATCGACGAAGCGCTGACGTAGCTCGTCGTTGGAGTGCAGTTTGATTTTCCACGCCATGCTGCGGGCGCTGTTCGGCGAGTTGTCATCGTTGGGGCCAAACATCATCAGCGCCGGCCACCAGAAACGGTTAATGGCGTCCTGCAGCATCTGCCGCTGCGCGTCATTGCCCTGCGCCAGCGCCATGCAGGCTTCAAAACCCTGACGCTGGTGAAAGCTCTCTTCTTTGCAGATTTTGACCATCGCCCGGGCATAGGGGCCATAGGAGGTCCGGCACAGCGCCACCTGGTTGACGATGGCCGCGCCATCGACCAGCCAGCCGATCACGCCGATATCCGCCCAGCTCAGGGTCGGGTAGTTAAAAATGGAGGAATATTTCATCTGCCCGTCGAGCATTTTCTGATACAGGTCTTCCCGGGCGCAGCCCAGCGTTTCCGCGGCGCTATAGAGATAAAGCCCATGCCCGGCCTCATCCTGTACCTTAGCCAGCAGGATCGCTTTGCGGCGCAGCGTCGGCGCGCGGGTGATCCAGTTGCCTTCCGGCAGCATGCCGACGATTTCCGAGTGCGCGTGCTGGCCTATCTGCCGAATCAAGGTCTTACGGTAGGCATCCGGCATCCAGTCCTGCGGTTCGATGGCCGTTTCCTGCGCGATGCGCTGGTCAAAGCGTTGTTCTTCTGTCACGTCATCACCTTTATGATTCTGATATTCACAACATAAACATTTATGTGAATCACTTTGTTTATTGAAGGTTACATATTGGTTAAATAAAACCACAAATTTTGTTTGCTCCTTTTGTGATAACAACCGCAAAACCTTTTGTAAACAGCCGATAGATCAGTAGCGTAAACGCAACGCCCCATCAGCCACCGATCACAATGTTAATAAATTATTAAATACAGGCTTGATTTTTATGATTCATAAAAGAACTATTTATAGATATCACACGTAACATATTTGGAGATTTGCGATGCAGCAGTTAGCCAGCTACTTATCCGGCGCCTGGCAGACCGGTCGGGGCCGCGCCCGTACTATCCATCACGCCATTACCGGCGCGGCGCTTTGGGAGGTGACCAGTGAAGGTCTGGATCTGGCGCAAGCGCGCCGCTTCGCGATTGAGCGCGGCGGTAAGGCTCTGCAAGCCATGACCTTTATTGAACGCAGCGCGATGTTAAAAGCGGTTGCAAAACGGCTGCTGGAGCAGAAAGACGAGTTCTACGCCATCTCCGCGCAAACCGGCGCAACCCGCGCCGACAGCTGGGTGGATATTGAAGGCGGCATCGGCACCCTTTTCACCTATGCCGGGCTCGGTAGTCGCGAATTGCCGGACGATCTCCTGTGGCCGGAGGACGAGCTCATCCCGCTCTCCAAACAAGGGGGTTTTGCCGCGCGTCACGTGCTGACCTCGAAATCAGGCGTCGCCGTACATATCAACGCCTTCAACTTCCCCTGCTGGGGAATGCTGGAAAAACTGGCGCCGACCTGGCTTGCCGGCATGCCGGCGATCATTAAACCGGCCACCGCTACCGCCCAGCTTACCCAGGCGATGGTGAAAGCGATTGTCGACAGCGGCCTGGTGCCGGAAGGCGCCATCAGCCTGATTTGCGGCGGCGCGGGCGATCTTCTCGACCATCTCGATAGCCAGGACGTGGTGACCTTTACCGGCTCTGCCGCCACCGGCCAGCAGCTACGGTCGCATCCTAACCTGGTGGCCAAATCGATTCCCTTTACCATGGAAGCAGATTCGCTCAACTGCTGCGTTTTAGGCGAAGATGTCACCCCGGAGCAACCGGAATTCGCGCTGTTTATTCGGGAAGTGGTCCGCGAGATGACGGCGAAAGCCGGGCAAAAATGTACCGCTATCCGCAGAATCATCGTGCCACTGGCTCAGATTAATGCGGTTAGCGATGCACTGATCTCCCGCCTGCATAAAGTAACCGTCGGTGACCCTGCGCAGGAGGGCATTAAGATGGGGGCCCTGGTTAATCGCGAACAGCGTCAGGATGTGCAGGATAACGTCAATAAACTGATCGCCGCCGGCTGTGAAGCGCTGCTCGGCGGACAGGCAGATCTTAATGCTGATGGCGCGTTCTTCCCGCCGACCCTGCTGTACTGCCCGCAGCCGGATGAAACGCCAGAGGTTCACGCCATTGAAGCCTTTGGCCCGGTAGCGACGCTGATGCCGTATCGCGACCGCCAGCATGCGCTCACGCTGGCACGCGCCGGCGGTGGCAGTCTGGCTGGTACGCTGGTCACCGCCAGCGGCGAGCTGGCGCGCGAGTTTATCCTTGGCGCCGCGCGCGCCCATGGTCGTATTCAGATCCTTAACGAGGAGTCCTCGGCAGAGTCGACCGGCCACGGCTCGCCGCTGCCGCAGCTGGTACACGGCGGCCCTGGCCGCGCGGGCGGCGGAGAAGAGCTTGGCGGGCTGCGCTCGGTGAAACACTATATGCAGCGTACCGCGGTCCAGGGCAGCCCAACGATGCTGGCGACCATCGGCCAGCAGTGGGTGCGTGGCGCGCAGGTTAGCGAAGACCGCATTCACCCGTTCCGTAAATACTTCGAAGAGATCCAGCCTGGCGATAGCTTATTAACCCCGCGCAGAACCCTGACCGAAGCGGATATCGTTAACTTCGCCTGCCTGAGCGGCGACCATTTCTATGCGCATATGGACAAAATCGCCGCCGCCGAGTCGATTTTCGGCGAGCGGGTGGTCCACGGTTATTTCCTGATCTCCGCCGCGGCCGGGCTGTTCGTCGATGCCGGCGTCGGGCCGGTTATCGCCAACTACGGGATGGAAAACCTGCGCTTTATTGAGCCGGTCAAACCGGGAGACACCATTCAGGTTCGCCTGACCTGTAAGCGTAAAACCGTTAAGCGTCAGCGTAGCGCCGATGAGAAAGCCACCGGCGTGGTGGAATGGGCGGTGGAGATTTTCAACCAGCACCAGCAGGCGGTGGCGCTGTATTCCATTCTGACCCTGGTGGCGCGCCAGCAAGGGGATTTTCCGGCGTAATAGCGGAAAATAGACCGCTGGCGCTCTGTTGGCCGATCCTTGAGCCATTGATCCTGCAATCGGTTTGCAACGGTTTCGCCCCGGGAAGTCCTTTATGTTATCTGTGGCTTCAGCGCACATTGCGCTCCCGATTAATCGTCTGCGTTATGTCACTCATGGCGCAGGGAGCGCACAGGGGGCGGCCAGTCGCCGCCGCCCCCTGTACCCCCGGGCTCCGGCCAGCAAAATCGCCACTGCGTGGTACCTTCGACTTATCCCTGCAGGCTGCGGGTCGGGCCGAGGCAGCGTCCCTGCAAAACACGGCCCTCAGCCCGCATCCATGCGGGCTGCCCCGGCCTTCCGGGAACGTCTCAGCGATTTTGAGGCCGCCAGCACCGGCAGTTTCAGCGGCCCCAGCGCCAGCGATGATTTAGATCTGTAGGGGCTGTAGGCCCGGTAAGGCGTCAGCCGCCACCCGGCAAAAAAATCGGTGCACGTTCTCAATGCCTCTGCGGAGGCATTTTTTACGTCCGTCTGGCAAAACTGACAAACAAGCTGGCAAAAGCAAACAAACGCCCCGGCGCCGCTGGCTGGTAGCTTAGGGGTGACAAAGCCGACATTCGCAGCGGCAAGAGACAACACAACAATAAGATGAGGTCACTATGGCAAACGGCTTGAAATTTTCTCCTCGTAAAACCGCGCTGGCGCTGGCCGTCGCGGTGGTTTGCGCCTGGCAATCACCGGTCTTCGCCCACGGCAGCGAAGCGCACATGGTGCCGTTGGATAAAACGCTGCAGGCGTTCGGCGCCGATGTCCAGTGGGATGACTACGCGCAAATGTTTACCCTGATAAAAGACGGCGCTTACGTCAAAGTGAAGCCCGGCGCCAAAACCGCGATCGTCAACGGTAAAACCCTTGACCTGCAGGTGCCGGTGGTGATGAAGGAAGGAAAAGCCTGGGTCTCCGATACCTTTATCAACGATGTGTTCCAGTCCGGTCTCGATCAGACCTTCCAGGTGGAAAAGCGCCCTCACCCGTTAAACTCGCTCTCGGCGGCGGAAATCAGTGAAGCGGTGACCCTTGTCAAAGCCGCGCCGGAATTCCAGCCCAATACCCGCTTTACCGAAATTTCCCTGCACGAGCCGGATAAAGCGGCGGTGTGGGCCTTTGCCCTGCAGGGTACGCCGGTCGATTCACCGCGCACCGCCGATGTGGTGATGCTGGATGGCAAACACGTGATTGAAGCCGTCGTCGATCTGCAAAACAAAAAAATCCTCTCCTGGACGCCGATTAAAGGCGCCCACGGGATGGTACTGCTCGATGATTGTGTCAGCGTGCAGAACATCATCAACGCCAGCAGCGAATTCGCTGAGGTGCTGAAAAAGCACGGTATTACCGATCCAGGCAAAGTGGTCACCACCCCGCTCACCGTTGGCTATTTTGATGGCAAAGATGGCCTGCAACAGGATGCGCGTCTGCTGAAGGTGGTCAGTTATCTCGATACTGGCGACGGCAACTACTGGGCGCACCCGATTGAAAACCTGGTGGCGGTGGTCGACCTTGAAGCGAAGAAAATTATCAAAATTGAGGAAGGCCCGGTGATCCCGGTACCGATGGAGCCCCGTCCGTATGATGGCCGCGACCGCAACGCCCCGGCGGTGAAACCGCTGGAGATAACCGAACCGGAAGGCAAAAACTACACCATTACCGGGGATACCATTCACTGGCAGAACTGGGATTTCCACCTGCGCCTGAACTCACGCGTCGGGCCAATTCTCTCGACGGTGACCTACAACGATAACGGCAAAAAACGCCAGGTGATGTATGAAGGTTCCCTGGGCGGGATGATCGTCCCCTACGGCGACCCGGACGTCGGCTGGTATTTCAAAGCCTATCTGGACTCCGGCGATTACGGCATGGGCACCCTGACATCGCCGATTGTGCGAGGTAAAGATGCGCCATCGAATGCGGTGCTGCTGGATGAAACCATCGCCGATTACACCGGCAAACCGACCACGATTCCAGGCGCGGTCGCCATATTCGAACGCTATGCCGGGCCGGAATATAAGCACCTGGAAATGGGCAAACCCAACGTCAGCACCGAACGCCGGGAACTGGTGGTACGCTGGATCAGTACCGTCGGGAACTATGATTATATCTTTGACTGGGTGTTCCACGACAACGGCACCATCGGTATCGACGCCGGCGCCACCGGCATTGAAGCCGTTAAAGGCGTGATGGCGAAGACCATGCATGACCCCAGCGCCAAAGAGGATACCCGCTACGGGACGCTGATCGACCATAATATTGTCGGCACCACCCATCAGCACATCTATAACTTCCGCCTCGACCTCGACGTGGACGGCGAAAACAACACCCTGGTGGCGATGGATCCTGAAGTGAAGCCCAACACCGCCGGTGGCCCGCGCACCAGTACCATGCAGGTGAATCAGTACACCATTGACAGCGAGCAGAAAGCGGCGCAGAAATTCGACCCGGGAACCATTCGCCTGCTGAGCAACACCAGCAAAGAGAACCGCATGGGCAACCCGGTCTCTTATCAGATCATCCCGTATGCCGGCGGTACGCACCCGGCGGCGACCGGCGCGAAGTTCGCCCCGGACGAGTGGATCTACCATCGCCTGAGCTTTATGGATAAACAGCTGTGGGTGACGCGCTACCACCCGACAGAGCGTTATCCGGAAGGGAAATACCCGAACCGTTCCGCCCAGGATACCGGCTTAGGGCAGTACGCAAAGGATGATGAGTCGCTGACTAACCACGATGACGTCGTGTGGATCACCACCGGCACCACCCACGTGGCGCGCGCCGAAGAGTGGCCGATCATGCCGACCGAGTGGGCGCACGCCCTGCTGAAGCCGTGGAACTTCTTTGACGAAACCCCAACCCTTGGCGAGAAGAAAAAGTAATCTTAGCCCGCGGTGAAATCGAGCAGGATTTTACCGCCTCTTCCCGGCTGGTCGGCGGCGGCAATTGCCTCCCGCCAGTCGTTCAACGCTATGCGCTGGGCCGGCGGCTGGGTGGTCGTTGGCAAGCGCAGCCAAATCTCGTCAAACGCCGCCCGCCACGCCGCCACGCTGAGTGTCGGCAACGCCTCCCGCAGATGAAACTTGCGCACCGTCGCGCTACCGCGCGTCTGGGTCAGCGGCCGCCCGGATAATAAACCATAGGAGATCAGGGTCGACGATGCGGGCAGCACCGACAGCAGCGTATTCGCCAGTTCGCCGCCCACCGCGTCAAACACCAGATCGCTGTGCTGGCTGACCTTCTCCATCAGCGCCCGGTCGGTATCGAGGATCGGATAGATCCCGGCCTGTTCCAGGCGCGCCCGGTGCTGCGGCGAGCGAATAATCCCGCTCACCGAGCGGGCGCCCATCGCCAGCGCCCACTGTCCCAGCAGGCTGGCGCAGGAGGACGATGCCGCGGTCAGCACAAGGTGTTTTCCGGCAACCGGCCAGCGCTTGAGCATCAGCATAGCCGTCAGCGGATTGATATACCCGCGGGCGGCCAGCAGATCGTCAACCGCTGGCGGCACCGGCACCAGCCAGGTCTCATCCAGATCGATAAACCGCTGCCAGGTGCCGCCTCCGCGCAGAGGCAGTACCCGCTGTCCCGCGGACAGCCGGCTGCCGTATGGCGCGGCGACCACCTCGCCAAGGCCTTCATAGCCGGCGACGGCCGGCAGTCGGGTGCGGTGGCGATAGGCGCCGGTCACGGGGATCAAATCCGAGGGATTCACCGGGGCATAGCGCATCCTGACCCGCACCCGTCCGCCCGCCAGCGGCGCCAGCGGCAGGCGTTTCAGGGTCAGCACGGCGGCCGGCGGCCCGTAACGGTCATAAACAATGGCGTCGTTGAACATCGACAGGCTCCAGACAGCGAAAGGCGGGATCATAGCAGATCCCGCCGCCAGTGGCTCACGCCCGCGGCCAAACCTGGGGGAACAGCGGGGAATCCAGCGGGTCGCCGTCCCGCAGGGTCAGCTCGGGGAACGGTGGCGACGTCACGCCACCGCGATCGGCAAACGCGGCGTCATCCCCCACCCAGCGGGCGGAGAAGACCCGTCGCGCCCGCGCGCCGGGGTTGCCGCGGGCGCCATGGACGGTGCGGAAATGGAAGGCCACCGCATCCCCCGGCTCCAGCGCCCAGCTGACGATATCGTATTCGTCCTCATGGGCGTCGATATCCGGCAGCGCGCTGAACCGGGTGTGCTCGTAAAGCTTAGTGCCATTGAAACGGGTAGGACTGAACTCCTCCTCCCAGCGATGCGACCCGCGAATGCAGCGCAGCGAAGTGGCCTCCGCCACCGGGTCCAGCGGGATCCAGAAGCTGACGTTCTGTCTGCCGGAGACGCAATAGTAAGGCTGGTCATGATGCCAGGGAGTCACCGTGCTGCCTCCGGCCGGTTTGACCAGCGTATGTTCATGGAAAAATTTCGCCGTCTGCGACTGCATCAGCGCCGCCGCGATCTCGGCGGCCGCTGACTGAAAGACAAACTCGCTAAACGCCGGGATCCGCGACCAGTTGCAGTAGTCCTGAAAAAAAGGCGGCGAACCATCTTTGGGGATCACCGTGCGCGCATGACCATACTCGCTGGGGCTGGCCATCAGCGCCGTGACCCCCTCGGCGAGGCGATCGACCCAGGGGGTAAAGACGCCTTTTAATAACACCGCGCCATCCGCCTGCCAGCGGTCGATGGTCGCTTGATCGATGTGGGGAGAGTGTTGGTTGTGCATCGCTTGGGTTCCTGTGTTGAGGGATCAGGTGAGCGGTTCCGCCGGTTCGGCACGCATCCACGCGCAAAGCTGTCGCAGCATCGTCATACAGCGCTCGGTCTGCGTGATGCTGATGTACTCATCGGCCTTATGGCCCTGGGCCATGCTGCCCGGTCCGCAGACCAGGGTCGCGACGCCCATCTCATCGAACAGCCCCCCTTCGGTGCCGAACGCCACGGTGGAGAAGCGATCGCTGCCGCACCACTGTGACAGCCAGCGGGCGAAGTCGGACTGCGGATCGCTGAGCAGCGGCGGATAGTGGCTTAACAGCTGGAACTGGATGTCGCTCCCGCTGCCTACCCGGCGCATCTCCGGCAGCAGCTGGCGGCGGGCGTAGGCCGCCAGCGCCTCGGTGACCGCTTCGGGACGCATCCCCGGCAGGTAGCGGATCTCAAAATCAAAGCGGCAGGACTGCGGAACAATATTCAGCGCGGCCCCACCCTGAATGGTGCCCACCTGCAGCGTGCTGAAGGGCGGCGAAAAGCGGCTGTCCTGCTGCCGGGCCAGACGCACGCCCAGCCGATCCAGGTGGTTGATCAGCCTGGCCGCGTAGCGGATGGCGTTCACCCCCTGCGGGGCATAGGCCGAATGGCAGGCCTGCCCCTCGATGCAGCAGCGCATGGCCAGTTTGCCTTTATGACCGAACACCGGCTGCATCTCTGTCGGCTCGCCGATGAGGCACAGCGCCGGTTTCTCCGGCGAGGCCTGCAGAAAATCCACCAGGCTGCGCACACCGAGACAGCCGACCTCTTCGTCATAGGAGAAGGCCAGATGCAGTGGCATGCGCAGCGGCGCCGCCAGAAAGTCATCCACTGCCGCCAGCACGCAGGCGAGAAACCCCTTCATATCGGCGCTGCCGCGGCCATAGTAGCGGCCATCGCGCTCGGTCAGGCTGAAAGGCGGAACGCTCCAGGCCTGGCCGTCCACCGGGACCACGTCGGTGTGGCCCGAGAGCATCACCCCACCGCCGCCGGACGGCCCCAGCCGGGCGTAGAGATTGGCCTTACCGCCCGACGGGTCATAAAAGCGGCGGGACGCCACGCCGCGGGCAGCGAGAAAATCGGCGATCCAGTCGATCATCGCCAGGTTCGAATGGCGGCTGGTGGTGTCAAAAGCCAGCAGCGCGGCGAGGATGTTATTCATCGCCGGGGACGCCATAGGCGGGCGCATCGCGAGGGTCGAGCGCCCGGGTAATATAGGCGTCCATTTGCGGCTCCCAGGCCAGCCACAGTTGCTCAAGGGCCGCCAGCGGATCCGTCTCCGCCCAGTCAATACGCAGATCGACCACCGGCCACGGGTAATCGTCCACCACCTTCACCGCCGCCGAGTGGACCGGGCCGGCCTCGCCCCCGGCGGCAATCCCCGCGCGCAGCCCGGCCAGCAGCCGGCTGGCCAGTTCACCGCTCGCCGTCTCGAAGGCGGCCACCATCGCGGCGATCACCTCGTGACTGGCCAGCATGTTGCCCGCCGCCACGCAGTTATCTCCCGCCAGGGTGCCACCGATCCCGAGAGTATGTTCTCCGCTGAACGCCGCCACTTCACCGTTGGCATCAATCGCCGCGACCTGGCGATATTCGCGGAAGCGGTCCTCCGCCAGGGCCAGGTTCAGAGCCTGCTCAACGGAGGCCCCCGCCTCAAGCGCACCAAGAATATGCGGCCCCAGCGACGGTAAGGTTATGTTCTGACTGGCGACTGCGCCGACGCCGGGCAATAGCCACGGACAGCGCGATCCCACGGCCATGCTCGACGAACTAATGGCAATGCCCAACTGACCTGATTCCGGGCAGCGGGCGCTAATAGAGAGAGTCATTCTGCTGCCTCCCCCTGCCAGTCGTCAGGGATCACCGCCGTAACGTCAATCTCCATCAGCCACTGCGGCTGCGCGAGGGCCGACACCACCACCCCGGTGGAGATGGGAAAGACGCCTTTTAACCATTTGCCCACCTCCTGATAGACCGGCTCGCGATAGCGGGGATCGATCAGATAAGTGGTGGTCTTGACGATATGCGAGAGGTCGCTTCCCGCCTCTTTCAGCAACTGTTCAACATTCTTCATCGCCTGCTCCGCCTGCGCCCGCGGGTCGCCGAGGCCAATCAGATTGCCGGCGAAATCGGTGCCAACCTGGCCGCGAACGTAGACGGTATTGCCGGCCCGCACCGCCTGGCACAGATCGTTGTTCAGCGCCTGGTTCGGGTAGGTCTCTTTGGTGTTAAACATGCGAATACGGGTATGAGTTGGCATCAAAGCACTCCTTAAGGAAAACGGTTAACAGGACGGCTGGTAACGCTGGTACTGGCGCTGAATGGCGATCTGATCGGCAATATATTTGGCATCGTGCCAGACGCCCCAGATAAAGGTGGACCCGCGCCGCGAGAGCCACGGCAGGCCGAGGAAATAGACGCCCGGCTCCGTCGATACGCCGCGGTGATGCTGTGGCCGCTGTGCGTCATCGAAGGCGTTGACCTTCAGCCAGCGATAGTCGGTGGTGTAGCCCGTCGCCCAGATGATGGTGCCGATCCCGGCCTCCGCCAGATTGAGACTGAGCAGCGGGTCGGTGACGCAGGCCGGATCGGGCAGAAATTCGCGGGCGGAGGGCTCTTCGGGCAGGTCCATGCCGTTGCGGGCCACCCACGCGTCCGCGGCGTCGAGCAGCGCAAGGTAGGAGGCATCGCCGCGGCGGATATTCTCCGCCAGGTCGTGGTGAAACAGTGCCTTGTCACCGTCAAAGCCACGGGTCTGCCCCACTAACGTGACTCCCTGATGCGCCAGCTGGCGAAAATCGACGGTATGGCCGCCGCGCGCGCCGCTCACCGCGATAGTGACATGCTCTTTACCCGGCGCATTGGCCGCGGCATCCCACATTCCCAGCACCCCGAGCCACCAGCAAAAATCGCGCTGACGATAGCGACGCGGCGGGCGGTCGTGCGCTCCCACCGACAGCCACACCGCGCGTCCGGCTCGCTGTAGCTCATCGGCAATCTGCACGCCGGAGGATCCTGCGCCAACCACCAGCACACCGCCCTCCGGTAGCTGCTGCGGGTTAAAATAGTGCGCGGAGTGGAGCTGCTGAATAGCCTGACTCTGCTGGGCGATGGCCGGGATCACTGGCCGCTGAAACGGCCCGGTGGCCGCCACAATCCGCTGCGCTTCAATCACCCCCTGCGAGGTGTCGATACGAAAGCCCGGCCGTCCGACGAGGCGTTCGGCGCTGAAAACCTCCACCCCGGTACGGATCGGCGCATTGAAGCTGCGGGCATAGGCGGCAAAATAGTCTGCCACCTGCTCTTTGCCGACAAAGCTGTCTGCCGGGCAGTCCGGGAACACCATGCCCGGGAACCGATCGTGCCAGGCCGGGCCGTTCGCGACCAGCGAATCCCAGCGTCCGCTGCGCCAGGCCTGGGCAATACCCTGCTTTTCCAGCACCAGGTGGGGGATATCCAGCCGGGTCAGATGCTCGCTCATGGCGACGCCCGCCTGCCCCGCGCCCACCACCAGGGTATCGATCTCGGTAATCTGTTCAGTCATTTCGCTATCCTTCAAGCACAGTTGCCGACGACGTCGCCGGAATTGACGGCTTTCAGGTTATTTAACTGTGACGAATTGGTAAAATATTATAAAACGATCGACTGAATAGAATTTTACGAGGCTGAGTGACGACAAAAAATAAGGCCTGCCGGATCGACAGGCGTTATTTCAGGCGTGAGTTGGGGTTAATTCGATGCTGCGACAATAATCCATAAACAGTTGCGTCGGCCGCGTGGGCTCATTATTCGCGAGATGCGCCATAATTAAGGTCGAGGCGGGCATCTCGTCGGCAATATCCCGCTGCACCACTCTTTCACCATCGTAGGTCATATCGCAGCAGGGCCGGGTGACCAGCACCGAAAAACCCAACCCCTGACCCACCATACAGCGCACCATTTCAATGGAGGGGGAACTGTAAGCCACTTCCGGGTGATAACCCTTTTCCTTAAAGATGGAGATAAAATAATTTTTACTGGGGACCGCATCGAGGAGGATCATCGGCTCGCGGCTCAGCTCCTGCAGCGTCACCTGCGCCTTCTGCGCCAGCGGATGCGCGGCGGGCAGCAGCGCGTAGGGTTTATGCGGGGCATTGAGCCGCTCTTTATTGATCGAATGGCCGAGCTCCAGATCGTAAACCAGCGCCAGGTCGAAGCGGCCGCGGTGCAGGCCATGCATCAGCTCATGCTGTTCGCCGTCGTACAGATGCAGGGTGATTTCCGGATAGCATTTCTTAAACCCGGCCACCAGCTTCGGCATATACAGCGGAGCCACCGATTCGAAGCAACCGATGGAGATCATGCCAGAAACCAGCTCTTTATCCGCTCGCGAATTCTGTTCGAACTCCCAGGACAGGCGCAGCAGCTCTTTCGCTTTATCGTAGATCCGCCGACCGCTGGAGGTGAGCGAAACGCCCTGCGCATGGTGGCGAATAAACAGCTGCTGGTCGAAGGTGCTCTCCAGATTCTTGATGGCAATCGAAATCGACGGCTGCGCAATGTGCAGCTGGCGGGAGGCCTCGGCGATACTCTCCGTCTCCACCACGGTGACGAAATATTTGAGCTGCTTCAGGGTAAATCGGTTCATAGCATCACCATTGATAAAATATGGTCCGGCGCACACGGGGAATAGTTTTCCTCTAAGTCCCAAGCAATCCGCGTGCCACCCCAGGAAAAGCGCGGCGCATTGCCCGACAAGGGGCGACAATATTTATTATTGCTCTACGCCCGCGTGGTTTATTTCCACCATTGCACCATCATGCGCCACGCTGCACGCCAGACTGGCAGCGTCTGCCCCAGTTTCGCGCAAAATAACCTGTCTGCTCAAAATAGCGTTATTGAATTACAGTCATTGTTTTTAAATTGTTTACGCAAAGTATCTTAACAATCACTTTAAATTCCATATCGTTAATATCGCTGTATAGTTTTTTTAAACTTAAAGGCCAAAAATTTACTAATTGCCTCTGAAAGCATCCTGCCAGCATAGTGTATTCGCACGATGAATACCGGTGGCTCCCCATTACGGCACAGCCGAGCCACTTTCATTTTTGATAATTATGACGAGTGAAATAGCCCATGACGTTTAACTGGAACTACATGTTAAGCCTGCTCAGCGATGCCGATTTTTGGTGGGCCACCTGGACCGTCATTAAATTAAGTCTGCTGACCTGGGGCTGCAGTATTGTGCTCGGATTTATTCTGGCGCTGGCCAAACAGTCGCCGCGCGGCTGGTTATCCACCCCAGCCCGGCTGTATATCTGGTTATTTCGCAGTATGCCGCTGCTGGTCCTGCTGATTTTTGTCTACAACATGCCGCAGGCGCTGCCCTCCTTCGCCCCGGTGCTGAACGATCCCTTCTGGGCCGGCCTGCTGGCGATGGTCCTCAGCGAAGCGGCTTATATCGCCGAGATCCACCGCGGCGGATTGCTCTCCATCCCTCGCGGGCAGAGCGAAGCCGCACGGGCCCTGGGGTTGCGCTACGCCGGGATCCAGTGGCGGGTGATCATCCCCCAGGCGCTGCGCGTCGCCCTGCCGGCGCTGGCCAATGAATATATCGCCATCGTGAAGCTCAGTTCGCTGGTGTCGGTGATCTCCCTGACCGAAATATTGATGGTCGGCCAGCAGCTCTACTCGCAGAACTTTCTGGTCATGGAGACGATGACGGCCGTGGCGTTTTATTACATCTTTATCGTCACGGTGTTCGATTTTCTGCTGAAACGGCTGGAGAACTACCTTGACGTGACCCAGCGCAATACCGCTCGTCCGGTAGATGCCGAGATGCAGCGGCTGGCCAGCGCCCGCCACCCGGCGATGGCGCGCAGCGTCGCCCAGAGTCATGAGCCGGCGCTGCAGGCCTCTAAGCTGCATAAGGCCTACAACAACGTCGAAGTGCTGGGGGCGGTGAGCCTGCAGATCCAGCCCGGCGAGGTGGTCTCGGTCATCGGTCCGTCAGGCTCGGGGAAAACCACCCTCATTCGCCTGCTGAACGGTCTTGAGCAGATCGATAACGGCGAAATTCAGATTAACGGCCAACCCTTTATTCACCTCGACCGTCAGGGGCAGCAGAAGCCGCGCTTTATGGAGAATGCCGAACATCGCCTGAACATCGGCATGGTGTTCCAGAGCTTTAACCTGTTCCCGCATCTGACCGTGTTCGGCAATCTGCTGCTGGCCCCGCGCTATCACCATCTGGCAAGTGACGCGGAGCTCCGCCAGCACGCCTGCGAACTGCTGCACAAAGTGGGCATGCTGGAGCACGCCTGGAAGTATCCGCACCAGCTCTCCGGCGGACAGCAGCAGCGGGTGGCGATCGCCCGCGCCCTGATGATGCGTCCGCAGATCATGCTGTTCGATGAGCCCACCTCGGCGCTGGATCCGGAAAAAGTGAATGAAGTGCTGCAGGTTATCGAATCCCTGGCCCACGAAGGCATCACCATGGTCATCGTCACCCACGAGATGAACTTCGCCTTCAAAGTGTCCGACCGGATCGTGTTTATGGAGAAAGGCCGGGTGGTGTGCGATGACACGCCGCAGGCGATGCGTAGCGGGCAACACCCGCGGGTCGAGGCCTTTCTCAAAGATGTTTCTCTGGCTTAACTATCGGAACGTGAAGAGGAAAAACTATGATTGCGCAGTGGCAAATTGATCAGTTTCATCAGCAGGGTTTTCTGGTGGTCGAAGAGGTGCTTTCCAGCGCCGACATCGCCGCCCTGCAGAGCGATTTCGACGGCTGGGTCGAGGAGAGCCGAGGTCACGCGACGGTGTGGGGAGAAACCCTCGACGGGCGGCCGCGCTTCGATATCGAGCGCGATCATGCTCCTGACCATCCGTCGCTGCGCCGGGTCGCCTCCCCGACGGAGATCTCCGAGGCCTATCGCCATACTGCGCTGAACTCGCGGATGGCGACCATCGCCGCGCAGCTGATCGGCGGCAGCGGCACCCGCTTTCATCACAGCAAAATTAACTCCAAGCTGCCGCACACCGCCACCGAGGTGAAATGGCATCAGGATTTCCTTTTCACCCCACACAGCAATGACGACATCATCACCGCCCTGCTGATGGTCAGCGAGGTGACGCCAGAGAATGGTCCGCTCAACGTGGTGCCGGGCAGTCATCAGGGGCCGCTGTGGTCCCACTGGCAGGAGGGGCGCTTCACGGGGGCGGTGGATGATGAGGTGGTGGCGACGCACTGCCAGCAGCCGCAGGCCTGTTTTGGCCCGGCGGGCTCAGTCTGCTTTATGCATACCCGCCTGCTGCACGCCTCCAGTCCCAACGAAACCGCCCTGCCGCGCACCCTGTTCATCAGCGTCTACGCCGCGGAGGATGCGCTACCCTACGGCGAAAACCCGCTGCCGAGCCGCCATGCCGGCCAACTGGTCGCGGGAGAAGAGAGCGGTCTGGTGCGCAGCACCAATAACCAGCTTCGTCTGCCGCAGAAGCCGCGCGGCGCTTCGTTTTTTGTTCAGCAGGCCGGCGCCGATCGCGCCAGCATGTAATTTGCCCACACTCCGGAGGTTTTATGACACGCATTTTCGCACCACGCCCGCTGACCCTGCTGCTCTGCGCAGCGGCTGCTCTGACATCCTTTAGCGCACTGGCCTTTCAGCAAAGCGGTAAGATCACCGCCGGTTCGGACATGACCTTTTTTCCTTACGAGTACATGGAAAACAATAAGCCAGCCGGTTTTGACATCGAGCTGCTCGATGGTCTGGCGAAGACTATGGGCCGTGAAGCAGTGAATATCGATACCCGCTTCCCCAACCTGATCCCCGGGCTGCAGGGTGGGCGCTTCGATATCACCAACTCGTCGATGTACATTACCGCCGAACGCCTGAAGGTGATCGATATGGTGCCGTACCTGAAAAGTGGGGAAGCGATCCTCGCCCGCAAAGGCGGCGACTACCAGCCTAAGACCCCGGAGGACTTCTGCGGGCATAAAATCGGCTCGATGGGCGCCACCTCGTGGCTGGCGCAATTGCAGAAGCTTTCCGCCGACTACTGCGTGAAGAAGGGGTTGAAGCCGATTGCGCTGAGCGTTTATACCACCGACCCGCAGACCACCCAGGCGCTGTTGTCGCGCGCGGTGGATGCGCAGATCACCGACGCCGCCGTGGCGCGCGGGGTGGTGGAAAAACTGGGTGACCGGGTGGTTATCTCCTCTGACACGCTGATCTATCCGGTGCTGAACGGCTTTGGCGTTAAAAAAGGCAATACTGAGGTGAAAACCGCCCTCGAAGAGGCGCTGAAAAAATACAGCGCGACGCCGGAATATGCCGCCCTGCTGAAGAAATATCACTTCCAGGCGCCGACGGCGGACGATCTGCAGACCCTGATGCCGAAAGCGGAGTAATGCCCATGCGCGATTCCGATGAAGAGCAGATCCGCATCGACCTGGCGGCCACCTTTCGCATCATTGCCCATCTTGGCATGCATGAGGCGGTGGCCAACCATTTCAGCGCCGCGCTCTCCGCCGACGGGAAAACGTTTTTACTCAACCCGAAGTGGAAACACTTTTCGCGCATCCGCGCCAGCGATCTGCTGGTGCTGAACGCCGATGATGAACGTTGCGCCGCGCGCCCTGACGTCGATGCCACCGCGTGGGCTATTCACGGGCAGATCCATCAGCGGCTCCCGGACGTGCGGGTGGTGCTGCATCTGCACCCGGTGTACACCACCAGCCTCGCCTGTCTGGCGACGCCGCAGATCCTGCCCATCGACCAGAACACGGCCCGCTATTTTAACCGGGTCGCCGTCGATACGCTGTACGGCGGGATGGCGGACAACGCGGCAGAAGGCGCCCGGCTGGCGGGCCTGCTGGCGGACAAACGCCGCCTGCTGATGGGGAATCACGGGGTGCTGGTGACCGCCCCGACCATCGGCGAGGCGTTCGATGATATCTGGACCCTGGAGCGCGCCTGTCAGATCCTGATCACCGCCTGGTCCACCGGCCAGCCGCTGAAGGTTCTGTCAGACGCGGTAGCGGAAAAAACGGCCCAGGACTGGGAGAAGATTGCCGATTTCTCGCGGCAGCATTTTGCCGAAATGAAGCAGTTAATGATCGACCTCGATCCCTCCCTGGTGGACTAACCCCGCGCCTGCCCGGGTCAGCCCGGGCCGTCGCTGGCTGCCGCCAGCAGCGGCACGATGGTATCGCTGAGCGGTGTCGGAATGCCGTGCTGACGCCCGCGACGCTGCACCACGCCGTTACGAATATCCCACTCCAGCGGTCGGCCATTCAGGCGATCGATCATAATAGAGGTGCTTAAGTCGGCAGGCGCCCGGTGAAAACCGGCGATAATCTCCTCCGGCACGCTGTCGCCCAGGGCGGCCCCTTCCGCCCGCGCCACCTGCAGACATTCGCGCAGATAAGCCAGTCCGAGGGCAGTAATGTCTTCCCGGGCAAACATCCCGGCGCGGCGTCCGGTCAGCACCATCAGTCCGGCGACGGCGTTCTGCAACAGTTTACGCCAGGCCACGGTGGTAAAATCCGCCGCCAGGTCCACCGCGCAGCGGGTCCCCGCCAGCGCCTGCTGCACTCGCTCTGCCCCCGGCAGATCCGGGAGGGTCAGGCGCGGTGTGGCGCGCAGCCAGACAGAGGCATCGGCATCGCGCTGCGCCGGAAACCAGACCACCGAGGGCAACACCGTCGCGCCGCCGGTCAAGGGAGCAAACTGCTGGCGCTGCTCGACGCCGTTTTGCAGCACGCACACCACGGTGTCCGCGGAACACAGGGCCGTCAGCCAGGGGGCGATGGCCTCCGTCTGGGTGGTTTTCACCGCGACAAACACCAGGTCGAAGGGGGCGGCTATCGCCGTTGGGTCGGTGTGCACCGGGCCGGGCACCACGATCTCGCCCTCGTCAGTGCGCAGCACCAACGCCGAATGGGCGGTACGCCCGCAGACCATCGGCGCCCTCCCCACCTCAAACAGGGCGGCGGCGATAGTCGTGCCGATGGCGCCGGGACCAATAAGTGCAACCTTAGGAAATGCTGTCATGCCGAAGACCTCCTGGTGATTCACCGCCCTGGTTGGGCAAAGATTGCCCTCCACAGTAGCGAGAAAGACCGGAGGTCGGCAAGCGGCGCGTCGGGAAAAGCCATTCGCTTTCCCCGACAGCGGTCTAGTAACGCACGCAGACGGATTTGGTTTCGCACCAGCCGTCGAGCCAGTCAGGGCCGAAATCGCGGCCGGTACCAGACTGCTTCATGCCGCCGAAAGGCAGGTTGGCGTCAATCAGAGTATGGCTGTTGACCCATACCGTTCCCGCCTGCAGACGGTCGGTGTAGTTCAGGGCCTGGGTTAGATCGCGGGTCCAGACGCTGGCGGTCAGACCAAAATCGCTGTCGTTGGCCAGACGCAGCGCCTCCTCGCCGTCGGCCACCCGCACCAGGTTCACCACCGGGCCAAATACCTCCTCACGGGTGAGGCGCAGTCCGGCGTCGGGGTTAACCACCAGCGTCGGCGGAATATAGTACCCCCCCGCATCCGGTCCGGCGCTGCCGCTGATGAGCTCTGCCTTCTGCTGGCGAGCCTCTTCGAGGTAGGCCGCCACCTTGTCGCAGTGGGCCCGGGAGACCACCGGGTTGATCTGCGCCGTCTCCTGCATCCCCGGCCCCACCTGCAGCGATTTCACCGCCTGCTCGAAACCGCTGACCAGGGTGTCAAACAGCGGCGCTTCGATGTAGATCCGCGAGCTGGCGGCGCAGACCTGTCCCTGATTGAGGAAGCTACCGGTCATCAGCCCCTCAATAACCCACTGGGGATCGGCATCTTTGAGCACAATCGCCGGGTTCTTGCCGCCCAGCTCCAGCGTCACGCGAGTCAGGCGGTCGGCGGCCACGCGGGCGATCTGTTTCCCGGTCGCCGTTGAGCCGGTAAAGCTGACCTTCGCTACCTGCGGATGGGCGGTCAGCGCCGCGCCGCAGCCGGCGCCGCTGCCGGTGACCACGTTGAATACCCCGTCAGGTATGCCCGCCAGGGTCGCCAGCTCCGCCACCCGCAGCAGGGTCAGCGGGGTGGTTTCAGAAGGTTTGATGACGATCGAACAGCCTGCCGCCAGGGCCGGCATGACCTTCCACATGCCGATCATCAGCGGGAAATTCCACGGGACGATGCCCGCCACCACCCCGACCGGCTCTTTTTTGGTCCACGCCTGGTAACGCGCCCCTTGCGGGAACGGGATCGACACGTCCAGCGTCCGGCCGCTGATCTTGGTGGTCAGCCCCGCGGTGTAGCGCATCCAGTTAAGGGTGCAGCCGACCTCAAAGGCGCGAGAGATCGCAATGGATTTGCCCTGCTCAAGGGTTTCCAGTTGCGCCAGCTCTTCGCCGTGCTGCTCCACCAGGTCGGCAAAACGCAGCAGGATGCGTTCACGGTCGGCCGGGGTGCGCCCGGCCCAGCGGCGATCGACAAAAGCGCGCCAGGCGGACATTACCGCCCGGTCAACATCCGCCGGGCTGGCGTCGGCGGTGGTGGCAATCGCCTGCCCGGTGGCCGGATCCCAGACGGTTAACCGGTTTTCGCTCTGCGCGGCGCAGGGAGCGCCGTCGATATACAGGCCATGCTGACGGTCTAAAAACTGCTGGACGCTGGCAAGCAGCGCTATCTGAGAGGTGGACATACCCTTTCCTTATTCTTCGCGGATAGTGCTTTCAGTCTATGTCCGGTTGGCGGCTGGCGCTTTTTTCTCTGTGACATTCGTTTGCGCCGCTGTGACAGTCGCCGCAAATCCGCGGCTTACCCTGGCAGAAATGTGCCGCAGGTAATAGTTCTTTCATATACCCGCCATCGCGGCCTTGCCTGAGGCGGCATAAATGCAACAATGCGGAAACATTGTTATTACAGGAGAAGGGCGAATGATGACCACGGCAGAGGGGGGGCTGGCGTACCAGCGCTGGCTGGCGACGATCAATCAGGTCTGCGGCCATTTCGCCGCCCGGCCGCTGGAGGGGCGCTTCCACGGCGAGATTGACGCCCGCTACGCTGGTAACCTCAAGGTCAGCACGGTCACCGCCGCCGGGGTTAATCTCTACCGCACACACAATGAGATAAAACGCGATAACGACGCCTGGTTCTACACCGTATTTCAGCTTGCCGGCGAAGCCATCATCGAACAGGACGAGCGCCAGGTGACGCTGGCGGCAGGCGATATCACGTTAATCGACGCCGCCCGCCCCTGCTCGATTGTCTGGCAGCAGACCTCGCGTCAGGCCTCCCTGCTGCTGCCGCGCCAGCGGGTGGCGCCCACAGGCGACATCGCCACCGCCTGCCGGCTGGACAAATCCCTGCCAATGGTGCAGCTCAGCCAGCGATTGTTGCTGGAAAGCATGGGCGGCACGACACTCTCCGCCAGCGAGAGTGAAGCGGCGCTGGAGGCGATCGCCTGCCTGTTGCGCCCGGTGCTGCATCAGCGCAAGCCTGCCCCTTCCCGGCGGGAAAAGCAGTTTCAGAAGATTATTGCCTTAATCGATGCGTCCATTCAGTCGGAGCATTTGCGCCCGGAGTGGCTGGCCAGCGAGACGGGGATGTCGGTACGCAGCCTGTACCGGTTGTTTGCCGACAAAGGGCTGGTGGTGGCGCAGTATATTAAGAACCGGCGGTTGGATCTGTGCGCCCGGGCGCTACAGAACGCCCATGACGACGAAAAGCTGGCGGGGATCGGCTACCGCTGGGGCTTCAGCGACCACAGCCATTTCTCCACCGCCTTTAAGCAGCGCTTTGGCGTCTCGCCGGGCGAATACCGCAAGCGCTGCCGCTGATCATTTACGCCGCCACTGGCCGTTCAGCCCCTGGACGTACTCCCCGGGCTGAGCCCGGGCCACCAGCTTCTGCCCGGCCATTTTCGCCACTTCATCTACCGGCAGATTGTTGTCATCCGCCAGCTGCTGGTAGCTTTCGCTGCGCGCGGCATTGATCTGCTTCACCAGCGCTAAGGTCTCTTTATCCTGGCGCAGCGGCGCCAGATAGCCGTTCAGCGTTTCCCCCACCCGCCCCTGCTGCCGCGCTTCGCTCAGGGTCAACGCCAGCGCGGGCGCGCTGAGTAAGGTCAGCGCCAGCGCTGCGCTTAACAGTCGTTTTCTCATCGTCGCCTCAGAACAGATCGCTGCGGGATTTCAGCAGATTTTCCACATCCTTATCGACCTTGATATGGATCTCATGCTCAATTTTGACATTCATATTAATGGTGATGGGCTCTTTCGATGCCGCAATTTCGATACGCGGCGTACAGCCGGCGAGCAGCATCGGCGCCACCATGGCCAGTAGCAACTTCTTCATTTAGGTTCCTTACATGTCTTACCGTCCGTACAGTGCCGCACGGGCAGCATGGCATTCTGTTCGAGCCACGCCTGTAAATTGTCGCCGAAGCGTAAACTGCGCCACAGGTCGAAAATATTCTCTTCATGAGCGTAGTTTAAATGCACGGTACTGCTTTTCCCGTCCACCCGGCTGGTACCGTTGATGGTGGCCTTAAGCGTCAATACGCCCAGATTGTCGAGGTTAATCCGCGTCCACGAGCGGGAGATCTCCATATAGCGCAGCCAGTTAATCGCCGCCCCGGCGGAGACATTGTCCGCCACCAGCGCATCGGCAGTGTCTTTATCCAGCCGCAGGGTCATCGGCCCGTCATTACGCAGCCAGCCGTCGTGGATGATCCATTGGTTGTTTTCCAGCCACAGCGGCAGCGCGCCGCTCACCGCCCCGGACATGGCGAACTGCTTCACCTTGACGGCGCTGGTGAGTTCGCTGCTGGAGATATGCTGCAGGCGGATCAGCGCCGGGTCGCGCTGCGGCATGCGCAGCTGCAGCAGCGTCAGCTTACCGCCTAACAGATCGACGCTGACGTCGCTGAGCTGCAGCGGATTGGCCTCACTCCACGGCCAGGTGCCCTGCAGGTCCGCCGTCAGATTGCGCGCGGTAACCTGGTTGACGATTTCGCCAATACGCAGGGAGACCGGACGACGGGTGCCCAGCTGCCAGTGGCCGTCGCTGAAACGGAATGGCAGCACGAAGTCGACACCGTTAATCTGGTTATCCGGCATCCAGGCGCTGCCGCCCTTCAGCACGCCGTGGCCGCCCGCCTCAAATCCCTGCCCGGCTGCCGCCGAAAAGGCCACCTGCGCATAGAGACTCCCTTCCCGCAGGTTCATCTTCCAGTCCGGTGGCACCAGCGGCTGGAACACCGTCAGCGACTGTTTTGGCCACCACGCCTGGCCGCGCAGCCGTTCGCCATCCCAGCGCCCGGTCAGCCGCACCGGGCCAATGGTATCGGCGTGCAGGGCGCCGGTGAACTGGAACCACGTCGGGTCCCGGCCGTCGAGGGCAAATTTCAGCGTTGACGCCGGGAGATAGCTGCCGCCGGAGAAGGTGGTTTTGGCCGCGTCCAGCGACAGCGCGCCGGTCAGCCGCGGGTGCTGGGCATCACGCAGCCAGCGGATCGGCTGCTCGAGCGTCAGACGCGGCGTACTGACCCGCATCGTGCCGTACTCGAGCTTATCGAAGCCGGTGGAGAGGCTGCTCAGGGTAATAGCATTGTCGCGCCACTCCCCGCTGCCCTTCACATCCCAGCGCGCCTGCATCGGGGTGAAGTGTCCCTCACCCCAGTAGCGCCATTGCCAGCGGCCGCTGTCGGGCAGAAAATCGCTCGCCTGACCGTCCAGATGCAGCGTAAAGTCGCCCATCTGCTGCTCATGGGCGCGGAGGATCGCCTGCAGGCGGCCATCGACGCCCTGCTGGGTCACTTTCACCCCAGCCAGCGGCCAGCGAATTTCATCAATATTCAGCGCATCGATCACTCGTCCGCGCGAACGCAGCAGCGCCCCGGGATGAAACGCCAGCTGCGGGCTGACCAGCGACCCGCTGAGCTGCGCCGGCAGCGCCGCGTAGAAGATCATCTCCCCCAGCTTGGCCTCGCCGGTGAGCCGCAGCGGCATGTCGCTGTTATCCATGCTTAGCTTGCCCGGACCGATATTCAGCACCGCGTTGCCTTTGCCGGCATGCCCCTCGGTGAGGACATTTAAGCGACCGCTGACGGTCATCTGCTCGGTCCCCTGCTGCCAGTTACCCACCGACAATGCGACGCGCCCGCTGAGCGGATAGTTCTGGTAGCGGGTGCGCCAGCGGCCGTCGCTGATGGTGATCCGCTCCGGGGTGATCTCCCACGGCAGGTCCAGGATCGGCTCTACCTCGCCGCGCGGCGTCACCAGCAGCTGGCCGCGATTGTGCTGCCACTCGAGCTCGGCATCGATCCATTCCGCGGTTTGTGGAAATTCAAAGGTGCCCTGCATCTGGCCGTCGACCGGCAGACCATCCGGTACCAGCGGCAGGTGGAAGGTTCCCACCAGCTTCACCGGCGGCTGATCGTCAGTCAGCCGGGCGCTGAACTGGCTGACGGTGAGGGCCTGGCCGCGCAGGCGCGCCTGCAGACTCAGTTCCTTACCGGCAAAGCCGATGTCCTGCTGCGCTGGCGTCAACGACATCACCAGCCGCCCCTGCCATTTCTCCCACGGCGACAGCCGCAGGTTATCAATCGTTAACCAACTGTAGGGCAACATCGATTGCCATTCGGCGAGGGTGCGCGGCGATCCCGGCGTGGGCTCGCTGGCCGGCAGTTTGCTCAGACAAGCGCTGTTGATGTCCAGCTGGCCAATATGCAGCCGCCAGCGGCTGGGACGCGAAAGGCGGGTATCGGTCACCCGGGCGAGTTCACAGTCGCCCACCAGATAGCGCAGATCGGGGATCAGCAGAGCCGACCGCGTCAGACGCGGGCTCTCCTGCAACGAGATACGAGTGCCCACAGGCAGCCAGATGCCCGCCAGCGTCGGCACCCAGTGGGTCAGCGTCAACAGCAGCGTTAGCGGCAATAACACCAGCACTAACACCAGCGCGATGGCGGCTTTATATTTACCCTTCATGGGCAGTTAATATCCTGATTCAACATAAGTAAAAGCCGAATGGCGCCCATTGTGACACGTTCGACCAGTGAGTGAAAGTTTGCGACCTGTTAAAGCATAGTTGCCAGCCGGACTCGCGGCGCGGCGATCGGCCGTCATCATTTAGCTTTTGTTTAAGCAGCGCCTGCCACACTCCAGCCAGACAGAAATGGCTTGCGGGAGAAACCGTGTCGTTAATTATCTCGCTCATTGAGAGCGCACAGGGCCACTATCCATTGGTATTACTAATGGTTTTCCTGCTTACCTTCACTAAATCCTGCGCGCTGGTGTCGCTGGCGATCCCGGGCACCTCCGGTCTGCTGCTGTTGGGGACATTCGCTTCCGCCAGCCTCGGTCATTTCCTGTTAATGTGGTCCAGCGCCAGCCTCGGCGCCATCGGCGGATTCTGGCTCTCGTGGTGGTTAGGCGTTCGCTATCGTCACCGCCTCACACAGTTACGCTGGCTCACCGCCGAGCGGCTGGCCCGCAGCCGACTCTTTTTTCAGCGCCGCGGGCTGTGGGCGGTCTTTTTCAGTCGCTTCCTCTCTCCCCTGCGCGCCACCCTGCCCCTGGTCAGCGGCGCCAGCGGCCTGCCGCTGTGGTCGTTTCAGCTGGCTAACGTCAGCTCCGGTCTGCTGTGGCCGTTTCTGCTGCTCTCCCCCGGCGCTTTAAGCCTCAGTTTGTGGTGAAAAAACTTTGTCTTTCAAAGAGATTCCGCAAATCCGCGATATGCTCTAGAATTAGCATAAGCACCTTACACTTAAACTATTTTTTAATAATTGTACGATTATTTTAAATATGCTACCGTGACGTTATAATCACTGGAGAAAAGTCTTATGAAAATCGCGGTTTACAGTACGAAGCAGTACGATAAAAAGTACCTGCAGCACGTGAATGATACCTACGGCTTTGAACTGGAATTCTTCGACTTCCTGCTGACAGCGAAGACCGCCAAAACCGCCAACGGTTGCGAAGCGGTGTGTATCTTCGTCAATGACGACGGCAGCCGCCCGGTGCTGGAAGAGCTGAAGGCCCACGGCGTGAAGTATATCGCTCTGCGCTGCGCCGGATTTAACAACGTCGACCTCGAGGCGGCAAAGGAGCTTGGCCTGCGCGTGGTCCGCGTCCCGGCGTACTCGCCGGAAGCCGTCGCTGAGCATGCGATCGGTATGATGATGTCGCTCAACCGTCGCATCCACCGTGCCTATCAGCGTACCCGTGATGCCAACTTCTCCCTCGAAGGCCTCACCGGTTTCACCATGTACGGTAAAACCGCCGGGGTGATCGGCACCGGGAAAATTGGCGTGGCGATGCTGCGGATCCTCAAAGGTTTCGGCATGCGCCTGCTGGCGTTCGACCCGTACCCAAGCGCCGCCGCGCTGGAGCTGGGGGTGGAATATGTCGACCTCGCTACACTGTACAAGGAGTCGGACGTGATCTCCCTGCACTGCCCGCTGACCGACGAAAACTACCATCTGCTCAATCGCGAGGCGTTTGACCAGATGAAGGACGGGGTGATGGTGATTAACACCAGCCGCGGCGCGCTGATCGACTCCCAGGCGGCCATCGACGCCCTGAAGCACCAGAAAATTGGCGCGCTGGGGCTGGATGTTTATGAGAACGAACGCGATCTGTTCTTTGAAGACAAATCCAACGATGTGATCCAGGACGACGTTTTCCGCCGCCTCTCCGCCTGTCACAACGTGCTGTTCACCGGCCACCAGGCGTTCCTCACCGCTGAGGCGCTGATCAGCATTTCGGAGACCACCCTGGGCAACCTGCAGCAGGTCGCCAACGGCGAAACCTGCCCGAACGCCATCGTCTGATTCCTTTCCCTTTTGTGCTCCTCTCCCGGGGGGAGCACATTCAGATAATCCCCACAGATCCCCGCTGCGATACCGTTACACTGGCTTGGTTTTATTAGAAATGTGAATGTTTTGGAGTGAAAATGAACAAATTGGCGGCGCTACTGGCGGCAGGTATGCTGTTGTCCGGCTGTGTCTATAACAGTAAGGTGTCCACCGGCGCGGAACAGCTGCAGCATCATCGCTTCGTGCTGACCAGCGTCAACGGCCAGGCGGTCAACGCCGGCGACCGGCCGCTGGAGCTGAGCTTCGGCGAGAAGATGGCTATTACGGGCAAGATGTATGTTTCGGGCAATATGTGCAACGGTTTTAGCGGGGAAGGCAAGGTGTCGGACGGCGAGCTGAAGGTGAAGTCGCTGGCGATGACCCGGATGCTGTGCCACGATGCCCAGCTTAATACCCTTGACGCGACGATCGGCAAGATGTTGCGCGAAGGCGCGCAGGTCGATCTGACGGAAAACCAGTTGACGCTGGCGACCGCCGACCAGACGCTGGTCTATAAGCTCGCCGACCTGATGCACTAGCCGGCCTTGAGGTGCCGCTGACGCTGCCCCGCGACGGGGCCGCCGTTAGTAGCCGCAGCTGCCGCCCGCCAGCGCCTGCTCGCTGCAGCGTTTGCCGTTCGGCAGCGCGCACATGCCAATCGCCGAACCATCGAGCTGACGAGCCACCGATAACGAGCCGCCTATCATGGCGCAGTTGGCCTGACCGGCGTCGCTCATCGCCGCCCGCATGCCTGGCGTGACGTGCGCCGCCGTGGCCTGCTGAACGGGTTCACTACTGCACGCCGACAGCAACAGCGCCGCACAACCTACTAATATCGCAGCTCGCATTCTCTCTCCCCTCGGAAACGTCTTAAAAAAGCAAACCCCAGAATAATAGGCAGCGTGGCGGGCGGCGTCGAGGGGGGAAGTACGTATTTATGCGCCTCATTAACATTTTCTAGCAAATTTTCGCCGAAAGCTTGATCTGCTCCGGCCTGGTCGCCGGGCGCACGTGATTCGACACTCGGCAGGAAGCCATTTTCTCCGCGAACCATGCAAAATATTGATCTGGTCACGGGTGGCCGGCGCATTGAGGACACAAATGCAAAAATGGCCGCGCCAACGGTTTGCTAAACTACCCCTTATATAATTACAGGGCGCGTCGCGGTTTCACGTGTCCATTCTTTTGCGCAATGTAAGGGTGTCTTCATATGATTACGATTGATGGTAATGGCGCGGTCGCTTCCGTCGCGTTTCGCACCAGTGAAGTTATCGCCATCTACCCGATCACGCCCAGTTCAACGATGGCGGAACAGGCCGACGCCTGGGCCGGCAATGGGCTGAAAAACGTCTGGGGCGATGTTCCCCGCGTGGTCGAAATGCAGTCGGAGGCAGGCGCCATTGGCGCCGTACATGGCGCGCTGCAGACCGGCGCCCTCTCCACCTCCTTTACCTCATCGCAGGGTCTGCTGCTGATGATCCCCACGCTGTACAAACTGGCCGGCCAGCTGATGCCGTTTGTGCTGCACGTCGCCGCCCGCACCGTCGCCACCCACGCGCTATCGATCTTCGGCGATCATTCCGACGTCATGGCCGTGCGGCAGACCGGTTGCGCCATGCTGTGCGCCAGCAGCGTCCAGGAGGCGCAGGATTTTGCGCTGATCTCGCATATCGCCACCCTGCAAAGCCGGGTGCCGTTTATTCATTTCTTTGATGGTTTCCGCACCTCGCACGAAATCAACAAAATCGCCCCGCTGGCGGATGACACCATTCGCGCCCTGCTACCGCAGGATAAAATCGCCGAGCATCGCCAGCGCGCGCTCAATCCGGAACACCCGGTGATCCGCGGAACCTCGGCCAACCCCGACACGTACTTCCAGTCCCGGGAGGCCACCAATCCGTGGTACGACGCGGTCTATGACCATGTTGAGACGGCGATGAACGACTTCGCCGCCGCCACCGGCCGTCAGTACAAACCGTTTGAGTTTTACGGCCACCCGCAGGCAGAGCGCGTGATCGTCATTATGGGTTCGGCCATCGGTACCTGCGAAGAGGTGGTTGATGAACTGCTGAGCCGCGGCGAGAAAGTCGGCGTGCTGAAAGTGCGCCTCTATCGCCCGTTCTCCGCCGCTCACCTGCTGGCAGCGCTGCCGGAAAGCGCCCGGGCGGTAGCGGTGCTCGATCGCACCAAAGAGCCTGGCGCGCTTGCCGAGCCGCTGTATCTAGATGTGATGACCGCCCTGGCGGAAGCCTTTAACCGCGGCGAGCGCGAGACGCTGCCGCGCACCATCGGCGGCCGCTATGGCCTCTCCTCCAAGGAGTTCGGCCCGGAATGCGTGCTGGCGGTATTTAGTGAACTGCAGTCCGCTCAGCCGAAGCCACGCTTTACCGTCGGTATCTATGATGACGTGACCAATCTGTCACTGCCGCTGGGAGAAAATACCCTGCCAGCAGAGGCCAAGCTCGAGGCCCTGTTCTACGGTCTCGGCAGCGATGGCAGCGTGTCAGCCACCAAAAACAACATCAAAATCATCGGCAACTCGACCCCGTGGTTCTCACAGGGCTATTTTGTCTATGACTCGAAGAAAGCGGGCGGCCTCACCGTCTCGCATCTGCGCGTCAGCGAAAAACCGATTCGTTCTTCGTATCTGATTTCGCAGGCTGATTTCGTCGGCTGCCACCAGCTACAGTTTATCGATAAATACCAGATGGCCGAGCGGCTGAAGCCCGGCGGTATTTTCCTGCTCAACACGCCGTACAGCGCCGATGAGGTCTGGTCTCGCCTGCCGCAGGAAGTCCAGGCCACCCTGAATCAGAAAAAAGCGCGTTTTTACGTGGTCAACGCGGCGAAAATCGCCCGCGAGTGCAGCCTCGGCGCGCGCATTAATACCGTGATGCAGATGGCGTTCTTCCATCTCACCCGCATCCTGCCGGGCGACAGCGCGCTGGCGGAACTGCAGGCAGCCATCGCCAAAAGCTACAGCAGCAAAGGCCAGGAGCTGGTGGAACGCAACTGGCAGGCGCTGGCCCTGGCCCGGGAATCGCTGGCGGAAGTGCCGCTCCAGCCAGTGAACGCCAGCAGTCCGAACCGCCCGCCGGTGGTCTCCGACGCCGCGCCGGATTTCGTCAAAACGGTCACCGCCGCGATGCTGGCCGGCCTCGGCGATGCGCTGCCGGTCTCCGCCCTGCCGCCGGACGGCACCTGGCCCATGGGCACCACGCGCTGGGAGAAACGCAATATCGCCGAAGAGATCCCCATCTGGAAGGAAGCGCTGTGTACGCAGTGCAACCACTGCGTCGCCGCCTGCCCGCACTCGGCGATCCGCGCCAAAGTGGTCGCGCCGGAAGAGATGGAGAACGCCCCTGCCAGTCTGCACTCGCTGGACGTCAAATCCCGCGATATGCGCGGACAAAAATACGTTCTGCAGGTCGCCCCGGAAGACTGCACCGGCTGCAACCTGTGCGTTGAAGTGTGCCCGGCGAAAGATCGCCAGAACCCGGAGATCAAGGCTATCAATATGATGTCGCGCCTGGAGCATGTGGAAGAGGAGAAGGTCAATTACGATTACTTCCTCAACCTGCCGGAAATCGACCGCACAAAACTGGAGCGGATAGATATTCGCACCTCGCAGCTGATCAGCCCGCTGTTTGAATACTCCGGTGCCTGCTCCGGCTGTGGCGAAACGCCGTATATCAAACTGCTGACCCAGCTGTACGGCGATCGGATGTTGATTGCCAATGCTACCGGCTGCTCCTCCATTTACGGCGGCAACCTGCCCTCGACGCCGTATACGACCGACGCCAACGGCCGCGGCCCGGCATGGGCCAACTCGCTGTTTGAGGATAACGCTGAATTCGGGCTCGGCTTCCGCTTAACCGTCGACCAGCACCGTCAGCGCGTGATGCGCCTGCTGAGCGAATTTGCCGACAAACTGCCGGCAGAGTTGAACGCGGCGCTGCATGCCGAGGCGACGCCGGAAGTACGCCGCGAACAGGTGGCGGCCCTGCGCCAGGCGCTGGCCGGCGTGGACGGCGCTGAAGAGCTGCTGACCGATGCTGACGCGCTGGTGGAGAAATCCGTCTGGCTGATCGGTGGCGACGGCTGGGCCTACGATATTGGCTTCGGCGGTCTGGATCATGTGCTGAGCCTGACGGAAAACGTCAACATTCTGGTGCTGGATACCCAGTGTTACTCCAACACCGGCGGCCAGGCGTCAAAAGCCACCCCGCTGGGGGCGGTCACTAAGTTTGGCGAACACGGTAAACGCAAGGCGCGCAAAGATCTGGGCGTCAGCATGATGATGTACGGTCATGTCTATGTGGCGCAGATTTCGCTGGGCGCGCAGCTGAACCAGACGGTGAAAGCGATTCAGGAAGCGGAAGCCTATCCGGGACCGTCGCTGATCATCGCCTACAGTCCTTGCGAAGAGCACGGCTACGATCTGGCGCTCAGCCACGATCAGATGCGTCAGCTGACCGCCACTGGATTCTGGCCGCTCTACCGCTTCGACCCGCGTCGCGCTGACGAAGGCAAACTGCCGCTGGCGCTGGATTCTCGTCCGCCGTCCGACGCGCTGGCCGAGACGCTGCTCAACGAGCAACGCTTCCGTCGCCTGAACGCCCAGCAGCCGGAGGTGGCGGAGCAGTTGTGGAAAGACGCCGCCGCCGATCTGCAGAAACGGTATGACTTCCTCGCCCAGCTGGCCGGCAAAGCGGAGAAATCACCGAGCGAAGGCTAAGGTTATTTTCCATCCTGCAGCCATAAAAAAAGCCCGAACATGTTGTTCGGGCTTGTCGTTTTACCGATAAACAAAATCATTCCGCAGAATGAGACGGCAACAATAAATAATTGGCATGACAATAAAGGCATATAACGTGCGAATAATACGTGATTACCCTGGGCATGTATAATTTTTATTTTGTATATTATCCACGGATATATTCAGCATAATTATCACCATTTCTTTGGTATTATTTATTTTAGATTTTACTTATATCGTAACAATTGAGTCTTACCATATCTCAGACCGCTCCTTTAGCATGAGTTCACTTCCTTCCCGGAAGCTAAAACATAAAAACAGTTAAAGGAATTTCTTCATGAAAAGAAAAGTACTGGCCCTCGTTATTCCGGCTTTATTAGCCGCCGGTGCCGTCCATGCGGCGGAAATTTATAATAAAGACGGAAATAAATTAGATCTCTATGGCAAGGTAGACGGTCTGCACTATTTCTCCAGCGACTCGAAAAAAGACGGCGATCAAACTTATTTGCGTTTCGGCTTTAAAGGCGAAACCCAGATCAACGATATGCTTACCGGCTATGGTCAGTGGGAATATAACGTTCAGGCCAACAACACCGAGAGCTCCAGCGATCAGGCGTGGACCCGTCTGGCATTCGCGGGTATCAAAGTCGGCGATTACGGCTCCTTCGACTACGGTCGTAACTACGGCGTGCTGTACGACGTCGAAGGCTGGACCGATATGCTGCCGGAGTTCGGCGGCGACTCCTACACCTATGCGGATAACTTTATGGCAGGCCGCGCCAACGGCGTCGCGACCTACCGCAACAGCGATTTCTTTGGCCTGGTGGAGGGTCTGAACTTTGCCCTGCAGTATCAGGGTAAAAACGAAGGTCAGAACGCGCAGGATATCAACGTCGGCACCAATAACCGCAGCAGCGACAGCGATGTTCGCTTCGACAATGGCGATGGCTTCGGTCTCTCCACCTCTTATGACTTCGGCATGGGCATCAGCGCGGCAGCGGCCTACACCTCTTCTGACCGTACCAACGATCAGATGACCCAGACCAACGCCCGCGGCGATAAAGCCGAAGCCTGGACCGCCGGCCTGAAGTACGACGCCAACGATATCTACCTGGCGACCATGTACTCAGAAACCCGCAATATGACCCCGTACGGCAATGACGGCGTGGCCAATAAAACGCAAAACTTCGAAGTCACCGCGCAGTATCAGTTCGACTTCGGCCTGCGTCCGGCCATCTCCTACCTGCAGTCCAAAGGCAAAGATCTCTATAATAACGGCCGCTACGCCGATAAAGATCTGGTCAAATATATGGACGTTGGCGCTACCTATTACTTCAACCGTAATATGTCTACCTACGTTGATTACAAAATCAACCTGCTGGATGACAACGACAGCTTCTACAAAGACAACGGTATCTCTACCGACAACATCGTCGCCCTGGGCCTGGTTTACCAGTTCTGATGCGCCAGCCCGCCGGTTCCGGCGGGCTTCTTCCTCCCGCCGTACAGTAGATAAAACAAAACAATATATCCCGCTGGTTAAAATAGCCGTCCATTTAGTGATATAGTCGTGCTCAGTCAGTGCTTGCCCGAGGACGTCCACCATGCATCATCACCCGGTAAAATCATCCCGAATTATCTCTGTCGCCTACGATGACGCCTCCGCCACACTGGAAATCTATTTTTATCACCAGCCGCCGTTGCAATATACCGGCGTGCCACCGCGTATTTTCCGCGATTTTTTACAGGTGGTGTCAAAAGGACGATTTTATGACGGCGTGATCAAAGGGAAATTCCCCGAACGCAAGCCACGTTAATGTCAAAGTGTGACCACGGTCATGATACAAAACGTGCTCTAATGCCGTACAATGTGAGGGGATACTTAAACAGGAGGTTTTTATGAGCAGAATGATTCTTGTCCCTATCGATATCTCTGATAAAGAATTTACTGAACGCATTATCAGTCACGTTGAATCGGAAGCACGGATTGACGACGCCGAGGTCCATTTCCTCTCCGTGATCCCTTCCCTGCCCTATTATGCCTCACTGGGAATGGCTTACACCGCCGAACTGCCGGGTATGGATGAGCTGCGCGAAGGAACGGAAACGCAGCTTAAAGAGATCGCCAAACAATTTTCCATCCCGGAAGATCGGATGCATTTTCACGTCGCCGAAGGGTCGCCAAAAGATAAGATCCTCGCGCTGGCCAAGTCGCTACCCGCCGACCTGGTGATCATCGCGTCGCACCGGCCAGATATCACCACCTATCTGCTGGGCTCCAACGCCGCCGCGGTGGTCCGCCACGCCGAGTGCTCAGTCCTGGTGGTGCGTTAACGCCACAGCCCGCCGCCCGGCGGGCTTTTTATTTCCGCTTACACCGCCTCCGCCTGCCTGCCCGCAGCGGAAAGTGCCGGAAAGATGCTGACATTCTGCCCCTGAATCCGTACCATACACGCCACGGTTGTCTGTCAGACCTCATTAATTGCTACGCGCCAGCGCCACGTTGTCCAGGCTGGCAGAACGCGTGCTCTTCTGATGCCACACTATGAATTGAGCCACTATTACATGCTGCAAAATCAAGAAATCAGTAAAAAAGAAAAATACAACATCGATAAGTTTTCCAAATAATTTCAAGCCCCTGAATTTATTAATTTTATCTTCTAATACAGTCAGTTATTACCCCATACTAACAACGCCAACCGACGCCAGCCTACGAATTTAATGCCCTTTTTGGCTCCTTTTTCTTATCCGATGCCCCTTCTATGCCCCTCTTTTGCGAGCAGCTTTCCAGAAAGAAATAGTACATGTTTACGACAATATCCTCCCATGGCATCATCTCCTGCGTTAATCATGTAATTTTCGGTGCGCACCACTCTTTCATGATAACGGCCCTCCCTAGGAAAACCCATCAGTTGGCCATCACTCGCAACGTCTATACTTTTAGTCTTACTGACTGGAGGTTTCTATGTGTGGACGTTTTGCACAAGCCCAAACCCGTGAAGAATATCTGGCTTATTTGGCTGAAGAGGCCGAGCGCGACATTGCATACGATCCTGAGCCAATTGGGCGTTACAACGTGGCGCCGGGGACTAAAGTTTTGCTTCTGAGCGAACGAGACGAACAGCTGCACCTCGATCCGATTCACTGGGGTTACGCACCCGGGTGGTGGGATAAACCGCCCTTGATTAATGCCAGGGTTGAGACCGCAGCCAACAGCAGGATGTTTAAACCTCTCTGGCAACATGGCCGGGCGATCTGCTTTGCTGATGGATGGTTCGAATGGAAGCGAGAAGGAGACAAGAAGCAGCCCTATTTCATCCACCGGAAAGACGGCCAGCCAATATTCATGGCTGCGATCGGCAGCGTTCCTTTCGAGCGCGGGGATGAAGCCGAAGGGTTTTTGATAGTGACCGCTGCGGCCGATCAGGGATTGGTCGATATTCACGACCGCCGGCCGCTGGTTCTGATGCCGGAAGCAGCACGCGAATGGATGCGCCAGGATATAGGTGGGAAGGAAGCTGAAGAGATAGCAGCCGACGGAGCAGTGCCCGCCGACAAGTTTATCTGGCACGCCGTGACGCGGGCAGTGGGTAATGTGAAGAATCAGGGGTCTGAATTGATTGAGGCTATCAAAAGCCTATAGCTTTGATAACGTCCGGAATGTGCCATGAGCGGACGTAGTTCTTCCGGTTATCTTGTATAACTAACTTTGAGTTATGGACCAAAGGTGTGAGACCCGTTGATTTACAGTCGCAATGAAATAAGGCTGCATAAATATGTCTTAAAAATTCAACAAGAGAAACTAGAAAAAATTATCATAAACTCAATCCGATAAGCTACTCCTAATATTAAACTTTCAAATAGCGTTCCAGTATTCAATAATAAATAAGCGGCTGTAACATAAAGGTGATAATTCAATGATCAAACAGAGAACATGCTACCTTATAAGCTTGTTGCAGATTAAAGTTCTACTCTTATTCGTGCTAATCAGTACTACATCTCAGGCTTCATTCCCTACAACTCTTACCAGAGAACCAGCAGATACCTGTGTAATACCGTTTAGAAACGAGAGTATTACGGGTGATGTATATGGCGTGTTTTCACTCCCGGATGATGGGGTCTTGATCAACGCAAAAAAAGGATGGTTCAGATACGATTATGCAGGCGACAAGGTTGTATCAGCAGGTAACCTAGCAACAGGTTACGCATATAGGAAATTCTCATTATCGGGCGGAGGCATTTTGTTCGTCACGAATGACGGATTATTTCGTTATGATGCTAGGTTGACTCAGGTTTTACCTATTGAAGGGACGGATACAGGCTACATGGCCGGAATGCTTGAGCTGCCAAATCGTCAGGTGCTCATCGGCGCTAAAAATGGAGTGTTCAGCTATGATCCCGACACTGATAAAGTAGTACGAGTCGGTGGCGCTGATACGGGAGGAGTAACTGGGGTATTTACTTTACCTGGAAATAGTGGAGCGTTACTCACTACTGAAAATGGAATTTTCCGCTATGACCCAACTGATAATCGGATTGTACCTGCTGGAGAAACTGGTACTGGTGCCGTCTCCGATGTATTTGAGATTTCTGATGGCGAGTTATTAATCATCGCTGAAAAGGGAGTGTTTCGTTATGACACGAACGGCGGAAAGGTGGTACCAACTGATGGAGCTGAAGCTATCTATGTATATAAAGTGATAAAGCTACCTGGAGACGGTAGTGATTTGTTATTAGGAGCAGGGAATGGATGGTTTCTCTACGATACAAAGGTAAAAAAGATCGTGTCCGTCGGTGGGGCCGATATAGCCTATGTGTACAGAACACTATCATCGCCAGGTGGTCGTAGCGATGTCATCCTGGGGGCGGCTAACGGTTGGTTTCGCTACGATTCGAGAGCAAAGAGGATGGTGTCAGCCGGTGGAGAAGTTACAGGGTATGTAACTGAGGTGCTCGAAAGCTCAAGTGCGAGTTTGCTTCTTGGAGCCCAAAATGGATTGTTCCGTTTCGATGCAAACTCTGGTCAGGTAGTATCCGTTGGTGGGGCAGATACCGGTGGCATCTCCGGATTACTGGCACTTCCAGACGGCAGGATTCTTTTGGGAACAGAGAACGGGATTTTTCGTTACGACGCGCAGACGAAGAAGGTTGGACCGGCTGGCCATTTAGGCATTTTGATTGGAGCGGTATATGGAATATATTCCCTGCCAAGAGGTGGGGTACTAATTAATGCCGAAAATGGATGGTTTCGTTATGATGCACATTTGGACATCGCAGTGTCCGTCGGTAGAGTGAAGACTGGCAAAGTATCTGATGTGCTCGAGCTACCGAGCGGGGGGGTTTTGCTTTTCGCCCAATATGGACTATTCGAGGTTCCAGCTAAGCCGTTTCGCGATGCTACTGTTAAACTACTCTCTGATACTCACCAGTGGGTCGTACAAAATACGCCATTGGAAGTTCATCTGAGATTTAGTCATCCCTGTGCCCCAGCCGTTGATATGCTCGGGATGCGTTTGCTAACAATCATGGGGGATAAACTAATACGCTCATCTCCGGTACGGCGTATGGAAGGTACGGTCGTGAATGCTGACGTCGCAGACTTGGAATCAGGTGTGACTTTGGACACCACTGGTAACTGGACGATGATACTTGTTCAGGGGTATTCACAAGTTGGCCAACCCTTACAGGTCTCCCTCAATCAGCCTTTACTCCATCGCATTATTACCATTTGGCCGCAGATTGTATCGGGACTTGGGATCGTTTATATAATTATCTTCCTGTTTTTTCTGTGGATGTCTCACAACTCTATGCCAGCACTTCGCATACTACTGGATCCTGCCTGGGGGACAAAATTGCTGACATGGCCTGTTTTCCTGTTACGTCATTCCCCAGCCATACAGTGCTGGATACTCGAACCATGGTTTCAATGTGTTCGTCGTGAAATGATGAACAATATTGTCACTTTTATAGACCCACCTGTCCGCGGAAATCAGGGACAGATAGTAGATGCATCTACCCTTCCCAAACAACTTTCATCCACACAAAGAATCTGGTTACAAGGGCGTACTGGTATGGGTAAAAGTACTGTTTTTGCAGCTTGGGCACAGGAATATTACAGCAATCCGACATGCAAGACGTTAAAAGATAGTGTTCGCAAGTACGGCTTTATATTTGTTTTATTTCCTGTGCGAGATTATTCAGCTATCCCCTCTCCGCATACAGCCCACATAGAAAGTTGGGTTGTGGAGGCTATTCGCCAGCGGTTCGAAAAATATGGCCTCATACTGGAAGAAAATACACTCACGGCCATGTTGCGTTCCGGGAACATAGCCGTCGCGCTTGATGGCACCAACGAGGCCGATCGCAGTGAAGCTATTGCCGCATTTGGACGCCAGTATCCCCAAGTAAAGTTGATTGCTACCTCTCAGTCAGAGCCTGGTGAAGGCTGGGATATATGGCGCTTACCAGCAGATATCTCAGAACAGAGGGCTGAACTATTGCGGTTATGGCTCGGATACGAACAGGGTACGGTGCTAGAGCAGTACCTTGCTGAGGATCACAACAGTGTGATAATTTCAGGATACGACCTCCGTCTGGTGGTAGACCTCGCAAAAGCTGGTGCACCGATTCCCAATGGCAGGATTGAGCTCTATCGCGCAGTACTTATTATGGCTACTAGTTACGGTGCGGATATTCCTGATCTATTCCCGTTACGACAGCTTGCAGTACAGATGATTGTTAAAGGACAACGAGCATTCACTATTGAGGAAGGATTAGCACTCGGAGCGGATGTCGCGGCCATATTATCACGCGACAGTATCCGAATAATACGAAGAGCCGGTCAATCATGGGAGTTCCGCCATGATCAAATGAGAGCCTTCCTTGCAGCAAGCTCACTTGCCGACGACTCCCCAACACTGTCGAAACTGATAAATCGGATCGAAGAATATAATTTGTTCGGGTTGAGGCGAGATGACCAAGAAATGCTATGGAGTTTTTTAGGCGATTTACTTAATGCAAATAATGTGAAAAATCTCTGGATTTATGCTCAGAATGATCCGAGTGAACGTGGATTATTGCAAAGTGCATTACAACGCTCAGCCGACTGTCAGAATATTATTCTGACACGTCCGAGCGGTAAGAGCGAATCGAAAAACTGAGAGAAACTCTCTTCAGGTGACCAAATTTAGTAAACCACTTAAGTACGGACAATCGGAACACTCAAAAGAATGTGGAGCTAAACAGATATAAATAGTAAATGTCCGCACCTCGCTCATAGCGGACCTCACACTCAGTGATTAAGTCCGCTCCGTGCCAGAAATGAACTATTTTAAGATGGACATTCAATCTTCCAGCAAGCTCATTTCTTCAGAGAGCCACTGTCTCAGAATTCGTATTTTAAATGAATCCTGATTGTCTGAGCGATAAACTAAATCGTATCCCCGCTCAGCCTTAAGTTTGTATTGCAGAAATGGGACAACAAGCCTTCCAGCAGCTACATCATCTGCAATCAGAACACTGCGTCCCAGAGCAACACCCTCGCCACGTATAGCAGCCTCAGTCGCCATGCTGCCAAGAGTCCATAAGGGGCCATGATGGCAGCAAAAATTTTTTTCTCCGGCCATTTCAAACCATGCCTCCCAGTTCGCCAACATTCTGTATTCATGAAGAAGAACGCAGTTTGACAGCTCCTTAATTTCTGTCAGACCATTATGTTCTTTAAGAAAACTAGGGCTACAGACGGGAGTAACTGTTTCATCGAAGATACGCTCATACGAAACGTCGCGGTAATGGCCAAGACCGTAACGAATGGCTGCATCTACCTGACCATCATTTAGATCCACATTACTGTCAGTAACATCCAGCTGAAAATCAAATTCTGGATATCTCTGCCTGAAGCGGCTCAGACGCGGTGCCAACCATTTGCTGGCAAATGAAACCGTTGTACTGACACGTAAACTTTTTTCAGGGTTCCTTCCGCGCAGACGCTCAGATTCCATCATTAATTCATTCAGAAGACGGGTGACAGTGCGATGATAGTCAGCCCCTTCCTGAGTCAGTATTATCTGTCGGGTCAGCCTGAAAAATAGTTTTAACCCCAGATGCTCTTCAAGCTTCCGGATTTGCCGGCTTATCGCGCCATGCGTTACGTGCAACTCTGCTGCTGCCAGCGTCATGCTGGAAAGCCGTGCTGTAGCTTCAAAAGCACGCAGAGTCTGCAATGGGGGAAGGCGATCAAATATCATACGCGTGATAATAATTCACGCATATTGTGAGAACAAATGATTTGTCATGCCAGAGTCCGAAAAACAAAATTAGCACATAGAACATTCACATTGGCTTTACGATAAGCGGAGGAATGATGGAAAGCTTGTTTGTCTACGGGACCCTGGGGCCTGGCCGACCTAATGCTCATGTTCTTGAAAAGATTGGGGGGACATGGCAGGAAGGCCACGTTGGTGGTTCTTTATTAGATAAAGGTTGGGGTGCAGAGATGGGATATCCGGGGATCGTATTAGATGATTCCGGTAATCGTGTACAGGGTTTTATTTTCATGTCAGAGAATTTGCATCTTCACTGGCACATGCTCGATGAGTTCGAAGGTTCTGAGTATGAACGGGTACCAGTAGAGGTAACTACATATTCCGGACAGACTGTAAAATCATGCATCTACATGCTCAAAGCATAAACTATGAGACCTGCTGTGAGCTACTACACGATGGCTGAAGCATCTCTGGCAAGCGATTCTTAAACCTTCATGCGTAATTCTTTGTCATGACCGATGTCCTCTACTCCCTCTAGCGGGTCTTAAGCGCTTCGTCCGTTCTGTGCCAGGAGCGGACGCTGCAGTATATTCCGCTTTCGGCTCGAATAGGACTGAGGTAACGTAGCGGAAATATTTTTCCGGACTCAACCAAGATGCCTTCCATCGAAACGTTTATAACTTTTCTTCTCGCGCTGACGCTTCTGGAGATTTCTCCGGGTCCAGACATGATGCTAACTATCGCCCGAGGAGTCGGTCAGGGAAGACGTATTGCACTGCTTACGGTACTGGGTAATGTTTTTGTAGCAGGCTTTGTGCAAGTTTCTTTTCTTGTCATGGGGCTGGTAACCGTTGTTCATGCCTGGCCGGTGGCGCTAGATCTGCTAAGGTGGGCTGGTGCGGCCTATCTGATGTGGCTGGGCATAAAAATGATTGCAACTTCAGGCACTGATACGCGGCTGCGAAAAACGGCAAAAATTTCTGACTGGAATGCCATTAAGGAAGGTGCCCTGAACAGCCTGACGAACCCAAAATCTCTGTTGTTCATGTTTGCTTTTCTTCCTCAGTTTGTCGATCCCGCCGAGGGTCCCGTCTGGCTGCAATTGCTTGTTCTGGGGAGTATCCAAAAGCTGGCTGGAATTGTTTCACTGGGGTCAGTTGCAATGGCATCAGGAACATTTGGAAACTGGTTAGGTAAACACCCAGGCTTTATAAAATGGCAGGAACGATTTACAGGAGTTGTCATGGTAGGCCTCGGTATCCGCATGTTGTTTAGTGGGTCTGGTGTAGTATCGAAATCTGCCAGATAAGTTTTACCGAAACGGTAAACCCAGCGTCCGCTTTTCGCTCATACAGGCTCAGACAACTCACTGGGCTTGCCGATTTGTGCCAATAGATATCATTCTGTTTCCTCCAAATCATACCGTTGCTATCTCTTTTCTCGGTCCCTTTTCCCGCGCCAACCACTAAGCACCCTGTGATTCATGAGCAAAACTCATAGCGTTATGCTCTTTAGCCTGGTTAATTCCTTTGTTCATAACCGCTATGCTTTATGCATCGCCAGTGTCAATCGTCAAGGTTACTGCCACAGCTTGTAAACGAGGGTTATTATGAAAGATGTTATTGTTGTTGTCGGTAGCGGCTCGATTGCCCAGGCTATTGCACGACGTGTTAGTGTGGGAAAACATGTTTTGCTGGCAGATATCAAAGCTACAAACGCACAGCAGGCAGAAAAAACGCTTTCCAGGGCCGGTTTCGAGGTAAGTACAACAATAGTTGATGTCAGCTCACGTCAGTCGATACAGCAACTTGTGAAAACGGCGTGCAATACAGGAAACGTCAAAGGAATTATTCATACCGCAGGATTGTCACCTTCTCAGGCGAAAGCACAGGATCTCATCCGCGTGGATCTCTATGGAAGTGCTGTGCTATTTGAAGAATTTGGTAAAGTCATTGCACCGGGTGGCTCATGTGTGGTGATTGGTTCGCAGTCCAGTCATCGTTTAGCCATTGATGAGCTGACTCAAGCTCAGGCCGATGACCTGGCAACATTATCTCCCGAAGCGCTGCTGGAGATGCCCTTGGTGAAAGAAATTAAAGACAGCCTATATGCTTATCAGATTTCCAAACGCTGTAATGCGCTTCGTGTGATGTCAGAGGCCGTGAAGTGGGGTAAACGGGGGGCACGAATTAACTGCATTAGCGCCGGTATTATTTTTACACCGCTGGCCTATGACGAACTTAATAGTGCTGAAAGAGGTGAGTTTTACCGAAATATGCTGGATAAATCACCGGTAGGCAGGGGGGGAACACCGGATGAAATAGCTGCCTTAGCGGAATTCCTTTTTGGGCCGAACGGGACATATGTAACCGGCAGTGATCTGCTTATGGATGGTGGTACAACAGCCTCTTATAAATACGGTGATTTACGACCTCAATAAAACCATGATGTAACATGGATTTAAATTGACAAGATCAACCTTCACCCTGGAGCGCAGATCTGTAAATATTACACCCCGGCTCTCCAGGTACGCTTTTCGCTTTAAGCGGACTCCGGAAAGAGTAGACACACGATCGAACAATGTAATATTAATTGGCTGAATCACCTGACTTCGAGCAAGTCACTGTATCTTGTGGTGTACCGAGGCGAAAGCATTTCTCGCTTCATCTGCCAGGTAGTCTGGATTCCTTGGCCGGCAAAGTACAGCGCCCCTCTCCCATTTTTGGCATTCAGATGATCCAGGACCTCCATCAGTTTTCCGCTATTTTTCCGCGGTGCGTTATCGTCAAACAGGTTGAGCTGGGCCACGCCCTGACTGTAGAAATCACCAAGCATCACGCCTGCTTTCTGATAGCGATGTCCATCTCGCCAGATTGCATCAAGGCATTTCGTCGCCGCGGTGATGATGTCCCTGCTGTCTTGGGTTGGAGTTAGCAGCTTTACTGATGCGCTGTTCCCGTAGTACGGTTCATTCAACGCAAAGGGGCTGGTTTTAACGAACGCTGAGATGAACCGACAATACTGATGCTCGCCACGGAGTTTCTCCGCGGCACGGGATGCGTATAAGCATATCGACTGGCGCATCTCTTCGTAGGTGGAAATCCGCTGCCCGAAGCTGCGACTACAGACAATCTCCTGCTTTACCGGCGCGAACTCCTCAAGTCCAAGGCATGGCTCGCCACGCAGCTCCCGCACAGTTCTTTCCAGCACGACATTAAAATGTTTCCGGATAAAACGGATATCAGTATCAGCCAGTTGAAGCACTGTTTTAATACCCATTGCCTCCAGTTTTTTACTGATGCGGCGCCCGACTCCCCAGACCTCATCCACCGGAAGCAAAGCCATCAACTTCCTCTGCCTTTCCAGATTAGACAGATCCACAACTCCTCCGGTCTGTCGCTGCCACTGTTTCGCAGCATGATTGGCCAGCTTCGCCAGGGTTTTAGTCTGGGCTATGCCGACGCCGATCGTGAGGTGCGTCCTGCGCAGAACCGTCTCGCGAATTTCCCTGCCAAAGTCGGTAAGATCGCGACAGTTTCGCACACCAGTAAGATCGCAAAATGCCTCATCAATACTGTAAATTTCGCAGCGTGGAGAGAGTTCCTCCAGTGTTGTCATCACTCGGTTGGACATATCGGCATAAAGCTCATAGTTGCTGCTAAATGCGATAATACCGTGCCGGCGAAACATGTCCTTTTGCTTGAAAAAAGGCTCCCCCATTTTGACGAAGGGCTTCGCTTCTTGCGAACGGGCGATCACACAGCCGTCGTTGTTTGACAGAACGACCACCGGCCGCCCCTTCAGGTCAGGACGGAAAACAGTTTCGCAGGATGCGTAAAATGAGTTCACATCGCAAAGTGCAAACATCTCAGCCAGCCGATTTGATGATGTAAGTTACGACCCCGAACACATCGAGAGTATCCTCGCTACCCACGACTATCGGCGAATATGCAGGGTTCATTGGGTTAAGCTGAACCCGCGGATGCAGCTGCAGCTTCTTAACGGTGAATTCCCCATCCACAGCAGCAATAACGATATCGCCATGAACTGCTGTCCTTGAGCTATCCACAACCAGAAGATCCCCTTCCCCTATGCCGGCGTCTTTCATGCTGTCGCCGGCGGCTTTGACAAAATACGTCGCACTGGGGTGGTTAACGAGCAACTCGTTCAGATCGATACGTTGCTCAACATAATCTTGCGCTGGACTTGGAAAACCACATTGCACAAGGTCGCTGTACAAGGGGAGCAGCATGATCTGACGTAACTCAACGGGCGTGTAGAACTGCATGATAGACTCGCTCACATTAATACTGTTTTTATATACAGTAGTTTTAACAGGGCGACATATCAATATAGGCTATGGCTATCAATTTACGCCATTGCCGTAACATATTGATGTAATGAGTAAGGTAAGTCTTAAAGTGAATTCAAGCCTTAGCTGTTTGATGGTTTTGCGAACAATGCGAGGTTAAAATTTTTCAGCTATAGCAATGCTTCATAGCAAATTGCTCACCTGCGATCTCTTGCATACGGTTCGCAGGTGAGCAAACTTAACCGGCTGGAAAATATTTATAAATCGTCTTCACTCCCACCCCTATCACATCGGCTACCTGCTGCCGGGTTGCGCCCGTACCCAACATCCTGCGGCATCGCTCCACAACCTCAGTGGTCATTACCCGGCGCCGTCCACCTACTCTCCCCTGCTCCCTCGCTGCGGCTAAACCGGCTCGGGTACGCTCCACTATTAATTCGCGCTCCATCTCCGCCAGGGCGCTCATAACGTGGAAGAAAAAGCGGCCGGCTGGCGTCGAAGTGTCAATCGAGTCGGTCAGGCTGCGGAAATTCACCCCGCGCGCCTGCAGCTCCGACACGAGCGTAATAAGATCGCGCACGCTGCGGCCCAGCCTGTCCAGCTTCCACACCACCAGCACATCGCCCGGTCGCAGCCGCCGTAAGGCGCGCTTTAACCCTGGCCGCCGGGCATTTTTCCCACTGGCCGTGTCTTCAAAAACCAGCTCACATTCTGCGCGGATCAGCGCGTTTTTCTGTAAATCGAGGTTTTGATCCCCGGTTGATACCCTCGCATAACCAATCAGCATGTTGTAACCCTTTGAAATAGCTGATTGTAAAAAGCCGCAGCCTTTCGCTCAAACCCTCGTTTGGGCGAATACCGTTTTGGAGCAAAAAACATGGCCTTTGATCCGCCTCTTGGGAGCACGTCGCCCGCGGTGCTGCTCGATAACGCCACTCGCCTGGATAATTTGCTGAATAGCCTGGCACTGGTTTTCCCTGACCGCTCCGGGGCTGATCTGGATACCTGGCGAGGTATCATGTCGCGGATTTCGACTACGCTGGACGATATCCGGCGCAACCTGGTTCCGTTGAGCCGTCAGTATATGACCCTCCCGGAAGCGCAGGCGGATATCGCGAACATTCCGGTTGGCTCTGCAACGTTCGTTCGTAGCACAGCCGACGATGCTCTCGCAGATGAATACATCAATATCAGCGGCACACTCACCGCGACCGGCAGGCGTATGCCCTCCGATATAGTGGTCAGTAAATTGACCCCCCTGGTTGCGCTGTCTGAAACCACGACGTTCAGGACGATGACAGAATTAAATGATGAATACGATTCTGTTGTGGTGGACAGCGAATACAACATTCTGGTCGCGCTGAAAAACGGCTTATTTGATTTCTGTGGCCTGTCAGTTAACGGGAAGAGTATTAATCCTGCTGGTATCCTGGGAACGATGGATAAAACAAACCTCGAAGTGCTCAGCGGTACAACGGAATTCAGCTCCGCATCGGGTGAGTATGAGCTGAACCCCGCGAGATATGTCATCCTGGACGAAGATAAAAACATTCAGTTTGATCTGGATGAATACATACAGCGATCCATCGGATGGCAACAGGCTTATCTGTTTTCTTTACAACCGCCAAAAGTTAACCCCTACGCACCATTCACGCAGATCGACGCCAGCGGGAAATCACAGGTTCGCGTTTATGATACTGAGAATAAGAAAGAAATCGCCGTAACGACAGGGAGCAGCAACGAAACGAATCCCCGGCCGGATATTCTGGACCGGATCGTATGGACGTCAGACAGAGCCGACAATGCCCCCGGCGGGTTGTTTTATGCCGAGGGCCCAGGCTTTAAAGAATATCCCTATATCGCCAGGCCAAAACTGGTTGGATGGGGTCACAGCTTCATGGAGAACGGCCGCTTTCTTTCACGGCTCGCCCAGCTGACAGGCCTTTATACCTACAACTTTGGCAAGTCTGGACTGACATCTGAAGGTATCGCCAGCCGCCAGGGAGCTGCCCATACGTTTTACACTCCTGCTGGCGGTGTCATCCCCGCATCTGGTGCAGTGACGTTAAGTCCCGCTAAACCCGGCCCAAATCGCATTTTTGGTAATGCTGCCGCCACCAGTATTGCCTGCTCCTTTGCGGGTATTGACGGGATGTTTGGCTGGGACGGGACGAATGCGACGTTTACCAGGACTGCTGCAGGCGCTGCGTTGACAGTCAGTGTGCCCACTCCGGTGATCGTTTATCCGATAACAGGGTTTTCAGTAACAAACGGCGCGCCGGGCGGAACCCGGTACGATCAGCATGATGAGTGTATTAATATTTTCTGGCTGGGTCGAAATAATATTTCTGAGATTGATTTGATAATCAGTAATGCGCAAGCGATGGTGTCATGGCTTAAATCGGTAGGAAAACGCTTTGTGATATTGCCTGATTTTCCTGGTGGGACTGAGCCAACGGGTTCAACCAATAATAATTACGTGCGTATTTTAAATAACTTATATAAGCAGAATTTTCCAGATAATTATTGCCAGATTAATGGTATCGATCTGCTGCAAAACTTTATGAATCATTATAATCCGACGTCGCCCGGAGATGTCGAAGATATCAATAATGGCGTAACACCGAGATCGTTACGTTACGACAATTTGCACCCCAGCCAGAGTATATCGGGCTCAGTCACACCAGAGTATGCGCTGTATGCAGGAGCAGATGTTAATACCGAGTTCGTTTACAACTTTATGAAATTAAAAGGGTGGGTATTGTAATGAGTGGAAGAATTGAAGTGTTAAAGGGAGTGATTAACGATACCGGGAAGAAATTTTATCGCGATAAAAGCATTAACAAAGGTACCCGTAGCGTATTTGATATGGCTGTCGACGCAATGGGAGGAGGTAAAGATTTAGCTGCTGGAGCGATAATCCACGATCTAACCTATAACGATCACACCGGGGCGTTTTCCCTGGCTAAAACCTACAGCGCAGCAAACAAAGGCATGCTTTTCGCTGGCGTAAAAAACGACGGGTTTGATCTGGATGCCGCCAGCTGCATGAAAGTCAGCGATAAGCACTGGCTGTTTATGGCCTGGGTAAAAGTTACGAAAGCCGGGTCCCTGTCCACTTTCAACAACCAGCTCCTGCATTTTTCCACGACCGAAACAAACGGCTATGCGAATGCGCTGTTATCAGTAGTGCCGACGACCGATGCAACCGGACAACCGACTAAAATAGAGCTGGCCGTACGTGGTAAAAACTACGTAGTGACCAGCAATCTGCTCCCCCTGTTTGATGGTGGGCAGCATCAGTTTGCCGTTGAATGCGAGTTCAGCGCGGATGGCACTCAGCATACTATTCGCGCCTATATCGATAAGGTGGTGGTGTTTACCTCAACATCTGCGCTGGCGGTGACACCACCCGGAGAGCCAACAACGCGCAGGGTGGGAACGAGCAATCCGTTTCCGTTGTCCTGGACAGGTATGCTGTATCGCGCACGGGTTGATGATATCGGTTCATCCGGCCTGACGGCCACCGATATACTGACTGCCGATTACAACCTGTGCGCCTCCCGGTTCAGTTAACGAGCAAAGCGAATAGCCTAGATTGTGATGCTAGGCTTCAAACCGCTGACGCTGTTTTTTAAAAAAGTTGTTACGACTATTGATTATTTCATTTGAAGCAATGATACTTTCTATCATTACTAAAATCTTACATTAAGGATGGAAGTATGGACTTTTGGTTTATACCTGAAAACGCAGATGAAGAAATTAAATCACTTACGGTTAGAGATTTCATTAGGCATTTAATGGTGAGAAGGATTAAATTGGCATGTCCGGAGTGTGGAAATGAAGACTTTTTTACACTGAGTGACACCGATGGTAAAGACAGCATTTTATTGATACATAAAGTAAAAGCAATCAACTCAATTTCTGATGACGATAAAACTCCATTTGTTATATCAACTTGTAACAACTGCGGGTATGTTAAACTTTACAACGCATATGCAGTGTTGAACACAAAATATGAATTCGAAAATAACCAAACATTTCCTGAAGAAAGCGTAAATAAAAATGTTTCCAAATAAAATAACCAACTTGGATGTGTATAGAGATAAAGGCTCATCCGACTCTATGGACTATAGAGGGGGGGGCGGCTCAATAGGTTCTGGTGGGGGTGGAGGTGATTTTTTGTATCGACTAGACAGACTGGAGTCCCAAGTTAATGAAATAACCAAATCATTAACACAAATAAATAATCTAATGACTCAATTGGACCATAAGCTCGATAAATATGAATATAAGTTTGAATCAACCAACAATCGATTCAATGAACTTGACCGGAGGTTAGAAACCTCATCAAAAAGCATTCATGAAAAAATAGAAAACACAACAAAAATAAATGATGCAGCAATTAAGTCTGCGGTTTCAGAGGCTAAATACACAATTATCTTAGCAATCCCGACGATAATTGGATTGATTATTTCTTTAGTAAAAGCTTTTTCAAAGTAGACATATTATGTATAGATATCATTAATTATGATATCTATACATTTTTTTTAGCTAAACCTTCCCGACACTGCCACCATCTCCTCCGCGATGACCTGCAGCGCAGTTTTGCTGACCAGTGTAAGATCGTCAATTCGCGCACGGTAAAACCGACCTGCAAAGGGTGTGGTATCCGCCAGGTTTGATCCGATGCCATTCAGGTTAACAGCCGCCGTCGGATAGGCAATTTTCCCCGTCCAGACCCCCTCATAAGCAAGAACGCCATCCAGATAAGCCAGTCCCTTTTGCTGCGTGCCATCAACCGACTCCTGATAGCGGACGCTCAGGCAGTGAAGATTGCCGTCGGCCAGACTGCCGATGTAATCCTTAATGCTGTAGTTAATGCCACGCACGCACACCGTCAGCGCCGTGATCATCCCAGCCGTGATGGTCGGATAGACCTGAATCAACCGGTTAGCGGTAGTGGCGTAACTGGTTGCCCCAATCCCCACCCAGACATTACTGAAACCATCCGCGCCAGCATTCGCCGGATCGATTTTCAGCCAGAACGTATGCATGTAGTCTTTCATGGCCGCTGTCGGAATAAACCCCGCCGGCAGGCGCAGGTACTGGCGCGACGTTTTATCGAAAATCAGCCCACCGGTAGTGCTGTCAAAGTTCAGGGCTACTGAACCCACGCTGGCCGGTTCATCCAGATAGCACAGATTTTTGAGCTGGGCACCGGGAGCCAGGTTCTTCGCCCCTCCTGCCCAGTTATGCTTCACATCGATCATTCCCAGCGTACCGGCATTGATGGACGGAAAATAATATAATTTTGACCCGGTGTCGTTCACCCAGTCGGTGCTCTGTTCGACCTTACCCATTATTTAACCCATCCTTTATGTTTGAGAAACTGGCAAACGAAATTTGCGTTAACTTCTGCCCCGACGTACAGCGCGCCGCTCATCAGCGTCTGTGACGGATGCAGCGTGTCGTATTTCAGGGAAGCAGGTGTGGTGTCGTCGGCGATATTCTGCACATCGGTTGCATTCGCCGGGTTGTAGTGGTTTTTGAAGTTCTGCAGCAGATCAACGCCATCAATTTCACAGTAGTACTCCGGCAAAGCCGCTTTGAGCCCTGCGTTAATGGCATGAATACGCTGATAGCCAGCAGAGCCTCGGGTTTCATCACCGCGTGTAAACTGAGGGCAGATACAGGGCAATTTCCCGATCGGCTTGAGATAATTGACGGTATTAATTACGTTATTTACCACTTCGCTGACGCTGGTTGTGTTGTTACGACCGCAGGTCAGGATCAGAATTGCTTCATCGTGCTCAGGATACAGCACGCCTGCAGGCATCGAGCCCAGCACGTCAGAGGTGGTATAAGGGTAAACAAAGAGCGCTGTCAGCACGCTGACAGTCTTTGCACTGCCCGCCGTATCACGGGTAAAGCTGGCCTGCACGCCATCCCAGTTAAACGTTCCGTCTACGCCAGCCAGCTGGCATTTTATGGCCGCCATTGCCCCGTTTGATGCAGAGGCATGGGGTCCCGGTACGTTCGGTATCAGGTTGACCGTCCCACTGGCCGGGATTACTCGATCCACCGGTATACAGTAAAAAGGATCGCCCCCCTGACGGGCAGCAACAGCGGTGCTTCTGAGCCCTGATTTGCCAAAGTTGTAGGCGGGTAAACCTGTCAGAGCATGGAGGGTATTCATAAAAACGGGGTTTTCCATGAACGAATCGCCCCAGCCCGCCAGGACGCGCCGGGAAATGACAGGATGAATTTTGCCGCTCTCCGCCAGATAATATTTCCCGCCGGGTACGCTGCTGTCCCTGTCCGAAGTCCAGGAAAGCACACCGCCGCCATCAACTACCGGGTCCGTTTCATTTGCGGTGCCATCAGTCACCTGCGACAGCTGGCCGGTCTGGTTATTCAGCAGCATGATCTGGCTTTTTCCGTCCACCATTTCTGTGAACGGGAGCCGTGTTTCCGTGCGTCTGGCGATCACGTCCCGCAGGTCTTCACCGTCGAGGCGGATTTTTTTTGCACTGAGTTCAGGCACTGACAGGGGCAACAGCAAATAGCTGATACCTTCACGGGTATAACCCTGAATATTTCCTGATTTATCCAGCCAGATATTGTCGTAGCCTTCCCAGCCCTCATACGCGCCGCCGGGTTGAAATGCCTCCGGGTCCAGGAATTTGCTGGACTGAGCCAGGCCAAGCAGGTTTGTGGCGAGGACAGCCGGGGGAATAGCAGCCGGATCGACGGCGATACCGTCAACAAGAACGGTGTCAGCCTCCAGTGTCGGGACCCGAACCGGCAGGAAGTACTGCCGCACGCCGTCCTTTATCCAGTACTGCAGGTTATTCTCAGCATCGATAAAGATATCTTCAGCGTTGATCGCTTCGTAGGCTGTGCCTGTTACCCCGGCCTTAAAAAAACGTGTGGTGTCAGCCAGGGGAAGCAGAAAACCGAGCGACTCAGTCAGTTGGTTTAGCAAATCCTGAGACGGCATTTTGCGTCCGGTAGGCTGAGCTGTACCAGAAACATTCCTGTATTCAACAGCGAGCGCGCTGTCGTCAGTGCTCCTGACGAAAAAATATGAACCAGCGGGGATCGTTCCGTTATTAATCGCCGCCTGCGCATCGGCCTCTGTGGCGTATTGTTCACCGAGGGGGATCAGCGTCAGACGAATGGTTTCCATCGCTGCTGCAGAACTTTCCAGGAGGGCGGCGATGATTTTTCGCCAGGAGTCCAGCGGTTGCCCGGCACGATCATTAACCGTTCCCGCTGGCCCGTTAACAAGTTCGTCCAGGCGAGTGGCGTTATCGAGCAGCACCGCGGGCGACGTGCTCCCAAGAGGCGGATCAAAGGCCATGTTTTTTGCTCCAAAAAGAGGCTTCGCCCAAACGAGGGTTTGAGCGAAAGAAAAGTTGAAAGGGATTTTTTCGGTATTAAGCAGCGTCGCCGGGGTATGTGGCGTCGTCGTACTGGTAGAACGATTCGAGGTATTCTTTTGCGGTGATCTGACAGGTGCCGTCAGACTGCGGCGCGATCTCCTCTACAATGGCGTCGTAGACGTGGCGCGTTGAGCCGCAGAACACCAGGCGGATCGGCTCGATGGTTGCCGACGACAGGTCAACCCGCATGGGATCATCAAACTCGCTCAGGTGCGGGACTGACAGCTGAAAATCACCCACCCTGCTCGCCACCATCAGCCCGGATGCAGAGCCATCCTGATAGCGGATCAGCGCGCGGGGATTTTCGAAAGACCAGTCCAGCGGCTCCGTGACGGTGAACGTTGTCACGCCACCAGCCGTTGTCATCGCCTCCACCAGACAGGAAATCGTGTTGTTACCCGGAATATCATCCGTGAGCACAATGCGATCGCCCAGGTTGTAGCACAGCGCGTCCAGCTCGGTAGTGGTCTGGAACGTCACCCGCTGCTGAAGGTATTTCATCAGGCGACGCATGCCGATCTGGTAGGCGTGATCCTGATTCAGTACTCCATCGAGTTTGTAGGCCTCGATTTTCACCGGCGTGGGATTGTCTGGCATCCGGCATTTAACGGTCTCCTCTGCCCAGGTAGTCCCGTTGATGTATGTCACGTCGACACCATCAAAATCATCGTCGGACGGTACGGTAAATCCGCTCTGCAACTCCTCCACCATCTCATGCGGAGTGATCACGCCAGTCCAGGGCTTAATCCCCTCACGGTTGACCGTCGCCAGGCCATCACTTAACAGGAAGCGGGACTTGCCGGCATTGGCTATCTTCTGCAGCATTTCCAGCGCTGAGATACTGTCGCCGGTAGCAAAATCGAAATTTTCGCCCCGTGGCGTCCAGTACGCGGATTCCAGCGCGTTGATGGTGTCGACATCCATTTCCAGCCCCAGCGAGTTCCCGACATGCAGCAGCGCTCCCGAAATGGTTCTGGCCGTTCCTGAGTCATAGGCCCGCGTGGCCACAACGTTTACGCGGCGGTCCGACTGAGCCGCCAATTTGCCCCCCGTCTCAACGGTCACCGCCATCAGCGACACACCGGGATAGGATGAAGGGCGCGTCAGCAGTCGCCCGCGCAGTGCCTGCCAGTACATCGAATCCCTGGCGTTGTTTGAGCCCTGCTCATTGCGCCGGCGACAGCGAACCTCTACCAGCCCTGGTGAGCTGAGGGTGATCCGCTCAGTGAATCCCAGCCCGTTGACGTTTTTAAGCGCATACTCTCCCTGGTGACTCACCCACCCCGATCCGGAACCGTAGACGCGATACTGAATCTCCCACTCAACATGCCGAAGCCGCTTTTTCCCCTTGCTGTCAAAGCCACAGATGCCGTTCGGGAAGGAGAAATTCACCTCGAACATATCGACGGTCTCATTTTCAGGGCAAACCAGGAACGGCCCCAGCCAGCTCAACGTGTCGTTAAGACCAGTGGCCTCATAGTCGATCATCGTCCGGGCGGTGAATCCCGGCCATGACTCATCAACGGCACCATTAACCAGGCGCGCCACCGTCGCCGTTGTGCCGTCGGTCGAGACAATGCGGTACTCATTCCCGCGGTGAGCAAGTGAAAGCCGTTGCACCCCCTCCGGCATGCCGGAAAAGGCTGTTCCCGTGGCGCTGTTATAGGCAAGCGTCACATTCGCCGTTACCGCCGGGCTGCCGCCGGTTGATGCCGTGCCGGAGGTGTAAACCGGGGCATCACCGAAAACAGCTGCAGGCAGCGAAGAGGACGTGATCGCCCCACCCGCGAACGGACTGGCCGACTCGGTTATCAGTACGGTGCCGCCGTTGTCCTGTGCAACCAGGCCGGAGCCGGTGAGTCCCTCGGTGATGGCCGCCAGCAGTCCCGACATAGAGACGTAGTTAGCCACCAGCGACACCGGGTAGGTAACCCCCTGCCAGGTGATCGTGAACGTGCTGGAGCTGGTCGAAAAATCGTAGGTGGTCGGGGCCGCACTGGCCTGGAGTTTTGCCGCATTCCCCCCGGCGCCGGGCACTGCAGCCTGACCGGGGGTATATGACGCGATAAACAGATCGTAATCGACAGAGTTAAACCCCAGCGTCACCGGCATACCTACTACCGGCGCGATCTCCGTCAGCAGCGGGCTGGCGATAACACTGTATCCAGCCGCCGAAGTGATCTGGTAGTTCGCCGGGGCTTTCAGTTCGACCACGGCGCCGGCGACCCAGCTGGGCGGCAGCGCGTTATCGTTCTCGTCATTATCGTCATCATCATCCGTGTCCAGCCCGGTAAACGTTACGCTCGAACCGGATACGGTCATGCTGTCTGCGATAATGTCGTCTGCGTCCGGCGACGTCTGGGCCATATCCAGCCCGGTGCCGGATGACGTCCCGCCCACTTCGGTGGAGTTGACCCAGTTTTCGCTGCGCTCATCACCGGAAACGTCCGCGCCTGGCGGGTAATGGGTGCTGCTGAATCCCGGTAGCGTTGAAGCTGGCGTACTGCCAACCCTGATATCGCCATTGGTATAAATCAGATCACCGACACCGAGACACAGCAACATCTGGACGCGCATTTTCGTAGGATCGGCGGCATCAAACCGGGTAACCGGCTGCACCACATAATCAGGGTAGATACGCACCCGGCCAAATACCTCACGAATGGCATCACCGAGTTTTGCGGTATTCGCCTTTGCCGGGTTAAGGTCGAGACTCCGCCCTGTGGATGAGGTATAGCCGCCCGTATCGATGGTGCTCATTATAAACAGCGAATAGGCTGCTGCGGCAACGGAGATACCGACACCGATCCATGCAATTGTCGCGGCTTCCAGCCCGAAGGGAACCGGATAAAGCCGAACATCACTATCAGGGCGGATCACGCAGGTGGCCCACTCGCCTGGCGGAATTGACAGCCCCTCAACCTCAACGGTCAGCGGTGGGACATCCCGATCCCCGTAGCCTTCAACATTTGCCACCAGCCAGTTGCGAATACTGGTTACACCATGCTCATGCGTTTCGAGTGGTTCTCCGGGAAGCCGGGACGGATAAAAACGAATGGTCATTGCCAGAACTCCACTTTGACAAATCGCCGCTTAAACCGCGGCAACGGCAGAAAGGTGACGTTCGTTCCCGGATTGCATTCCGCCACATGCAGCAGACCATCGATACTGACCACGATCCCTACGTGGGTGACAGTCGACCCGGAATAACAGGCCACCCCGGCCCCTTCGCAGGGTTCGCAGCGCTCAAGGGTAAGCATCATCCGGCGCGCTTCCCGGTCGAGGCCGCCGTCGTCTTTGGTTACCCCGGCAAAATCGGGCCAGACGGGTAAATTCAGATCGCGGCGTATCTCGTTTACAATGCCGAAACAGTCGAGCTGCGGATATACGCGCCCGCCCTTCAGCCAAGTGACTGAACGGTATTTATCCGGAATAAACATGATGGATTCCTTAGCTGATATAACGCAGTCCGGGGAATACAGGGAGCGTGTAGCGGAAACGCGGCCAGGCGGTATCGAGGATATTCATGTAGCCCGCAGTGATCTGAACCTCTGTCGCCGTCCAGGAGCCCGACTTGATTTTCAGCGTATACGGCACTGCCGCAGGCGCTGCTAAATCCGTAGAGATATAACTCCGGTACGTCAGCCATGCAGGCAATCTGTTAGCCAGGGCATAGCGGATCGCCGTGGACACAACACCATCGATATTGCACAGGGCAAATTTGAGGTCCTGCGTGCCGTCCGCATTGCGCGCCGGCAGCGCAATGTCTATCGCACAGGCTGAAAACGTTACGGTATCGCCGTTCTCCGTCGTTGCCGTGATGTTCTCGTAACCCTGGCACAGATAATGGACGTCAGAACCAATGGTGATCTGCAGCGTTTCAATGATCACCTCCGGCCCGCTGCTGGCGTAGAGGCGTTTAATCTGCGTCATGCTTCGGCCACTCCTTATTCAGCGCAATATCCAGCAGTGAGCTGCCGACGATCCATTCCGGGTAATTACCCCATGGGGCAGGAGCAAGGGGGCGCTCCCATAATTCAAGCGTTGCCGTGTACTTCCAGTAAATCGGGGCCACCAGCACCGGTCCCTGATAAATATCTGTGAAGCGGCATTTGTAAAACTTAATGCCCGCCGGCGTCTGCAGCTTCATCATGAACCACGCTGCCCCGTCAGATAACGCATCACGGAACCAGGACTCAAACGCCAGGCCCTGCGCATCGGTTTCCATAAACCAGGTGATGCTGGCCTGCGTCGGCGTGGACGTAAAAGCTCGCCTTTGCCTCGCGCGACCGGTGGTTAACTGGGTTCGTTTTAACGGGCTCACAGGCTGAAATCCGTATCCTTCCTGTAATGGCATAGGGAGGCTGTCATGTGGGTAGTAAATATCAGTCATGCAGTCTCCCGGTAAAGTATCTCGAATAAAATTTCACCATTAACCTCAGGAGGGTATTCATTTCAGAATAAAGCACTATGGAATCGAAGAAATCTCTGATTTTTTGGTTAAAATTAACGAAGATAAAAATCTTATTAAATCGAAACAAACACACAAGGCGATATATTTATCAACTCACCTCAAGAGCTAAAAGAAATCAAAAAAAACAGCATTATCAATATATTAATTTTATTGACTTTAATATGAGCTTACATTGTTTCGGCACAGCCCCATATCAAAATAAAAAATGGCGATGCGCCGACAGGCAATATACGTCAATGTGACTGCTTGTTTAAAAGCAACTCCTGAAGAAGAAGCGCAATAGAAACAAAGATCAAAACCCCACAAAAAACAATTTTTGCAAAATCATAGTTAAACACGGTTGTAAGCGTATCATTATTATATAAGTGATTATACCTATAGGAATAAGTTGTGTAGATATCATCGCATATTTCAAGAATTCCACCGACTATCAAAACAAGCCAAAGAAATGAAAACTTCACTCGGACCTCCTTACGTTTACGTCTCCTATTGAAGATAAGTCCGCCAATAAAAAGAGGAATCATAAAAGCTATAAAGTCTTTAAATGTAAATGTTAACAACGCTTCCATTAATAAGATCCTTGTGTTTTCTTGCACCTACTCAGATTGTTAGACTTACCTACCTAATCAAGTCTCAGCTAATGCAGTTTAGCTTACCTAGGACCGTGTCGTGTATAGTTTCCTTTTAGAGCGTTGCCAAAAGCTCCTTGTGGCATGGTAACCTCCTTTGTGAGTTCACCTTTTAACTGCCTGGAAAGCTGTCGATTATTCTGATTGAGTGTAGCGCTCAACTGCTCCGGAGTAATACCCTGGAGATGAAACTCCTGATTAATCGGCGCGTGTACAGTTGTTTGCCTACGGTTATCGCTGTTAACGTTCTGAACACCAGTACCAAACCCTGTACGCCCCAGAGTTGCATCAAGCGGTTGGCCATTTCGAAGTGCCTCAAGCTGAGACACGCCGATCCGGTTCGTTGATGCCTGGTCGAAGACGTACTCTCCTTTGTGAACAATACCCGCTGGCTGATACTTACCCCCGGGGCCGGTATACCCCCCCTCAGCGAAGCCAACCCCTGCAATACTCTGAATGCCTGAAACTATTTCCGCCATTGACGATGCAACGAGAGCATAGTTGGCGAGCTTCTGGTAAATCGTCAGTGCTGAGGGGTCTGCCATGGCCTGAGAGATGGCGGTATACATGTTCAACGATGCCTGAGCGATAGAAAACGCCTTACTCACTGCAAAAGCCGCCTTATATGCGGCTGACTGATTGCTAAACATGGTGCCCATTGAGTCAGTGATGGATGAAAATGCATTCTGAGCTGACTGCATTTCGGCTGCATATACAGCGGTACTGATGGCCTGCTGGTTCCTCATGCCGTTTTCATGAAGTTCAGAGAGAGCCTGCTGGCGCTGCTGAGCATTCAACTGGCTATTCTGGGTGATGATTTTTTCCTGGTCGTTAAGCCAGAGAGCATAATCGGTCTGCGCCTGTTTCAGCTTTTCGATGATTTCAAGCTGAGGGTCAATCTGCAGACCTATCATATTCAGGCCTTGCCCTGCCAGGTCACTATTCGTCGCACCTGACGTGAGCGTTCCACCGGCCTTGTTTACCCCAGAGATAACTGAATCCGGAAGCACTGATTTACTAATCAGGTCACTCGCCTGCTTCCCAGCAGCCTCCGGCGTCAGTTTCTTCAGCTCAACCATCTTTTGAAGAATTTCGAGGCGTTTTTGCAACGTCTCATTTTGGCGCAATTCCTTTGGTGCAATTTGCTCCTGCATTTTCCGGTAATCGTCTAGGGTTGCAGTAGCTTTCTGACTTAGTTCTAGACGTTTGAACGCTGCGTCTATCTCTTTGGACATAGACAACAGCGACTGTTGATCTTTGGTAACTGGCAGCCCTTTGGCCTGTCGATCCTGAATAGTCTTAATCTGCTCTTCAAACTTCAGGCGCTGCATTGCGACCACTGATAATTTATCGCTAGCGTCCAACTGCGCATTGAATGCTGCAGTTTGCTCGTTAATCTGGTTAAGTAGTCGCTGCCCTGCATCCTCAGAGTAAGCTTTAGTTTTACTACCTGTTCCAGGGGAAAATGTTCCGATATGCCCCTGCGCAAAACTTATTTGATTACGCATATCGGTGAGGTTCTTTATGAACTCATTACCTCCATTTTTTCCGGCAGCATTAATTTTCCCCCAAGCCTCATCCACCCATTTCTGGATATTGTCTAACTCACCGTTTACTTGGCCTGACACATTGGCGAAAACATCTTTGATTTGATGATAGGCATCAACGGGGTGTGAAAGGTCTATATCCTTAATCCCATTCCACAAGTCAACCATCCCTCCCATGGCCTTGGTAACACCCATGAAAGCACCTGCGACAGTTACAGCGGCCTTAGCCAGATTTTTAAGCCAGCTATCCAGTGTTTGGGATACGGCTGTAACATCTATTGCTTTTGCGGCGAACGTAGTGAACTCGCCTGTTAGGTCGCTGATCGTTGGCATTAATCCCGCAGCAATCTGAGTTCTTAGCCCCTGCATTGAGGAATTGACCAGCCAGCCAGTGGTTTCCAACTCCTGCGCCGCACGAATTGTTTTCTGGTCGAGAATAAGACCCAGCTTCTCCGATATATCGGCCATTTCACTGATCACTTTGCCGCCATTCTGAAACATCGGTATCAAAGCAGTGGCATCGTTGGCAATGGCCTCCATATAGAAAGTCATCTGCGCTTGTGAAACATTGGCTTTTTGCAGGGTATCAACATATAGCTGCATTGCAGCTGGCCCTGAAAGATTCTTAAACTGCTCAGCCGTCACACCAACCTTTGGAGCTATAGTCTTAAAAAAATCCTGGAGCTCCCCCCCGCCGGTGCTCAGGAAGTCACCAACCTTATCATTAACATCCTTCATTATGTCGGAGAACTTCTCCTGAGATATCCCCGCGGCACTGGCAGCTATGGCGTATTTCTGAAAATCAGTAGTAGACGCATTAGCTATTTTTGACAACCGGCTAATCTCAACACCAGCCTCTGCCGTGTGCTTGATCATTGCCGCCAATGCCGTTCCTGCCATGAGTGCGCCAGTAGTAACTGCAGCAGTTAGAGCTGCACCTAATTTACCGACGGCAGCAACAGTCTTTTCACCGTTTGTTGTGAGCTTAGTTAGCGAATCAGAAAGGCTATCTGCATTACGTTTTGCCCCTACGCTATCGAGAATAATGGCCAGGCGGGAGGTTTGTTCTGTCATTTAGCGATCTCCGGGCAATAAAAAAACCCGCCGAAGCGGGTTAGAAAACGTTGAAACGATGATAGTTAGTGAAGGCTACCTACAGCCACCAGCGATTCTTTAGCCAACTTCCGTGGCGAAATCAGTCATCCTTATATCATCTATGATAAAAAGCCCACCTGAGTGGGCTAGTTAATTTTTACGGCCATGAACACGCCTTTCGTACTTCATGTATCGCTAAATCAGCACCATCAAGGTTAAACTGCGCATCAATATCTCCTTGTCCGTACGGCTGGAATCTAATGAGCAACCTTTTATGTTCAGTGAGTTTCTTAGCTTCATCTATCGGATTCATTGAAAAAAGCGCTCGCCCTCCTTGAGCCACAGACCACTGGCTTGATGAGGCCTTTCCTTTATCGAATCTCATCATAACAGTAGATGTTGGATGCCCGTAATAACCCTCAGCAGATATTAAAAACTCCGTCTTATTATTAAAGCATCTAACTGCTAACCCCGCCTTGCTCCCGGCTTTATTGTATGGTTCTGACTGTAACGCAACAAGAACATTAATATTGTCAGTCATCGGGTCCTTTTTCTTGCTGATCCCCCACCCGGATAGCATCTCAACATCCTCAGCAAAACTATTACCAGCAAACACAAGTGACATAATAATCAAATATATGCATCGAGTTTTCTTTGTCATTTTAATGAGTCCCTATTGTTCTTTATCATGGATGAGATGCGAAACCATGCCGACTCTGGTGTATTTCCATAACGTTCAATGAATTTACCAATAGACTCGCCATCGCTACCTACCATATCTCTACAGATTTTCATCCACTCTATGGCTTCATCATGACCTAACCCGTCATCAACAATTTGATGAGCCAGAAGCATAAATCGCAAGAAATCTCCACCATCTTGAGGAACATAACCGACTTCAGAAGCCATAGCCCCGTTAACCTCCCTTGCCCATGCTCCAAGCTCTGCGGCTGGCTTTAGGTGCGGCAGCCATACGCCTTGCCACTCCTGCTTTACAATACGAGGTAATTTATGAGCAGGAAGCTTTTCTATCCTGCCATGCTGACACAGAACGCTGGTAGGCGTCCGCATCTGCATTGTGGCAGAAAACCTATATCCATCAAGTATCTCACTGTACTCTGCGTCACCTGGCTTTAATTTGTTTTTCTGTTGCTGCGCCAAATATTCAAAAGGCGATGAGGATTTGAGGATAAACACCTTATTGCCTGATGGCGCTACATTTCCTGTATCTTTGAGCCAAATTACAATTCTCTTATTTGTAATTGCTGAAAGCCTTAATTGTTCATCGACTGAATTTGCAATTTTGGCTTGCCTTGATAATTCTTCTTGACGCCGCCTTTCCTTTTCCTCTCTAAGAGCTTTCAAGTTAAGAGCGGCTATGTCGAATTGCGAGGACGCCAAGACGTCTCTGTTTCCGTCGCTCCCTTGGTTGCTAACGACTCCAATCTCCTCCATTTGTTCAACTAACCGCGATGCACGGCTGTACCCGATTCTAAACTGCCTCTGCAGTCCAGCTACGGATGCTTTCCGCTTTTCGATTACAAAGCTAATTGCCTGATCAAACAAAGGGTCATCGAAGTTATCGCTTTCCACATCCCTATCCCCATCATTAACATTTGCACACAGATTAACAGGGATGCGCGTAGGCGGCAAAATCACCTGATCGTTTATCAGGATGTTAGCCTCGTCTGTATCAGTGTAACTTAGAGAGTAAAGCCCAACAAAGGAATTACCATGGATAAGTTCGACAGAAATGTACAGCGTGAACTGCTGAAAGAACTATATGAAACATCACCGTATGGTATTAACCATGAGCGAGAAGGTCACTATAAATCAGCATTTGGTAATGAGGATAACCTAGTAGCAAACCTTATCTACCTTCGTGACCATGGGTTGATAGACTGTCATTTAGAGCAAGTCATGTCCGGAGCTTATATTGTTATGCTCGGTAACACTAAAATAACGAATAAAGGAATTGACTTTATTCGGGATGATGGTGGGCTTAGTGCAATATTGAACGTTCAAACCATCAAATTCCATCGAGAAGCCGTAGTCATCCTCGAAGACCTCATCGCGATTTCGAACATGAACGATGAGCAGAAAGAAAAAGCAAAATCCACGCTCGCTGAACTTTCAACGGAAGCACTTAAAACTGTGGTACAAGCTGCGACTACCGCAGGTTTAACAAAGTTACTCGGACAATGATTTGATCTATAGAACAAAAACCCGCAAGTAGCGGGTTATTCATTGGTCTTATTTGAACTGCCGAAATAATAACCAAGAATCAATGACCCTATAGGTATAACACTATCAAAGACCTTATTAAAGACCTCTATAATATCTTGTTTTGGTTGTGCATCAGGCGCAATTCGCCAAAATATCAGGAACACAATCAGTCCGAAAAGACAAATTAACACCCATTTTGCCATCTGAAAACGGGCAAGAGGAAGATTGAACTGGATATCTCCAACCTCTTGCTCCTCATCCGCCAAATTAACAGTAAATGGTTCCTTTCCCGATGGTTCCTTACCATAAGAATCAGCCATGGCTTTTCAAGCCTGCAATTTTTCCTACAGCCTTAATTTCGCCACCTTCATCTTTTATAATTCCCAACTCTCTTCCGTTTTCCATTTGTTCTTCGGAAATTTGTAGCAAAGCAAATGCTCGGCGTACCGCTTGCGCTCTGGATATCCCCCTCTTTGAGGATACTTTTTGAATCAAAGCTTCCATCTCTGGGGAAAGCGTAACACTTAAACGAGCCATAAAACCTCCAAACAGCATCACTTATGCATCTATTGTGGTGCACTTCGTTCATTTTTTCAACTCATTGGATGATGTTTTTGAATTTTAAGGCCTGCATGTAATGCTAAAAGGGTTGGAGTTCCATGCCGAGCCTCATTTTACTTACTGTTCTTCCTCTGTTCTTTCGACCACTCAGCCCTCCAGACATCATCAAGGGCCAGTATCGCTGCATCAAACTCAATGCGGTCGATCAGGATGGTGCGCGAAGCCAGGTAAAGCTCGATATCATTCAGGGATAGAGGGAGCGGTACTCCGGCCATGCCCGCATACTTCCTGCCGCGCGATATCATGGCGTAAGCGTTGAGGATCTCCCCCGTGACAGCATCAATCTCGGGCTCAGGTATGGGCGGGAGATTTAGCTTCTCCCTGCGCCACTTTGCTTTCTCGCCCTGCTCGCCAGCGAAATCCTTTAGCCACTTTTGGGCCTCTATGGCTTTTTTACGGTTTCCTGAGTCTGCTGCTCCTTACCCTGAGCAATATTTGCCGCCTCAGCCAGTATCAGCCAGTATAGCGCCGGGTGCTGTTTCAGCATGGCAGCCCCAAGTTCTGGGGTGTAGTCGAGAGCAACCTCTATGCCGTCGACTAACTTACCTACTCCCTCCCAGCCTTTCAGCAGGAACCGAGCGGCGTTATCGATCAGCAGGTCATCAACAGAGTCTATATCGTCCACGCTGGCGAGATTAAAATCCGTTGTCCCCACCTTATAACCTGCGTCCATCTTATCGATGTGGCGGCGCACCAGCGCGTTACGAGAGCGATATTGCGGATTCTCGCTGCTGGCCACCAGCAGGCGAAGTTTGAACAGCGATTCTTCTTCCGGCGAGAATTCCTTTTTGCTGCCTTCTGGCTTTTTGTAGGGATAAAACCAGCGCTCGCCATTTAAATCAATTTTCGGGGTAACAATCAGCATAAAAAACTCCATAAAAAAACCCTCCAAAGAGGGCCAATGTTAATCACCACCGCCAGTAGTGGCAGGAACGCGAGTAATAGTTGGCGGAGTATTGGCCGCGGTGATATCCAGCTGAACCTGAACAATGTCAGTGCTCCCCGCATCCGGCCAGTCGCCGGAGATCTGCACTTCCGGGAAATCGAAGGTATAGGCGCCTTCAGCATTCTCCAGCGTGAAGCTAAACGGCACCGTTTCGCCGGTGAACGTTTTTTTGTAAACCTCCCAGGCAGCCTTTGACCATGACAGCGTGATTTGACCTGACGGGGTAAAGGTTGTCGGAATGTTTGCGCCGGCGAACGCCGAACCGGTACCGATGCAGCGCTGAGTCTGCATATTGTTGTTGAACTGAATGTTAAAGGTGTCGACGCAGAAGCCTGTCCCGCCATCAATACCATTTAGCCGGATGTTTGTGACCTCTTTGAAGGAGTAACGCAGCGCCCCCGCTAAATCCACTGGCGTGGTGAAAAAGCTGGTATCGTCCCCCTTCGTCTCCCAGTCCAGCCCTGCAAACGTAATGGTTGCAGTGATATCACCATCGGCCGGGATTTCCATCTGGAAGGTACCAACCTGGCAACCGCGGGCAATCTGGGCGATCCCCACATCACTGGAAAAGGTCGCCACGGAGAACGTAATACGACCATTACCCATCGTCAGCACGTTATTTACCCATTCGGCGCCGAAACAGCTGGCAAGAAAATCGTCATGCTGATTCCAGCGAAACCGTGTGCCGACATCGCCGCCGACATCCACTGTGCCGCGTGAAACACCCTGCGCCATACGGTCACCAGCGATTTCGTCATTGTCGTTGGTGTTCTGCGTTGGTTTCAGACCAAATGAAGAACGGCGCAGCAGGTTCCACGCCCCTGCTGTTGGCGTGATTCCTGGCGTTGTCTCGCGAATAAACGCGGCTACTACTTTTGCACCTGAGCTCACAGGAGCCTCCTGTTTTTTGTGCGCTACAGAGCGCGATAAGGAATTTGAAGATTGAGCTGTAACCAGCCATCGGTCTCACCCGCCGGCACAGCAGAAACAGCGAAATAACTAAGTTTTCCGTCGTCCCTGAACTCGAATAACTCCGTTAGCTGATCAGCCGTCCGGGAGATAAGCAACGTCCCGGAGCCAACCGGAACAAATAGCTGAATGATGAGTAAGCCCGTCCTGTGGACGACTGGCCCATCCCCGATCTCGGTTGCGCCAGCCTGTCCTGCAATGTTGGTGAGGCGGGCCCAGATATCGCGGTTGCTGGGGTCAAATACCGGACCATTGGGATAATCCACCGAATCAGAGGCAATAGCGGTCTGTGCCGCCATTCGGGAAATGACAGCGTTTCTGATTTCTGTAAGGGTCATTTGTAGGCCTGAATCACACCATTAAACGAGACGGCATAGACGCCTGTTGGCGCCTGCGTTGAGTGACCATTCTCCAGAGGCACGGAGTAAGGCAGGTTCGACTGAATGTAAATCACCGAGTAGGCTGGCGCCTGGTCAATGATATTTTTGCCATTAAGAAATGTCATTGTCCCACGCGGATCCGGCTCGGTCGGGACGGAGTGATCGGGTTCGCCGATGCTGACAAAATGCGATGCCCTGAAGGTTCCTGCGCGATACTCAGCCGGCCGCCTGATATCCATGCTGTCATTAACACGGACTTTCTTCCTGAGCCTTCCGGTTTTGGTCAGGTTAGCAGGGTCGGCATAAAGAGATTCGTTCCATTCCCCAACAGCTTTGTTGTATTGAACCGCGGTCGCGTTGATAGCCCACAGCTCCGGGTTTCCTACCGGCGACCGTTGAACAATTTCATTCAGCAGTTGAATGGCGATTGTCCGCTGGCGTAGTTTGACATCTTCGGCCACCAGCCCGGCGAATGCCGCCGGGTCAATGTTCCAGCCCTTAGCCATATCACGCCCTCCGCAGTTGAATGGAGTACGCAGCGCCAGCAGAGTCGGCAGAAGCGGTTATGATGTCGTAACGCTGAAGCTCACCCGTAATCGGATCCGGCGCCGTGATGAAATGCCCGACTGCCGGCTTATCAGTCACCTCGTTAACCAGGGCGGTTAGCTTCACATCACCATGCAGAATATTAACGCCATCGATACGGTGGAGTTTATAGCGCGCCAGCACTCCACGCCCCGAGTAAGTCACCTGCGTTTCAGTGCCGGTTTCCGTCACCGGGTCCCAGGCACCTCGAACGGTGTATGACCCAGTGAAATCCTTAACGGCATCCTGCAGGTCTGTATCGAAGGCTGCGGCTACATCGGTCTGCAACTCGTCACGAATGCCCATATCACCCCCTCACCAGCCGCACCTGTGACTGACTAACGCCATAGGGCTTAAGCATGGCCAGCGCCAGCTGCAGGTCCGAATCAAGCAATGCCGAACTGTTGGTACCGAGTTCTGCGAAGGTCTTTGAAACAGAAACGTCGTCAGCGTCAACCGCCTTACTCAGCAATACCCCCGAATCAGTTTTCTGCTGATACAGCCCGCCATTTGCCGCCGACAGCGCCGCATAGGCGCCAGCCTGTTTCACATCGTCAGGAATAATGGTTTCGTGAGTTGCCTTATTGCACGGTAGTTTCAGGTTAAGTCCATTCACCCAGGTATTGGCCATCAGCACAGATTTGGCTTTTTTGCTTTCATCTGTCCAGGTGGCACCGAGAATCGAATTGACATCTTCAACGGTGATGAAAGTGATCATGCATCACTCCATTTCTTTCCAGCCGTGCGCCTTCCAGTTCTCCACTTCATCAGGGTGAACGTTGGCGGTATTGGGCGCACCCGGGAATGCCGGGAAATCGGTAAACATCGCCACCAGCAGCGATGTGGTCGTTACGGGTACGTTGTTATCCACCTTCGTAGACGCAGTTTGCTCAGCAGCTCGTTGGGCGCGCTGCTCTTTTGTTAATCCGGCCATTAGCCCTCCACTAAAAAAAAGGGGCCGAAGCCCCTGTTTATCAGCCCAGCAACAACGCAGAGTGCGCGGACTTAACCGCCGCTACGCCCCAGGACAAACCGACTTCGTAACGCACCTGGCGATACTGGCGGTACAGTGCTACCTGGTAAGTAATGCCAGATACCGGGTCAGTAACGTTCATCACATCATCCGCGGTATCGCCGCCCTGCGGCATTGCCGGAGTTCGGGATGCAAGCAGGAATGCATTGCGATCAAACGCCATGTTTGCGGTGTAGGCGCCACCAGCGGTAATAGCGGTGTTGTCGGCCAGTGCCTGACGTAAGCCAGGAGCAGCCAGGGTGATTGCTGTGGCCGTCGCAGCAGCAACAAGGTATTTATTGCTGTCCCCGTCAAACGTCACGATGTCACCTGCTGCAAAAGCACCTGTGCCGGTATCAATGGCAATCAGAATTTCGCCTTCAGCTTTTGCTCCATTCACCAGGTATCCGGCAGCCGGAGATGCAGCGCGTTTCTTAACATGCGCGGATTCGTGGATGTTGAAACCTTCAAGTCGCCCCACAATACCTTCACGCAGAAGCGCATCAGTACCGGACTCGTTTACTTTGAACAGAACAGACTGTTTACCGCGGAGGTTTGCGATAGCCGAAGAACCGAGAACCATCTGCAGATCTGTTGTCGGCGAACCGTTGTCAGAGAGAACCTGGCGCGCATTTGCCGCATCCGACAAATCACCTGCAATACCGAAAGGAGCGGTGCCGGCCGTACCAACAGCACGGGAGGATGCGAAATACAGAGCTGCAAGATCTGCATCCATCTCATTAGCCAGCGCGCGAAAAGCCTGCTTAAACTGATCAGCAAGGATGGTGTTGTATGTCCCTGCGGGCCCCAGTGCCAGTTGTTCCTCACCGTTCCATTTGACCGGGGCCATTTTAGATTTGGTGATTTTGACATCAACGGTGCCGATCGTCTGGTCGCCGTCATTTGGCGCAGTAGCCCCCGGGGTAATATCAACAGTGGTTGCCGGTGGCGCAACCGGCGCAGTAACAGTCTGGTCCTTCGCCGCCGCATCAGCTTTAGCATTGCGCGATACAGCCGGGATAAAACCGACCTGTTCGCGAGATACGGTATCCAGAGCCGTGAAGATAGTCGGGATCAACCCGGTAAGCGTATTAGCCATGTGTATGGATTCCTTGGAAATTAAAATATAGGGTTGGTTGAGCTATCCAGCTCCGGCACCAGCAGCCATCCGGCGGCGGGCAAAGAATTAATCGACGATGGTGATACCGTCTTTGAGAGTTGATTGCTGATCTGTCGGACTCAAACTGGTAAACGCATCGCGTTTCATTGTTTTCTGCCCGAGTGAATGCTGAGACTGCCGTGAGCCGCCTCCCTGGTTGCCGCTGGCCTTCAGAATGTGGTCTTTCTGTGGGTACTGCTCCACCAGGAACTCCAGCGCCTCATCAAAGGCCGCCAGTTCGCCCGGCTTCGAGCGGGAGTAAATTTTGTTGCCAGAGCCATCATAGGCAACGACTTTGCCGTCCTCGACTTTGAAGGACTGACCGAACCGCGCTTGAAGCATATCTGCCGGAATTGCCACTTTATCTGCGATGAATTTCGAGCCAGAGAACCGGCCGCCGATCATTTCCTGATAAAGCTGGCCTTCAAGGGTCGTCGCACGCTGAGTAGCTTCATCAAGCTGGGCCTGGAATGATTTGGTGATATCCGCTTTAACCTGATCAACGGCGCCTGCGTCGATCAGTTTTTTCTGGTCGATTTTAGTCATCATCTCCAGCGCTTCGAGCGCCTTTGCCGGATCGCCGATTTTGGCAAACTTAGCCAGACCGGCTTCAGCGGCTTCTTTGGCTTCACGATGAGATTTCGCCTCGCCATTCAGAGAAGAGATTTTCCCAACGGCCTGCACAGCATCAAAACCAACTTCCTGGCCGTCATCGTGGACGTAGACGGGTAAACCGCTGGAATCGACTTCTGCATAGCTTTTGCCGTTAACTTCGACTGTTTTCAGTTTCATGTGGTTACCTTTTCGGTGGTCATCCGACCGTTGCACCGCTCACCATCCGGATCACGGCAATAAAAAAGGCCGCCCGGAGGCAGCCTGATGGAAGACTTAAAAAGCTTTAAAGTCTGGCGTTACTGAACGCCTGAGCATCCAGGTTACGAAGTTGCTCCAGAGTCAGCCATTCGCCCTTGTCGTTGTAGAAGTCATCGGGCGACATGCCGCCGTCACGAATCAGCCGGGCCCGGGTTACGCCAACGATCTGGGACTGTCGCGTGAACGACTGGCGCGAGAACCAGCCCTGATAATCGGTATCCGAAGGCACCTGCCCGTCCATGCTGGCACGTGAGCTATCTGATATTTGCCCAACAGCAATACCCAGCTCATCAGACGATTTCAGGATGTAGGTTTCGACGCTGCGACAGCAGAAATGGATTTTCCCGGGTCCCTGCAGATACGGCACCTTATGGCCGATCGGCTTGTTATCCAGTGTGTACTTGAGGCGGTCGCGAATCCGACAGTCTTTTGATGTACGGTTATCCAAAGTGGATAACCACTGCTTACCCTTCAAAATGTCATCGTTCGCATCTGCAAAGCTTTTCCTGGCTGTAGAAGCAAGATGCCCCACAGCCGTTTTTGCAATACTGCCGGCATTGGTTCGGCTCATCTGCAGCGCGCCATCCTGATAGCCACGGTTAGCATGACCACGGACCTTTCTGGCGATTTGCTCATGCGTATCGCCCAGGAGAAAACCCTGCCGCACTGTATTGGAAATTCTTGCCATCCTGTCAGCTTCAAGGTTATCTGCCCACTCCGAAAGCAGGCGCCCCTGAAACGGCTGTGCCATCGCAGTTGCGTAAACGGCATCCGGTGAAATGCCCACCAGCGGGTGAAGCGATAGCACATCATCGGGGATCGCAAACTGGAACAGGCTCAGCTGAAAGCCTGCTTCGTGCTGAGCGAGTTGCTGCAGCTCATCAGATAGTCCCGCGTACATTGACTGCACAGCCTCGCGATTGAGAGCTCTGACACTAACGAGCAGCGCTTCCAGTCGCGACACGGTAAAGCTGTCAGCATCCAGGCTATCCATCGCTACCAGCAATCTGGCTGTCAGTTCCGCATCGCTGTCATTCAGGATTTTTATCATCCTGTTTGCAACACTGGTGCTGTACCGCGCTATCCATATCGCATGCGCTATCGATTCATCCTGAAGCTTGTCATTCGCCGTTGCCATTTGCACCACCCGGGTTACTCAGTCCGCCGGCCAGCGTGACCTGCTGATTTCGCAGCTCGTCGATTACCTCTTCGGGCTTCGCATCCGGATCGATAAATTTTAGGGCCTGCAAAACGCGAACAGCATCGACCTGACGTATATCACCACCCTGGCGGAGCGACTGAACAGCTGTTGCAGCTGCGGCATCAAACGTCTGGGCTGAAACATCCAGTTCGGTGCGTACATCGACATTGCCGCCTTCTTTCTCGCCCAGCCATTCCGCCATAATCTGCAGGATATTATCGAGCGCATCCTCAAGCGAGCTTGCCATGGTGTAGAGAGGTGAATTCTCCTGCATCCGCTCTTCGTGAGTCTGGTCTAAGGATTTAGTCGATGTGTTTTCCGCGCGCAGCAGTTTTGCGCCGGTCTGACGCATCTGGTTTTCCAGATCCTCAAGGGAAATCTTACCGGCTTCAATCGCAGCCCCGGTATGCTCGACATATTCCAGTCCCTGCCGCTGTCGGTCATCGAAACGAGTCGCAGAGGAAGAACCTATCGTCAACGTTTCGCCATCAGCCAGACCGTAAGCCACCAGCAACGGCACGCGAGCGACATGAAGAATGTTGTCCTGTTCACTCTGACTCTGCCAGTGCTTGATATTCAGTAAGGCGAGATTAAGCAGTGGCGGTGAACCGCGCATAAAGCCTGTGCGTTTCGTGTAAAGCGTCACCAGGGGAATATCATCGCGACTGGTTTCCCACTCGTCGTGAATCTGCCACTGGCTTTCGCCGTTATCACCTTTATTTCGGCGATAAATTTCAACCTTGCCCGGCATGATATGGCGTATTTGCTCAACTTTCGTTTGCCCGTAATCGTCGCCATCAATAATGATGACCTCTCTGATACGCAGATCGGTCAGCATCACTTTCCCTTTAACCACTTTCGATTTCCAGCCGATGACCTGGCGAGGATTTAACATCGTGGCATACGGGCGGGATCCCGCGGCTTTTTCGTCGGCTTTAGTTTTTACTGCCTCCCGGTCAATTTTCGGGAAATCCACCAGCGCATGTACCAGGCCATACTGGAATCCGATGCTGAAAAATTGCTGCGCCCAGACATCGAGCCGGTTTCCTTCCATATCAATATCCGGCGACAGCTCCCGTATTTGTTCAGGAGAATCCTCACTCAATACCGTCGGCTCAGCAAACACTCGCCCGATGTTTTGTTTAATGGCCTCTTCATAGGCAGGGAGTAACGTTGCCGAAGCCAAACGCTCCTTATAACTTTCAGGATCTTCGTTCGGCCATTTCGGGAGATACTTCTTGCCCTGCCGGCGCATTTCCAACGTGCCGCCCATCAGCGCATCATTAATATCCCATGCCTCAACCATGTCGTTATAGTCGAGGTTGGGCGTTGAAATATCAGGCATGGTTTTACATCCGCAGTTGGGTGACTTTTCCAGTCGGTTTGATGATCGGGAATTGCTTCACAATGAAATACCCACCGGCATCGTTGGGGTGATCGTTATCCGCCGTTTTATCCGGCTCACCGTTTTCGCCCCAAACCTGTTGCTCAAGCGATTCGGTGTACACCGGGCACCGCTTTACATTCACTTTGTAGCGACGTTCACCGTTACCATTGCAGAACATGGCATTCATCGCGTTGATGCGGTCTTTCACTGGCGGGTTTGATGCATTAACAACCACATTGAAGCCGGCCTGCTTAAGCTGAGCGATATCCGTGGCGCTGGCATTGCTGGATTTGCGGGAATCGCCGGAAGCGTCCGGGTAAATATAGATTTCCCGCACCTTGCGATAATTGTTGCCGTCATACAGCCAGAACCGTTCTTTGATGATGCGGATCATGTCAGGGGTGTCGTAAGCCTTCACAATTTCATTCACCGCAAACGGAAGCCCCAGACGTAACACATGAACAACCCCGGCCATCTTCCCGACGTTGAAATCCATACCGATATACAGCGGCTCACCGGGTTGTTCTTCCTCCCGGCAGTTATTCAGCTTACGGTCAAACTGATGGTAAATCGTCCCGCTGGTCAGATTGGTGAACTGGCCACGGAGATAAGCCTTGATCAGCTCCGGCGGGTATGACTCCATCAGCGACGGGATATAGTCCGGCGGCAGATTCTTTTCGTTGTCGAACGTCGAGGCCTGCACCAGGCCATACAGCATTGAGAGCGAAGGCTTATCTCGTACAGCTTTTGCGAACTGCTGATAAACGAATTTAAACCCTTCCGGCGTCGTGGTGACGTCGATCCCGTTACGAAGACCGGCCACGTTGTAACGCATACGAGCAATGATTTTTCGCCAGGCTAACTGCGCCTTTTTGGCGGGCATTACGTCCAGCTCATCAATCAGCGCATTACCGATTTTAAAACCAACGATGGTTTGCGGTTTCTCCATCGAGCGGCAAATCGTCGTTCCTCGGTACTGGCGCCCGGCGTAGAAGTGAACCTCTTTGTTTCCCTCGTTGATTTTGACATTCAGCCCCCAGTCGTGGGCCACCTCCTCAACAGTGGGATAAAAGATGTCACGGATCTGCGGATACGTTGGCGCAAAGTAACCCTGGTTGATTTTGGGGTGTTCCCACATCCCTTTGCAGATACCACCGCAGCCGACCCACGTCTTGCCAGAACCGAAGCCGGCGACGTAGGCCTTAAACTTGTACTGCATCGCAAGGAATTTGGCCTGAGGGATGTTAAGCGTCGGTGCTATCGCCATCCTCTTCCCTCACTCGTGCATCGACTACGTTGATATTGATTGCAACTGGCGTTGGTTCGTCATCCTCCGGATCAGTGGCCAGCTCTTTGCGTAATTTTTCAACCTCCAGCTGCCGGCGCTCAATTTCAATCAGCTGCAGACGCTGGGCGAACTCGCTATCAGCCAGGCCGAGACGTTTCATCACCGCCTCGTACATTCGCTCACGGCTAATAGCGGTAATCTCCACGCCATTCTTCCCAAGCTTCACACCGGAATAGGCAAGCGCAGCATCAGGCGCCAGCTTGCGCGTATCAGCGAAGAAAGGCTGGCCGACGCCATCTCCATTACAGCGAGGGCATTCCGGGTTAGGTGCGCTGGTGTGGTCGTAACCGTAGCCACCAACATCGACGGGCTCGCGACGTTTTCGCTCAAGCGCTTCGAGTCGCTTCTCTTCGTACTCAACAGCGTCACGCCATTGATACTGGTGACCGAAGCCCCAGCAATAGCGGCAACTCCCGCGTCGATACTGTGATAGCTGGTTGGCGTCGAAGGTGGCCAGGCGCCATATCTGCTCAAGCACTTCATCGGCGCTGCCGAGCGTGCGCACAATGGATGCTTTCTGCTGCTGCGCAATGGCCTGCGCAACTGAAGTTTTCTGAAGCAGCTGATAACCAATTTGTTCAGCAGTCTTCTTGCTATACCCGGCTCGAATGGCGGCCTGCGTGGCGTTGTTGTCCTTCAGGTATTCCGCGACAAATAAACGTTGTTGATCGGTGAGGCCATCATCCACCACCAGCTCTTCTGCGCACTTTTCCTTTTGCGCAGTGCGCAGTTTCTTCTGCGCAGGTTTTTGCGCAGTTTGCGCAGTGGGTTTCTTGATGTATCGGCGGGCAGTAGCGTAATTCAGTCCCTGCGCTTCACACCAATCCTTCGGTGATACGCCGGTTGCGGCATGATCGGACAGGAACCGTTGCTGAAGCTCGCCCCAGTCCGGTTTTGCCATGGATTATTCCTATTTAACGTGAGGGAGAAAAAGGAATTACTGATTCTCCATAAAATATTCACTTTTATGTTTTGGAATCAAGGCTCTTTAGTTCAGGAGTTATTATGAAAAGAATTATGCTTGTTGTTTTTGTTATCTGTGGTGCGCTGTCTCTTTCAGGATGCATTTTGCCTCCGGGAGGCCCGGGCGGCGGACATGGTGGTGGTCCTGGCGGCGGGTTCTCACATGGTCCGGGTTTGCGTTAATTACAACAGACTCTGAAAAGGGCCTGTTCGTATCAGGTGGTATCGGTCGATACCACCTTTCCTGAACGAGAAACGATACTTCCATATGCACCGACAGTAATGCCTTAGCTGGCCTGCTCAGCGCCGGTATCAAACAGCGCCAGCGCTTCGGTCGCTTCCTGGATGGCCTTGCGGGTCTTCGAGACAATCTCGCTTTCCGTGTAAACTCGATCAAAGGAGTCTGCGAAAAGCTCAGACTTCAGATAGCTGTCACCAACCCAGTCAATGGCCAGCTTGGCCGCTGCGGTGTCGTAATTCACTTTCTTGATGATATCCAGGCGGATTTGCTCGGATGCGGTGATCTCTGACATGTCTTACCTCTGTGCGATGTGGGGAGCATTATCGAAGGCATATCTTGTAGATGCTCCGTAATGCCATAAAAAAACCACCCGTAGGTGGCCTTTGCGATGACAATGAATGCGGTATTAATGAAAAAGTATCAACACTCTGCTCTCTAATTTATTCGGACGGAGCTTTGATTTTAAAATATATTGTTTTTGTTAAGCCTTGGCTCGGTTTATTGTTTTCATAACGCCATTGGGCCATTGCCGCAATGACTGCAGAGTCGAATAGGTGCTGAGGTTCTGATTTTAGGATCCAAACCTTTGATATCTTGCCATCAACACCTACGTTATATCTAACCGCCACACCTCCTTCAATCCTGTTAGCCAGTGCGTAATACGGATATGCAGGATGCGGCGAATATAGCAGCTTTGGTTGAGGGTTTTTAGTGGAGCTGGAACACCCCAGAAGCATACCACACAGGAAGATCGTACCGATAAATCCCTTTTTCATGAAAACACCAATACCGTTAATGTAAATCAACATTATCAAGGTACAGCTTTAACGTGTAGAGGAGAACACCTATTAATGGTAGACATCAAAGCCTTTCATCCAAAAAGTAGCTTCTTTAGTGTTTAATCTTCCAGCTGAAGCACGCCGTGTTCTTCTGATTCTGAGTAAGCGATAAGCCCCTCGTAACCCGGAACAGTGCTGCCGTCATCAGCTTCAAATTCGGGGATGCTAGCCTGAGTGATCGTGTAAGCGGGTTGACCGTCCTGCTCAGTGAAGTCTGCAAAACCTTGATTTGCTCGGCTTTAAGGACTAATGGAATCATAGTTTCCTCGTTTACCACCTTGAGGGGTTTATATTCCAGTTTTCCCCTAGTATGGTTAGCAGTCAGCATCAGGCTTGGCTACTGGGCGACGTTACCCAAGCTCACTACCTAAAGACTCTCTTTAAGTGGAACGTGCGATGCTTAATAAAAAAGCCACCTAAATATAAGATGGCTTCAACTCTGCAGACTCATTGTTAACTATAAGGTCTTTATTCTGAGGGTGCACTTGATGTATTAGCATACTCAGCAGCAATCATCTTATTGATTACTGCATCCGCATATCTAAAAGCAGCATTTGCACAGGCTTCGGCAGATAATTTGTCTTCGATATCACCAGCCAAAAGCCCCTGCAATGCCATGCCAACAAGCCACTGCCTATAAGTCATGCCACTAGGTAATTCATTATTAGCTAAATCTTCCATATTCCCTCCTATGTAAACCCCAAGAGATAATAGCTATAAGACCTATCCGAGGGAAGTAAAGACACACTCTCACAGTGGTTCGTGCTCATGCCCTTGAGTCGCTGTCGCATCATTGCCGCTTATTCCGGTGCACGTCTGGCATTCGCGCTGCTTTACCGGGGCTTGTGTTATTTATGAACCCTTACCCATCACCACCATATAGGCTCGCCATTAAGCGACTCGGGGCAGCATCACGACTGCTACATTGCCTTTCGGCTGCGGTCTTTCCGCTTATTGCTTCATGACTTTATCCTCGGGTGGGGATAACTAGTGATTTATCCCTTAGTGGGGTTAGCGCTCAGTATCGGCCGGCCATCAGGCAAGGGTGATGCGCTGCTTCTGACGTTCGCATATGGTGTGAAGAAACACTCAGATTTCCCTGCTGCCTGCGGTAAACAACCCAACGTGACCAGCAAGTATGCCCCGAGGACCTACGAGTACTTAATTGCCACTATCGCTACGAACAGTGCAACCAATGCCACCAATAGTGACACACCAGTGAGCAGCAACGAGGCCGTATTCATCATCCGCTGATAGTAAAACTCTCGAATGGTTTTTTCTGTCGATATTCGATGCTCAATGTCATCAGCATGAGGGAATGATTTGTCGTAGCCCTCCCTTATTTTCCTTTCAATGGATTCATGAAGTGCTGAGTTCCACTCATGAGTAAAATTAACAAATGCATCAGCAATTTTCTGTTTCATTGTCGTCTCACCCTGATTGTTATTATTGGTGATGATATCAAATAAGATGACAAAAAAAGCCAACGTATCGGTGGGCTTGTTGTGACATGTCACGGCATCAACAATCGCTATCAGGCCTTGCTATTGCACGGCATGCCCACATACAGGCTTCCTGCATTTTGGTGCGCGCGATAGCCATGCAGCGCAAAGCCTCTGCTCTCTCGGTTTCGGCCTGACTACCACGCTCGACAACTTCAGCCGTTGTAACCTCTCGCTCAGTATCGAGCAGACTGCAAAAATGCCGGCTGACACCTTTAAGGCGGTTCATCCGCTCAATGTCGCCAGCGGTTAATGTGCGGTAGCCTTTTACAGTGCTGCCGTCCTGCGGTTTAGCTTCACTCATTTCGTAGCCCTTTCGGTTGTACCTAATTTGCTTTTACTGGCTCGTAGGTTGATATTGATGGGATGGAAAGCATGGAGATAACCAAATGAAACAGATACTTTTTACATGGTTTGCTTTTACAAATACCTATGCCTGCATCACCGCCAGCATTAATGTGAACAACTCGCTAATGCTTAATTCATCTGTGCCGTGGATTGTTGGGGTTTCTCTTGGAGTAATCACCAATTACTTATTGGCTAAAAAACTAAAGGAAAGCGGGTTTCTGTAGCCCTGCAGGTTGCTAGCCTGCTTACTTCTTAACGCTGTCCGGCATCACCGCGCCAACAACCCCAGCCAGCGCTACGCCGCCAGCGATGACGGTTTCCTGAATGCCCGGAGGCATCTTATAGCCGAAGACACCGGCGATGACCAGGATGATGCCGCGCCAGGTTGACGGCTCTTTCAGTCGATTAATGAGATAGTTCATGTTTCCCTCAAACAAGAATACTTTTTGCCAGGAGATAGCGGGCTTTGCGGTCATCAATGCCGTTCTGTCCGCCGTTGATAATCTGAGTGACGCGTGTAAGGTCACCGGGATAACGCAAACAGCCGCGTGAGGTATAGAACCAGGCAGCACTGCACGCCGCATACTCATCCTGTGCCAGCAATTCAGGCTGTTTAACCAGATCAATCTTCAAAGCATCCCCGCAGTCGCGGTAATTGTTCAGGCCAGTGGTCTGGATGAGCCCGCGCCCGCGGTAAAACCAGCCGTCTGTTGCCCCGTTATTCCCCATGCGTTTGCTGTACACCAGATTGGCGATTGCTCGTTGCCTCTCCAGTGGCAACGATGGTTCACCCTGCCGGCGGCCGAGCGAATTAGCCTGACCCTGCGTCAGCCGCCCGGCGCGGACAAAACTACTCAACCCGGCCACGCTATAATTGAAGCTCTCAACAAGCTGGGTAAATCCCATGCTTTCATGCCCTACCTGGGCAATGAACATCGCCTGATCGATAGCTTCTGTTATACCAAACTCTTTCATCGCGGCTGTAATATGCGGAAACCAGCGCGCAGCTAACCCGGCGCTGATGCCAGCCGCCTTCTGGAATTGTGTTTGATTCATTAGTGCCTCAGTGTATCGACCAGACGCGCCACGTTACCCCGAGCCCATAGCACGGCGGCGCATATCATCACGTTTGCCATTACCACCAGCCAGTGGGACTGTACGTAAAGACCGAAGATAAATTGGAAAGGAATACTCGCGTAAATCAATACCAGTAAGTAAGCAAGAATGGAGATACCAGGACGATGCCTGGCACCGCGACGTTGATAAAACATCAAAGCGCAGACAATAACGGCACATATAACCGCATTGACCAGCGCTGCCGGGTCATTTATTACCACTCGAACCTCCTCCCCTTAATCGGGAAAGTAATCCGAACAGGCTGCTCAAGTCCTGGCTGTTAATGAAAGTCAGGACCTTGATGGTGACAGCAGATGCCACCACCGCTCCGAGCGCGTCTAGAGGGCGATCTGTATAGCCTGTCCAGGTAGTAAATTTTGAGCCTAATAATCCGGCAGCCAGAACACCGACAATAAACGACGTCATGAAGTAAGCTATTTGCCTTCCACGTGTCAGGTTTGCGGTCGTTGCCACATAAAACACCGCGCCGCCAAAAGCCCCAAATACTACACCAAAATCGGTATGGGTGATAACGCCATATACGACGGAACCAATTAAACAGCCGCCAAAAATCAGGCCGGTACCAGTTAAAGGATCGGACATTAAGCACCCTCTTATTGCTGTGAGTCCTCTCAGAATTGAGGGGAAAAAGAAAAGGCCACGCATAAGCGCAGCCTTCAAATAATGTTTTCCTTTGCTTACTGAAACGCCTTATTGATGGCGTAAAAAAGCCCGCCTGAAGGCGGGCAGAAAGTAGGCATTCTAGGTAGTAACGAATCGAAGGCACTCCTAATAGTCCGAGCTACCGATTTACCAGGAAGCATTCACTTTTGCCGTTACGTTCTATAAACATAGAAGGGCAACCGCAAAAGTAAACCTGCCATAAATCTTAAATATGTTTAGTGGCAATGTGGTGCCGGGTGCCTCCCGATGAGCATGCCCCAGTCGGCATGGCCCGCGCTGCATTTACAGGTTTCTGTAACTGACTGGTCGCCCCTCCGCATAGGGGGATTCACCACATAAATACGTTATGCTGCAAACATAGCCAGCGTCAATACAACGACTGTGAAAGATGCCGATATTACGGCTGCCATCACAGCGAACAGCACTGTCGAACAGCTACCAATCGCAGGCATAAAAAACCCGCATTTTATGCGGGTCTGGCTTTTACAGCCTGGATTATCTGAATGCTGAATTCAGAGAAACCTCAGCATCAGGTTCGTGCGTAATTCTGTTTCTGAGATCCCGGCGAATTATCTCAATTGACCAGAACCACACCAGGTGTCCAAATATTTCAGAAACGTTTTCATACCATGGTAGTTCGAACAACGGTGGGGTTAGGCCCATAAGCGGGAACGAAATCATATGGACAAACAGTTGTGCGAGTGCACCTGCAAGCAAACCCTGCCACAGCTTGATTTTTGGAAACACCTCAGCAACTACACAATACCCAACCGCAAACACGATGGAGAATATGATATGCGTTACACCTACCCAGTTAAACACATGTCCGGCGAAGGTATAGACAGCCGCATTTGGATCGGCTAACCCTAACCAGTCACGCAGAAAAATATAAGGAGGGTTAAGGAAGTTTCTGGAACAATCAATTTGCCCGGCAGCTCGAATTAATGACTCTGGTCCACAGGCACTGGTAAACATGTCGACAGGGCTACGAGGTGGTAATGGTACTTCAGCACCCCATTTAACAAATGCAGAAACCACCCCAGAAATAAGCCCGATAAACAATGCAACGCCATAATGCCGTCTGCAAGGTTCGGTTCGCACAAAAATATCTTTTAACGCCATAAGACCATCACCTATAAAGAATATTTACAGTTCCTTAATATTCCTTAAGATTGGCGCATGGCATTTTGATTCAGATCACACTTTATAGCCGATTTCAGGCATTTGTTTTCAAAAACACAAAACCCTGCAGTAGCAGGGTTTATATGAATGGTTTCGTTCAGGCGTTTTATTCCACGATTCAAAATATACACGACAAATTCGGACAAAATCAAGCATCGTGCGCTTAAAATGCAAAATAATGCGACCATTTACTCAATCAGCTGTTGCTCGTTGAAACTCTTTATCTGCCCTCTCCTCTTCCTTCCAGCATTGGTCCACCAGCGCATCACAGAAAGGTTTCCAGTTACGTGTCCATGTTCTGATGTGCAGGTCTGGGATAAGCATCAGAATCGCTTTGTAAGCAGCAGTAGACGGCATCGTTGAAAAGCCATTCCCCGAACAGCGCTCACAGATTTTATATACCGGTGCTCCCTGCTCTTTTGTCGCTTTGCGATCCAGAACCCGGCCAGAACCACCACAGCGGCAGCGAGCGTTTACTTTCCCCTTACCGTCACAGGCTTCACATTTAGCGCTTATGCTGGCTGTTACTTCAGTCCACTTATCCCAGTCGGAAGGACGGACAGCACGGGATTTTTTAGCCCAATATGGTGCTTTGCCCCACGGATTAGAAACTTTGCGTTCTGTGGTAGAAGTTTCAATCTGTCCGGTTCCATTACATACCCTGCAGGCTCCCGTTGTTTCCGCGGACCGGGAATATTCCGCAAAAGCAAACTGCGCCAAAATCAGGCAGCAGCGACCCAACTCTTTACCCGCTGTTTTGCGTACGTTCTTCGGTGCAGTTTCAATCGCATACCGCGCTAGCGCCTGGACGGCCAATTGCTGATCTGTCTTGCTGATACCAGCCTTTCCGAAGAAAGCAGACAGTCCGAACCTTGCCCTGCTGCTTGTCACCCCAATACCAGCCATAACATCCGTACCGTTGAGACGGTCAGGTGATGTGCTTTTCACATCGTCGCTGATATGCATGCCCTGAGGGCTGAAATGTTTTAAGGATGCTTCGAGTTTCATGCTTCACCTCCAAAGAGGTAAAACACTGAATGTAATAAAACGCAGATGCATTTCTGCATCTGTGACTGGTTGAAAGGTGTTCTGAATGTCGTTTGCACTTTGAGTCCCCTCAAAGCGCAGAAGTCACCAGAGTTGTTCAGGCTCCGATGACATGATTATGGCTGGTTGATAACTGTAAATCAACTACAAATATAGCCAACCACGAAGGCTGGCTATATTTTCTTAGGTAGGCATATTACCAACTATCACGATAATCAAATGAAATCTGGTAAAGATTTTTATCAGTTTCAATTTTATTTTTAAAATGAGGTTGCAATAAAGGAATCCAACTCTCTTCTAAATCAAAGCCACCATTATTGATATTATCCTTTAAAGGAATACCAAGGCTTTCGATAACCGAACCATCATCACCAAAATCCTTAGAGTACTCTTTGCCAACTAATAAATCTGTTTGCTTATTAAACCATTCCAATCGTAATTTCAGTCCCATTAATTCACCTCAAAGATATTTTTTGATGTTACGTTTAGGGTCCGGACCTTTAAGTTGCTTGCCGGTGTTTGGATCAAATGCTCCAAGATGAGAGCCGTCGCTAGCTCTGTAACCTTCAAGTTCTCCATGCTGCGAATCCCACTCATAGATTTTTCGTCCTTTATCTCCCACCCATCGATCTCGTCGTCCACCTCCCCCTTGTTTTGGAGTTTTTTTCCGAGACTCAATCAACTCCCCCAACCCCTTAATTTCTTCAGTTTTTGGAGCCGGATGATAATCATGTCCGTAGTCTTTTACTCCTTTCCTGGGTTGACTAGTCATTACATAAATAGGTTCAACACCTGTCCCAGAAGCATCCGGCTGCCAGTAGATGAAGTCCTGTAGTGGCGGAATGTCTGCAATCGGCAAAGTTGTCGTGACGATACTGTCAGCCTGCTTCACCTCTGTACCGGTGTGAACAGGTGTTACTGGCACTGGCCCGCTATTGCCGGTATGCCACGGAGCAGCAGGGCCAATTGGAACCGGATTCACGAGGATGGTCCGCGACGGCGCACCAGACATCGCCGGTACCGTTATTTTATCAAGGCCAGTAGTACTGTCACGTACAGCATCCAATACAGGAACAGTGGAAGGTACTCCATCAGAACCGGTTTTTACAAGCATCAGAGACTGGCGCCCATCAGTTTCCGAAGAGATGAAGCCACGTACCGGGAGGTTGACGCTCTTCATGCCCGGTTCGATACTCAGCTTACCCGCCGTGAACAACCTGGCTTGCGCAGCCAACATCTCGATATCCCTACCAGGAACCTTACTGTCGCTTCCGCCACCTGCGCGAGGTGAAAAGAATAGCGTCGATGCTGCGGCAACCATGGGACCAACAGTACTAGCTGTTGCAACACCAGCTACACCTCGCCATAACGCTGAGGCAATCCAACCTGAGAATTCAGCAGTAGCCGTCATTACTGCACTAGCAGCAGTAGTTAAGACGCCATTAATTTCTGCAGCCAAAGCGGATAACTGTATCATCGCTGGAGCACGATTCAGTAACCTAACACCCGGTGTTAAAAACAACGTAGTGGCTGCTTTTGTCATCTCCAGTGTATAAACAGGAGTGTCCTTAATCCCAGCCTTTGCAAAAAGCGCCTTTCGAGCCTCCTCTGCTTTCCGCCGCTCAGCTTCCGCTTTAGCTCTTGCCTCTGCTTCAGCTTTCTCAGCCGCAATTCTGTCAGCTTCAGCTTTTGCTTTTGCCGCTGCCTCTTGCTTCCTTGCCTCCTGCAATTTCCGTTCAATTTCTGCCTGCTTGCGCTGTTCTTCTTCCTGCGCTCTCAAAGCAGCCTGATAAGCTTCTTCAGCCCTTTTGGCTTCCCTTTCAGCCTTTTTACGAGCTTCTTCAATTGCCTTTTGACGGCCTATAAACTCGGCCATTGCGGCCATTTGTTGGTTATTCTGATGAGCAAGATCAATAACAGTAGGCCGCGTTTTGTTGTTCTGAAGCGCTCGATCCACTACATCTTTCAGATGTTGCGTGAGTTTGGCCTGTTTTGCTTTTGCTGCCTGCTGAGAAAGCATGGCAGCCTTGGCCCTTTCAGCCTGCGCAGCCTGCGTTTTTGCAAGATTCTCTGTAGTCCATTTTGCAGTCGCATGAATTGCTGCTGAACTTTCAGCCTGTAGTCGGGTTAGAGACTTTTTACCTAAGTCGGCCTGGAGGCTACCACTTCCAGGAATAATAGGTGCTTCATTCCCAGAAAACCCTGTGCCGCTGCCATCTCCACCAATGACAGTCATCTCCTCTTCGCCGTTTTCATTGACGCCAAGTGATACCATTCCAGGTGGTGCGGGGGTAAGAGGAACCGGTTGATTATCTGCCATCACTCTGTCTCCTGACCACTACGAGCTTCCAGATCGGCTAAACGATTTTCCAGGGCAAGTCGAGCCTGACGTTCTTCCTTAAGCGCTTCAATAAGTAGTGCTACCACTCCATTGATATTGATGCTGCGAGCATCCTTCAACACACTGCCGTCATTGAGTGTAAGTTCCGTCTTTGAAACAGCCTGTGGAAGGACTTCCTCCAATTCCTGAGCGATTACACCAGCTTCGGTAACGCCCTGCTTCAGATAGGTGTAACCACTAATACAATCGAGCTTTTCTAACGCATTATCGATTTTCTCGACCTGGGTTTTCATTCGCGCATCAGAGCTACTGTTCCAGGCACCATTGGTGTAAGCATGGCCATCATTACGGAATTCAAACCACCCCTGCGCGCCACCATTAGCTACATGTAGTCCGAGGAAATGATGCTGACCAATACGCTCATAGTGATAAAAGTCTGCGGATAAATCCCCCGCGCCCTGAATCCATAACGCATTGGTTTTACGGTCTTTATCATTGTTGACGTTACGGTTACCTGCAGCTTTAATCCATCCCTCTGAATTGCGTTTGGTAAACTGCCCGGCATCCAGTTCGGCATTTGATCGAACGCGCAGTTCGTTCCAGCTACCCTGCCAGTCACGATAAGAGAGTAGACCGTAATCTTGCTTGCCTGCTTCTACCCTGGCGCACATCATCATTTGGGTGGTGATATTACCGCTTGTAAAATCGGTATGAATGGATGGGGATGAATAGGTCTGTCCATTTATGATCGGCGACGGGCCGGTCGTACGCGCCGAAATGCCTGCATCATGCGAAACTACAGCCCCACCAGAAATGTCCACGCCATTACGGAGAGAAACACGACCAGTTTTGAGATTGAAAGATAATGGGCGAAGGGTGTTCCATTGCCCGTCTTGCGCCTGATCTTCTGGAGTTACAAGAGCATAAAAGTCATTACCGTCATTGCGCAGAATAACTCCCGTTTTACCACCCGCCAGACGAAAAGCGTTCTGAGATTTAGAAACCACTTCACCATCAGTTACAACACGTTTACGCAACGTAGTCAGTGATTTCATTTCCGAAATATCGTCGTTAACACCGCTTAAAACTTGTGCATTGATTTTTTGATCAACCATTTCCATTTTCCTTGTCGATTGCTAAAAATAACCACTGTATAAATACACAGCTGTGTATTTATACAGTGGTTATACACCTGGTTTTTCAACTCGTCAACGTCGGTTTAGTATCCGGATACGAGTCGGTCCTTTAGCTAGATGCAGAGGTAAGCCCCTGAGCATTAACCCAATAGTGCTGTTCTTTAGGACTTAATACTGAGCATTTAGGTGAGAGCAATCGGTTGGAGGGTTGCGGCCTCTGTTGCAGCAGACAGTAGTCAACCTATCTTTGACATAATTCATGCCGAGAGAGTGCCACTCGGAGGTCTATTGATGAGGAATGCTTAACAACATAGAAATAAAAAACCCGCAGAAGCGGGTTTGAGGATCAGGCGCGGCCGTTAAAGGACAAATCCGTATTAAAAAAGCGATAAGCTTTGCCCTGTGTCCGCCAGTGGCGGAGTGAAAGTGACATCGCGAATTTGCTCGCCGAGTAGAAGAAACTTATCCAAGGAGAGCGGCGGTATAGTAGTAAAACCTGCGTGCCCCTTCCTTCTTGCAACGTCTCTCGCGTCCATAAGAATACGGCCTAACACGTTCATTCCGTAAAAGTTACCTTCGGAGTCTTTACTCGCTCCCCAAAATTGATCCTTATCTGAGTGTTCAACGATGTCATGCTCACCAGTGCTATCCAAAAGAGCGAAAAATTTTTCCCAGTTCTGGCAAAGTTTAACGCATACGCACCACTTCATAATCGAAACCCGATTCTTTTCCCAGCCTGAACGCGTCTTCGCTTCAAACAATCTTGCAGTCTGCTTAGCTTCGTATGGGTTGCCTTGAGTAATGATGGCCTTTTGTATCTCTGGGTAGTCAGGGTACCGGCATGCTTGGTATAGGATTTCACTCGATTGGATTGGCAACCCATTGATTAACAATGGGTAACCTTTAGCCATGTTAGAAAGACCGCCCCATTTCTCGGTGGTTTTCCTAAAAGCAACTGCATTCTTAAGTGGGTATAATCTATAGCTCATGTCACGCATTATACCCATTACGTCTCATAAGTGGATACCAGCAGTCCAATGCTGGTTGACCGGTTTCGTGATAAGTACCCCACCAAAAAGCAAGCGGTGCATTGTTTGGACAATTTCTAAATGTGAATATTGTTCCGCCAAAGCCAACACCTCTAAATGTTGAAAAACCTAAAGGTTTTATTACAGGACTTCGAGTTTGACTGTATCCAAGGATCATAAAACCAATTTTAGTTAGAATAGCTTCAAATCTGTCACGTCTGTTTTCATCTGGAAAGATATTATTTGCAATATAGCCATCCCGATAGGTTCCTCTATAATTTAGTGTTTCTGTCGCCCATAAAGGCATAGACACACTTTCAGCTTTTGGCCAAAAAACCCCCGACTGAGAGGAGTTTCGACGCTGATTTTCAATGCGTCCGAAATCCCCGCCACCGACACCAATCCGGATATTCCTATCGGAAAATTGACTTTCGAGCTGATCTTTAATTTTCCACTCAGAAAAGGTGTGCAGTACTATAAAAGAAATACATATATTTATATTATTTAAGTTAAAATGTTCAATGAACCAAGCTAAATCAGTTATCGCTTTTGCTCCTGAGAAGGAAACGTCATCTATATATACAAATTCGTGAAAAGAGTGAACCCAATGAACGTCAGAATTCCTATTTACGATATTCAAATCATTTTCTCGAAAAGATTGAAGCAAATCCAAGTATTCATGCTGACTTGAGCCCTGCACTTGGATATCGAGAAAAGCTGCGTTGCTAAAAACTTGTTCGTTTCTAGGTTCACTAGCTGTTTGACAAGCTGCGTTGTGATAAGCGCTCTCGCGAATATAACCTAGCCCCATTAACCGATCAGTTTCTTCTAAAACAAATCGCCTATCGGCTTGATCGAATTGTTGAATCCAGCGACTAACATGCGCAATATTCATACCGCCTTGTGGCGGATATCGATAATCAGTGAGCTTACTTGCAATCTGGCCCATGAGATCTTCATCTGTGATGCTGTTGACGCACATTGAGTTCATCCTAACTTTAAAATGCAAAAAAATCAGATTACTCCCAAAAAATGAAAATAAAACTACCAGAATTCATTATGTTACTTGAATCACATATTTCACATTTAATAAGTTGTTGGGTATAGCATGGCTCATAGCCACAACAGGAGTATCGCTTTGATACCTTCGTCAGCGAAGCCGTAAATATCTCTGCAGTTGAACAAGCGATACTTCAATCAGTTCCACCCGACCATCCGCAGTGTTCAGGGCCATTAATGCGATGAACCGCTTCTGCTCAGGCTCCATACCTAACACTGCCATCTTGCCGTTCAAATTGAAGAAAACTGCATATTTCTGAAATCCTCGATTTTCATACCCCTCCCTCCCCCAAACCATCAATACTCGCTTCATAGCCGCACTGTTTCGGCACTCCTGACAGATAACGTTCACCTCTGTTCGCTGTACCAGTTACGTAGTGCCAATACATCTGGCGGGTGCGGTGTCGGCCGCATGTCGCATTCCGTAACTGGTCAATCGGTAAAGGCGCTGTCCGTAGCGTCCCTCACATGAAATCAGGGCATCAGCCAGCAAAGAGCCAATCGCTCCCGATGTAATATTGCTGGTCATGGCGACCAGGGAGGCCAGAAGTGCAGAATTGAGGCCTGGGTTGTTACTCAATGCAGCCATCAGTTGGTCACGAATTGTTGTCGCCATCTCACACCATCCCGTTCGACTTGTTGCGATTGTACTTCGCCTGAAGCAGTTGGATCGGGGTCAGCCCGTGCTCGGTAGCCGGCGCCGCAATTGCCCGACGCACAGGCGGAACCGGCTTACCCTCGGTGGCGCGCTTCTCCCACATGTCCAGAAGGTCGCCCGCCTCGCGCGCCAGCTGACTATGCGTTAACTGGCGCTCCGTGCTACGGTGGCGCAGTTCGATGCAGATGTGGTACATGACCGGCTGCGACCAGGGGAATTGCTCGCTGGAGGTAAATTCGAACGAGCGGTTACGCCAGTCCCAGTATTCGGCGATCACCTGGTCAACGGTGGTACCCAGCGCGCCGCCGCTCTGTTTGCACCAGGCGACGAACTGCCCCGGCGACGGCATGAAGGGTTTTTCCTGTTTGCGCGCAACCCGCATCCCTGCGTTAATCTGCTCAACCGTGGTGATCCCGTTCTCTTTGAACGCCAACAACCACTGGCGACGCATCTCGTTGAGGTCTTCCGCAGATTTGTTGGCCAGCACCGGGAATACGGCGAGCAACTGGCGGAAAAGCTCGTTGAAGATCTCCGCAGTCTTGGCCGCCTGGCGCTTTCCTGCCTGCTCGTCCTGCATTTCCGGAAGCCCGGCAGCCACTCGCTGGAAGTTTTCACGGTCGAAGTTGTGCATGCTTTCTGCGATAGATTTCACTCGAGTACCCCGTTGATCCAGTCTGTGTTGTCCAGCGCACTTGCGCCTGATGCGCTTCTGGATGGACCATGGCTGCGCAGGCGTTTAGTTGTGAGCTGATCCCATTTCTTACGTAGTTTTGAGGGGCAAAGGATGTTTTCCTGCCAGAAACCGTCCTCATTTGCCCACTTGAACAGTTCGCAGATTTCATAGTGAGTGCGCTTGTCCTGCAGGCGCATCAGGCGGATGGTGTTCGCCCATTCAACCCAGTTCGGCTCAGAGAGGGAGGCATTCACGGTGAGGGCTTTATCGAAAATCCATCGCGCGGCTTTGAGGTCGTCAGCTGTTCCCCAGGATTTACCCGCAGGGGTATAAATCCCATCGGCCGCTTCTGGATGACGAGAGAGAAACTTCAAAGTTTCCTCGTTTCGGGATTCTTTAGAATTCCGAAACGAAGAAGATCTTTTACTATTGTTCTTTTTCTTGTATTGGGTGTCTCCCGTTTCCGGGAAAGGTTTTCCCGTTTTCGGTAACACTTTTTCCGATTCCGGGGAGAGTTTTCCCGTTTTCGGTTTGTCTAAAATCCACTCAGATAGCTCAGTATTTATACCGACAATTTTCATCACTCCCTGCTTATGAGCGAAGATAATTTTCCGCTCCGCGAGAGATTTGATTGTGTCGGAAATATGCGACTCTCCGAGGTCTGTCAGCTCAGCAATCACCGTGTTTGTTACTCGGTCCTGCTTCTTGTTCCATCCATAGGTAAGCCAGATAACAGCCTCAAGACACTGCCACTCACGACCAGACATCCGCAGACGTGGCTTGAGCTTCTGTATCTCGTTTGCGATCTTGGTATACCCGTTAGCCAGGTCGGCCATTTGACCTCCCGAACGCTCGGTTTTAATCGGAAAATTGATAACTTCAGCGGTATTTGACATACTTCATCCCGTGAATTGACCCAATTAATTCACCCGAAGACTGGCTGTGTTGGCGCACAACAGTCTTCACCCTTTCAGAACAACCCAGCCTGGTCGCGCCCTTTCGCACTTTGCGCTTTGCTTCCCGGCGTTCAGCTGCGCTGGTCTGCTTCTCTGCCCATAACTTTGCGTGTCGCATAACATCGTCAAACATTCCCCCTTGCGGCTTGCCTGTGACATCCGCTTGTACATATCGACCGCCTAGTACGCCCCCCCTGAGCCACTGCTTGCGTGAAGCCTTTGCGAAGAAGTTCCTCGCGGACGTTCTTCTGAATAAATTCGATGTGATTCATGGATACCCCGCTTACATCACGCCAAGCATTGAGCTCACGATCGTCATCAGCGCTCCTGTCTGCTCAGGCATTAGCCTGAAAAGTGACGCTATTCCCTCGCTCACCTCCTTCAGCTTCTGGTGCTCTGGCGCATTCAGCATCACCGCCTGCTTTGCTTCAGCGCATTCCTTCATGGCCGAAGATAGGCGCGACAAAATATCGTCCTGAGGCATCAGGCGATGGCGGAACTCCAACGGAAGAACGGTCATGATTGCCGGGGTAAGAAGGCGGACGTACTCGCGATAGCGCTCAGACTCGGCCGGGTTGTCCAGGTAGCGAAAAAGCTTCTGTCTGGCACGGCTGATATCATCAGGAAACGCGATCTCCTCGCCGCCCTGCTGTCGCCACTCATCGATGATGTATGCCGAGACAACATCCTGCCCTTCAGCTGCTGCCCAGGCGCGAACGGCAGAGCGAATACCGTCGTGATCTAACTCTCTCAGCTGATTTCGCTTTATCAAGGCACCGGTGTTGAATCCGGTATTTTGTTGATAGGTAAGTGAACGCATGATTTTCCCTTTAATGTTCAGAGTGCCGTATTACGCGGAGTGACGAATACAAGGCTTTCTTTGAGCACCGGGGCCTGGCTGTGAAAAAATCTTGTAGCATCTTCAATTGCGGATGCCATTTCGGGAGATGCACGGCGATTACCGTAGGCAATCTGATCCAGATAGCCCGGGGTCGTATTCGCCAGCTTCGCTAGTTGTGCCCATTCGTCAGTTGTGGCGCCCTTACGCCAGCGGTGTAGTTCTGTACTCATTGGTGTCTCCGGTTGAGTCAACAATTTTGGAGTTTAGCTTTATGCTAAATACTACGCAAGCAACATTTAGCAATTTGCGCATTTATCATTTTGCTAAAAACGACAACAATGCAGGGATGGAAAATAAAGAAATCAGAAAAGCCAACCTGGAATCTCTGTACGAGAAGCGCCAGAGCGAGTCTGGAATGACAAAGGCACAGTTCGCCGAACTCATTGAGACAAGCCCGGCAGCTCTTAGCCAGCTTCTGGGTCCAAATCCTCATCGCAATATTGGCGATAAGATGGCCCGCAAAATTGAGTCTGCGCTTAATCTGCCTTTTGGCTGGATGGATGTTTTACATGCCAAAGAAACATCTTCGAACGTTTCGTTTCGAGGATTGAATGAGACGAAAGGAAGTTATCCTGTAATCAGCTGGGTAAGCGCGGGGCAATGGATGGAAGCTGTAGAACCATATCACCGACGAGCGATCGATCGTTGGTACGATACGACTGTTGTATGCTCTGAGGACTCCTTCTGGCTGGATGTAAAAGGAGATTCAATGACCTCTCCTGCAGGTCTGAGCATACCTGAAGGGGCTGCTATTCTGGTAGATCCTGAAGTAGAGCCTCGAAATGGAAAATTAGTGGTTGCCAAACTAGATGGCGATAATGAAGCTACTTTTAAGAAACTAGTTATCGATGCTGGCAGACGCTTTCTAAAACCCCTTAACCCTGCTTATCCGATGATCGAAGTTAACGGCAACTGCAAAATCATTGGGGTTGTCGTTGACGCTAAAATTCTGAATATTCCCTAAACTCCTATTTGGACTCCTTAGCCCGCCTTTGCGCGGGCTTTTTTGTCTCCTCAATGTCCCTCCTCGTTATCGACAGAACTTAAATCCATTATTAATCAATACGCTAAAACAACACACCAGATAATTTAGCATTTTGCTATTGCGTGAAATTTAGCGACACGCTAAATTTACCACGTTGCAACATCACAGATATGTAGTAATTAGAGTCAAGCCGAGAGGACTCGGTGATAACAACCGACGGCCATCCACCGTCTTACATTAAGCGCAGAAGTATTTCTTGTTCCGCTGGCCACGTAATGGCTGAGGTTGAAATGAGTAAGCAAGGCATCATAGCCATGGTCATTTCAGCAGTAATTGGGCTCTTCATCTGGATCGCGCTTTTCTGCGCACTGAGGGAGTTATTTACATGATTGATTTCGCACGCAAACCCGCTCGTCAGCAGGCTGTTCGTTTAAGTCCGCTGTCAGCTTTCATCCGCCGGGTGTGCTACATGCTCGCGCAAAAAGGAGACCCTTCATGAGCACGATGTTCGCTCTGGTTCTCACCGTCAGCATGCTGACGGGCGGTAATCAGGATGTCCTGCTCGGCGTTTACGACACTGAGAATGACTGCAAGGCAGCTGCAGAAGAGCAACATGTGAAAGCTGAATGTTATCCGCTGAAAGGTGTACTGGACGAGCATCCGGCAGGGTTCACGGTGCAAATGTAGGGGGAAGAATGCAGAAGAAATGCGGTTATTGCCGCAAAGCTATCGAGGGAAAACCAGTGGTAAGCACCCTGTTGTACCTCCAGGGGAACCAGCTCGCACGGAAAGAAAAAGAGTATTGCTCAGAACGTTGCGCCTCTCACGACCAGATGGCTCACGAGGGCTAACGTAAACCCGCCGAAGCGGGCTGTACGTCCGGTGCCACCGACCAAAGTTACACCGGAAATTACCAAAACCAATGACCACCCTGAATGGGCGCTACCAATGGCCCGGGGGATTCTACATCCAAAATAGAGGCTATCACATGGAATATTTTTATCTGATAAAAGCGACTCAAAAATCGGGTAAAGCTGATGCCGTAATCTGGCGCACTAATAAATCAGAAGCTCGCGCCCTTCTACAACTGGACGTCGATCTGGAAGACGCTGGGATCGAAACAGGCCGCGGCAAAGACTATCAAAAACCAATTCGCACCGATTTCCCGGTATTCAATGACCTACCAGCGGAAGGCGTTCTCAATTACTCATGGTGCGAACGCTACCAGCTCGGCGATGATGGCCGCACCTGGGCTCTGAAGCCAGGTCAGGCGCCTGCGGATCATCACATCGATGATGCCGGAGTATCCGCTGAGCCCGTTAGTGGCGTGCTGGTTGATGCCAATACTACTGGCGACGCGGCACAAGGTGAGACCGTGGAAACTTTCGGTAGCGATGAATACCAGGACGATTCGAGCGCGCTTTTTAACGTGGCAGAACTCCCCTTTCGCGCTCAGCTGCTGGCGCAGTATATGGCCGAAGAAAGTCACGTTTATCATATCAGCATGCCTCACCGGCAGGAGCTGTCAGTTCTTGAAATGGACACTGATAATGCTGCCGTCCAGGATCTGATTCTGGCCGCCGAGAATATTCCTGAAATCAAAAAATACGATATGCCGGCACTCTGGAAATTCACAAGTGCCAATAAAAAAGTCTTCCCCGAAGGGAAACGGCATGAGCTCGGCAAGCGTATCCAGTTTGCAAAGCTGTGGTTCGCCACGAACGCGATTGACCGCGGCATTCTCACCAGGGAATGGGCTGCCGGTAACTGTATTTCTTCAGTTATGAAAACTGATGCAGGTACGAATGCTGGCGGCGCTAATAAAACCGATCGCAATCCTGACTACACCCATACCCTTGATACGCTCGATGTAGAAATAGCTCTGGCCACAATGCCGATGGATTTCGATATCTACAATTTCCCGGCATCAATTCACCGCCGGGCCAAAGAGATAGTCCAGAAGAAAGAAAGTCCGTTCAAGGAATGGTCTGCAGCGCTGCGCAAGGTCGCAGGCATCCTGGATTATTCACGCGCAGCCATTTTTGCCCTTATTCGTGGCGCCACCAGCGATATTCACCATTTCCCTGTAAGCCTGCAGACCTATATCAATGCGAACCTGACCGAGCATAAGCATGACGTCCCTTCTGCTGAGACGCTTGAAAAAGCCGGTCATGTTTCATCTGCCGCCGTCACTCTGGACGCTGTGAAAAAGGCTATCGATGGAGATGAAGATGTGCCTGACCTGGAAACTCTCCCAACTGACTTTCAGGTAATTGGCACCGAACTTGTGAAAGAAGCTCAAAAGAAACGACCTGACGCTAATCAGGTTCTGGCCGCCGAACGTGGCGAATATGTCGAAGGTATCAGTGACCCCACGGATCCGAAGTGGATAACCGAAGACCTGACCAAGCCCAAACAGCCTGAAGTTTCAAACATGGGCAATGGTGTTTTTTCGATTGATGGTCTGATGGATAGCCAGACATCACCAGCACCAGCACCAGCACTTTCTATCGTGGACCAGGCGCGCCAGCGCGCTGCAGAAGAAAAATTACATCCAGCTAATTCCGGGGAAACCACCAGCAATGTGCAGATGGAAACGGCTCAGCCGGTCGAAGACGAAAATGATAATGCGGTATCAGCAGGCGAAGGCGCTGATGAACCTCCTGCGCAAACAACTGCCGTGAACATGAGAGAAATACTGGCTGAACGCTGCCCGGATCTTACCGCCGAAGAGCTGAAAAGCCAGGTTTCCGAGAGTGCTCATAGCGATGAAGAGGAAGAGGCTGAACAAGCAGCGCCAGCATGGCCGGAGTATTTCGAGCCTGGTCGATATGAAGGTGTGCCAAATGAGGTCTACCACGCCGCTAACGGCATCAGCTCCACGATGGTTAAAGATGCCCGGGTATCGCTGATGTATTTCGAGGCGCGCCACGTATCCAAAACCATCCAGAAGGTACGCTCCCCTGTTCTGGATATGGGCAACCTGGTGCATGCACTGGCGCTGCAGCCTGAGCAGCTGGAAAAAGAATTCAGCATCGAGCCGGAAATCCCGGAAGGCGCCTTCACCACGACTGCGACGATCCGCGCGTTTATCGACGAATACAACAACGGGCTACCGCCGCTGTTGAGTGCTGACGACATCAAGGCGCTGCTGGAGGCGCACAACGCCAGCCTGATCGCCCCCCTCAGCACCGATGAGATCAAAGCACTCATTGAAGAACACAACGCTAGTCTGCCAGCGCAGACCGCTCTGGGGAACGATATCAACGAAACAGGACAGAGCTACATGTCTCTGCCAGTTGATTTCCAGCGCATTGAAGAAGGCCAGAAACAGACCGCATCTGCAATGAAAGCCTGTATCAAGGAATTTAACGCCACCCTGCCGCCACAGCTCAAAACCAGTGGCAGCCGGGAAACGCTGATGGAAACTCTGGCAATCATTAATCCGGATCTGGTTGCTCAGGAAATGCAGAAGCCCTCACCAGTTAAAACCAGCGGAAGTCGTGATGCCATGCTGGAGCAACTGGCGATTATCAATCCTGACATGGTTGCTCAGGAAGTGCAGAAGTCGCAGCCGCTGAAAGTATCAGGTACTAAGGCGGATCTGATTCAGGCCGTGAAATCGGTTAAACCGGATGCCGTGTTTGCCGATGAGTTACTGGATGCATGGCGCGAAAACCCGGAAGGAAAAGTGCTGGTTACCCGCCAGCAGCTGGCTACGGCACTGGCCATTCAAAAAGCACTGTTGAATCACCCGACCGCCGGCAAGTTGTTGACGCACCCGAGCCGTGCCGTCGAGGTGAGCTATTTCGGCATTGATGAGGAAACCGGGCTGGAAGTTCGCGTGCGTCCTGACCTTGAGATAGACATGGGTGGCCTGCGCATCGGTGCAGACCTTAAAACCATCAGCATGTGGAACATCAAGCAGGAAGGCCTACGCGCGAAACTGCACCGGGAAATCATCGAGCGCGATTACCACCTGAGCGCGGCTATGTACTGCGAAACCGCAGCCCTTGACCAGTTCTTCTGGATATTCGTCAACAAAGACGAGAACTACCACTGGATCGCCATCATCGAGGCATCCGAAGAACTACTGGAACTCGGCATGTTGGAATACCGCAAAGCTATGCGCGCCATTGCGAACGGTTTCGACACTGGCGACTGGCCGGCGCCGATTACTGAGGATTACGCCGAAGAACTCAACGATTTTGATGTGCGCCGTCTCGAAGCACTGCGCGTACAGGCATAAGGGGATATGACAATGGAAAACACCAATATTGTTACCACTGAGCAACAGGCTCCAAATACCATTTCTGCCAGTAACACCATCTTCAACGTGCAGGCGCTCGGCCAGCTAACGGCATTTGCAAACCTGATGGCAGATTCTCAGGTGACGGTACCTGCACACCTCGCGGGTAAACCAGCCGATTGCATGGCGATCGTTATGCAGGCAATGCAATGGGGCATGAATCCCTACGCAGTAGCGCAAAAAACGCATCTGGTAAACGGTGTGCTTGGGTATGAAGCCCAGTTAGTCAATGCGGTAATCGCCAGCTCAAGCGCCATTCATGGCCGCTTTCACTATCGTTACGGCGGCGACTGGGAGCGCTGCACCAGGACTCAAGAGGTCACCCGGGAAAAGCACGGCAAAAACGGGAAATACAATGTCACTGAGCGTGTACGAGGCTGGACAGATGAGGACGAAATCGGGTTATTCGTCCAGGTCGGCGCGATTCTGCGCGGTGAATCAGAAATCACCTGGGGGGAGCCACTTTATCTCTCTGGAGTCGTCACACGTAATTCTCCTTTGTGGGTTTCTAACCCGAAACAGCAAATCGCTTATCTGGGCGTGAAATACTGGGCGCGGCTGTATTGCCCGGAAGTCATCCTGGGTGTTTACAGCCCGGATGAAGTTGAACAAAGGACCGAGCGAGAAATAAACCCGACGCCGGCGCAAAGAATGTCTGTGGCAGAGATCGCCAGCGGAACAGACATCACCACCAGCGCGCAGGATTCAGCTCTCAATATTGATTCCCTGGCAGATGATTTCCGTGACCGCATTGAGCGCGCCGAATCGGTCGATGCAGCAAAAGCCATCAGGGCGGATCTGGATAAAGAGAAAGCTGTGCTGGGCACTGTTCTCTTCACCGAGCTGAAAGGTAAAGCCGTGCAGCGTTATTTCATGGTTGACGCCAGAAACAAAGTTGAGGCCGCGATCAACTCTCTACCTAATCCCGGAGAACCGGAAGCCGTCGAACTGTTCGCTAAAGCTGAAGGCATTCTCAACGGCGCGAAACGCCACCTCGGTGATGAACTGTATGACCAGTTCCGCATCACCCTGGACGACATGAAACCGGAATACGTGGGCTAACCAGCTTGGGAGGGGAAACTCTCCCGATTAAGGAATGTATATGCGATTGATTAATCGGAGCAAACACTCCCCTCTGGGCCGCCAGGCGTGCGATGCGGCGCTGGCTAAGCACGTAGAACGTTACGGCGATTACGGACGCAGCCAGATGAAAGAGACGTATACGGTGCAGATTGAAGGAGTAAAGGTCTGGGTGGAGGTGGTGAACCGTAAAGCGAGTTACGTGGCCACGGCTATGACCGGCATGCGCCGGTTGAGAGCCCTCCCCGGGCAGGTCGCCTGATAACGAATTATCAATCCACTACGGCGCGCATGCTTATACTCGGCATGTCGCCAGAGAGGTTTATATGGCGCAGATCATTTTTAATGAAGAGTGGATGGTTGAAAAGGCTCTGATGGCACGAACTGGCCTTGGAGCCCGGCAGATTGAAAGTTACCGACAAGGAGCCTGGATAGAAGGCGTTCACTTCAAAAGAGTTTCCCCTTCTGGCGAAAAAACTTTGCGCGGAACTACCTGGTACAACTATCCGGAAATTAATAAATTTATCCGGGATTCGTAAATGGCAACACTACCTACAGGCGTGGAGATTCGTGGTAACAGAATATGCGTCTGGTTTATGTATAAAGGTAAGCGCTGCCGCGAAGTGTTAAAGGGGTGGATTGTAAGCCCCGCAAACATAAAAAAAGCTGGTAATTTAAGAGCGGTAATTACCAGCGAAATAAACATGGGGGAATTTGATTACGGGCGTCGATTCCCCTCATCCAAAAAGGCAGTAGCGATTAACACCACGTTACAGGTGAGCACATTTCATGAACTGTGTGAACTGTGGCTTAAAATTAAAGAAACTGAAATCAGCGCCAATACTCTAAAGAAAACAAAATCCCAGGTTGATACAATAATAAAAATCATGAACGGAAACACTATGCTCACTGCTATTGGATATAGTGACGTTCTTAATTGTAGAAACGAATTGCTAACAGGAGAAACCTTCTATTCAAAAAACAAGCGTAAAAATAAAAAAGGCAGAACAGTTTCGACTGTCAACAATTATGTTTCTTTACTGTGCTCTATTCTGAATTTTGCGTACATGTCGGGTTTTATCCAACATAAACCATTTGAGAGCGTAAAAAGCCTACGTAAAACAAGGGCTAAACCTGACCCACTTACAAGAGAGGAATTTGCAGCCCTCATGGCAAGTGAACGAGGCCAAAGCCAGAACATGTGGAAATTCGCCGTCTATTCTGGTGTGCGGCATGGTGAGCTGGCGGCTCTGGCATGGGAAGATGTCGATCTGGATAAGGGCGTGATACACGTTTGCCGGAATCTGACAGCAAACGGCATGTTCGGCCCACCAAAAACAGCGGCAGGAAACCGGACGATACAATTGCTCGGCCCTGCCCTGGACGCGCTGAAAGCGCAGCATGAACTGACAGCTGGACATCCGGTATCCACTATCACGTTTCACCACAGGGAATACGGCTCAAGCGAGGAACAGAATTTGCGATTTGTTTTCATGCCGCGGAGACGGAAAGGCGAGCAAAAACCCTGCTATTCGCACAGCAGCATAGGCAGCAGATGGGAAGCTGCAGTAAAACGCGCTGGCATTCGCCGCAGGAATCCGTACCATACGCGGCATACTTTTGCCTGCTGGCTCCTGACGGCTGGCGCAAACCCGTCTTTTATAGCCAATCAGATGGGGCATGAAAACGCGCAAATGGTGTACGACGTTTATAGTACATGGATAGAAGAGATGAACGGCGACCAGGTTTCTATGTTGAATTCCCGGCTTGGGCTTTAACACGTCTTGCCCCCTATATGCCCCTTTTAGATTTTGAGAATGTTAACAATGCAAGAAAATCAAGAACTTACAAAGAAAGAGAAATACAACATCGATAAGCTGCAGAAACGTCTGCGCCGCAACGTCGGTGAGGCGATTGCCGACTTCAATATGATTGAAGAGGGCGACCGCATTATGGTTTGTCTTTCTGGCGGCAAGGACAGCTATACCATGCTGGAGATCCTGCGTAATCTGCAGAAAAGCGCGCCCATCTCCTTCTCGCTGGTGGCGGTGAACCTCGATCAGAAACAGCCTGGGTTCCCGGAGCATATTCTGCCGGCGTATCTTGAGCAGCTGGGCGTGGAATACAAGATTGTCGAAGAGAATACCTACGGCATCGTCAAAGAGAAGATCCCGGAAGGGAAAACCACCTGCTCGCTGTGCTCTCGCCTGCGTCGCGGCATCCTCTACCGTACCGCCACCGAGCTCGGGGCGACCAAGATCGCCCTCGGCCATCATCGCGATGACATCCTGCAAACGCTGTTCCTGAATATGTTCTACGGCGGCAAAATGAAAGGGATGCCGCCGAAGCTAATGAGCGACGACGGCAAACACATCGTCATCCGCCCGCTGGCGTACTGCCGCGAAAAGGACATCGAGCGCTTCTCCCAGGCCAAAGGCTTCCCGATTATTCCGTGCAACCTGTGCGGTTCGCAGCCAAATCTGCAGCGTCAGGTGATCGCCGATATGCTCCGCGACTGGGATAAGCGTTATCCTGGGCGCATTGAAACCATGTTCAGCGCGATGCAGAACGTGGTGCCTTCGCATCTGAGCGATGTCAATCTGTTTGACTTTAAAGGTATCACCCACGGCTCCGAGGTGGTGGACGGTGGCGATCTGGCGTTTGACCGGGAAGAGATTCCCCTGCAGCCTGCCGGCTGGCAGCCCGAAGAAGAAGACGCCCGTCTCGATGAACTGCGTCTGAACGTGGTGGAAGTGAAGTAACCCTCACGCGTCTCAGGCAGCCGCCTGAGACGCACTAACCTGCCCTTACTTCAGCAGTCGAACGCGGCAGGCTTTGCCCTTAATCTTGCCATTTTGTAACTGCTTATACGCCTTCTGCGCCATATTCTGGCGGATCGCCACATAGACATGAGCCGGATGGACGGTAATTTTACCGATATCGGCGCCATCAAAACCCATATCCCCGGTCAGGGCTCCCAGCACATCTCCCGGGCGCATTTTCGCCTTTTTACCGCCGTCGATACACAGCGTGGCCATCTCCGCCGTCAGCGGCGCGATGGTGGTGTTGCCCGTCGGCGCCGGCAGCCAGTTCAGGGAAAGCTGCAGCATGTCGGCCAGGATAGTGGCGCGTTGCGCCTCTTCCGGCGCGCAGAAGCTGATGGCCAGCCCTTGTTCGCCGGCGCGGGCGGTACGGCCGATGCGGTGAACATGCACCTCCGGATCCCAGGCCAGCTCGAAGTTCACCACCAGCGCGAGGGATTTGATGTCGAGGCCGCGGGCGGCGACGTCGGTCGCCACCAGAACCCGGACGCTGCCGTTGGCGAAGCGCACCAGCGTCTGATCGCGGTCGCGCTGCTCGAGATCACCGTGCAGCGACAAGGCGCTCTGCCCGGCGGCGTTGAGCGCATCGCAGACCGCCTGGCAATCGCGTTTGGTGTTGCAGAACACCACACAGGATGCGGGTTGATGCTGGCTGAGCAGGCGCTGCAGCAGGGCAATCTTACCGTGGCGGGAAACTTCAAAGAACTGCTGCTCAATCGCCGGGAGCGCATCGACAGTGTCGATCTCAATTGTCTGCGGATTGCGCTGTACCCGGCCGCTGATCGCCGCGATTGCCGCGGGCCAGGTGGCGGAAAACAGCAGGGTCTGCCGGTCAGCCGGCGCGAAGCGGATCACCTCGTCGATGTCGTCGCTGAAGCCCATATCGAGCATGCGGTCCGCTTCATCCATCACCAGGGTCTGCAACGCGTCAAGGGAGACCGTCCCCTTCTGCAGATGATCGAGCAGACGGCCCGGGGTGGCGACGATGATATGCGGGGCGTGCTGGAGTGAATCTCGCTGGGCGCCAAAGGGCTGCCCGCCGCAGAGCATCAGAATCTTGATGTTCGGCAGGCAGCGCGCCAGGCGACGCAGCTCACCGGCAACCTGATCGGCCAGCTCGCGGGTCGGACACAACACCAGCGACTGGGTCTCAAAGCGCGCCGGATCGATATGCTGCAGCAGACCCAGCCCGAATGCGGCCGTTTTTCCGCTGCCGGTTTTTGCCTGCACGCGCACATCTTTCCCCGCAAGGATCGCCGGCAGGGCGGCGGCCTGAACCGGAGTCATCGACAGATAACCCAGCTCATTAAGGTTGGCTAATTGGGCGGCAGGTAAAACAGTCAGGGTAGAAAAAGCGGTCACAATGTATTCTCGTATTAAAGGACGGACAATCTGCAGGCGCGTATCCTCGCAGATCTCCGCGCCTGATGCGACAATTTAATCGGCTCTTCGTCAGGCGGCGGATCGGGCTGCGGCTGCGGACGCGGTCGTGGGTCGGGTAAAGGAGCCGGATCGTTCGGCTCGGGTGAGATGGGGATAGACTGGGCTGTCAGCCCTGAAGCGTAATGCATAGAGGCCTCCCGGAGAGTAATACGGGCGTACCCGCAGGCTTAACGGCCTGAAGACCGTCGGGTGTCTTAGTAAGCGTAGAAGCTGGTCCGGAGAGCGCAAAAAAAAAGCCGACTCAACAAAGTCGGCGTCGTACGAATCAATTGTGCTATGCAGTAATTCAAAAAAGGAAGTAAGACAATATGGAGCGCAACGCCCATCGCTTGACGTTGCATTCACCTGCGAGAGAGATATTGCCCTGAATGGGTAGGTGGTTTATTGATTTCGCTCAAACATTGCCGGGTTTTCCCGGCAATGCGGCCGCTAAAAGGCGATTCTTTACAACCATTTACTGCGATGTAACCACCACGCAACACCACCGATGACAACAACTAACATCAGGCAGAAGAGGCTAAACCCCAGATGCCAGCTGTTTCCCGGGATCCCGCCAAGGTTGACGCCGAACAGGCCGGTTAAAAAGGTGCTGGGCAGAAACACCATCGCCATCAACGACATCGTGTAGGTCCGCCGCGCCAGCGACTCCTGCATAATCTGGGCGATCTCGTCGCTCATGATCGCCGTCCGGGCGATACAGCTGTCGATCTCATCCAGACCGCGCCCCAGCCGCTCAGCGATATCCTGCATCCGCCGCCGCTGATCGTCACTCATCCACGGCAGCCGCTCGCTGGCCAGTCGGGCGTAAACGTCGCGCTGCGGCGCCATATAGCGGCGCATCACAATCAGTTGCTTACGCAGCAGCGCGAGAAAACCCCGCGGTGGCACCTGTTGGTCAAGCAGGTCATCTTCCAGGTCGATAATGCGGTCGTGCAGCTGTTCGATAAACTCGCTGGCATGATCGGTCAGCGCATCGCAGACTTCCACCAGCCAGCTGCCGCCGTCCGTCGGGCCATTGCCCTCCTTCAGGTCACCCAGCACATCGTCCAGCGCCAGCACCTTGCGCTGACGGGTGGAGACGATCAGCCGCTCGTCCATATACAGACGCATCGCCACCAGCTGGTCGGGACGCTCATCGGTACTGCCGTTAATGCAGCGCAGGGTGATCAGCGCCCCGTCGCCGATCCGCGTCACCCGTGGCCGGGTGCTCTCCCCCGCCAGGGCGTCACGCACGTTGTTGGGCAGCAACGGGGTGGCCGCCAGCCAGTCGGCGCTGTCGCTGTGGGTATAATTCAGATGCAGCCAGCAGGGCTTGTCTTTGTCGATAATATCGTTATCGGTGAGCGGCTTCACGCCCCCCTGCCCGTCGAGCACCCACGCGAAGATCGCGTCCGGTATTTGCAACTCCGAGCCTTTAATCGCGTCCACTCAACCTCCGTTAATCCATACCTGTCACATTGCGCGCACTCTCTATAAGGTACGCGAAAGCGCGCTTTTTCGCTTTTTATTGCCCGGTAAGTAGGGCTAATAGCTTCATTAAAAAGCGCTTTCGCCCCGGGTCGCGCTGCACTCCTCATTTAACGTTAAAGCGTAGTGAAATCAAGTTCTTCCCGTTTTGCCGATCTCAATGCGTCTTTTTGCGGTTTATTTTGCCACTCATTGCTGTATTATGCTGTTTATTGCGTTAATTTGCGGAGTCGCTTGCCATGCATAAGCTCGCCAGACAAAAACACATCCTCGACAGGCTGAGTGAAAACGGCCAGCTAAGCATCAGCGAACTGGTCGAAGGGCTACAGGTCTCGGCCGATACCATTCGCCGGGATCTGAGCGAGCTGGAAAAACAGGGTGTCCTGCAGAAAAACCACGGCGGCGCCATCGCTCTTAACGTCCCGGCGATGACGCGCCAGGGTCGAAACGCCCTGCTCCCCCAGACCAAGCAGCGCCTGGGTCAGCAGGTCGCCGCGCGCATCCCCCTCGGCTCGACGCTGTTTCTCGACGCCGGAAGCACGGTGCTGGCGGTCGCCGCTCAGCTTAAAGGGCCGATGACCGTGATCACGCCTTCGCTGGATATCGCCCAGCTGTTTAGCGACCGTACCGATATCCAGCTGATCCTGCTTGGCGGCCAGTGGGACAGTGAACAGCGGCTGTTCGCCGGCAGCGCTACGCTGTCGCTGGTCGCCCGCTACCGGGCCGACATCGCCATTCTCGGCGCCTGCGCGCTTCATGCCGGGCTGGGGCTGAGCGCCAGCCAGGAGGCCGATGCTGACGTGAAGCGCGCCATGCTGGCCGCCAGCGCAGAGCACTGGCTGGTGGCAGACCATACCAAAGTCAACCATTGCGAGCCGTGGCTGGTGGCCGGGCTCAGCGATATTCACCATCTTTTTCTTGATCGTCCCTGGGCTGAGCTGGGGGATGACCCCGCCCTCTCTGTACACATTGCTGACGCTTAACCGCGTGGAGAACCTGATGAGTAACAACACAATAAATATCGCCCTGATTGGCTATGGCTTCGTCGGTAAGACCTTCCACGCGCCGCTTATCCGTTCAGTGCCGGGTCTGAATCTGGCGTTCGTCGCCTCGCGCGATGAAGAGAAAGTCAAACGCGACCTGCCGGATGTCACGGTCATCGCTTCCCCGGAGGCAGCGGTTCAGCATCCGGATGTCGATCTGGTGGTCATCGCCTCCCCCAACGCCACCCACGCGCCGCTGGCCCGCCTGGCGCTGAACGCCGGCAAGCATGTGGTGGTGGATAAACCTTTTACCCTCGATATGCAGGAAGCCAGGGAGCTGATCGCCCTGGCTGAGGAGAAACAGCGCCTGCTCTCGGTCTTCCATAACCGCCGCTGGGACAGCGACTACCAGGGGATCCGTCAGGTCATTGAGCAGGGCGCCATTGGCACGGTGAAACACTTCGAGTCGCATTTTGACCGCTTCCGTCCGGAAGTCCGCGTCCGCTGGCGTGAGCAGAACGTCCCGGGCAGTGGTTTATGGTTCGATCTGGGGCCCCACCTGATCGACCAGGCGCTGCAGCTGTTTGGTTTGCCGCAGTCGGTACAAGGCAATATCGCCACCCTGCGCGACGGCGCGGAGATCAACGACTGGGCGCATGTGGTATTAAACTACCCGGCGCATAAAGCGATCCTGCACTGCAGCATGCTGGTCGCGGGCGGCTCCTCGCGCTTCACCGTGCACGGCGATAAAGGCAGCGTTATCAAAGCGCGGGCCGACCAGCAGGAGAGCCAGCTGCTGGCGGGCGTGGAGCCCGGAAGCGCCGGCTGGGGTCAGGATGATGACAAGCTGGTGATCTATGACGCCTCGCTGCAGGCCCACTCTCAGGCCACCCCGCAGGGCGATCAGCGCCAGTACTATATGCAGATCCGCGACGTGCTGAAGGGTCAGATCGCCAATCCGGTGCCGCCGATTGAAGCGCTGGCGGTAATGGCCGTTCTGGAAGCGGCGGTGCGCGCTGCAGAAAGCGGCATGGTGCAGACCCTGGACCTGACCGACGACGAGCGCAACGCGCTGCGCTAATCCTGCCTGCTCTCCGGTTATCTGCGCATCCCGCAGGTAACCGGTTCCTCCGTTCCATTTCAGAAAAAATCACTACTCGTCCGCAATCTAACCCTCTTTTATCCTGCTTTATAGCGCAAAGCACCGCTGGAAATTTCAGCCAATTGGGAGGAGGATAGAGAGCAGATCGATCGTGATGAGAAAAGGGTTGCTGACGCTGTGGACGCGGCGACCGCATTAATGGACAGGAGAAGCTCATGTACTACACGTTAGGAGATACCACTCTCCATTTTTATCGCTATCAGTGCAAATTTTACGTCGCCCACTGGGACGGGGGTAACGTGATGGACGAGAAATTTAAACCGTTTATCGAACAGATCACTGAGAAGACCGGGCTGGATGCGAAACGCGTCGAGACCGCCGCGCGCGATTATTTTACCAACGTGGATTAACATGCAACCTGGTGTTGTAGGGCGTGGGTGCAGGCTGGCGCGATGAACGCGCATGCTAACCCACGCTTTCGCCGCCAGGTGTTTCTCTCCTGGCGGCTTCCCTTCCCCGTCGGCCTTAAACCGTGGACAGTTTGGCCAGAATGGCGGCGAAGGCATCATTAACGTTATCGCCGGCGAGCAGTTTTTTACGCAACGTGAAGCTTCTGCCGCTGGAACGGATCCGTAGCCGAACTTTCGCATCATTATTCCCGCGCTCAGCCAGCACAACGTCACCTAACGGAATAACGTAGGTATCGGCATAGAGCCCCGGTGTAAATATCATCGACTCGCCGCTCACGCCAATCACCACCCGATTCTGCAGACGATAGCCATTGCACAGCGCAACAATGCCGGCGGCAATAAATACCCCGCCAATACCCATGCCAATCATTAAGATAATAATGCCGGCGATGAGCGCCAGCGCCCCCTGCGGATAAAAACCGGATGCATTAAAGGTTAATAGCTGGTGATTATCGTCGCGGCCCATCGCCCCGGTTGTTGACCGCCACGGGGTAAAACCGGCGTTAATCCGCGTTTGAAAGCTGAACATACAGCCAACCAGAAAGATCATGCTGGCGGGCACCATCACGATACCGCCAATAAACGCCAGCACGATGGCCAGATAAGGATAGCGGCCCGACAACATAATACTGACGGCCTGAACCACCACGGCGATAAACAGAGCGAGCACCAGCCAGGACCACATGCTGTCCGCCCGATGATGAAAGTTCAGCTGTCCTTCATCGAGTAATAAATTTCGCGCGACAAAACAGATAATAATATTGACGAACAGGCCTATCCAGACCAGTTTATGAACATGCTTCATCCCATACTCCATTATGTATTTTACTATTCCATTCGGTGGCATTATAAAATAAACCTGAATGCCGTCGGGATATTACCAAAGCGCCACGCAAGATCAATAAAAAGCATGTTCATGTCATCTATTCCCAGATTAACATGTCCGGTTATCATTTATAGGAATTATAAAATCCACTAGAAGTATTGACGTTATTTTCACGATGAGAATATCACCCTGCCGCCCGGCAGGGTGTTGGCGATTAACCTTCTTTCATCGCCACCAGCGCCGGGGCGCTTTTCTTCCGCAGCAGATAGCCTGCGGCGAGGATCAGCAGCCATACCGGGATCAGGCAGACGGAGATGCGGATGTCGGGAGTCAGATACATCACCACGAGGATCCCGGCGAGAAACAGCAGGCACAGCCAGTTAGTCAGGGGATAGCCGAGGCTTTGGAAGGCCGTTACCTTCCCGACCCGCTGCATAGCGCGACGAAACTTGAGATGGGTGATGCAGATCATCGCCCAGTTAATCACCAGGGCCGCCACCACCAGCGCCATCAGCAGGCCAAACGCTTTACCAGGCATCACATAGTTAATCACCACGCAAAGCGCCGTGGCGACGGCAGATACCGCCAGCGCGGTCAACGGGATCCCCCGGCGGTTAACCCGCAGCAGCGCCCGCGGAGCATTGCCCTGCTGAGCCAGGCCGAACAGCATCCGGCTGTTGCAGTACACACAGCTGTTGTAGACCGACAGCGCGGCGGTGAGCACCACCAGATTGAGAGCGTTGGCCACAATATTGCTGTCAATGGCATGAAAGATCAGCACAAAGGGGCTACCCCCCTCCACGACGTTACGCCAGGGATAGAGTGACAGCAGGACCGCCAGCGAACCCACATAAAACAGCAGAATACGGTAGATCACCTGGTTGGTGGCTTTGGGAATGGTTTTATGCGGTTCGTCGGCTTCCGCCGCGGTGATCCCCACCAGCTCAAGCCCGCCGAAGGAGAACATGATTACCGCCATCGCCATTACTAAGCCCGTGATACCGTTAGGGAAAAATCCCCCGTCCTGCCACAGGTTGGCCACCGTCGCCGCCGGGCCGCCGTGGCCGCTAAATAACAGATAGCTGCCAAAGGCGATCATGCTGATGATGGCGGCCACTTTGACAATCGAGAACCAAAACTCCAGCTCGCCATACACTTTGACATTCGTCAGGTTGATGGCGTTGATCGCCACGAAGAAGATCGCCGCCGACAGCCAGGCGGGTACTTCCGGCCACCAGTACTGAATATAGATCCCCACCGCCGTCAGCTCCGCCATGCTCACCAGCACATACAACACCCAGTAATTCCAGCCGGACATAAACCCGGCGAAAGGCCCCCAGTAGCGGTTGGCGAAATGGCTGAACGACCCCGCCACCGGCTCCTCTACCACCATCTCGCCAAGTTGTCGCATGATGAAGAAGGCGATCGCTCCGGCGATGGCGTAGCCCAGCAGGACCGAGGGGCCTGCCATACGGATCGTCTGCGCGATACCTAAAAACAGTCCGGTGCCGACCGCGCCCCCGAGGGCGATCAACTGGATGTGGCGGTTTTTTAACCCACGTTTTAACTGATGCTCTTGCTGCGTTGTCATCTCTGACCTGCCCCTGTCTGTAAAAAAGTCACCTTCGGCGATAGCAACTTTCAGGCCAGGGCGCAGCATCCCGCCATAAGAGCAAGAGCAATATATTGAATTTTATTAAAATATTATTTATCCGTCTGTTCTGGGGCGTGAGTCATGCGCCGCCAGGCCAAACATAACGCGCAATAAACCGCCTGAAATTGCACATATCATGAGAAAAACAGCCTTCTCATGCATAAAGCTGACCCGTTTTGGTGCGCCGGCGTCGCCGCCCTGTCGTCAGACTTCACGGCGGGCAAAAAGCTGTTAGGCTGTTAATCACTCTGACGTTCCATTAGTGGCCACCATGTACAACATCGACGACTATGATTTGAAAATTCTCACCCTGCTGCAGGCCAATGGCCGTTTGACCAATCAGGAACTGAGCGATCTCATCGGCCTGTCCGCCTCCCAGTGTTCACGGCGCCGCATCGCCCTTGAACAGGCGCAGCTTATCCTCGGCTATCATGCGCGGCTGGCGCCGGATGCTGCCGGGCAGGAAATGCTGGGCCTGATAGAAGTGCGCTTGCTGAATCACACCCCGCAATGCGTGGAGAGCTTTCACCAGATGCTCAGTGAAGTGGACGCCATTCTGGATGCCTGGAAAACCACCGGCGACGCCGATTATCTGCTGCGGGTGACGGTCCCGGACCTGCCCGGTCTGAGCCATTTGATCAGCCATATTCTGGCGCAAAACAAAGGGGTCGCCCACCTGAAAACCGCGGTGATACTCAACCGCCTTAAAGAGAATGGCCAACTGATGCCGGGCCCGGATCCGCTGCGCTGAATCAGGGCATGATGCCCTGCGCTGGTGCAAACGCAGGGTTAGTCAATGCATCACAGCGTGATAATTTGCACGGTTTGCGCAATGGATTGCAGAAAATCGCATGAGTCGTGCAATTTTCTATTTTTGGCATAACAATACGTTAGGCTGAATAGCGCCTGTTTTTTCCGCAAACGATCGCCCGGCCCCCTCCTCTGGTGCGATTTTTGCAAACAAGGACTTATCCTTGTTAACGAAAAGATAGTGCTTATTTATGGATAATATCCTTTCCCCCGAAAAACTGACCCACACCTGGCTGGAGGATACCCTGGCGCTGCTGTTCGGCACGCTGATGATCTCCTTTGGCATTATTTTATTTCGCCAGGCCGGCGCCCTGACCGGCGGAACGGCAGGTATGGCCTTTCTGATCCACTATGCCACCCACCTGCCGTTTGGCGTGGTCTTCTTCGTCATTAACCTGCCTTTCTATTGGCTCTCCGTCCGGCGGATGGGCGCCGCCTTCACGCTGAAAACCTTCTGCGCGGTCGGACTGGTGTCCCTGTTCTCTGACCTGCACGGTTACTTTATTCATGTCGATCGCCTGAACCCCTATTACGCCACCCTCTTCGGCAACATCATGGTCGGCATCGGCTTTGTGGTGCTGTTTCGCCATAAAGCGAGCCTCGGCGGCGTTAATATTCTGGCCCTCTATCTGCAGGACAAAAGCGGCATCCGCGCCGGTAAATTCCAGATGGTGGTTGACGCCTGCATCGTCACCGCCTCGCTGTGGGTAGTAAGCCTGCCGATGCTGCTGGTCTCTATCCTCGGCGCCGTGATTTTGAATTCGATTATCGCCATGAACCACCGTCCCGGACGCTACGCGGTGTAATGGCTTCACCTTTGACGGTCATTTCAGGAGTAACCACTGTGTTTCAGAACGTTGACGCCTATGCGGGCGATCCTATCCTGTCGCTGATGGAAGCCTTTCAACAGGATCCCCGGGCAGACAAAGTTAACCTCAGCATCGGGCTGTACTATAACGAGCAGGCCATTATTCCCCAGCTGGAGGCGGTCCGTCAGGCCGCTGACCGGCTGCAGAGTCAGCAGCAAAAGGCCAGCCTTTATCTGCCGATGGAGGGGCTGGCGCCCTATCGCCGTGCGGTCCAGACCCTGCTGTTTGGCGACAATCATCCGGCGTTGCGTGCCGGACGCATCGCCACCATCCAGACGCTGGGGGGCTCCGGCGCGCTAAAGGTGGGCGCTGATTTCCTCAAGCGCTACTTCCCCGACTCCGCGGTCTGGGTCAGCGATCCAACCTGGGAGAACCACGTTGCCATCTTTGCCGGCGCCGGCTTTGAGGTACATACCTATCCCTGGTTCGACAGCGCCACCCGCGGGGTGAATTTCCCCGCTATGCTCGCCGCCCTCCAGCAGCTGCCGCCGCGCAGCATTGTGCTGCTTCACCCTTGCTGCCATAACCCGACGGGGGCCGATCTCACCCGCGAGCAGTGGGATCGCGTGATTGAGGTGCTGATCGCCCGGGAGCTGATCCCATTCCTTGATATCGCCTACCAGGGCTTCGGCCGCGGACTGGACGAGGATGCCTATGCCATTCGCGCCATCGCCAGCGCCGGGCTGACGGCGCTGGTCAGCAACTCGTTTTCCAAGATATTTTCGCTGTATGGCGAGCGGGTTGGCGGCCTGTCAGTGGTCTGCGACAATGCCGATATCGCCGGGCGCGTGCTGGGCCAGCTGAAAGCCACCGTGCGGCGCAACTACTCCAGCCCGCCGGGGTTTGGCGCCCAGGTGGTATCGCAGGTGCTCAACGCTCCCGCGCTGAACGCCTTGTGGCAGGAAGAAGTGGAAGCCATGCGCACCCGCATCAGCGCCATGCGCGTCGCGCTGGTGACGGCCCTGCAGGCCGCCCAGCCGGAGGGTGATTTTTCCTATCTGCTGACCCAGCGCGGCATGTTCAGTTATACCGGCTTTAGCACCCGGCAGGTGGACATCCTGCGTGAAGAGCACGGCATTTACCTGATCGCCAGCGGTCGGGTCTGCGTGGCCGGGCTCAACCACGGGAATATTGCGCGAGTCGCCCATGCCTTTGCCGCGGTCTCCACGCGCTAAGCCGCTGTCCCGCGAACCGCGGTTACCCCGCGGCGGGACGACGGTTATTCGCGACGCAGTCGGCGAGCCAGGCGGGTGCCCAGCGTCTGAATGAGCTGGACAATCACAATCAGCACCAGGGCGGTGGTGAGGGTGGCAAAGGCGTCGAAGCGCTGATAGCCATAGGTGATCGCCAGGTCGCCAATACCGCCGCCGCCCACCGTTCCTGCCATGGCGGTCGCACCAAGCAGGCCGATGGTCGCCGTGGTAAGGGCCAGAATCAGCGACGCTGCCGCCTCCGGCAGCATAAAATGCCAGACCGTCTGCAGGGGGGTTGCGCCCATCGCATCCGCGGCTTCGAGGATCCCCTCATCCACCTCCAGCAGTGAGCTCTCCACCAGCCGGGCAATGTAGGGGGCGACAAAAACGATCAGCGGCACGATGGCCCCCGCGGTGCCGATAGTGGTGCCCACCAGCAGTCGGGTAAAGGGCAGGATCACAATCAGCAAAATGATAAACGGCAGCGAACGCAGCACGTTAATCAGCGGATTCAGCGCCTGATGCACCACCGGGTTGGCCACGATGCCGCCGGGACGGCAAACCACCAGCACAATCCCTAACGGTACGCCGATCAGCGCGCCAAAGCCCAGCGAGACGGCGACCATAATCAGCGTGTCATGCAGCGCCAGCAGAAACTGATCGCCGGTAATGGCGGTATCAATAAGATCAAACATGGGTGATTTTCACTCCTGCATCGGCCAGATGGGTGATGGCGCGGTCGGTTTCGTCAGGCTCGCCGAGGAGTTGCACAATCATAAATCCCAGAATCCGGCCCTGAACTTCAGACATGCTGGCAAACAGGATATTCACCTCGACAGCATACTCGCGGATCAGGTGGTTAATGATCGGCTGCTGCGCCGTCGCGCCGATAAATTCGAGGCGTATAGCCCGGGCGCCGTTATCGCGCTGCAGGAGCGACTCCACCCGCTGCGGCAGACGATCGTGCACCACCGACTGCACGAAACTGGCCGTTACCGGATGCTGCGGCTGGGCAAAGAGGTCGAAAACCGTCCCCTGCTCAACGATACGGCCCGCCTGCATCACCGCCACCTTGTGACAGATTTTCTGGATCACCGACATCTCATGGGTGATCAGTACGATGGTGATGCCATAGCGGCGATTAATCTCCTGCAAGAGCAGTAAGATCTGCACCGTGGTGTGGGGATCGAGCGCCGAGGTGGCTTCATCGCACAGCAGCACCGACGGGTTGGTGGCGAGCGCCCGGGCAATACCGACCCGCTGCTTTTGTCCACCCGACAGCTCATTAGGGTAGCTGTGGATTTTGTCGCTCAGATCGACGAACGCCAGCAGTTCCGCCACCCGCGCCTGGATAAAGGCCTTGTCGCGGCCTTGTAAAATCAGCGGGATGGCGATGTTATGGAAAACGGTTTTCGAATTCAGCAGATTAAAATTCTGAAAGATCATGCCGATATCTTTTTTGATGGCCTGCAGGCGCTGGCCGCTGCAGGCCTGTAGCGGCTCGCCGTTTAACAGCACCTCGCCCTCGCCAGGCGTTTCCAGACGATTAATCAGCCGTAATAAGGTGCTTTTTCCTGCCCCGCTGTAGCCAATAATGCCGAAAATATCGCCTCGTTCAATGCTGAGATTAATATCCTGCAAGGCCAGAACCGGATGTCCTTTCCTGAAAAAGCTTTTACTGACGTGGCGAAACTCTATCATCGCGTTATTCATTTTAAATAATCAGGAAGCAGGTAACCATCATACTGTGGATGGCTGAGAATATATTTTTTGAAATCGACAGAGTGGTAGCCATCGATAATATCTTTGGCAAACTGCGCCTTCTGATTTTTACCGGCGACGGTCACAACATTAATAAAATGGCTGGTGGCTGCCTCCAGCTTTAATGCCGAGGTCAGGGACATACCGCTGGAGACGGCGAAATTGCCCTGAATCAGGCCATAGTCGACGTCCGGCAGAGCGCGAACCTGCTGGGCATTATCCATCTCTTTGAGGACAATTTTGTAGGGATTATCAACGATATTGCGCTGCGAAAAGGTGGCGGGGTCGCTGTCCGGTTTGACCTTCACCCAGCCCAGGCTCTGCAGCACCAGCACCGCGCGATATTCGTTTGACGGCTGGTTCGGTACCGACACGACGGTCCCTGCCGCCGGCGTCCCCAGGGTGGTCAGTTTACCGCCGTACAGCCCCATCGGCGGCGTGGGGACCTGCACAATGCCCACGTTATCAATCCCCAGCCGCTCATTGATCGCTTTCAGATATACCGGATGCTGCATAATATTCGCTTCGATATCCCCGCGGGCTACTGCATCATTCACCTGAATACCGTCGCTGAAATCCTTATATTCGATTTTATACCCTTTACTCAATAAATAGGGCGCAACGCCTTTCTCAAATTGTTCTTTGTACGGCCCGGGGTTAAAGCCGACGCGAATAAGATGTTCGTCGGCGGCGGCATAAAAAGAGGTGGCCGACAACAGGGCGAGAGTCATCCCGAGCGCAACTGACTTGTTCATAAGGTATTTTCCTGGAAGGTTGGCGATATTGAGCGATTAAATCACAGCCGACTGTGGGTTGTAAGCCAGAACGCCGGATTTCCTTTTGCTAATTCCTCATTAACTTTTGCTATATCGACATATCCTAAAAACAAGAATCCTTTGCGTTTTTTGTTATTTAGCCAGGCGCAATAAATCCCTTAAAGATGGCTAATTATTCGTGACTTAAACCGGGAATGTTATGCCTGATTTTACTGCTTCGCCGCTGGTGGACGCGCTGGAAGAGAATCTGTTCAGCTTGCTGGAAAAACTGGCCGCGGAGGTCAACACCGAAGCGCTACCGCTGATCGATCTTTCCAGCGGCAGTCCGGATCAACCCACTCCGCCGGAAGTGATTGACTCGCTGCAGAGCGCCATTCATCGTCGTGAAAACCATGGCTACCCGTCGTTCTGGGGCAAACCACAGGTACGCGAGGCGATCGCCCAGTTCTATCGCCGGCAGTATGATGTGGAACTCGATCCGCACAGCGAAGTCGCCGTGTTTCAGGGTTCGCATATCGGCATTGGCGGCATCCCGCGGGCGCTGCTCAGCCCCGGTCAATATCTGATCTCCACCGATCCCTGCTATCCGATTTACCGCTCGGCGGCGCTGCAGTCCCAGGCAACGTTTTATGGCCTGCCGCTCAGGGCGGAGAACCATTTCCTGCCGGATTTTAACGACCTCCCCCGGGAGGTGGCTGACAAGGCCGGGCTGGTGGTGCTTAACTACCCGCATAATCCAACCGGCGCCCTCGCCACGCCGGCGCTGTTCGCCAGCGCTCTGCAATTTGCCCGTCGTCACCAGGTGCCGATCCTCCATGATTTTGCCTATGCGGCCATCGGCAGCGCAGCCAGCGATGCGCCGCTGAGCCTCTTCTCCCAGCCCGACGCGAAAGCATGGGGAGTGGAAACCTATACTTTTTCCAAGACCTTTAATATGGCCGGCTGGCGCTTCGGCTTCGCGGTCGGCAACGCCTCGATTATCCGGGCGTTTAAAAAGCTGCACACCCATAGCTACAGCACGGTGTTTGGCGCGATTCAGGATGCGGCGATCGCTGCGCTCAACCTGCCGGCCGAACGGATTGCGCAGCTGACGGCGGTCTATCATCAACGTCGGGAGTGGGTTCTGCGTCGACTGGCTGCGCTGCGCTGGCCGGCGCGTGCCGCACAAGGCACTTTCTTCCTCTGGCTCGGCGTGCCGCCCGGCTACCGTTCGCAGGAGTTTGCCCGCCTGCTGCTGCAGGAAGCGCATATTCTGGTGGCGCCAGGCACTGGTTTTGGCGAAGGGGGTGAAGGGTTCATTCGCATCAGCCTCACGGCAGGCGACGACGCGCTGAGCAACGCGCTGGACCGTCTCGCCCGGCTGGCGCTGTTTTAGTCCGCCGCCGGGAGAAGCGAAAAAACGTAACCCTGGCCGCCGGGGATTACTCCGCTGACGAGTCCATCACCGACAGCACAATTTTGCCCTGCAGACGACCTTGCACCGCTCGCTCGTGCGCCATCTGCGCCTGCGCAAGGGGGAAAACGCTGTCAATCGCCACCCGGATGACTCCGGCGTCCAGCAGGCCGGCAAGCCGGGCGAGCTGCGCGCCGCTGGAGCGCACCTGGGTGGTCGAGACCGTCACTCCGCGCTGTCGCGCCTCTTCCGCCCCGGCAAAGCCGAGCGGAAAAATCGGGTACAGCGCGCCGCCGCGCCGCAGGGTACGCAGAAAACGACCGCTGGCCGGGCCGCCCGGGGCATCGATGACCAGATCCAGGTCACGCACCGCCTCCTCAACCGCAGTGGTCGTATAGTCGATAACGGCATCGGCGCCGAGCTGACGTAAAAAGGCTTCATGGCGGCCCGCGGCGACGGCAATCACCTCGGCGCCCTGCCACTTCGCCAGCTGTACGGCGAAATGACCAACGCCGCCCGCCGCACCGTTGACCAGAACGCGTTTACCCGCCAGCGGCACCGGCCGATGCGGCCCCGGCTGCAGCGGATTCGCCACCTCATGCCCGGGATCGATCATGAACTGCCAGGCGGTGAGGAGCGACATCGGCACCGCGGCGGCCTGCTGATGGCTCAGGGTTAGGGGTTTGCGGGCCAGGTCGCGGACCGGTACGCTAACGTACTCGGCGTAAGCGCGGCTGCCCCCTGCCGCCCCTTCAGGAAATCGCGCCATGGCGTAGACTTCGTCGCCGACCGCCACCTCCCGGACGTCATCCGCCCGCGCCACCACCATCCCGGAGAGATCGGTCCCGAGGATCAAGGGAAAGCGGACCTCGGGCCGCCATTCCGGGGGCAGCTGTTGATAGCCATCGCGCAGATAGCTGTCCGGTGGGTTCACGCCCACCGCGTGCACCTGCACCAGCACCTCGCCGGCCTGCAGGACCGGCAGTGGCGCATCCTCATAGCTCAGGACTTCCGGCCCGCCAAAGGCGTGCTGTTGAACGGCCTTCATCATCTGCGTCGACATCGCTTTCTCCTCATATGGAAATGCGTTATATTTAACGGAGCAGTGCTCCGAATATATGGAGCAGTGCTCCGATTGTCAAGGGACGCCAATGAGAGCTGATGCCAGAAAAAATTATGATCTGTTGATCGACGTGGCCCGGGAAGTGTTTGTGGAGCAAGGCGCCGAGGCCTCGCTGCGCGATATCGCCCGCCGGGCGGGGGTCGGAATGGGAACCCTCTACCGCCACTTTCCCAACCGCGACAGCCTGCTGGAAGCCCTGCTCCGCAGCCGCTTTGCGGCGCTAACCGCCCGGGCTGAGTCGCTTCTGCTCGTCGCCGATCCTGCCGCGGCGCTGCTGGAGTGGCTGGCCGAGAGCGTGGCGTTTACCCACCAGCATCGCGGGATCATCGCCCCGCTGATGAGCGCCATCGACGATCCTGAGTCCGCCCTGCACAGCGCCTGCGTTGCCCTGCGCGCCGCCGGTACGTCGCTGCTGACCCGCGCGCAGCAGGCCGGGCAGGCACGGCCAGATCTCAGCGGAGACGAACTGTTCGATCTGATTGCCGCGCTTGCCTGGCTACGGGAGCAGCCCTCCCATGCCCCGCGCGCAGAGCGGATTTTAGCGGTGCTGGCCGACGCGATCCTGACTGCCGCCTAGCGGCGGCCAGCCACCGACGAGACAGCGCGCCTCGAGAGTGACCGGTACGCCCGCCTTTAACGATTAAACGCCCAGTTGGCCCCGCTGGTCAGCGCCCGCTCAAAGGCGGGACGGCCAGGGCCGGACAGCCAGCCGGCGAAGGTGTGCAGCTGCGGGTGCAGCTGGCGCATGGCGTCGAGGTCGGCGTGCCCGGCCAGCCGCCCGTCGTCCACCAGCCCGGTCAGCTTGTGCAGAAAAGGGCTGGCGGCCAGCACCTCATCGGAAAATCGCGAATAGGGGATCGGCCGTCCCGCCGCCGCGGAGAATAACGCCTCCAGTTGACGGCCGGTCACGCTGTCGCTGGCGATCTCAAACGTCTTGCCGGCAAACCGCGCTGGCGCGGCAAAAACCGCCGCGACAAGATGGCCGATATCCTCCACCGCCAGCACCTGCATCCTCCCCTCCGGCAGCATAAAAAAGTGAAAATGACCTTCATCAAGACCAAAACCGGGCATCACCAACAGCTCCATAAAGGTGGCGGGACGCACGATGGTCGCCACCAGCGGCAGGCGGCGGATATGCCGTTCAATTTCCGCTTTGGTGTCATAATGCGCTACGCCGGTGGGCGTCTCCCCCGCCGCGCTGCCGGAGCTGTACACCAGATGCTTCACCCCGCACTCGACGGCGAGATCGGCGATGGTTATCCCGTAGCGTACCTCCTGCTCATCGGTCACCGTCCCTCCCGGCGAACTGGGCTGGACGCTGAAGACGCCGTCGACCCCGGCCATTGCCGATCGCATTGCCGCCCGGTCTTCAAAGGTACCCACCACCAGCTCGGCTCCCCGTGCCGCCAGCGCAGCGGCCCCGGCGGAGAAAGGATCCCTGACCAGCGCCCGAACCCGCCAGCCGCGGTGCAGCAGCGCCCGCGCCACCGAGCCGCCCTGCTGACCGGTCGCGCCAAAAACCAACACGCTTTGCGCATTATTCATCACTGTTTCCCCTTATCTGCAGCTTGTTGCCCGGCCTCTCGCCAGCGATAGTCACCTTGCTTATCCTCCTCCAGCCAGCCGCAGGAAGACCCGGCAAAATGCCCGGTGAACCATTGAGCATGATGGCTGGCTCCCCACGCCATCATCTCCCGTCGGGAGGCTTCCGCCTGTCGGGGATCGCCGCAGAACGCTGAGTTCCACTGCGGATGGGCAAACTGGAGCGGGGAATGAAGGAGATCGCCGGAGAAACAGGCGTAGTCATCTCCAGCGGCGAGGATCAGCGCGGCATGGTCCGGACTGTGGCCGGGGGTGGGGATAAAGTCGATCCGCCCGCCGACCCGTGGCCGGGCCGCCACATCGACGGTTTCCAGCTGGCCGGCCTCGATCACCGGCAGCAGGCTGTCGAGCCACAGCGCCCGGTAGCGTTCGCTGTTTTTCACCCGCGTCAGCTCTTTTGCCGAGCACAGGTAGCGGGCGTTGGGAAACAGCGGCACCCAGCGATCGTCCTGCCGGACGGTATTCCATCCGACATGGTCGGTATGCAGGTGGGTCAGTAGCACCAGGGTCACGTCCTCCGGGTTCACTCCCGCGGCGCGGAGATTCTCCAGATACGGCGTGTTAAGTTGATGATAGAGCGGATTGCCGCCGCGCTCCCGACCGTTGCCGGTGGCGGTATCGATAACAATCAGATCGTAGGGGGTCTGCACCACCCAGCTATGGATTGACAGCGCAATCGACTGAATAACGTTGTCCGCCTCCACTACCGGGAACGCCTGTGGATAGAGCGCCGCCGACTGCAGGGTAATCTCGCGCTCCGGCACTTTGAAAATCAGGCTATCGCCTGTCTGGTAAGTTTGCATCACACCCTCCGCGCGCATTGCGCTGGTTGATTTATCGGGGTGAGATTCACTATGCTGCCGGGATAACCCACATTCAAATTGATTATCATAATGAAGAAAATCATTGAAAATGATTTTAGTCGTATCGATCTGAATCTGTTGACGGTCTTGATGGTGCTATACCGCGAAGCGAGCGTCACCCGCACCGCAGAGGTGTTGCACCTTGGCCAGCCGGCTATCAGCGGGGCGCTGAAGCGGCTGCGCGAGATGTTTGACGACCCGCTGTTCGTGCGCAGCGCCAGAGGCATGCTGCCGACGCCGCGGGCGCAAGCGCTGATGACCGACCTGCAGCCGCTGATGGAAAACCTGCATTCGGCGATGTTTGGCGCCGGGGAGTTCGTCCCGGCGCGCGCACAGCAGCTTTTTCGCATCGGCCTCAGCGACTGGAGCGAACACTGGCTGATGCCCCAGCTGTTACCCGGGATGATGCAGGAGGCGCCCGGGGTCTCACTGCAGTCGATAGCCGCCGACCCCTTCCAGGTTCGCCAGCTGCTGGAGGAGGAGCGCATTGATGTCGCGGTGTCTGTCAACAAACAGAGCCGCGGGGAGGTGGTCAGCGAGCCGGTGATGACCATGGGAGTCACCACCCTGTGGTCGCCGCAGCAGATCCCCTGTCGCGGGCCGCTGTCGGTGAGCGACTTTGTCGCCCGGGAACATGTGATGGTGGCCTATCGTGAAACCGGCCACGGGGAAATAGACCGCCAGCTCGCCAGCCAGGGACTCGCGCGGCGCGTGCGCTTTGCCACGCAGAATTTCTCCACCTTTCCCCTGCTGCTGACCACCCTGCCGCTGTTCGCCACCGTCCCGCAGGGGCTGGCGCAGCGCTGGCAGGCGCAGTATGCGCTGCGCGCGGACGCTCCGCCGGTAGCGTATCCGGAATTTACGCTGTGCATTTTGCGGCACAAACGGCGGGCGCAGGATCCGGCGCTGAACTGGCTGGTGGCGAAGTTAAAACAGGCCATGCGCGGTCAATAACCGGGCCGATGCCCCGGCATCAGGCCTCGCTGAGCGGGGGTTGCAGAACGTGCCTGCTCCAGTCATAAAACGCGCGCACCGCCGGCGGCAGATAGCGGTTTTGCGGATAGACCAGCGACAAGGGAAGATCAGAAGCGGCCTGCTCCAGACAGGCGACCAGCGCCCCGCTCTGCAGATAAGGCTGCGCCAGATAGCTGGCGACGCGGATCAGGCCCAGCCCCTGAACGCCGGCCTGGATATAGGCATCGGTATCGTCGACCACCAGCGTCTCCTGCATACGGATCGCGCAGTCGCCGTCATTGAGAGAGAAAAGCCAGTCGATGGTCCGCCCGGTACGGTGGTTCAGGTAGCCCACCGCCCGGTGGTGGTGCAGATCGTCGATGCTCTGCGGCCGGCCGTGGGCCGCGAGCCAGGCCGGCGAGGCGAGGACCATCCAGCGGTAGCGGGCCAGAGGACGCGCCACCAGGGTGGTGGAATCTTCGATCCGCCCGGTACGGATCACGCAGTCGAATCCCTCCTGAATAATATCTTCCACGTTGTCGCTTGAGCAGAGGATCAGCTCCAGGTCGGGATACTGCTGCAAAAACTCGCCGATCCTCGGCAGAATGCAGTGGCGGGCAAGGGATTGCGGCATCCCCACCTTGAATCGCCCGGCGGGCTGAGCCGAGCGCCCGGGAAAAGAGGCTTCCATCGCCGCCATCTCGGCCAGCAGCCTTTTACACTCCTCATAATACCGGCGACCCTCCGCCGTCACGCTGAGCTTGCGGGTGGTGCGCTGGAGAAGCTGCGCCCCGAGCCAGGCTTCCAGCTCCTTCACCACCCGCGATACCGTGGAGCGCGGCTGCCCGAGCACCTCCGCCGCACGGGAGAAGCTGTGGGCATCCACAACCGCAACATACAACTGCATGGCATCCAGTCTGTCCATTTCGTACTCCCCCGGCAATTATTATCCCATTATCACGAACAGTCTAACCCGAAATCCTGTTCTTATCGAATGATGCCCGCCCCCCTACACTGAGCCTGTAGCCCGTCAATACAAGGCTTAACTGAGCAAGGAGTCAAAATGAAAACTGATAATCTTAATCATGAGGAAAAGGTATTGGTGCTGGGAGCAGGACAACTGGGCGCCGCCGTTCTCGATGCGCTGGTGCCTGCGGTGATCCAGCGCCAGGGCACGGTCTCGGTTATCGTCTCGCCGGCGGCCAGGGATGAAGCTGGCCAGCTGCGGTCGGCAAACCATCAGGCGCTGGCCGACGCCGGAGCCACCCTCCTCGCCGTCGACATCGCCGGTAGCGCCATGGAGACGCTGGCCGGTCAGTTTCGCGGATTCACCACCGTGATTAACTGCATGGGGTTTGTCGCCGGTCCGGGGACACAGCTGAAAATTACCCGCGCGGTGCTGGCGGCCGGGGTACCCCGCTATTTTCCCTGGCAGTTTGGCGTCAATTACGATGTGGTCGGCAAAGGCAGCGGTCAGCCGGTCTGGGACGAGCAGTACGATGTCCGGACCCTGCTGCGCGCGCAGCGGGCCACGGAGTGGGTCATTGTCTCCACCGGGATGTTTACCAGCTTTCTCTTCGAATCAGACTTCGATGTAGTGAATTTATCCAACCGAACCCTTCACGCCCTTGGCAGCTGGGATACCCAGGTGACCGTCACCTCACCGGCGGATATTGGCCGCCTGACCACGGCGATTTATCTGCATCAGCCGCGGATCGTCAACGAGGTGGTGTTTGTTGCCGGCGAAACGACCTCTTACCGGCAGCTGGCAGATACCGTGGAGCGCGTAACGCAGCAGACGTTCAGCAAAGCCGTCCACACCCTGCCCGCCCTGCTGGAGCAGCTACGGACAGACCCGGATGACGCCATGCTGCGCTATCGCGCCGCCTTCGCCCGGGGGGATGGCGTGTGGTGGCCGATGGGCGACACCTGGAATGCCCGCCACCAGCTGCCGACCCAGGACATTGCCGGCTGGCTGCAGACCGCGCGCTGATTTTCTCTCACAGGACAGAATGACGATGAACAAGTTGATTCCACTGATCGTATTGAGTTGTCTGCTGCCCCTGGCGGCAAATGCCAGATCCATCACCGCCACCGGCGATACCCTGGACCATGCGGAGAGCAAAATCCGCCAGCAGGCCGCCCGCGAGGGCGCGACTACCTATCGCATCACTGAAGCGCGGATGGGCAACAAAGTGCATATCACGGCGAAAATCGCGGACTAAACCACCGGCGTCAGGCTCAGGGATGAGCTGCCGCCAGCCCGCGCGCCAGGTCAGGCGCTCATTTTTTCCCGTCGACGATCGCGGCCCGGCGGCGCGCCGTACAGGCGAGCGTATTCCCGGGTGAACTGCGACACGCTGATATAGCCCACCTCCCCGGCAGCCTGCGCAATGCTCATCCCTTCCGCCAACATCAGGCGGCGGGCGTGGATCAGGCGTAACTGCTTCTGAAACTGCAGCGGCGACAGCGTGGTCATGGCGCGGAAATGACGGTGAAAGACAGAGACGCTCATCCCGGCGGCGTCGGCCAGCGCGTCGACGCTGACTGGCTGCATAAAATCCCGGCGCAGCATCGCCACCGCCCGGCGGATCCGCGCTGAATGGCTGTCTACGGCGCCCAGCGCCCGAATGGCCGGCCCGTGGACACTCTGCAACAGCCAGTAATGCAGCTCCCGCCGCAGACCTTCCCCCAGCACCGCCAGCGCCCCCGGTTGATCAAACAGTCTTGCCAGCCGGTAAGCGGCGTCCGTCACATCGGCATTCATCGGTTCGATACCGACGCGGGGCGCCTCATCCGGCCCTGACGGCCCGGCCTCCTGCAGCTCGCGCAGGATAGCCAGGTCCAGCTCCAGCACCAGCGCGTAATAGGGAAAACGCTGACTGGCCTCGGTGATCTGGCTGGTGGTGGGGACATCCGCGGCAATCACCATCGCCTCCCCCGGGCCATAGTCAAAGCTCACCAGGCCGGTGGTCACGCTCTTACGCCCCTGGAGCAGCATGGCCACCAGCGGCCTGGCGATAGCCGCCTGTAGATCGCCAGGATGCAGGGCCCGCACCAAGGTGATGCCGGGAACCGGGGTAACCGCCACCCCGCTGCTATCGACATGAGCATCGGCAAACCGGCGGCAGAGATCGAACAGGGCGTCGCGCATAAGTTCCTTTCAGGCAAGTTTTAAAGCCTGAGTATGCGCTATTTCCCGGGAAAAGGGAGTGAACGGAGAGAAATGGGCAAAAAATAACAAGGATTGGGCAACCCGGCCTGACGCGCGGCCCCTATCGTAGAGCCTCAACATACCAGAGAGGACCGAACATGACTAAGATTGCACTTATTACCGGCGCCAACCGCGGCCTTGGCCGTCAGACTGCACTGGATATCGCCCGCCAGGGTGGGGATGTCATCGTCACCTGCCGCGGCAATCTCGAACAGGCGGAAGAGGTGGTCGCCGACATCCGCGCCCTGGGGCGCAAGGCCATCGCCCTGCCGCTGGATATGGCGCAAACCGCCAGCTTCCCGGCCTTCGCCGACAGCCTCGGCAGCGCGCTGGCCAGCGTCTGGGGGCGGGCCACTTTCGACCACCTGATCAATAACGCAGGGCACGGCGAATTCGCCCCGCTGGCCGAAACGCGCGAAGCGCAGTTCGACGGGCTGTTTAACGTCCACGTTAAGGGGGTATTTTTCCTCGTACAAACCCTGCTGCCGCTGCTGGCAGACGGCGGACGGATCGTTAACTTCTCCTCCGGGCTGACCCGCGTCTCCTATCCTGGCTTCTCCGCTTACGCTGCGGCCAAAGCGGCCGTGGAGATGCTGAGCGTGTACATGGCCCGCGAGCTGGGCGGACGCGGCATCACCGTCAATACCATCGCCCCCGGGGCTATCGCCACCGATTTTGGCGGCGGGCTGGTGCGGGACGACGCGGGGGTTAACGCGCAGTTTGCCGCCATGACGGCGCTGGGACGGGTGGGCGTTCCCGAGGATATTGGGCCGATGATCGCCAGCCTGCTGCGCGACGATAACCGCTGGGTGACCGCCCAGCGGATCGAGGTGTCGGGCGGACAAACCATCTGACGACTCAGGCTGGCAGGATGCGCTCCAGCGCCAGGCCTGCCAGCCGCACGGTCTCCAGAAGACGCGGCAGACTATCCCCTTCCCGCGCTTTCGCCGACAGGCCAAGCATCAGCGTATCCATATAGTCAGTCACCCGCAGCGCGTCCTGCGGGCGATGACGGGCGACATACTGCTGGATTTTGGCTCTTGCCGCAGCATGCCATTCGCCTGCCGCCACCCGGGCATCAGCATCCTGACAATGACCCCCCTCCAGCACCAGGCAGCCAGCGGCGGTCGGATCGGCCACATAGCGGCGAGCCGCCTCCTGTAGCACGGCGATGAGCGACGCCGCCACCGGCTGGTCGTCTCGCAGCAGGGCATCAATGGGAATGGCCCCGGTCTGGCTGTAGCGCTGCAGGACGCGGGTATACAGCCCGAGCTTACTGCCAAAAGCGGCATAAAAGCTTGGGGGGTTGATGCCGAAAGCCTGGGTCAGATCGGCCACGCTCACCGCGTCGTAGCCTCGCGCGTGGAAGAGGCGTTGCGCCGTTGCAATGGCCTGTTCCGCATCAAACTGGCGGGGACGCCCCGGAGTACGTCCTGGTTTTGTAGTAGTCACTATATTAATCCTTGACAGCCTGTTTTGCCGCAGCATATTGTAATCATCACTACAATATCATGAGGTACGGGATATGACAGCATTTCACAACAAATCAGTGCTGGTTTTAGGCGGGAGTCGGGGAATTGGCGCGGCGATCGTCAGGCGTTTTGTCGCCGATGGCGCATCGGTGGTGTTTAGCTATTCCGGTTCGCCGGAAGCGGCCGAGCGGCTGGCGGCGGAGACCGGCAGCACGGCGGTGCAGGCGGATAGCGCCGATCGTGATGCGGTGATAAGCCTGGTCCGCGACAGCGGCCCGCTGGACGTGTTAGTGGTCAATGCCGGGATCGCCATTTTCGGCGATGCCCTCGAGCAGGACAGCGATGCCATCGATCGCCTGTTCCGCATCAATATTCATGCCCCCTACCATGCCTCCGTGGAAGCGGCGCGCCGCATGCCGGAAGGCGGGCGCATTATTGTCATCGGTTCGGTCAATGGCGATCGCATGCCGGTGCCGGGAATGGCGGCCTATGCGGTCAGCAAATCGGCCCTGCAGGGGCTGGCGCGTGGCCTGGCGCGTGATTTTGGCCCGCGCGGCATCACGGTCAACGTCGTCCAGCCCGGCCCTGTTGATACCGACGCCAACCCGGAGAACGGTCCGATGAAAGAGCTGATGCACAGCTTTATGGCCATTAAGCGCCATGGCCGCCCGGAAGAGGTGGCGGGAATGGTGGCGTGGCTGGCCGGTCCGGAGGCGTCATTTGTCACGGGCGCCATGCACACCATCGACGGCGCGTTTGGCGCCTGATATCCCCGGGCGGCGATGCGCGCTTTGCACCGCCGCCGCGGGAACGTCATCGCCTGTCAGGGATCTTCAGGCCAGGCTGTCGACCGCCATAAAAAAGCGATCTTCAGTAAGCATCAGCCGCGCTTGCGGGGGCTGATGCGCCTTGCGGATCATCCAGCCATCCTCCGGGGCCAGGCTCAGATAATACACCTCCCGGGAACCCGTACCGCCGGGTGTCTCGAGACTCAGCGTCACGATCCCCTTTTCCACGCCATCCAACAGCTGCTGCGGCACGATATTGACGCTGCGCTCGCCGTTTTGCAGACGAATGGCCGGGATATCGTAGCGGCAGATGCCGCTGTTGAGGCTGTAGCCAAGGGTGCTCAGGTCGTGGAGATGGCGGGTCGAAATCACCACCTCGATACCGGTTCCATCAAACCACTGACTTATCTGCTGAGCCAGCGCCGCCATCTGCTGGCGAAACCTGGCGATATCCGCGGCGGCCGACCCGTCGAGGGCCGCTGTCCGCTGCGGATTTTGCTGTTGCTGCAGTTTCTTAAAAAAACGTTCCCTCGCTGTCACGTTATCTCCCTGTGCTGTGGTGAAGCCGGTGGGCTGGATGAAGATGGTTATCGCCCGTTCGCTGGTTACGAAGATTGGGGGCGAACTGGCGCGATAGCCCCGCCACAAATGTTTGTTTTCGACGTTACTTCGCCGCTTCAGGCCTGAGCCGTAGCTGGTTGTGTTCGGCAGTAAAAATGCGCGGCTTGTCCGGATCCAATTCCTCACGCCCCAGCACCTGCTTCCAGGTATTCCTGTCTGTGTCCGGATGGCGGAACAGGCCGACAACCGCCACGAACGTCGCCTCTGCTTCCAGCGGCATATTCAGACTGGCATCCCCTCCGGGACTGATCACCACATCGCGACTGGCGAGGAGATCGGCGGCGAGCAGAATATCCCCCTCCTCCAGCAGTTGCTGGTAAACCAGCCGGTCAAAGGTCTGGCGATCTTTAAGCTGATAGATGCGCACCACCACCGGTTCAGAGAGCGAGTGATTCTCTCTGGCATCGGTGTTGAGCGCTTCACGCGCGGTAAAGTCCAGATGCAGCGTATTAATTTTCTTATAAAAAACGGCGTTGAAGGCGGTTTTGGTCCCCTCCGAGACACGCTGGGTGAGCCCGCACCCGCTCAGACAAAGCGCAAGCAGGGGCAGCAGGCAAGCGGTTTTAGTCAAACTTGTACGTGACACGTCGGTTTCCTTGTAGAAAGGTGGCAGGCTGCAGGCCCGTATAGGTACCCAGCTCGGTGGTAAAGGTCTGAGGAATATCGTCCTGACACTCGCCCTCCCCCACACCCAGCACGCCGTTCATACCGAGCCAGAACGGCTCGTCCCCCAGCGGCGGGACAGCCAGCAGTCGGGTCGGCGCGGTCAGGATGATGTTGGCCCGGAATCGCCAGCCGAGGTATACCCGCAGCAGGATGAGAAAGTCCCGAAACAGCGGGCCGTCAGGCTTCCACCCCTGCGCCTCCGCGGGATTGTCAGTGGTAAGGGCGACGAGGAGCTGGCTGCTGGCGTCCATCGCTTCGTCACCCAGCGGCGTATTGCCGTCCAGTAAGAAGTCGTCATCGCCGTAAAACCCCAGCGGCTGGCTGATCGCCACCGGACGCAGGCTGTAGGGGCTCACCCTGACGGTGGTCTCCGGGGCCAGCAGGGTGACCAGCGCCTGGATCCCCTGCTGGGTTTTGCCAGGCTGCCGCAGCACGCCAGTTAGCGCCAGAAAGCGCGACGCCGGCGAAGCGATATGCTGCGTCGTGCCGGGGATGCCCAACCCCGCCAGGCCCAGCAGCGACTGCGAGAGACGATCGGTGCCGCCAGGCTCAAAAGTGGCGGGCCAGGAGTATTTCCGCCAGATGCGGTAAAACTGCGTCATGATCCGGTGGCTGAAGATATCCAGTAAGCCCTGCAGCGCTTCATGCCCTTCCCTGCGCTGGGCGATATCATCGAGATATGCCGTCGGGAGCGGCGAATCGACACCGTACAACCCCATAAAGGTGGTGCGAATGACCGGCGGCCCGCAGTCATCGGCCTCATCGTATTCCACGGCTTTCAGTTCGCTGGCGGGAAATCCCATTCCCGGATGCGGGTAAAAACGCACCGGATCGTCAGTTGGATGGCTGGTTCCCCCCATCAGCGGTTGGCCGGGACGCCGCTTTTCCAGAAGCTGGCAGAAGCGGTAAAAATTGATCCGCGGCAGGTCGGCTTCCAGCCGCGGGTTCAGCCGGGAATGCGTCGGCTGTGCTTCTCTTCCCATTCCAGTCGTTCTCCGGTTGGTTGCAGAATGATAATCAGGCGGTTGAACAAGTAGATGTCGGTGTAGAGCGCAAAGAAGCGGCTAAGCATCTCGCCAAACAGGCATATGTCGCCTCGTCCGGCAAAGCCGTGAGTGTCGAGGGTGACTTCAATCTGCACGCCACGCACCAGATGGCCCTGTGCAAAGCGCTCTGTCGCGCGGTGATTCACGTCGAGGATGGCTTCCAGACGCCGACGATTCATCTCGCTGTCGGTCCATTCATACAGCGCCAGGGTGCCGCGCAGGACTTCAGCGTTGTCCATCAGGGAAAGAAAACTGCTGCCCAGATGGCTCAGCACCCGCCAGTGAAAGCGGTCCTGGGCCGGGGGATAGCACGGCAGCGTTGGTGCGCAGAGGTTACGCACCGCGACGCTGGCGGAAGTGGTTTTCATCACCGTATCGAGTACGGTGCTCTGCAGCGCGCGACGCGGCAGTTGGCCGTTAGTTCCGGTGAGGGTCAGCGACAGGCTTTCATCTTCCGGTACGGTATGATTGTCAAAGGCTTCCCCGCCGACGATAAGCCAGGTGTTGTACAGCCCGGAGGGGCCACGGCGCACCCGGGTATGATAGTAATATTCCGCCGCGTCATGACGCATCATGCCGCCTTTGTGGCGAAAACTTGAGAACGGCGCGTAAATCTGCTGGTGCGAGGAGATCACGGAATCGACGGTGTAAATTTCGGTGTGGCCGTCCTGCACGCGCATCGGGCGCAGCGGGTATTCGGTCTGCAGGGAATTGATGGTCAGCGGATCGGACTCCAGCGGAAACAGGTTGATCACTGGCACGCAGTGCAGGCGCAGCTGCTTTTCGCTGAAGCGGAAGTCATGTCCCCAGCGTTCCGCCAGCACGACGTCGATTTCAAACCACTCCATCCCGGCCGGAAAAGCCACCGTCTCCAGCCCGCGCAGATCGATGAACATGAACTTTTCGCGGAAGGTAAAATACTCCAGCAGCAGCTGGTAACCACGAAAACTGCGGCCATCTTCAGGCCAGAGGCCGTCATCCTCGCCAAATCCCAGCGCGCTGAAATACCCGTCCAGCGGCCTTCTGTCTACCTCATCAGGCATACGCAGCCACATCCGGGCCACATTGAGGGTAAAGGCCTCGTGCATGGCGCAGGCCAGCGGCGCATCGGCGTTACAGTAGAGCGGGATATGACTGAGATCGACCCGGCTCCAGTCAGTCAGCTGGCTGCAGTTAAAGCGCAGCGTGATCACCGACCGGCCATCCGTATCGGTGGCCAGCCGAGCTAGCTCAAGGGATAACGGCTGCAGAGCGATCGCTTTGGTGGTGGTGTACCGGCAGCGCGTGCCCTTTTCACCGATCGGCCGGGAAAGCACTTCAAAGCCTTTGACCATCGTCATCGGCTCTTTCATTTCCGGCCAGTCGGGGGTGAATTCCACGACCGACATCGAGGGAATGGTACGTAAATAATGTGGCCACAGCAGACTGACCACGCCTTCGGTCAGCTCAGGCAGATCGTCATCGAGCTTCTCGCGCATGCGGCCCATCAGGAAGGCAAAACCTTCAAACAGGCGCTCAACAAAGGGGTCGCGGGCGCCCGCTTTGTCGAGATTGAGCATTGCCGCCTGCTCAGGATGAGCACGGGCAAACTCTTCACCCGCTTCCAGCAGGTAGCGCATTTCAGCGTCGTAATAACGCAGGGTTAAATCGTCCATAAATCACCAGAATGAGTAATAGCTTTCAGATATGCAGAAAACCGCAGGTGCAGGGAGTGCAATGTGAATGATGCGTGAATTATGCGCACAGCACCGCAGCGCGAGCGGGATCCAGAGCGATAAGCCCGGCAAGCAATGACTCCATTTCTGGCAGCAAGCGATTTTTTTCTGCCTCACTGCGCCCGGCCTTGCCTCTGAGCAGCCGGAGTCGGCGGGCTTTGACCTCAAAGATAAGCTCCGGCTTCCATTGTTCGAGCGTCATTTCCCGGGCGCGGCTGTCGAGTTCCGCCAGCAGATGCAGCGCCATTTCATTTTTTCCGTACTGCTCGCTGACCCGCGCCATCAATAAGCGCATCAGCCACCGATTGCGGCTGGTGGTATAGCCCGGCTGCGCCTGTAACCAGTTCAGCGCCGACTCAATACCCTCATCGTCCGCGCGGGTGAGCACTTCTGGCTCCAGCGACAGCACCTCATCAGCGCTGGTCGCCGCCATTACCGGCTCATCTTGCCATCCGGCCATCTCATCCAGAACACGCTCGTTAAGCCAGTTGAGCGTTACTTCATCGGCGAATGGCGTACCATCGTTAAACGCCAGGGTTTCCAGCCCCGGCAGACGAGCCAGTAGCCCTTTCATATCCCGGCACAGGATATCGGCCCGTACACTGTCAGCATCCAGTTTCAGCAGCGCCTGCCAGGCGTACCACTGCACATCCAGCCACAAGTGGTTGACGCCTTGCGCCAACAGCGTGTCCGTATGCTCCAGCAGTTCCGACCAGCTTTTCTGTAAATACAACCGCTTAAGATGGGCTTTACTCTCAGGCTTGGGAGGCAATAGCCGGGTCCGGCCCGTGGCATCCAGCGGCGGTAACTCCGTTAACGTATCCCAACGCACACTCTTCATCAGATGATGACCTGCCAGCCATCCGCCGGGACACTCACGCAGATATTTCGCCAACACCTTAGCCTGATCGAGCAAATCACGACCTGACGTGACGGTATGCATTACCGGCGCGGTGTCTGCATGTTGGGGTAGCAGATCGTGTTCTTCGCGGCTGGTCTGCGGCACCAGACTGTGGGCTCCGCCGCTTTGCACCAGGCGGTTCTCCAGTATCTGATATAGCCCGGAAAGATCGGGGCGGGATGCCTCAGCCAAGCCGGCAAAAGAGGCTTCCGCCAGCAATAACGCCCCGATAATGACCTGCATAGTGGTCATGTCGACTTCCGGATAAAGAGACAGACTGTCCGACATCCGGCGACTGCCAAGCCATTCCAGCGCCGATTTACAGCTACGTTCACGCTGGGGATGGAGCATAGCCCCAAACCGCTCAAGCATTGCCGCCAGCAGCGTAACGCCCTCCGCCAGACCGGTTTCGCCATCCCGCTGCAGACGCGCCCACACGTAAAAGGTGATCACGCGCAGATCCTTGCAGGTCTGAGTCAGCAGTTTTTCTGCCAGCTGGCAAATCAGCTCGGTATCGACACCGGAGATCTTATTGACCTCCTCGCGGATACGCTGAAAATCATCGTCATAGCCCGGATCGCTCCCGGTGGGCTGGGTGTCACTGATTGGCGCAAGCCAGGACTGCCACTGCGCCTGGCGTGACCGGGCCTGCTGGCGCAGTACGCTTTCATCCAACTGACTGGCGGCAACCAAATTTTGTAAAATACTCATAATTCCATCTCATCCATGTCACTATTCCCTACCCCCGTCGTCAGGGCCTGTGCGCTCTCAGCCGCATCGACACTAAAAATCTGATCCGGCAGGGTCAATCCGCGCAGCGCCAGAAGCGCCAGCGGGCCGCTCCCAAGCTGGGAGCGCAATACCCACTGCAGGGTGCGGCCATCCGGAGCGGTGAAGCTCATCATCCACTGGCTGCGTTCGAGTTGCTGGCGTTTACCCTGCTCCAGCCAGCGAATAAAGCCCCAGGTACCGCTGTAGTCACCAAACAGACGCGTGCCCGCATTGACGGTGGTCCAGGTCAGCAGAGTGCCGGGTTTATACGTCTCCCCCGGCCAGCGGAAAGTCTGCCAGTCGGCAATCTGATTGAAATAGCGCAGCTTTTGGCCGTCTATCGTCAGCTGTGTCTCCACAACCTCCGGGGCAGGCCTGGCCTGTAACTCAAAGCTGATCCCCTGGCTGCCGTCGGTAAAAAGAATGTCGGACAGCTGGCTTAGCTGGTTGATGGCGCGCAGAAAGGCCGGATTAAAGACCAGGCCGTGGCTGTTGACCTTATCCGGCACCCACTGACTGCCTTCTTTATGCAGGACACCGTTCAGCTCCGTCGTGAGAAAACGTTCGATCCGCCCGCTGTCTTTGCGCACAAACTCAGCCAGCATCGGCAGGGAGGCGTCGCTTTTGCTGGCGGCAAACGGAAAGCGTCCGTCAAAGGCGGTGTGCCAGTTGGCGACCACCGATCGGCGCCATTTGTCATTCAGACTGGCCGCCGACGGCAGAAGCACGGTTTCCCAGGCCTGAGTTAGCGGCTGCACAAACAGAGTATTACCGAAGCCACTCCACTCTTCGCCAAGACTCGCCGAAATCAGGCTACCGTACTGTTGCGTGTCGGTCAGGTCGACGCTTTTCCCCTGGAAGACGGTCTGCGCCAGGGTCTGCATCATCTCCTGCGGATCGGAGGCATTCGCAACCTGCTGCAGGCGCAGGCGCACGCGGGTGATACGGGTCAGATAGGTTTGCAGGCTCAGGGTGCTATCGGCCGACATGACGTTGCTGCCCGTGTTTTTCCCCATCAGCTGGAGCAGTGGGCCGAACGTGTCATCCAGAGGCCCCTGCGGGCCGGTTGCCGACTGGTCGATGACCGGCTTGTCTTTCCCGCCCACCAGGTCTTTGGCCGATTTAATAAGGCTGTCCGACAGCCCCTCCCTTTGTTGCCCCGCCTGCCCCTGCCAGGCAAGGGTATTCATCAGGGCAATCAGCGGTGACTGACGGACATCGCTTATCAGCGTGAGCTGGTCGGTAACATCGGCGATATTGGTCGTCGGGTTGAGTCGCAGACTGTTGAGAAAATTCAGCCAGCTGCCGGCGAAATCGGTGAAGTAGCGTCGGGTCAGACGCGCTTTCAGCGCCTCCGGCGACAGATCTGTCGACATCGTTTTGCGCGAATCGCTCAGCACCCAGTCGATTTCCTCCCGGCGCGAGCTGGCTGCCTTATCAATGGCCTGCTGAATGCCGCCTTCCCATGCCTGGCGGGTAAACATCCCCGGGACCACTTCATCGGTGGTAAACAGGCGGCGCGCGTCGGTGCCACTGGTCATGTCTTCCAGCGACACATCGGCAAAATTACGACGCACGGATTTGAGCATGTTCTCATATAAGGTGCTTTCGGCATTGCGGCGACCTAGCTGCTGCAACAGAACCTGACGGCTCTGACTCACCCGTTGCGCATCCGGGATGATCTTCCACTCTGGCCGCTCGGGCAGCAGGGAGAGATAAAAGGCCCACAAATCCGGCGCCAGACTTTGCCACAGACCGGTCGAGATCCCCATTCGCGTCGGCTGGACCGCTTTCATGGTCTGCGCGAAAAATGCGCCATCGGCTTTATCCGGACGAGCCATCATCAGCCAGGCTTTCAGCTGGTCATAGCCCGGTTTCGCCAGCTGGGCTCGTTGGTCGCTATTGGGGGCGGAGTTGACCAGCGTGCTGAGCGCCTGCTGCAACGCGGCATTGGCCGGGTCACGTATCAGGCGATGATTTGCCACACCGTACCAGGGCAGGACGGCGTTTAATAGCTGCTGATGATGGTCCAGACCAAAGCACCGATACCAGGGAGCGCCCTTCTGCCCATCGTGCACGAGACGGCCGGCCTCATTGCGCAGGGCATGGAGGGCCGTCAGTTGATAGTCAGAAACAGAGGGGTGGGCCACCAGGTCGCGGGCTTTTCCCGCGACTGTAGCAATCTGGCTGTAATTAAGGGCAAAGGAGAGCAGCAGTCCCGCTGCCCACAGGCCGAGGATGGCCAGCAGACCGCACGCCAGGCCCCGCTCCCATGCCATTCCCACGTGATGCCCGCGTAAACGGCGGCAGTCATCGACGATCCCCTGCCAGGTCGCGGGCAGCGTCAGGAGATGAGGCTGGTTCGCAGGCAGGGCATCAGCTTCCTGATACGGATCTACGGTACGAGGCTCTGGCAGGCTAAACATCAGGCCACGCAGCGCAAGCCGCTGCCGCGAGGCGGTCAGCCACGGCGCCAGCTGCCAGCGCCATTGCGCGATCCCCCCGTCGATAAGCCGCTGCCCCAGACGCAGCAGAAAGTCGTGGCGGGTATCTGCTGCGATCTGGCGCATCCCCTGCTCCCGCAGCGTGGGCAACATCTGCGCAAGCTGACGGGCGACATCGTCCTCAGTGGCGCGCAACGGGAAGCTAACGCCTACCGCCTGTACCGCGCGGTCAGCCTGCGACCACTCACTGTCGCACAGTTTCCACAGCCAGACCGGGGCGGCATAGCCCAGCAGTTCGCTGATTTTTTCCAGCCCGTGCAGGTCGCTCTCGCTTATCTGCGGCGTCAGGGTGAGAGACGACGGCATCACCCGCACAATCCCGTCCAGAGGACGGCCGCGGCGCAGCTTGCGCAGCGCGGCGTATTTTTCTTGGTCGGGCTCTGTGATCAGGTTACCGCCGTAAATCAGCACAGTGCGGTTACCTTCAAGCCACTGCTGCTGACGCAGACCAGGCGCCAGTTGTTCGATTGCTGCATCGTCCCCGGTAACCAGCAGCAGGCGGACTTTGCGGCGCCAGCGCAGGCGGTAACGTGCGTGAAGGTGCTTTTTCAGCGGGGCATAAAGGGCTTCGCGCCCGGCGGGCCTGGTGGGTTGCCGCACAGGCGCTGCTGAAGGCTTAACCTTATCTTTTATCAGCAGTCGAAAGGCCATAAACCCCAGTACCAGCAGGCTGAGTGCCATCCCCCAGATAATAAAGCCCGTGGCGATAAGCGGGCGCAGCGTTTCCCACTGCGTGGCACGATCCATCGCCCACAGCCACCATGCCAGCCCGCCCAGGAGCACCAGAAGCGTGACCGCAGCAATACAGACGATAACCGTAGCCGCCACAGAGATAGCGGCAGGTTTATTGACGTTGTCCATCAGGTTTTACAATTCCAATTGCGAGGGTATTCAAGGGATCGCGGGCTAGCCAGCCACACGGTTGTTGGTAGTGCGCGGCGTAGATCGCCGCCAGCGACAGAACGGTCAAGCCTTCCATCTCGCCGATGTCTCCCCAACAGGCATCCTGGCGATATAGGTTAATATCCCAACCGCTATGCGCCAGCGCTTCCAGTCCCGGCTGAAAAAACAGCGCACAGGCTTCCGGGGGGCCGCTCAGTTCGTTCTGCTCCAGCACACGAGCGGCTACAGCAGTCAGGGCCTCCCCTTTTTCTGCGCAATAGGTTTCCCCCCTGGTCAGGTGCACCGGACCGTCCCGTCCGGCGAGCCACAGTACCGCAGACTCTCCGGCGGGTTGCACCGCCCCCGTCCGGGCGACAACCACCTGACATCCGGCGATAAGCACAGTGTCATCGGGGTCAGCTTCCGCCAGAGTGTGTGCTATCTCCGCGAGGCTGGCCTCCCCACGCCAGGCATACGGGCGTGAGGGTAGTGTCATCTGCGCAACAGTGAGGGTCATCTGTGCACGAAACGCCTGCCAGGCGAGCTCCGTTCCCTGCCAGTAGCAACGCAGCGGCGGCGTAAGCGTTCTTTCACTGCGCTGTCGTTGCCATTCCATCACCAGTAGTTCCGCCAGCCGTTTTTCGCGGGCGATAGCCTCAGAAACTGAAAGGTATGGCGCTCGCAGCGCCCTGCCGCCGCCCTCGTTCTCTTCCTCTGGCGGACGCTGGTGACGGCTTAGCACCCGCAGCCAGTCAGTGGTCGTTTTGCCCATGGGCCCCAGCAACAGACCTTCCTGTAACCCGATCGGCTGCCGATGCTCCGCCCACCATTGCTGTTGTTCGTATGCTACCAGTTGGTCATAGAACCTGGCGTTATGCACGCTCATGCGGTAGTACAGCAGCCGGATCAACCAGCCGGTACCCGCCAGCACCAGAGCCAACAGGATCCCGGTGGCGGCCAGGGCGCTTTTTCCTTCTGCCGAGGGAAGTAAAGCGCTGACCCCGCCGCTAAGCAGGACCAGCAGGGCCGAAGCCGATAGCCACCTGGCCGTACCAGGCGGTCGCGCGTCTCCGTACGGGGGATACTCCGGTACCGGCCTCACTGATCAACCCCGCAGTCTGGGTTAGAGCTGACCAGCGTGCAGCCGCAGGCGCAGCGATGACCGTGCAGCGCAACCGGCTGGCCATCAATCGTGGTTCGTGCGCTGCCTTCAGCAATGGTCGTCATACCGTGTTTGTTACACTTGACCGGGTCGCCCTTGCAGGCGAATCCCAGACCAAAACACTGATAATGCCCCATCAGCACCCTGCCCCCATACTCCCGCAGGGTATCGCCTTTGCGAATGACTTTATTCATCGGATCCTCCTTATCCGCGTTCAGACCGTTGTCGTCAGAACGTCCTCCAGCCAGCTGGCCGGCAGCGCGGCTTGCCCCCGCGCCAGCTGCTCTTCCGCTTTCCGCGCCTTTTGCTGTGCGACAACGGTTCCCGGCTCGTGGGTAAATGCCCGCAGCTGCGCCCCTCCGGGCAGCTCCGGCAGCGCTTCCCCGGTTATCTTGTCCAGCACCGCCACCTCCAGCGAGCGCACGGCGCCTGTCGCGGCCAGCCCGGCCAGCTTGCCGGTCAGGCGCTTTTGCCGGAAACTGAGCACGACACCCGCGGTCACGGTCGCAAAACCCACCAGGTCTCCGGCGAGCACCAGCGGCGAGAGCGGTTTACTGCAGCGCTCGCTGAAGTAAATCATCCGGTAGCGGAAGTAGCCGGTCCACATCTCGCGCGTGCCAAGCGCGGCATACATAAACCAGGCGCGTGAATCATGCACCTGATCATCAAACAGCGCCCTCACCAGCCCGGCAGGCTGCTCCGCGTTGCTGGCCTCCCCGGCATCGGGAAAGAGGACGGCCACCCGGGCCTCTCCGTCACGCTTCATGCGCCGGTATTCCTGCGCTTCATCATCGGTATTGAGAACGAAAATCACCGGCTGCAGCACGGTATCCAGCACCAGCTGCGCCAGGTTATCCGGAATACGGTAACCGTCGTGGTAATCCTTTCCGAACTCCTTCGCCGCGTCGAACAGCTGGGTTTGATCCATCTTTGGGTCAAAATCCTTCACGCCCGGCTGCAGAACCAGCTCATCCATCCTGTCAGGAGGCTGGTTTGCTATCTGGTTCTGGCGAG
>NZ_QEQO01000002.1:0-49169 GCF_003097195.1 Klebsiella sp. GL120222-02
CCGGGAACGTCTCAGCGATGTTGAGGCCGCCAGCACCGGCAGTTTCAGCAACAATGGTGAATAAATTAACGACAGGTCGCACGAATCCCAGGTCGGGTAAGCGGAGCGCCACCCGACAAAACAACGGCGCATCGGGCTAAGGCGCCGGGCAGCGGGGACAGGGTGCGCTCTGTTGCCCTCACCCCGGCCCTCTCCCACAGGGAGAGGGGGAAAACCGAGCCTCACTCCGGCTCTTCATACACAGGGAGAGGGGGGAAACCGGCAGTTTCAGTCGCCGCAAGTGGGTAAATTAACGACAGGTCGCACGGACCCCAGGTCGGGTAAGCGAAGCGCCACCCGACAAAACAGCGGCGCATCCGCTGACCTCACCTCATCCGGTGTTCTCCGTTGACCAGCGCTTCGCGATCGAAAAAGCGCTGGATCACACCCTCCGCCATAAACGCCGCCCGATCGGACATATGGGCGATGACGTCGGCATCGTGGCTCACCAGCAGATAGGTCATGCCGTGCTCCTGTTTCAGGCGGTTAAGCAGATTGAGAATTTCCGCCTGCACTGACATATCCAGCGCCGAGGTCGGCTCATCCAGCAGCAGGATCTGCGGGCGCAGCAGCAGGGCGCGGGCAATGGCTACGCGCTGCCGTTGCCCGCCGGAGAGCTGGTGTGGATAGCGGCGGACGGCGTCGGCGGCCAGACCCACCTGCTCAAGGGCGGTGGTCACTCGGGGGGCAACGTCGCGGATGCCGTGGATCTGCAGCGGCTCCGCCAGGGTGCGCCACAGAGTATGGTTGGGATGCAGCGAGGCGTACGGATCCTGAAACACCATCTGCACGTTGCGCCGCAGCGCGCCCTGAAAGCGGGCGCCCGGCGCGATGCCCTGGCCCAGCAGTTCTACGCTGCCGCGCCATTCGCGCTGTAATCCGGCGAGCACGCGCAAAATCGTCGATTTACCGCAGCCGGAGGCGCCGATCAGACTGAAGGTTTCCCCGGCGTCGACACAGAAACTGGCGGCAGAGACCGCCGTCTTCGCGCCGAATGTTACCTGCAAATCCTGAAGATTAACGATCGCCATGGGCCGTCTCCGTAAAGTCCTGGGTTCTGTCGAGGGTCGGCAGCATCTGGCCGTAGGTGTGCGCATTTGGCCGGCAGGTCCACAGGGTGCGGGTATAAGGGTGCGTCGCGCTCGGTAGCGCCCGCGCCGGCATCTCATCGACCTGTCTCCCCCGGTACATCACCAGCACGCGATCGCAATGCGCGGCCACCAGCGGCAGATCGTGGCTGATCAGTAGCATGGCCATCTGCCGCTGCGCGCACTGCTCCACCAGCAGCTCGAGGATCTGGTTGCGCAGGCGGGCGTCGAGGGCCGAAGTTGGCTCGTCGGCTATCAGCACCTTCGGGTTATTAAGCAGCGCGAGGGCGATCATCACCCGCTGCCCCATCCCGCCGGAGAGCTCGCCGGGATAGCGGCTGAGGACCGGCAGATCCAGACCGACGGCGGCGATGGCGTCTTTAACCGCCTCGGCGCGCCCACGGCGGCTGAGACGCTGATGCAGGGTTAACGCCTCTTCCAGTTGCGTCTGAATGGACTGCACAGGATTTAGCGCATAGCGCGGATCCTGCAGCACCATAGCGATATCGTTGCCGCGCAGCGCGCGCCAGCCGCGGGCGCTGAGGGTTAGCACATCGCGCCCCAGCACCTCCAGCCGTTCGGCGCTCACCACCCCGGGCTTGCGCACCAGGCCCATCAGCGCCCGGGCGGTCATCGATTTGCCGGAGCCGGATTCGCCCACCAGCGCCAGCCGCTCGTTGCCGAGGGTGAAGCTGACGTTGTCCACCACCCGGGCGGTGGGGTAGTCGACGGCGAGTCCCTGGACGGTCAGTCGGATGTCAGTCATGTTGCGGCTCCAGAATATCGCGCAGGCCATCGCCCAGCAGGTTAAACGCCAGGCTGGCGAGCAGGATCGCCGCGCCGGGGATGGCAGCGATCCACCACTGGTCGAAAATCACCTGCATCCCGTCGGCAATCATCGCTCCCCACTCCGCCATCGGCGGGCGGGCGCCCAGGCCGAGAAAGCCGAGCCCGGCGGCGGCGAGGATAATGCCCGCCAGATCGAGCGCCAGCCGGACAATCGCCGACGGCAGACACAGCGGCAGAATATGGCCGATCAGCAGCCGCCAGCCGCGAATGCCCAGCATCTCCGCCGCGGCGAGGTAATCGCTATGGCGCAGGCGCTGAATTTCGCTGCGCGCCTGACGGGCGTAGGCCGGCCAGGTGGTCAGGGCTAACGCCAGCGCGCCGTTGACCAGCCCCGGGCCGAGCATCGCCACGAACGCGAAGGCGAGGATCAGCCGCGGCATCGACATCACCACGTCGGTAAACCGCATCAGTATCCGCTCCAGCCACCCGCCATAGTAACCGGAGAGGATACCTACCAGCAGCCCGACGGGCAGGGTAATGGCGGTCACCAGCGCCACCAGACCCAGCGCCGGGCGGGTGCCGTAGAGCAGGCGCGACAGCAGGTCGCGGCCGTAGCTGTCGGTGCCGAGCCAGTGTCCCGCCCCCGGCCCCTGCAGGCGGGCGGCGGCATCCTGCCAGTTGGGATCGTGCGGCGCCAGCCACGGGGCGAACAGCGCCGTCAGTACCAGCAGGATCACCAGGGTCAGGCCACTGAAGGCGGCGGGTGAGCGGCGCAGACGGCGTAAAAACAGATAAGTCGGCATCAGCGCACCCTCGGATCGGTTAACCGCACCAGCAGGTCGGTCAGGTTATTGATCAGCACAAAACTCACGCCAATCAGCAGCGTGCCGCCCATGATCGCCGTGGTATCCCCGGCGAACAGCGCGGTGGTGAGGTAGCGGCCGATCCCCGGCCACGAGAAGACGGTTTCGGTGAGCACCGCCCCTTCGAGCATGGAGGTCCAGGCGAGAGCGGTCACCGTCAGCAGAGTGCCGCGGATATTGGGCAGGACGTGGCGCAGCAAAATCGTCATCTCTCCGGCCCCTTTGGCCCGCGCCAGCAGAATGTACTCTTTGTTCATCTCGCTCAGGCAGGCGGAGCGGGTCAGGCGGGTGATGCTCGCCAGCGAGTAATAGGCCAGCACCAGCACCGGCAGCGCCAGATGGCCGATGGCATTTTTAAACGCCGCGGTATCGCCGGAGAGCCAGGTGTCGATCAGCGCAAAACCGCTGCGCGGCTCGACGGTATACTGATAAATATCGTCGAGTCGACCCGGGCCCGGCGCCCACTGCAGCCGGGCGTAGAACAGGGCCAGCATCAGCAGGCCGAGCCAGAATATCGGCACCGAGTTGCCCAACAGGGTAAAGGTGCGCACCGCAAGATCCCACGGCGAACCGGCGTAACGCGCGCACAGCACCCCGGCGACGATGCCCAGTACCGCGCCGACGATCAGCGCCAGGGTCGCCAGCTCAAGGGTCGCCGGGAAGACCGCCAGCAGATCGTGGAGCACCGGCTGGCCGGTGGCGCTGGCGATGCCAAGATCGCCATGAGCCAGGTTGACCAGGTAGTGCCAGAACTGCACCGGCAGCGGCTGGTCGAGACCCAGCTGATGGCGAACCTGGTCATAGGTCGACTGGCTGGCATGGTCGCCGACGATCTGCAGTACGCGGTCGACGGGCGACAGCGCGGAGAGCGAGAAGGTGACCAGCAACAGCCCGAACAGCGTGAGCAGCAGCGTCAACAGCCCCTGCAGCAGGCGGGTAAGGTGAGTGGAAAACGATGGCATGGAAAATGGAAATTCCTGGTATATCAACATGATTCCCGGCGGCGCGACGCCCGCCGGGCCCGGGTGGCGAAACGGTCATCCGGGCAGGCGAGGACGCTGTGCCCGGTGACATAACCCGCTTACTTGGTGACGTTATCGTACCAGACCATATCGGCGTTCAGCCCCTGCTGATAGCCCTTCACGTTATCGCGTACCACGATCTGGGTTTTCCCCTGGTCAATAAAGACGTATGGCGAATGCTGCAGCAGGGATTCCTGCATCGTTTTGTATAGATCGAGGCGTTTCGCCGGGTCCGGCTCCGCCACCGCGGCGAGGGTGGCTTTATTCAGCTCAGGGATCTGCCAGCCGTTGAGCCCGGCCACGGTGCTGGATTTACCATCGTTCCAGGCAAAAGCGCTGGCGTTGGAATGCGCATCAAAGTAGTCCGGGATCCACAGGCGGATCGCCGCCTGATGCTGTTTCGCGCGTACCCGGGCATAGACCTGGCTGCCGGCGGCCGGCAGCAGATCCACTTTCACCCCGCCCTGGGCAAAGCTGGCCTGCAGCGACTGGGCGATGGTGATAAACGGCGGTTTGTTCTCCACGTCTAGGGTGAAGTGGGCATCCTTAATGCCCGCTTTATCGAGGATAGCCTTAGCTTTTTGCGGGTCGAAGGTGAACGGATTGGTCTCCAGCGCCCCCGGCAGGCCGGCCGGCAGGAAGCTTTGGTGAATAAAGTACTGGCCTTTCAGCAGGTTTTTGGTGATGCCCTCATAATCGACCAGCCAGCGCGCCGCCTCCCAGAAGGCCGGATTATTCAGCAGCGGGTTGGCGCTGTTGGCGGTATTAAACACCAGATAGTTCTGCTCGGCGGACGGGATGCTCAGCACCTTCACGCCGGGTTTATCCTGCAGGGCGGCAATCTGGTCAGCGCCGAGATCGCGGGCCACGTCGGCATCCCCCTGCTGGATCAGCAGGCGGCGGGAAGCCGGGTCGGGGACGTTTTTAATAATGATGCTCTTGATCTTCGGCGCGCCGGTGGGGGAGCTGGCGTTGGCTTCCAGCACGATGGCCTGATGCGGCTGGTAGACGCGCATTTTATAGGCCCCGCTGCCCGCCGAGTGCATCTTCAGCCAGTCGTTGCCGAAGTCATTATTTTTCGCGTTCGGCGCCACCTGTTTTTCATCAACGATGGAGGCGATAGGGGTGGAGAGAATATTCAGCGCCACCGCCGGGCTGACGTCGGCGGTCCAGTGCAGCGTCAGGGTATGGTCATCAATCTTTTTCAGCTGGCTGGCGATGTTGTCCGGCTGCCAGCCGAGCACGTTGAGAATAAACGCCGGCGATTTATTCAGCGTCACCGCACGGGTGTAAGAGAAAATCACATCTTCCGGGCGCAGCGGATTACCGGAGGCGAATTTAGCATCCGGCTTCAGTTTGATGGTCAGGGTTTTCGCCGCCGGATCGGCCTGCCAGCTTTCGGCGAGGATCGGTACGATTTTTTCAGGGTTGTTGCGGTCCGGCTGCACCAGACGCTGATAGAGGCTGGGGACCGTCTGAATGCTGGAGAGTTCGTTCGCTTCCGCCGGGTCGAGGCTGACGATATCGTCGAGACCCTGGGCGACCACCAGCGTGTTGGGCGGTGTAGCGGCATGCGCGGCGGCGGTGAGCGCCGTCAATACCAGTAAAGGCAACAGTTTTTTGGTCATGTGCAATCCCTGAAAAATGGTTGTTTTAATTTTTTATGCCTCGCTACGTTAGGCCGCTTGCCAAAAGGCGTAAAGTCAAAATAAGGATATCCTTATGCTAAAAATGCATATTCAAGAACGACAGGTTATTGCCGGCCGCGCAGAAGCGTCTTTCTCCGCTTCTGGCTTCTTGCTATAACAAATTGTCTATTGCAAGGAGGTGGGTGTGCCGGAAATCAATGAGTTTGGCCAGCAGGTGAACGACCTTGTTCCTGGCTGGCAGGGGGCGCAAGTCCTGCGGCGGACGGCGTTAAATGGCCGTTTTTGTCGACTGGAGCCGCTGGACGTTGACCGTCATGCGGCGGATCTGTTTGCCGCCTATGCGCTCGGCGACAACAGCGACTGGACGTGGCTGGCGTCTACGCGGCCGGAGAGCGTGGCGGCGACCGCCCACTGGATCGCGGGCAAGGTGAATGATGATGCTCTGGTGCCGTATGCGGTGGTTGACCTGCGTAGTGAGCAGGCGGTGGGCATCGTCAGCTATATGGCGATCGAGCGGGAAATGGGCACGGTTGAGATCGGCCATGTCACCTGGTCGCGACGGATGAAAAACACCCCGCTGGGTACCGAAGCGGTCTGGTTGTTGCTGAAGAACGGCTTTGACCACGGCTATCGTCGGCTGGAGTGGAAATGCGATTCGATGAATGTCGCCTCGCGCCGGGCCGCCGAGCGGCTGGGCTTTAGCTGGGAAGGACGTCTGCGGCAGAGGCTGGTGCGCAAAGGGCGGACGCGCGACAGCGATATGCTGTCCATCATAGACGGCGAGTGGCCTGCGCGCGATGCGGCGCTGCGGGCGTGGCTGGCGGCGGAGAACTTTACTGCCGACGGGCAGCAGATCAAACGCCTTGAGTCATTTCGTTAGGCCTGTATGGTGAATGGGCAGAGTGCATCATGCCAACTGCCCATACAAAGGCTATTTCTCGATCATCTGAATAATTTGATCCCGGTTAATAGCATGTTCATTTCCCGCGATGTCCTCATAGGTGATTAACCCATTATCGTTATCGACCTCCGGTTTACCGTGGGTGATAATCATCTCACCATTTTTTTTCTCTAATACATAATTGCTGGAACACCCCGCAACGGTGAACGTTAATAATGCCAAACCGAATACTGCAACGAACTTTTTCATTGTGCTACCTGTTGTAAGAAAGCCACGGTGGGCCGCAGAATATGACAGACTAACCAGTTATCGAAAGTGGGTCATAATTAACACCGAATAAAGTATTAACATGGCGACTAACGTAATAACCACAATACGACGTTCAAGGGGCGTGGCCTTTTTCTTAGATTCATCATCTGGTTTTGTTAACATGATATTCTCTCTGTTAGCCCTGTCAGTGCTCCCGATTCCGACACCGGCAGAGGTGAGTTCTCGGCAATATTGTCGGGATGAACGACTTGCTAGTTGTTATTTAATACCCAGAGTTAAAGTAACGATTCCAGTGATAACCATTAAAAGACCCGTTCAGGCATTTTGGCTAACACAACATTAAAAATCTCATTTTATGGCTGAAGCTGGCTATGCCTGCCGCAGACTCTGTTGCGCAGGCAGCACGCTTATTATTTTTTTCGCCTGTAACGGATAAAAATACCTGATATTATCAATGCTCCGGGGCTGGAAACGGCAAACCCCGGATGACGTTATTGCATGATCCTCACCAAAATATTAAACAGACGTATTTAATATGATGAGAACAGGCGTTCGCCGCTAAGTTAATATGATGCTATAGGTTCGTCGATTTACAGAATAAAGGTACCTTCAATAACCAGACAGGCTTCGCCTGATAGTTCAACACGTCCGTTATCTTTTATGTGGCAGAAGAGTTCTCCCTTACGGTTGCCACCTTGCTGGGCATGAAGGGTTTTTTTCGCCAGTTTTTCACTCCACAGCGGCGCCAGAAAAGTATGTGCCGAACCGGTGACCGGATCTTCGTTGACTCCCACCTGCGGACCGAACCAGCGAGAACGAAAATCGAAGGTCCGGGATGCGGCCGTGACCACCACGCCACGAGTGTTGAAGGCATTCAAGGCGTTAAAGTCGGGTTTAAGCGCGTCCAGCAGCGCTTCATCATCAATGACGACAATAATATCGGAGGCTTGCCAGGTTTCACCTGCGTCTTCAGCCAGCCCCAGGGCCTTGAACAACCCTTGCGGCGCGGCGATGGGGGACGGAACAACCAGCGGAAAATCCAGGGTATATTTTCCGTCATGCAGCGTGACGTCCAGCGCGCCGCTGCGAGTGAAAAAACGCACCCGCTCGCGCGCTTGTTGATTGAGCAGCACGCTGGCCGCAGCCAGCGTGGCATGACCGCAGAGATCCACCTCGACGGCCGGGGTAAACCAGCGTAACCCGAAACCGTCAGGCTGCCTGACAACAAAGGCCGTTTCCGACAGGTTGTTTTCCGTCGCAATGTGCTGCAGCACGCTATCTTCAGGCCACGTCTCCAGCAAACAAACCGCGGCGGGATTGCCGGTAAAGGGGCCTTTCGAAAAAGCATCGACCTGATAAAAGCGAATGCGCTGCTGTGAATTATTTTTCATTCATCACCTCAAGGTCATTATAAACCGTATATCGTGTTACCCCCAGGGCCTGAGCCGCCTGCTGCACGCCCCCGCGCATCTTGAAAATACCTTTCGTATGCATTTCAGCGACAATTTTTAAACGCTGCGCTTTTTGTATTTTTTTACCCGGCACTGAATATTTATCAATGATTTCCTGAATTGACTGATCGATCAGCCCACCCAAATTAAGATCGACCGCCTCAGCGGCCTCTGACGGCGATGGCAGCAGCGCGTCAAGGCTTTTGCGTATTTGCTCATAAGGCGAGGGGTCGACATTAATACAGAAGGCGATAAGCGGATATCCCTCTTCGCTGTAATAAATTGTCGATGCGCTATTGAGCGTTTTCCCCGAAGCGGTGACGGTTTTATAATCGCTTATGGTTCTCGGCTTGTTGTTATTCGTCTTCTGCAGCAGCAGCGCAAAACCGGTATCTTTTTCCGGACCGGCTAACAAATGATCGCCATTACCCCTACCGCTAACATGTCCGTTAATGATTTTGATAATGGAATGTTCAGGGGTAGTGAGATTATGCAACACCACCTCCTGATTCGCTGATAATGTCCCCGCCATAGCGTCCATGGCTGCTTCAAGCGGCCCGGCAATCTGTGCAACCTGCTGTGTGTACTCTGATGTCATGGATGATCCTTTGCTTGCATCGTGATCAGGAAGCGATCCCGGAGCGCCATTTTACCATGGGAGATACGCTGACAGGATTAAATTATACGCATAATGTTTAATTATCAACAAAAAGTTGAATTTATAGTTTGGACAGCGTACCTTTTGCTGCAGAAAGCGTCAGCGCTCATGTCGGGTGCGTCTTTATGTTATGGAAATATAATGAGAATTTACGGCGTGATGGCCATTGCCGTTCTGCTGGTGGCCTGCGGAGTCATTCACCCCTTCGGCGACAAAACCGTCTATCAGTCCTATTCAGTATCCGATCGGCCGGGGCTGCAGTGGCGCTATGACTGCATACGCAGCGCCCTGAAGCCGCAAGGCTATGAGGTTGAGCGCATCTTCCCTGAGCAGAATGCGCCAAACTTCTTTGATATTTCGCAGTACGGCACACGAGTCGCCCAGATCGATATGTACCAGGTGGCTGGGGCGAGGACGATAAGTATCACCCTGATATCCGGTGCAAAACAGGTGAATGCTGCTGTTGATAGCATTATTCAGCCGTGCCTTGAGCGCTAAGGGATGCTGGAAAGGTGAGGAGTGTCCTTTCCGCACGGGAAAGGACAAGTGCGGCATAGACGATTAGCGGCGAACCGGCGCGTCGCCAGCGACATAATACGCCGCGGTGCTGCGCGGCAGCGGCTGGCGGCCGCGAATGGCGTCAGCCATCTTCTCGCCGATCATAATGGTGGTGGCGTTGAGGTTGCCGGTGATGATCTGCGGCATAATCGAGGCATCGACCACCCGCACGCCTTCCAGACCGTGGACGCGGCCCTCGCCATCGACCACCGCCATCTCGTCGTAACCCATCTTACAGGTCCCGCACGGGTGGAACGCGGTCTCGGCGTGGTTGCGCACAAACTCATCCAGCTCGGCATCGCTCTGGCATTCTGTTCCCGGACTGATTTCGCGGCCGCGATACTTATCCAGCGCCGGCTGGTTCATGATTTCGCGGGTAATGCGGATGGCGTCGCGGAACTCCTGCCAGTCCTGCTCATGGGACATATAGTTAAACAGGATCGCCGGATGGGCGTGCGGGTCGCGCGACTTCAGGCGCACGTGGCCGCGGCTGGGCGAACGCATTGAACCGACGTGGCACTGGAAGCCGTGCTCTTTCACCGCGTTGGAGCCATTGTAGTTAATCGCCACCGGCAGGAAGTGGTACTGAATGTTCGGCCAGGCGAACTCTGCGCGGCTGCGGATAAAACCGCCTGCTTCGAACTGGTTGCTGGCGCCGATGCCGGTGCCGCCGAACAGCCACTCGGCGCCGATCTTCGGCTGGTTCCACCACTGTAGCGCCGGGTAGAGCGACACCGGCTCTTTGCATTCATATTGCAGATACATCTCCAGATGGTCCTGCAGGTTCTCACCCACGCCGGGGAGATCGTGCACCACCGGGATATCGAACTGCCTGAGCAGCTCCGGGTTACCCACGCCGGAGCGCTGCAGGATCTGCGGCGAGGCAATCGCCCCGGCGCACAGCAGCACCTCTTTGTTGGCCGTCGCTTTTGACGGGATCGTGCTTTCTCCCTCCAGCCACTCGACGCCCACCGCGCGCTTGCCGGCAAAAATAATGTGATCGGTCAGCGCATGGGTGCGGATGGTCAGGTTCGGGCGCCCTCGCGCCTGGTCGAGATAGCCGCGGGCGGTACTGGCGCGACGGCCCTGCGGCGTCACGGTGCGGTCCATCGGGCCAAAGCCTTCCTGCTGGTAGCCGTTGAGATCGTCGGTACGCGGATAGCCCGCCTGCACCCCGGCTTCAACCATCGCCTCGAAGAGCGGATTATTGCCCGGCTTCGGTGTCGTCACGCTCACCGGGCCATCGCCGCCGTGGTAGTCGTTAGGCCCGATATCGCGGGTTTCCGCTTTCCGGTAGTAGGGCAGGCAGTCGAGATAGCTCCAGTGTTCCAGACCCGGCTCTTTGGCCCAGTTATCCAGATCCATCGCGTTACCGCGAATGTAGCACATGCCGTTGATCAGCGAGGAGCCGCCGAGCCCTTTGCCGCGTCCGCACTCCATGCGGCGATGGTTCATGTACGGCTCAGGTTCGGTTTCGTACGCCCAGTTGTAGCGCTTGCCCTGCAGCGGGTAAGCCAGCGCGGCGGGCATCTGGGTGCGGAAATCGAACCGGTAGTCCGGGCCGCCGGCTTCCAGCAGCAGGACGGTGGTGTTTGGATCTTCAGTCAGTCGTGTTGCCAGAACGTTGCCGGCGGAGCCGGCACCAATAATGATGTAGTCAAATTGCAAAAAAACCTCCCGGTTAAAATATGGACTGGAATTTACCCATCTCAACCTGGATGGACTTCACCTGGGTGTAACTCTGCAGCGTCATGACGCCATTCTCGCGGCCAATGCCGGAGTGCTTATAGCCGCCAACCGGCATCTCCGCCGGGGATTCACCCCAGCTGTTGATCCAGCAGATGCCGGCTTCCAGCTGGTGGATAAGACGGTGGGCACGGTTGAGGTTGGGCGTCACCACGCCGGCGGCGAGGCCGTATTCGGTGGCGTTGGCGCGGCGAATGACCTCCGCTTCGTCGGTATAGCTGAGGATCGACATCACCGGGCCGAAGATCTCTTCGCGCACGATAGTCATCTCGTCGCTACAGTCGGTAAACACCGTCGGGGCGACCCACGCGCCGTTATCGAAACCGTCGCCTTTCAGCGCCTCGCCGCCGCACAGCAGGCGCGCGCCTTCGTGTTTGCCGCTCTCGATATAGCGCAGAACGTTGTCGCGATGGGGGAAGCTGACCAGCGGGCCGAAGTTGGTGTCATCGGCAAACAGATCGCCGGGGCGGATGCGGCCCACGCGTTCGAGGATCTTGTGCTCGAATTCCGCCTTCTGTTTCGCCGGGACAAACACCCGGGTGCCGTTGGTGCACACCTGACCGGAGCTGTAGAAGTTGGCCATCATGGCGATATCGGCGGCGAGGTCGAGGTCGGCATCGTCGGCGATAATCAGCGGCGATTTACCGCCCAGCTCCATGGTGACCTCTTTCAGCGACGAGGCCGCGGAGTTGGCCATCACTTTTTTGCCGCTGGCGACGCCGCCGGTGAAGGAGATTTTGGCGATACCCGGATGTTCGGTCAGATACTGGCCGGTCTCCGCGCCGATCCCCGGCAGCACGTTAAACACCCCGTCCGGCAGGCCCGCTTCGCTGTAAATTTCCGCCAGCTTGAGGGCGGTGAGCGGGGTGACCTCGCTCGGTTTGAAAATCATCGCATTGCCGGCGGCCAGCGCTGGCGCCGATTTCCACAGGGCGATCTGGATCGGGTAGTTCCACGCGCCGATCCCGGCTACCACCCCCAGCGGTTCGCGACGGGTATAGACGAAGGAACTGTCGCGCAGCGGGATCTGGCTACCTTCCAGCGCCGGGATCAAGCCAGCGTAATACTCCAGCACGTCGGCGCCGGTGACGATATCGACGGCGGCGGTTTCGCTGAGGGGTTTCCCGGTATCCAGCGTCTCCAGCCGCGCCAGCTCATCGTTGCGCTGGCGCAGAAGGTCGACGGCGCGACGCAGGATGCGCGAGCGTTCCATGGCGGTCATCGCCGCCCAGATTTTTTGCCCACGCTGCGCGCTTTCAACGGCGCGGTCGACATCCTCGCGTCCGGCAGCCTGAACGGTCGCCAGCACCTCGCCAGTGGCAGGGTTGATGGTCTCGAAGGTGCGACCGCTGGTGGCCGATGTATAACCACCATTAATATAAAGCTGCTGTTCTGCCATTCGGGACATAACGCCTCCTCGGTTATGGGTTCGGTAAATGCTGACGAATAAAGTGGCTGGTCAGCGACTGCGCCAGCGTCTTATCCAGCGGTTTGCCGCTGAGCGCCGCCCGCAGCCACAGGCCGTCTATCAGCGCCGCCAGCCCGTAGCCGGCCTCCTGCGCCTGCTCGCGCGGCAGCTCGCGGCGGAATTCGTACACCAGGTTCGACAGCAGCCGACGGCTGCTGACCTGCTGTAACCGATAAAGCATCGGCTGGTGCATGCTGCTGGCCCAGAAGGCCAGCCAGGCCTTCATCGCCGCGCTGCTGATCTGCGTCTCATCAAAGTTGCCGCCGACAATCGCCTGCAGGCGCTGGCTGGCGCTGCCGTCCGGCAGGGCGTGCAGACGGTTGAGCACCGCGTCGCGCAGCTGGCTGGTGATGTCGCGCATGGTCGCCTCCAGCAGACCATTTTTATCTTTGAAATAGTGACTGATGATCCCCGTCGATACGCCCGCCCGTCGGGCGATCTGCGCGATGGTCGCATCATGCATTCCGACTTCATTTATAGCGTCCAGCGTGGCGTCGATCAGTTGCCTGCGCCGGATTGGCTGCATCCCCAGTTTGGGCATTTTTGCCACTCCATTCATCAGCGTTGGTTAACTATTAAAGCTGTTTTTGATTGGACGTTCAATATAAAATGTGTCTTAATTGTTACGTTATTGAATTTTAATAGTTACAAAAACAGTGGGGATACTGGATGACAGATCTTTCGCAAAACAGAGAAAAGGACAAAATCAATCCGGTGGTTTTTTATACCTCGGCCGGACTGATTTTGTTGTTTTCCCTGATGACGATCTTTTTTCGCGATTTTTCTGCCGAGTGGATTGGGCGCACCCTCAACTGGGTGTCGAAAACCTTCGGCTGGTACTATCTGCTGGCGGCGACGCTGTATATCGTCTTTGTCGTCTGCATTGCCTGCTCGCGCTTCGGCTCGGTGAAGCTCGGCCCGGAGCAGTCCAAGCCCGAGTTCAGCTTGCTGAGCTGGGCGGCGATGCTGTTTGCCGCCGGGATCGGTATCGACCTGATGTTCTTCTCGGTCGCCGAGCCGGTGACGCAATATATGCAGCCGCCGGAAGGGGCGGGGCAGACCATCGAGGCGGCGCGCCAGGCGATGGTCTGGACGCTGTTTCACTATGGCTTAACCGGTTGGTCAATGTATGCCCTGATGGGCATGGCGCTGGGATACTTTAGCTATCGTTATAATTTGCCGCTCACCATCCGCTCGGCGCTGTACCCGATTTTTGGCAAACGGATCAATGGGCCCATCGGCCACAGCGTCGATATTGCGGCGGTGATCGGCACCATCTTCGGCATCGCCACCACCCTCGGTATCGGCGTCGTGCAGCTCAACTACGGTCTGAGCGTGCTGTTCGATATTCCGGACTCGCTGGCGGCGAAAGCGGCCCTGATTGCGCTGTCGGTGATCATCGCCACCATCTCGGTCACCTCCGGGGTGGACAAGGGCATCCGCGTGCTCTCCGAGCTGAACGTCGCCCTCGCGCTGGGGCTGATCCTGTTCGTGCTGTTCATGGGCGATACCTCCTTCCTGCTCAATGCGTTAGTGCTGAACGTCGGCGACTACGTCAATCGCTTTATGGGGATGACGCTGAACAGCTTCGCCTTCGACCGGCCGGTGGAATGGATGAATAACTGGACGCTCTTTTTCTGGGCGTGGTGGGTGGCCTGGTCGCCGTTTGTGGGCCTGTTCCTGGCGCGCATTTCGCGCGGGCGCACCATCCGCCAGTTTGTGATGGGCACCCTGATTATTCCCTTCACCTTTACCCTGCTGTGGCTATCGGTGTTCGGCAACAGCGCGCTGTATGAGATTATTCACGGCGACGCGGCCTTTGCCGAGGAGGCGATGGTCCACCCGGAACGCGGATTCTACAGCCTGCTGGCGCAGTACCCGGCGTTTACCTTTAGCGCGTCGGTGGCGACCATTACCGGTCTGCTGTTCTACGTCACCTCCGCCGACTCCGGCGCGCTGGTGCTGGGGAACTTCACCTCGAAGCTGAAGGACATCAACAGCGACGCCCCGAACTGGCTGCGCATCTTCTGGTCGGTGGCCATCGGTCTGTTGACCCTCGGGATGCTGATGACCAACGGCATCTCGGCGCTGCAGAACACCACGGTGATCATGGGTCTGCCGTTCAGCTTTGTGATTTTCTTCGTGATGGCCGGACTGTATAAATCCCTGAAAGTGGAAGATTACCGCCGGGTCAGCGCCAGTCGCGACACCGCCCCGCGTCCGATGGGCCTCCAGGATCGTCTGAGCTGGAAGAAGCGCCTGTCGCGGCTGATGAATTACCCGGGCACGCGTTATACCAAACAGATGATGGAGACGGTGTGCTACCCGGCGATGGAAGAGGTAGCCCAGGAGCTGCGGCTGCGCGGCGCCGCGGTGGAACTGAAGAGCCTGCCGCCGGAAGAGGGCGAGAACCTGGGCCACCTCGATCTGCTGGTGCACATGGGCGACGAGCAGAACTTTATCTACAAGATCTGGCCGCAGCAGTACTCGGTGCCGGGCTTTACCTATCGGGCGCGCAGCGGGAAATCCACCTATTACCGGCTGGAGACCTTCCTGCTGGAGGGCAGTCAGGGTAACGACCTGATGGACTACAGCAAAGAGCAGGTGATCACCGATATTCTCGACCAGTACGAACGGCACCTGAACTTTATCCATCTGCACAGGGAAGCGCCGGGGAACAGCGTGATGTTCCCGGATGGCTAATCAGGGGATCCCCCGTCGGGAAAAGGCTGACGGGGGCGACGGGCGGTTACGGGTAGTTAAAGGCGTCCGGATGGTTGTCGAGGCTACCGCTGAGGGCGGCAAACAGCACGGTTTTGCCATCGATGGACAGGGCATCGCTGACGTTAAGCCAGGTCAGCTTCTCCTGGTCGGTTTTTTCATCGACCACCGAGTACACGCCCGACATCTGTTGGCTTTTCTCGGACCAGATCACCGCGATACGTTCATGACCGCAGTCGTGGGGTTTGCAGGCGCTTAACACCTGCCAGGATTCGCTACCCAGCTTCACCGTCTGCGCCGGTGAACCGGTGCCGCCGGTGGTTACCCAGGCGGGCAGCTGATGGCCTTTGACCATCTGGTTAAACGACGCCCGGGTGGCGGCATCGTGGGCCAGACTGTTCAACGTGACATCGCCTTGCGCCATGACGCTGGCGGAGGCGGCTAAGGTGATGATAGCGGTAAGCGCTTTAAACATGTTTCCTCCTGGACTTATTCCGTCCTCATAACAAGCCTCTTTATAGTGAGCGTAGGGAATGATTAATGCAAACTCTGACATATTTTCTGTGAATGATTAGAAGCGGTGCGCGCATGGACGTTACGCTAAGCGATATGCCATGATGCGGATTGATTTATTTTCCAAATATATGCCCTTGTGATAAAGCAGTCAGCGAAATGGCATAGTTATTCAGGCGATATAGCATGGCGTATGTGAATCATCTACTGACGTTTATTGAGAGTAATCCGGCGCTGGCGGTGGGGTTTAATCTTATTCTGCTGCTGGTCTCCGGCATATTTGCCCATCTTTTATGCAAGTTCTTGCTGATTAAAGTGGTGCGTAAGGTCTTCTTTAGTAGCCACAAACAGGATGTGCCGCTGGAGAAGGATCGACGCATCGCCGAAAAACTGTCCAATTTCATTCCGGTTATTATCGTCTATTACGTCCTGCAGTTTATGCCGGCGATGCCGGCATCGCTGGTGACGGCGATTAATACCATCTGCGGGATCTTGTTTTTTATTTTTATGTCGGTGTTTTTCAACGAGATGCTGGATATTGTCAACAGCTCTTATCTGCGAAAGACCAAACGTAAAAATCATTCCATTAAGGGCTATATCCAGATAGGCAAAATCTTAGTTCACATCCTGGCGGCGATTATGATCCTCGCCGTGATGTCGAACAAATCGCCGATCATTATTATCTCCAGTCTGGGGGCCGTGGCGGCGGTGCTGATGATCGTGTTCCAGCATACCCTGCTGTCGCTGGTGGCGAACGTTCAGTTGTCGTCTAACGACGTTCTCCAGCTGGGGGACTGGATTGAAATGCCTGACAAGAACCTCAGCGGTGAAGTGACGGATATCGCGCTGCACACCATTACCATCCGCAACTGGGACAATACCATCTCCCGCATCCCGACGAAGAATTTCCTCACCGAGACCTATACCAACTGGCAGGCGATGTTCTCCTCCGGGGCGCGGCGGATCATGCGCAGTATCGCCATCGATCAGCACTCGGTGCGTTTTCTCGACCAGGAGATGCTCTCCTCGATGCTAACCATCCGCGGGGTGAGTGAGCCTTTGGGCACGCTGCTTGACGGCCGGGATCCCGGCGGCGTGGCCGACCGCTGGTTTGTCGATAACGGGCTGACCAACCTGACCCTGTTTCGCCACTATCTGATGCACTATCTCGCCGAGCGACCGGATATTATTAAGGAGATGTACATTGTGGCGAGAACGCTGAAACCGTCGCCGTCGGGCATCCCGCTGGAGATTTACTGCTTCACCTCCTCGACGCTGTGGAAAGACTACGAAAACACCCAGTCGGCGATATTTGAGTACATTACCGCGGTGGCCGGACAGTTTTCCCTGCGACTTTATCAGTATCCCGCCGGGCACGATTTCTGGCGTCTCTCCCAGGAGCACGCCGCCCGGACGGGCCTGCCGCCTTCGGCCGAAGGCTAAGCGCTGATTTGCTGGCGCCAGAGGGCGATCTCCTCCCCCAGCCAGGCGATGAACCGGGCGACTTCCGGCCGGTTCTCCGCCTGCGGGGAGACGGTTAGCCAGTAGTGCCAGGGGTAGGGGACGGTGACGGCGGTGAGCTGCACAAGCTCGCCGCGGGCTATCGCCCCCGCCACCAGCGAGCGCCGCTCCAGCGCTACGCCGGCCCCCAGGCGGACCGCCTCCAGCACCAGATTGGAGTCGTTCAGACGCAGGCCCGCGGGGACGATCGGCTTTTCCAGTCCCGCCTGGCTGCACCAGGCATGCCAGGACTCCATGGAAAAAATAATATCGCTGGCGGCGATCGCCTGCGGGGTGGTCGGCAGGTCGCCGCTGCGATAGTGCGGCGCGGCCACCACCAGTTGTTCATCGGCAAACAGATGCCGGCTTTCCATCCCCTCCCAGTCGCCTTGCCCCATGCGAATGGCCAGATCAATACCCTCCTGTTGCAGGTTAACCACCGCCAGGCTGGTCAGCAGGCGCACCGCGATCTGCGGATGCCGCGCCTGAAAGCGCGCCAGCCGCGGCAGCAGCCAGTGGCAGCCAAAGGAGGGGAGCGTCGCCAGGGTCACTTCCAGGGTGCGGGGTTTGATCTGCACCATGCGCGTGGCGTCGGCGATGTGCTGTAACGCCTCGCGGATTTGCAGGGCATAGAGCCGTCCTTCTTCCGTGATGCGCACCCCGCGGCCGTGGCGGATAAAGAGCGTGACGCCGACCAGCGCTTCCAGCTGTTTGATGTGCTGGCTGACCGCCGAATGGGTCACGCTCAACTCGTGGGCGGCCTGCGTCACGCTGCCGAGGCGCGCCACCGCCTCAAAGCTGCGCAGGCTGGCGACAGGGGGAAAATCTGCCATGGTGGTTTCTCTGTCAGTGAGTCGATACGTTAACGTTACTACCGGGTTAGCGGCTTTTAAAGCCGCTGCAAACAAGCTGAAAAGGAGCCAAATGCTGCCTCAGTCGGTATAGCACAAGGGGAACTGGAGGGCTACCGCGAATCGCCAATCTGTTAGTTTGACTAACCATTGCGGTAAGTATCCCGTGATATTCGCGGCCTCGGTTTTCCAGTAAGGTAAAGCCGCAACCCCTTTATCGCAGGCAGGAGTGACGATGAAACTCATTGGTATGATGGATTCACCTTATGTAAGACGCGTGGCGGTTTCTCTGGCGCTCTATGGCGTGGAATTCGAGAGCCTGCCGCTCTCGGTCTTTAGCGGCTTTGACGAATTTTCCCGTATTAATCCGGTGGTCAAGGCGCCGACGGTGGTGCTCGATAACGGGACGCAACTGATGGACTCCACCCTGATCCTCCACTATTTCGAAACGACCAATCCCACCGGGCGCCGGCTGCTTCCCGCGCATCCCGAGGCGCTGGCCCGCGATCTGCACCTGCTGGGGGTGATCCTCGCCGCCAGTGAAAAAGCGGTCCAGCATGTTTATGAGCACCGTCTGCGGCCGGAAGAGAAGCAGCATCAGCCGTGGATAGCCCGGGTGACCGGCCAACTGCTCGCCGCCTGTCGGGAATGGGACGCCCGGCTGGCAGACCGCGCCGCCGCCGCGCAGCCGGATCAGGTGCTGGTCACCAGCACGGTGGTCTGGTCCTTTATCCAGTTGATGATCCCGGCGGTGGTGTCGGCAGCGGCGTTTCCTCATATCCGCGCGCTGGCGGAGAAGGGGGAGGCGCTGCCGGTATTTCAACAGTATCCGCTGGTTTAACGGCAGGGATGGAGAGGGGCGCCGCAGCGTGGCGCCCTGAAGCAGGAGAGGATCACCAGCAGACAAACCCGCCGTCGACCACCAGGTCTACGCCGGTGCAGAACGAGGCGGCGTCGCTGGCGAGGAACAGCGCCGGGCCGGCCATCTCTTCCACCTTCGCCATTCGCTGCATCGGCGTCTGGCTTTCAAACTCGCGGGTCTGGTGCACCATCTCCGGACGGGTATTCATCGGCGTGGCGGTATATCCCGGGCTGATGGAATTGACGCGGATCCCTTTGCCCACCCACTCCATCGCCAGGCTTTTCGACAGATGGATCACGCCGGCTTTAGAGCAGTTGTAATGTGCCTGGTCGAGGCCGCGGTTAACGATAATCCCCGACATCGAGGCGATATTAATAATCGACCCGCCGCCGGACTCCAGCATCAGTTCCGCTTCAGCTTTGCAGGAGTTCCATACGCCGGTGAGATTGATATCGATCACCCGCTGCCATTGCTCGCTCTCCATCTCCAGCGCCGGATTGGCGTTGGCGATCCCGGCGGCGTTGACGGCGATGTCGAGGCGGCCAAAGCGGTTTTTGGCCAGCGCGACGGCGGCGCGCAGGTCGGCAATCTGGCGGACATCGCCGGTATAAGAACAAGCCTGACCGCCGATGGATTCAATATGGCTGACCGTTTCCGCCAGCCCGCCGTCGTCGCGAAGATCAAAACAGACTACCCGCGCACCCGCGCTGGCGAGGCTGCAGGCGATGGTCTGGCCGATACCGCTGCCGGCGCCGGTGACGAAGGCGACGCGCCCCTGCAGGTTAAACAGCTGCTGTGCAAAATCTTTACCGATCATAATGTTTACTCTCTTCAATATAGTGTCGAACGTCGGGAGCCCTTTTTCCCGAATGGCGGCGCGTAGCGCCTTATCCGGGCAACCTTTCGGCGGTGTTACGTAGCCCCGGTAAGCGTAACGCCACCGGGGGGCCGTCCCGGCGTGGTGGCGCCAATGCGGGACGCCTTATTCGGGCGATGGGGCCCGCTAACCCGCGGGGAATTACGACATAATCAAACCGCCATCGATATTGATGGTCTGCCCGGTGAGGTAGCGTGCGTCGTCGGAGGCGAGGAAGGCCACCAGCCCGGCCACGTCTTCCGGTTTACCGGCGCGTTTCATCGGAATGCCCTCGACCCACTCGGCCATCAGTTCGCCCTTGCCGTAGCGCTTCTGCTCGGTGCTGAGAATTTCGCCCCACACGCGATCGTTGTAATCCCACATTTCGCTTTCAATAATGCCCGGGCAGAAGGCGTTGACGGTGATATTCCACGGCGCCAGCTCGTGAGCCAGGCTTTGGGTAATGCCGATCACGCCCATTTTGCTGGCGGCATAATGCGGCGTGTAGATAAAGCCCTGTCGCCCCTGGCCGGAAGAGGTATTGATCAGGCTGCCGTGATTCTGTTTCACCATATATTTGGCCGCCTCGCGGCAGCACAGCCACACGCCGGTGGTGTTGACCGCCAGCACTTTTTCGAAATCGGCTTTTGGCATCCGGTCGTAGTAATCGATGGTGATCACTCCGGCGTTCTGAATGGAGACGTCAATGGTGCCGAAGCGCGCGGCGGCCTGCTCATACAGCGACTGCACCTGGGCTTCATCGGTGACATCGACCTGCAGCGATAAAATATCCGCCTGATAGCGCTGACGCAGGGTTTCGGCGGTCTCGTGAACGCGCTCGGCGTTGGAGACCATCACCAGATTCGCGCCGTCGCGGGCAAAGCGCTCCGCAATACCTGCGCCGATGCCGCGGCAGGCGCCGGTGATCACCACCGTTTTGTTCTGGAAATCTCGTTGCATATTTTTTCCCTTTCGCTGAGCCGGGCACCAGGCCCGGCGGAAGATGTGAATCGTTGCCGGTTAGCTGGAGGTGGCGCCGTTGGGGGGGATGGCGGCCAGTTTCTCCTCGTGGCGGCGCATCAGGATGACCTTGCTCTGCAACTTCTGCTGGAACTGGTCGACGACCACAGCGGTGACGATCACCACGCCTTTAATCACCATCTGCCAGAAGTCGCTAACGCCCATCATCACCATGCCGTCGGCAAGGAAGACGATGACGAAGGCGCCGATAATGGACCCGGTCACCCGACCACGGCCGCCGGCCAGCGCGGTACCGCCGAGCACGGTGGCGCCGATGGCGTCCATCTCAAACATGTTGCCGGTCATCGGGTGCGCGGTTTGCAGCTGTGATGCGACGATCAGGCCGACAAACGCCGCGCACAGGCCGGAGAAGGCATAGACGAATATTTTCGCTTTCACGATCGGCACGCCGGCGAGGCGGGCGGCAGACTCATTGCCGCCGATGGCGTAGATGTAGCGGCCAAGCGGCGTTTTGGTGGTCAGCCAGTAGCCCAGCACGAGGAAGCCGATCATCAGCCAGATCGGCAGATAGACGCCGAGCAGGGTGCCGGAGCCGAGGGTGGCGAAACCGGTGTTGCCCAGCGCTTCCATGCCATTGAGATTCGGGTAGGTGCTCCCGTCGTTAAACAGCAGCGCGGAGCCGCGGGCGACGTACATCATGCCTAAGGTGCAGATAAACGGCGCCACGCCGAAGCGGGTGATCACCGCGCCGTTGACCAGACCGACCAGCACGCCGAAGATCGCCACGCAGAGGATCACCTCCGGGACATTAAAGAAGAGGATATCGCCGTTCCACAGCGGCAGGCCGTTGGTCAGCAGCGCGCCCGCCACCATGCCGCAGATCCCCGCCACCGCGCCGACGGACAGGTCAATGCCGCCGGTGAGAATGACCAGCGTCATGCCGATGGCCAGCAGGCCGGTGATCGCCACGTGCTGGGTCATGATCAGCAGGTTAGAGGCGGTCAGGAAGTTGGGTACCATCACGCTGAAGAACGCGATCACCAGCAGGAGGGCGATAAAGGTGCGGGCCTTCAGCAGGTACATATAAATCATATATTTCTGGTTCATGATGGATTCCAGCCTGATTAATCTTGAGGTGTTGAAGCCGCGATTAACTGTTCGCGGGTCACCGCGTGACGCGGTAGATCGGCGGTAATGCGGCCATCGGCCATCACCAGGATGCGGTCGGCAAGGGCCATCACCTCATCCAGCTCCGAAGATGAGAACATCACCGCCAGCCCCTGCTGGGCCATTTTGCCGATCAGGTGATAGACGTCGGTTTTCGCGCCGACGTCGATGCCGCGCGTCGGTTCGTCGAGGAACACCACCTGCGGCTGGGTCATCAGCGCTTTACCCAGCACCACTTTTTGTTGATTGCCGCCGCTCAGCGAGGTGATGGGCAATGTGGCGTCGCTGACCTTGATCGCCAGCTGCTGGATCATCTCTTTCACGCAGGACTCTTCTTTCTGCGGATTCAACCAGCGCCAGGCGCGGCGGAACCCCTGCAGGCTGAAATCAGAGAGCGTCATGTTGGCCTGAATCGACATCATCTGCACCACGCCTTCGCCCTGACGGTCCTCCGGCACCAGCGCCAGCCCCTTTTTCAGGCGCTGTTGAAAGCGAGATTTGCCGATGCTTTCGCCGTTAAGATGCACCTCGCCGCGCTGGCAGGGCATCAAGCCCACCAGGCCTTTAAACAGCTCGGTGCGCCCGGCGCCCAGCAGGCCGTAAATACCGATCACTTCGCCTTTGCTGAGGGTGAAGGTGACGTCATTAAGTTTGTAGCCGCCGCTCGGATGCAGCGCGGTCAGCCCTTTGACGTCAAGCACTGCGTCGCCTTTCGGCGCCGGTTGATAATCAAAGTGTTTTTTCTTATCACCGACCATCTGCTCGATGATCCACGGAACGCTGGCGTCGCTGACGTGACGCTCGCTGATAAAACGACCGTCGCGGAAAATGGTGATGTTGTCGCCAATCTCCATCAGCTCTTCGAGGCGATGCGAGATATAGATGATGGTCACGCCGCGGCGTTTAAGCTGCGCGATCACCTTGAACAGCACTTTGACCTCAGACTGGCTGAGCGCCGAGGTGGGCTCGTCCATGATCAGCACCCGGGTGTCTTTCGACAGGGCGCGGGCAATCTCGACTAACTGCTGGTGGCCGATACCGAGTTCACCCAGCGGAGCATAAGGATCGACATCCAGCTCCAGCCGTTCCAGCAGCGATTTGGCCAGCGCGTACTGGTATTTTTCGTTAATGCGTCCTTTCTGAAAGAATTCATTCGCCATGAAGATGTTGTCCATCACATTCATATTGGGGAATAAATTCAGTTCCTGAAAAATAATACTGATGCCCAGTTTTTCTGCCTGATGCGTCGACTGTAATGAAACCGCTTCGCCATCGAGAATAATTTGCCCGGAAGAGGGCGTTTCCACACCGGCAAGCATTTTCATCATGGTGGATTTACCCGCACCATTTTCTCCGATCAGCACGTTGACCTTATTTCGATAGACCCGGTAATTGACATTATCCAGGGCGGTCACGCCGGGATAGACGCGCGAAAGGCCGCGGGTTTCGATAATCACTTCGGACTCAACGGGCTGGAGAGCGACGAGATCGTGCGGCGCCATATTATTGTCCCCCCGCATGAATGATTTTCGCCGGGGTAATTTCCGGGAGAGTTTGCGGAATATCCCAGGCCGAGAAGACGCCGTACACCTCCACGCTATCGCCGGTTTTGACGTTGGCTGTCTGAATCATTTTGACCGCCTGACTGTTGATATTCTTGCTGTACTCGCCGAACAGCACCTGGTCATTAAAGTCCTGATAGCTGGCGCCGCTGTAGCCGTCGCGCAGCTGGGTGCCGCGCAGGGTAGGGCCAATCTGCACCGTCACCTTGCCGACGCTGGCGTCGGACAGGGTCATTTTGCCGCTGCGCGAGGCGGTATCGAGTTTGCTGACGGTGCCTGAAACCTTGACGTAGAAGATGCAGGGGTTTTCATCCTGCGCACGGTAGCCGAGGGTTTTACAGGCGCTATCAATGTCTTTTGCCGCCTTGAGCGCGCTCATCAGTTCCGCCGCCGGACGCGCTTTCGTCACCACCTGCGGTACGATGCTCTGCTGCCAGGTTTTATCCATATTCGCCATATGCGGGTTGGGCGGGGATTTCAGGTCTGCCAGCTCCTGCTGCGAGACGATGCGACAGCCCCCTAGCGCCAGTACGGCCAGCGTCAGACAGGTTTTCTTAAACATAATGCTCTCCTCTGCGCCCCCGCAGGGGCGCAACCACCCGAACTCAGGACTTAATGTTGAAATCCTGGACTTTATCGGCGTTATCCTGGGTAATCAGAATGCCGCGGAACATCACGCGCTGCTTCGCCGGCTTCTCGCCTTTTTGCAGGTAGTTATCCAGATCGGTGACGCCCTGAGCGGCGATGGCCTGCGCCTGCAGCATCACGGTTGCCTGCAGGGTGCCGGCTTTCACGGCGTCGCGCTCATCGTTGCTGCCGTCGATGCCGACGACGATCACATCGCTACGGTTGGCTGCTTTCAGCGCCGCAATCGCGCCGAGGGCTACCGGCCCGTTGCCACAGATGACGCCTTTCACGTCGGGGTGAGCCTGCAGGATGCTGTCCATGATGCGTTTGCCGTCGATCAGGGTGCCTTTGGCATCCTGTTTCGCCACGCTGACCATATCCGGATACTGGTCAATGACCTGATGGAAAGATTTAGAACGGGTGACGCAGTTATTATCGGCGAGGTTGCAGGTCAGCTCGGCGTATTTGCCTTTCTCCGCCATTTTTTCCACGAAGACGTTGGCGACCTCAGAGCCGGCCTGGAAGTTATTGTGGGTAATTTGTTCCAGCGCCACATCATCAACCGGAATTTCGCGGTTAATTAAGACCACCGGAATGCCGGCTTTTTTGGCTTTTTCAATGGCGGCGACGCTGGCGGTGGAATCAGCGTTATCGAGAATAATGCCCTGCACTTTTTTACCAATCGCGGTGTCGATAAGCTCATTCTGCTTTTTGACATCTTCGCCATGGGACAGCACGGTGGTTTTATAGCCGAGCGCCTGGGCTTTTTCGCTGGCGCCTTTGGCTTCCGAGGCGTAATACGGGTTATCCAGCGAGTTGACCATGATCATAATGGTGCCTTTCTCCGCGGCGTGCGCGGCAAAGGAGAAGGCGGTCAGGGTAGCAGCGGTTAAAAGGGTTATACGTAATTTCATGACTCTGTTCCTGTATTTTTATATTCGAACAAATGAGCCCCTGAGCGGGCAGGCTTTTACGGTCTGAAATTTCCCCTGATGTATTCGGGGATAGCGATATCGTTATGGGCCGGGTTTCTCCTGTGATAAGTGAATGCGTGTCGTCGCGCAGTCTGGCGGTCAGGCTGGCGAGTCCGGTTTCCATAATGTTCGGTCGACCGCATGGCGCCACTCCTGCCAGCGCGTTTGTAAACGCTGGTGGCGGGCCATGTCGGGCTGAAAGGTGCTGTGTTCGGTTAAGAAGGCCTGCAGATCGGCGGTCGACCCCGGATGGAGCGCTTTGCGCGCCAGCAACGCCGCGCCGATGGCGGACAGCTCCGGCACGTCGCTGCGCATCACCGGGCAGCCGAGCAGATCGGCCTGGTATTGCATCAGCCAGTCATTGTTGGTCGGCCCGCCGTCCACCATCAACGCCGTCAGGGTGAACTCCTCATGCTGACGCATCGCTACCACCACGTCGGCTATCTGATAGGTGATGGACTCCAGCGCCGCACGGATCAGATGCGCGCGCTTCACCCCGCGACTCAGGCCGCAAATCACGCCGCGGGCGCTGTCGTCCCACCAGGGGGCGCCAAGACCGGTCAGCGCCGGCACGAAGTAGACCCCGAGGGTTGAGTCGACGGAGGCGGGGAGGGTATTCAGCTCATGGGCCAGCTCGGCGGCAGAGAGTTCGCTCAGGCCGGTGCTGTCCGCCATCCAGGCGACGGCATCGCCGGTGTGAGGAATATTCCCTTCCAGGCCCCACACCAGCTGGTCGCCATCGTGCCAGGCGACAGTGGTCGCCAGCGCGTCGATATCGCACTTCGCCGATTTGACCGGGGCCATGACCGAAGAGCCGGTGCCGTAGGTGGCTTTGACGCAGCCTGCCTCGCCGAGCGCGTGGCCGAACAGTGCCGCGTGGGAGTCGCCGATCATCGCCATGATCGGAATACCGTCCGGAATGGCGGCCAGTCCTTTGGTATGGCCGAAGAGGCCGCTCGACGGTTTAATGTCCGGCAACGCCGCGCGCGGAATGCCGAACAATGCCAGCATCTCGTCATCCCACTCGCCGCGGTGCAGGTTCAGCAGCTGGGTGCGGGCGGCATTGGAGTAGTCGCAGCAGAAGGCTTCTCCAGCGGTCAGATTCCACAGCAGCCAGCTGTCGATGGTGCCGAGGCAAATCTCACCGCGTTCGGCACGCAGGTGGCCATCGACAGTCGCATCCAGCAGCCAGCGCATTTTGGAGGCCGAGAACAGCGGGGCGATTGGCAGGCCGGTGGCACGCTTAATGTGCTGTTCCTGACGATCGTGACGCAGCTTATCGCAGAACGCGGCGCTGCGGGTGCATTGCCAGGTGATCGCCGCGTTAATCGGTTCACCGCTGTCGCGATACCAGCCGATGGCGGTTTCCCGCTGGTTGCTGATGGCCAGCGCGGCGACGTTTTCCGCGCCAACGTGGGCCACCGCGCTGGCGATCACCGTCAGTGAGGCGGTCACCAGCGCTTCGCCCGATTGCTCCACCCAGCCGTCGCGCGGCGTTTGGATCGCCAGCGGCTGCGAGAATTTGACGATAACTTTGCCCCGGCTATCCAGCACCACCGCTTTGGCGTTGGTGGTGCCTTCATCCAGGGCAATGATGAACTCTTTTGCTGTCGCCTGCATCGTGCTCTCCTCGGTCACTCGGTGTCCTGGAACCGCGAAGACGAGGAATATCTCCCACCGTCTCCTGCGTCTGTGCAGGCCATGTTGTGACATTTCGTTATCATCTTTTTAATCACTGAATATATATTCGATAGTGATTATTTATTTGATACCTTAAGCCACAAACCCGGTGACGGGCTACCGGAAAAATCATCAATTGTGCTGGCAATCACATTTCGCCGATCGGCGAAAGCGGCAGTTGGCGGCTGGAGTGGCTGATTAACTGATTGAATTTAAATGTATTAATAGAGTCAGCCCTGAAGTTAAAAAAGCACGTCAGGGCGGCAGTGAGGAAAAGCAGCGCGGCAGGTTAGTCGCTAACCAGCATGCGAGCGGTAGGATAATCGGTGATTAAAACATCAATGTAGCCGCCGGTGAGGGCGCCTTTGATGGCCGCGACTTTATCGGTACCGCCGGCCAGCGCGACCACGTTCGGGCATTTTTTGACCTTCTCCAGCGCCATACCGATCACCGGATCTTCATCATCGCGTAACACCGGATGGCCGTTTTTGTCGTAGTAGTGCAGGCAGATATCACCCACCGCGCCGCGCGCCGCCAGCACCTGCAGCATATCTTCGTGATAGTAGTTACCGGAGGTTTTCAGCAGTTGGGAGGGTTCGAGAATGCCGATGCCGACGATGGCGATATCCACTTCATCAAAGCGCGACACCACGTCAGCGACATCTTTGCTGGCCAGCAGCCGGTTGCGCTCCTCCATGGATCCCTCGATGCTCTGTGACGGCAGCAGCCAGGCGTCGCAATTCAGGCGCTGGGCGAGGGTCTGGGTAAGAATCGTCGCCTGCACGTTACCGTTTGGCCCGACGCCGCCCAGCAGCTGGATCACGCCGCTGGCTTTCAGGTTTTGCGCATGAACTTCATCGACCATCGCGCGAATGGTTGAGCTCCACGAGGAGACGCCAATCAGATCTTTTGGCCGCAGCCGGGTTTCCAGATAGTGGGCGGCAGCGGAGCCAATCGCCCGCTTGATGGTATGATCGCTGGCCTCTTCCTCGGTATCCACCACCACCGCCTGCTTAAGGCCGTAGCGATCCTCAAGCCCTTTTTCGAGCTTCAGAAAGATGTTGGACGGCTGAACGACGCTGATCTTGACGACGCCTTCTTTCTGGCAGCGGGTAATGGCGCGGGAGACAAATGACTGAGACAGCGAGAGAAGTTGGGCGATATCAGACTGCTTTCGTCCTTCCAGATAGTAAAGCGTGGCAATCTTAACCAATAGCCGTTGTTCATCCTGCTTAGCCATATTAATCCTCGAAAATCATTTATCGCCTTTCTTCAGGCGGTTAGCTGCAGCCATTATCGTAGTGACTTTTATCATACGCGAAAAAAAATCAGACTTAAGTGTGACAGGCGTCTAACTTTTGCCAATCCTCAAAATCGACTATGGACAAAAACAAAACAGCCAGGCCATAATCGAATAAAGAATCATTATTGAATATATATTCAAGGCGATTTCGAGTCAATGTGTTTATCCGGGCTTCGCCTGGAGCGGGAGGCAGAATGTTCCTGAGTAGGGCGCTGTGGCAGAAGGCTTACCACCCGGCATGGGGATATCTGGTTTTTTTAGTCCTTGCTGGAATAAATATTCCATGCTGAAAATAAATTCAGAGGTGTGAAATGAATCCCTACAGATATGATATTCAGACGCTGGAGCGTAAAGCCCGCGCGGTGCGGCGCCATATTGTGCGCTTAAACGCCAATAGTCCGGCCGGCGGCCACACCGGGGCAGACCTTTCGCAGGTCGAACTGTTAACCGCGCTCTATTTCCGCGTCCTTAACGTCGCGCCGGACCGGCTCGACGACCCGCAGCGCGATATCTACATCCAGTCGAAAGGCCACGCGGTGGGCTGCTACTACTGCGTCCTGGCGGAAGCGGGATTCTTCCCGGTTGAGTGGCTGGAGACCTACCAGCATGCCAACTCCCATCTCCCTGGCCACCCGGTGCGGCAGAAAACGCCGGGCATCGAGCTCAACACCGGCGCGCTGGGTCACGGTTTGCCTGTTGCGGTGGGGCTGGCGCTGGCCGCGAAGAAAAGCAACAGCACCCGCCGCATTTTTTTGATCACTGGCGACGGCGAGCTGGCGGAGGGGAGCAACTGGGAAGCCGCCCTGGCGGCGGCGCACTACGGTCTGGATAACCTGGTCATTATTAATGATAAGAACAACCTCCAGCTGGCCGGGCCGACGCGCGAAATCATGAATACCGATCCGCTGGCCGATAAATGGCGCGCCTTCGGTATGGAAGTCAGCGAATGCCAGGGTAACGACATGGCCTCGGTGGTCGCGGCCATCGAGGGGCTACAGCAGAACGGTAAACCGAACGTTATTATTGCCAACACCACGAAAGGCGCGGGGATCTCCTTTATCCAGGGGCGCCCGGAGTGGCACCACCGGGTGCCGAAAGGCGAAGAGATCGCTCTGGCGCTGGAGGAACTGAAAGATGAGTAATACAGAACACCTGGCTAACGTCATGGTCGAGGCCTTTATCGCCGCCGTGGAAAGCGGTGTCGATCTGGTGCCGGTGGTGGCCGACTCCACGTCGACGGCTAAAATCGCCCCCTTTATTAAGCAGTTTCCCGGTCGGCTGGTGAACGTCGGCATCGCTGAGCAGAGCATGGTCGGCACCGCCGCCGGTCTGGCGCTGGGCGGCAAAGTGGCGGTGACCTGTAACGCCGCGCCGTTTCTTATCTCGCGGGCCAATGAGCAAATCAAAGTGGATGTCTGCTACAACAACACCAACGTCAAGCTGTTCGGCCTTAACGCCGGAGCCAGCTACGGCCCGCTGGCCAGCACCCACCATGCCATTGACGATCTGGCGGTGATGCGCGGCTTTGGCAATATCCAGATCTTCGCCCCCTCCACGCCGCGCGAATGTCGGCAGATCATCGACTATGCTCTTGCTTATCAGGGCCCGGTCTATATTCGTCTCGATGGCAAGGCGCTGCCGGAGCTGCTTGACGAGTCGTATCGCTTTGTTCCCGGCGCCGTGTTGACCCTGCGCGAAGGCGAGGACGTCGCGCTGGTGGCCACCGGTTCGACGGTGCATGAAGTGGTGGAGGCGGCGCAGCAGCTTGCCGACCTCGGTATCCAGGCGAAAGTGGTCAACGTGCCGTCGATCCGCCCCTGCGATACCGCGGCGCTGCTGGCGGCGCTCCGGCCGTGTGGCTCAGTGATCACCGTCGAAGAGCATAACGTCAACGGCGGGTTGGGTAGCCTGGTGGCGGAGGTGCTGGCGGAAGCGGGGGTGGGCATTGCCCTGCAGCGGTTGGGGATCCCGGACGGGGAGTACGCCGCCGCCGCCGATCGCGGCTGGATGCGCCAGTACCACGGGTTTGATGCCGCCGCCATCGTTGCCCTGGTGCAAAAACGGGGCTGATGGACTGAACGCCCGTCGCGTGAAGCGCGGGCGTTTACTGCTGCAATGCGCAAAGCGTGATGACCTGCTCCTCCGACGCTATCCAGTGCAAGGGATAGCGTTGCTCCGCAAACTCAAGCGCTAAGGTGCTTGCCGTTATGTCCACGATCTGAAAATCGGCGAACCCCAGCGCGCGCTGATTTGCCGCAGGCGTCGCCTTAAACCCACTCTCTTTTGCCGAAAACGCCAGCGTCAGCGCCAGCGGGAAGGGCAGGCCGCTGCGCAGCAGCGCTGTTTTTTCCGTCGGACTGATAATGCTGTCCTCCAGCTCCGCCGCCATCTGGGGGGTAAACCGGCGCTCAATATCGACGCCCACCGGCCGATCGGCGATCACCGCCAGCGCGCGCTGGGCGCAGTGGCTGATGCTACCGAACCAGGGCGTGGGCCACAGCGGCTGGCGCTGGTCGCTGATGGCGGGAGGCTGTTTCTCCCCCACCTCGCGCAGGGCGTATACCGCGGCGATGCGTCCGGCCAGGTGCTCCGCCTGCCGCTTGCGGCCCCAGCCGCTCAGACTGGCGTGATAGGGCAGCCAGAACAGATCTTCAGGCTGGAAAGTCGCCGGGTCGAAGTCGATCTGCTGCAGCGTATAGCCGGCCAGCGGCAGCGTGGCGTGATGGATGCGCATAGGACAAGGTTACCGCGGTTGTCCCCGCCCTTTATCCTGCAAGGGCGGGGGAGGGAGAAGCCGCTATCAGAAGTGGGTGTTGACGCTCATATACCAGGTGCGGCCCGATTCGTTATAGGTCTCGGCACCGGCGCCATACATATAGCCGGTGGTGCCCCCGGTGGTCTGGGCGTTGCCCGCGCGCCAGTGACGCTTGTCGAAGACGTTATCCACGCCGCCGGTCAGACTGACGTATTTGGTGACGTCCCAGGTCGCGCTCAGGCCGAGGATGCTGTAGGGGCTGACCTCGTTCTTCTCGCTGCCGGTAACCGGTTGACCCTTGTAGTTGTACTTCTTCGGCTCCTGCTTGCCGTACCAGGTGAAGGTCGACTGCAGCGAAACGTCATCGCGTACCTGCCAGCTCAGCGTAGAGTTCAGCGTATATTCCGGGATAATCGACAGACGATCGCCGGTCTCTTTGTTCTTACTCTGCAGCATATAGGTGATGTTGTTGGTCCAGTTGACGGTCTCGCTCACCGGCACGTTCAACGTCCCTTCCAGGCCTTCCACCACCGCTTTTGGTACGTTTTCCCATTGGTAGAGGTCGGTGCCGCTGCCGTTGGTATAGACCGGGGCATAGCCCGCTTCAATCTTGTTGCGGTAGTCGTTGCGGAACCAGGTGACGCCCGCCAGCCAACCGTCGCGTTTAAACTCGAGGCCAATCTCTTTGTTGATGCTGGTCTCGGCTTTTAAGTCGTCGTTACCCTGCAGATAGCAGCCGGATTTACTGGCGTAGCAACCCTGGCCTTTGCTGTAGAGAATGTAGTTCGGGTTGGTCTGATACAGGCTCGGCGCTTTATAGGCGCGAGCGATACCCATCTTCAGCGTGAAGTCGTCCCACAGGCCCTGCGACAGGTTGAGGGACGGGCTCCAGTTGTTGCCGACGATGCTGTGATGATCGAAACGCAGCGCCGGGGTTAGCATGGTGGTGTCGGTCAGCTCCATGTTGTTCTCAGCGAACAGCGAGAAGATTTCCGCCTGCGAGTACGGGCTGCGGCCAGTGCTGTCGTAGCCCGGGATGCTGCCGCCCGACAGCGCCTGGGTGTTGGAGGCGTTATCCTTCATCCGCTGCTGGTTCCACTCGCTGCCCAGCGTCAGGTTCTGATTAACCAGATAGTCGAACGGGATGCTGACTTCACTGTGCAGCATCACATCCGACAGATCGATATCCGAGAACTGATTACTGTTAAAGATCCCCTCGGTGCCCCCGGCCAGGCCTTCGCCTTTGCGCGAGTTGCGGGTGCGCTCGTACTGCGCCCAGTTGCTGGTGGTCACCCCGTTGTCCCAGGCGCCGTTCCAGGTGACCGAGTAGGTGTTGCGATACAGACGGTTGGTCTCTTTACCGTAGTTCTCTTTCACCAGGTCGTTGGTGTTGGTGTTCTGAGTGTCGCCGGCGTAGAGGTTGCCCTGGCGGCTGTAGCCGGCTTCAAACTCCAGCGACTGCATCGGGGCGAATTCCCAGCGCACCAGACCATCGATGTTTTTATTTTGTACCCCTTCGCGCCCGGCAGGCAGGGTGTCGGCATAGATCCCGGTACGTTCGGACTGATGACCTTGGTTGATATCCCAGGCGTCGGCCTGCGTTTTGTCGAGGTTACCGAACAGACGGAAGCTGAAATCGCCGCCCAGCGGGCCGCTGAGGCTGAAGTTAGTGCGTTTGGTGGAGCCTTCATCCTTGTGCTCCGGGGCGTTCATATAGGTGTTCCATGAGCCGTGCCACTCATCGCCGGTTTTTTTGGTGATGATATTCACCACCCCGCCGGCGGCGCCGTTGCCGTAGCGGGCGGCGGCCGGGCCGCGGATCACTTCGATGCGTTCGATCATCTCCGGCGGCACCCAGCTGGTGTCGCCGCGGGTGTCGCGCTCGCCGCGCCAGCCAAGGCGCACGGAATTGCGGCTGGTGACCGGCTTGCCATCGATCAGGATCAGGGTGTTTTCCGGACCCATGCCGCGGATATCAATCTGGCGGTTATTGCCGCGCTGGCCGCTGGTGGAGTTGCCGGTCAGGTTGACCCCCGGCATGGTGCGAATGATCTCCGAGACGTCGCGCGCCGGCGGGCGTTTGCGGATCTCATCGGCGGTGATGGTGGAGACGCCCGGCGCCTGCAGATTCTGCTCGGCGGCGGTGACCACCATGGTCTCTTCAGCAGCGCTGTTTTTATCGTCGGTGGCGGTTTCCGCTGCGCTTAACGGAAAAGCAACCCCGTAAATTCCCAGATTGACCAGCAAGGCCAGGGATTTGATCCTGTTATTCATTGTTATTCCTGCTCTTTAGTCGCCACGTTCCCCAAACGCCCCTTCCCACCGGGAGGGGAGGCGGCATAAATGTTGCCGGAAGAGGGCAAAGGCACTCCGTCGCTAGCTGAATAAGCTCTCTTCGACATGTTTTGTGAAAGACGCGCTTCCCACGGCGCGCTAATACGCTATTGCAAATGCAAATAGTTATCAATAATATTATCAATAAAGAATTACAATTAATTAAAAAAGTCACGATATACATAGGGTTAATGACAGAATGTTAAGGACAGGAAGCGAGGAGTGGTGGCAAACCCTGCAGGGGCCGCAGTGCCGCGCAGTGGATGACGCCATCGAGGTGACGTTCTGGTGGCGGGATCCGGCGGGGGATGAAACGCACTCTCCGCGCCGTCGGGTATGGCTCTATATCACCGGGGTGACCGACCACCATCAGAATGCGCGGCCGCAATCGCTGACGCGTCTGCCCGGGACCGACGCCTGGTCCTGGCGAACCACCCTGTCGCCGACCTGGCGCGGTAGCTACTGTTTTATTCCCTCCGACCGTGACGATGATTTTTCCCCTGAGGTGTTCAGCGCTGACGCGCCCGACCGCGCGCTGCTGCGCGAAGGCTGGCGCAAACTGCTGCCGCGGGCGATAGCCGATCCGCTGAACCCGCACAGCTGGCAGGGCGGACGCGGCCATGGCGTGTCGGCCCTGGAGATGCCGCAGGCGCCCGCGCAGCCCGGCTGGGACCAGTTTAATGAGGCGCATCCTCCCGCCCGATGCCTTGAGTGGCGCAGCGCGCGTCTGGGCAACCATCGCCGGGTCTGGATCTACACCACCGGCGAGGCCGTCGACCCGCAAACGCGGCCCCTTGCGATCCTGCTCGACGGCCAGTTCTGGGCCGAGAGCATGCCGGTGTGGTCGCCGCTGGCCGCGCTGACCAACGAGGGGAGTCTGCCGCCGGCGGTCTACCTGCTGATCGATGCGATCGACAACCAGCGCCGCGGGGTTGAGCTGCCCTGTCACCGCGATTTCTGGCTGGCGGTGCAGGAGGAGCTCCTGCCGCTGATCCGCGGCCATGCCCCGTTCAGCGACCGCCCGGAGCGGACAGTGGTGGCCGGGCAAAGCTTCGGCGGCCTGGCGGCGATGTTCGCCGCCCTCAACTGGCCGCAGCGCTTTGGCTGCGTACTCAGCCAGTCAGGCTCCTACTGGTGGCCGCATCGCGATGGCTGCGGGACGGGCTTTATCGGCGAACAGCTTCGCCAGGGTGAGGTGTCCGCGGCCGGGCTGCGCATCTGGCTGGAAGCGGGCCAGCGTGAACCGATTATTTTTCGCGCCAACCAGGCGCTGTTGGCGCAACTCACTACGACACAGCAGACGATTTTCTGGCGTCAGGTTGACGGCGGGCATGATGCGCTTTGCTGGCGCGGCGGGCTGACGGCAGGGCTTATCCAGCTCTGGCAGCCTCTGCTGTCGCACCCTTAGCACCGCGCTTTACGACAGGAGTTTGATATGCAATTCAGTAACCCCTTCGACAATCCGCAAGGGCAGTTTTACATTCTGCGCAATGATCAGCAGCAGTACAGCCTGTGGCCGGCGCACTGCGACCTGCCTGCCGGCTGGGCGGTGGTGTGCCCCCCGCAGTCGGCCGAGGCCTGCAACGCCTGGCTGGCGGCCAACTGGTCAACCCTGACCCCCGCCCATCATGCGTCATAAGGAGCTGACAATGACCACTCGTTTACCGCTGGTTGCCGCGCAGCCGGGGATCTGGATGGCCGAGCGCCTCTCCACTCTGCCAGGCGCCTGGAGCGTGGCCCACTATGTTGAACTGCGCGGCGCGCTCGACCCGACGCTGCTGGGAAAAGCGATTGTCGCCGGTCTGCAGCAGGCGGACACCCTCAGCCTGCGCTTTGAGGAAGAGGAGGGGGAAGTCTGGCAGTGGGTGGCGGCCGACCGCACCTTTGGCGAACCGTCGATCATTGACCTGCGTACGGCGCCGGATCCGCATCGCGCCGCCACGGAGCGGATGCAGGCGGACCTGGCGCAGGATCTGCGTGTCGACGGCGGCAACCCGCTGGTGTGCCATCAGCTGCTGCGCGTCGGCGACGACCGCTGGTACTGGTATCAGCGTTATCACCACTTGCTGGTGGATGGCTTCAGCTTCCCGGCGATAACCCGGCAGATCGCCGCCATTTACCGCGCCTGGCAGCGGGGGGAAGCCACTCCTGAGTCGCCTTTCACCCCCTTCGCCGAGGTGGTGGACGAGTACCAGCGCTACGCCGGCAGCGAGGCCTGGCAGCGGGATAAAGCCTTCTGGCAGGCTCAGCGCCAGGCGTTACCGTCGCCTGCCTCACTCTCTGCCGCGCCGCTGGGCGGACGCGCCGCCGGGAGCGATATCTGGCGGATGAAGCTGGAGATGAACGCCGACGCCTTCCGCCGTCTGGCTGGCCATGCGCCGCAGTGTCAGCCCGCTGACCTGGCGCTGGCGCTCACCACGCTGTGGCTGGGCCGCCTGTGCAACCGGATGGACTACGCGGCGGGCTTTATCTTTATGCGCCGGATGGGTTCAGCCGCGCTGACCTCGACGGGGCCGGTGCTCAATGTCCTGCCTCTGGCGGTGCATATTGACGCCCAGGAGACGCTGGCAGACCTGGCGATGCGCCTCGCCGCTCAGTTGAAAAAGATGCGCCGCCATCAGCGCTATGACGCCGAACAGATCGTTCGCGACAGCGGTAAAGCGGCAGGGGACGAACCGCTGTTCGGCCCGGTGCTGAACGTCAAAGTCTTTGATTACCAGCTGGATATCGATGGTGTGCAGGCAGTGACCCACACCCTCGCCACCGGCCCGGTCAACGATCTCGAGCTGGCGCTGTTCCCGGATGAGACCGGCGGGCTGTCGCTGGAGATCCTCGCCAACAAGGCCCGGTACGACGAAGCCGAGCTCCGTCGCCATGTGGCGAGACTGACCGCGCTGCTGGCGCAGTTCGCCGCCGATCCGGCGCTGCGCTGCGGCGAAGCAGAGATGCTCTCCGCCAACGAGCTGGCCCGGCTGGCGGCGGTCAACGATACCGTTGTGCCGCTGCCTGCCACCACCCTCAGCGCGCTGGTGGCCGACCAGGCGCGGAAGACCCCGGATGCCCCGGCGCTGGCGGACGCCCGCTGGCAGTTCAGCTATCGCGAGATGCGTCAGCAGGTGGTGGCGCTCGCGCAACTGCTGCGTCAGCGCGGCGTGAAGCCGGGCGACAGCGTGGCGGTGGCCCTGCCGCGCTCGGTGTTCCTGACCCTGGCGCTGCATGGCATTGTCGAAGCGGGGGCCGCCTGGCTGCCGCTGGACACCGGCTACCCGGACGACCGCCTGCGGATGATGCTGGAAGACGCCCGGCCGTCGCTGCTGATCACCTCGGAGGATCAACTGGCCCGCTTCAGCGATATTCCGGGGCTGGAAAGCCTCTGCTATCAGCAGCCGCTGGCCGCCGGGGATGACGCGCCGCTGGCGCTGTCAAAACCGGACCATACCGCCTACATCATCTTTACCTCCGGCTCCACCGGGCGGCCTAAAGGGGTGATGGTCGGCCAGACCGCCATCGTCAACCGCCTGCTGTGGATGCAGGATCGCTATCCGTTATCTGCCCAGGACGTGGTGGCGCAGAAAACGCCGTGCAGTTTCGACGTGTCGGTGTGGGAGTTCTGGTGGCCGTTTATCGCCGGCGCGCAGCTGGTGATGGCCGAGCCGGAGGCGCACCGCGACCCGCAGGCGATGCAGCAGTTCTTCGCCCGCTACGGCGTGACCACCACCCACTTTGTGCCGTCGATGCTGGCGGCGTTTGTCGCCTCGCTGGATGCCGACAGCGTCGCTGCCTGCCGCACGCTGCGGCGGGTATTCTGCAGCGGCGAAGCGCTGCCGACGGAATTGTGCCGCGAGTGGGAGCGCTTAACCGGCGCGCCGCTGCATAACCTGTACGGCCCGACGGAGGCGGCGGTGGACGTCAGCTGGTATCCGGCCTGCGGGCCTGAGCTGGCGGCGGTGACCGGCAGCAGCGTGCCGATTGGCTGGCCGGTGTGGAACACCGGGCTGCGCATTCTCGATGCCGCGATGCGCCCGGTGCCGCCGGGGGTGGCGGGGGATCTTTATCTCACCGGCATCCAGCTGGCGCAGGGCTATCTGGGACGTCCGGACCTCACCGCCAGCCGCTTTATCGCCGACCCGTTTGCCCCCGGTGAGCGGATGTATCGCACCGGCGACGTGGCGCGCTGGCTGACGAACGGCGCGGTGGAGTATCTTGGCCGCAGCGACGACCAGCTGAAGATCCGCGGGCAGCGCATCGAGCTTGGCGAGATTGACCGGGTGATGTCGGGCCTGCCGGACGTGGCGCAGGCGGTGAGTCACGCCTGCGTCTTCAACCAGGCGGCGGCGACCGGCGGCGATGCCCGACAGCTGGTGGGCTATCTGGTCTCTGACTCCGGCCTGCCGCTGGATACCGCGGCGCTGAAAGCGCGGCTGGCGGAACAGCTGCCGCCGCATATGGTGCCGGTGGTGCTGATGCAGCTCGCTGAGCTGCCGCTTAGCGCCAACGGCAAACTGGACCGCAAAGCGCTGCCGCTGCCGACCCTCGGCGGGGAGCGCAGCGGCCGGCCGCCGGAGCCCGGGATGGAAACCCTTGTCGCCACGGCCTTCAGCCAGCTGCTGGGCTGCGAGGTGAACGATATCGACGCCGATTTCTTCGCCCTCGGCGGTCATTCTCTGCTGGCGATGCGTCTGGCGGCACAGCTCAGCCGCCAGCTGGCGCGGCAGGTGACCCCGGGGCAGGTGATGGTGGCCTCGACGGTGGGCAAACTGAGCGCGCTGCTGGCTGCCGATCTCAGCGATGAGCAGGCCCGGCGCCTGGGGCTGGATACGCTTCTGCCGCTGCGCGAGAGCGACGGCCCGACGCTGTTCTGCTTCCATCCGGCCTCCGGCTTCGCCTGGCAGTTCAGCGTGCTGGCGCGCTATCTCAGCCCGCGCTGGTCAATAACCGGTATTCAGTCGCCGCGCCCGCAGGGGCCGATGGCCAGCGCCGCCAGCCTCGACGAGGTGTGCGAGCACCATCTGCGCACGCTGCTGGCGCAGCAGCCGCACGGCCCTTATTACCTGTTTGGGTATTCGCTGGGCGGCACCTTAGCCCAGGGGATTGCCGCCCGCTTGCGCCAGCGCGGCGAAGCGGTGGCCTTCCTCGGCCTGCTGGATACCTGGCCGCCGGAGACGCAAAACTGGGCGGAGAAAGAGGCCAACGGGCTGGATCCCGAGGTACTGGCGGAGATCGACCGCGAGCGCGAAGCGTTCCTCGCTGCCCAGCAGGGGCAAGCCTCCGGCGAGCTGTTCAGCGCTATCGAAGGTAACTATGCCGATGCGGTGCGGCTGTTAACCACCGCCCACAGCGCGAAGTTTGACGGCAAGGCGACGCTTTTCGTGGCGGAGAAGACGCGGCAGGCGGGGATGGATCCGCAGGTCGTATGGGGCCCGTGGGTGGCGGAACTGGAGGTGTTCAGCCAGAACTGCGCCCACGTCGACATTATCTCCCCGCAGGCCTTTGAAGCCATCGGCCCGGTGGTCAGGGAGATTCTGGGGTAACGGTTGAGTTCGGGCTACAGCAGGTAGCCCGGCTCAGCGTAGCGCAAGCCGGCGAAAGAGGAGATTACCGGCGGCCCAGCGGGACCACCAGCGGCGTATGCGCCACCGGATCCTCAATGATCGTGCAGCGCAGGCCGTAAATCCGTTCAATCAGATCGGCGGTGACGATCTCCTTCGGCGCCCCCTCGGCGACGATCTTGCCGTCGCGCAGGGCGATCAGGTGGGTGGCGTAGCGGCAGGCCTGATTAAGATCGTGCAGCACCGCCGCCAGGGTATAGCCCTTCTCGCGATTCAGCTCACTCAATAGCTCCAGCAGGTCGATCTGATGGCTGATGTCCAGCCAGGTGGTTGGCTCATCCAGCAGCATAATCGCCGTCTCCTGGGCCAGCACCATCGCAATCCACGCCCGCTGCCGCTGGCCGCCGGAAAGCGTGTCGACGCTCTGCAGCGCCAGATCGCTGATCCCGGTCGCCCGCATCGCCTTGTTCACCGCCTCTTCATCTTCTTTGCGCCAGCGGGTAAACAGCGGCTGGTGCGGATAGCGCCCGCGGGCCACCAGCTCCTGCACCGTGATATCGCCAGGAGTGGTGGCATTCTGCGCCAGCAGCCCGATGCGGCGGGCAACCTCTTTACTGGCGTACTGCTGGATCTGCGCGCCGTCGAGCCAGACGTGGCCGCTGGCCGGCGTCATCAGGCGACTGAGGGTGCGCAACAGCGTCGACTTGCCGCAGCCGTTGGGGCCGATAATGGCGGTGAAGTGGCCGTCAGGGATGGTCACGTTCAGCGACTCGGCGATGGTCTTGTTACCGTAGGCCAGGGTTAACTGCTCGCCGCGCAAACGGGAGGGGACAGCACTCATTTTTTGCGGGACTCCTGAATCAACAATGCAATAAGGTAAATACCGCCGAGGCTGACGGTTAACACGCCAACCGGCAGCTGCCACGGCATAAACAGCCGCTGGGCGCCGTAATCGGCCAGCGCCAGCAGCAGCGCGCCGCACAGGGCCGATTGGGTCAGTCCCCAGCGGGCCGTGCCGCTCAGGCGGCGGGCGATATGCGGTGCCACCAGCGCAATAAATGAGATCGGCCCGGCCAGCGCCGTCGAGGCGGCGGTGAGCACCACCGCCACCAGCATCAGCAGCAGGCGCGAACGCTCGACCTGCACACCCAGCGCGCAGGCGGTATCGTCGCCCATCTCCAGCAGTCGCATCCGGCGAACCAGCAGGGCGCTGCCCACCAGCATCAACAGGATCAGCGGCGCCGACGGCCAGGTTTTACCCCAGGTCAGGCCGTTAAGCGATCCGGCGTTCCACAGGCCCGCAGAAAGGGCGGTCTCCAGCGAGGCGCGCAGCAGCAGCCAGGTGTTGAATGCCACCAGCATGGCGCGCACGCCGATGCCGATAATGATCAGGCGGAAGGTCTCGATCCCGTTGCGCCAGGCCAGCAGCCAGACCACCAGCGAGGTCAACACCCCGCCGGCCATCGCCGCCAGGGCAATCGCCGTCAGGTTCTGGCCGAAGAGGACCATCGCCACCAGCACGCCGCTCCAGGCGCCGGTGTTAAAGCCCATCACGTCCGGGCTGCCGAGCGGGTTGCGGGTCAGCGACTGGAAAATGGCGCCGCTGACGCCGAGCGCGGCGCCGATGAGCAGCGCCATTAACACCCGCGGCAGCCGCCATTCGTTCACCACCATCGCGACGTTGCGCGGCGCATCGCCGAACAGCGCCGAGAACACCTGGTCAATCGTCAGGGGCACCGGGCCTTGCGCCAGCCCGAGCAGGGAAATCAGCAGGCTGGCGGCCATCAGCACCAGGCAACTGGCTATCAGGCGGCGGGACGGGGCAATCACAGGCCACCTCCCCGCGGCTGGCGGCGCACCAGCCAGATCAGCACCGGCGCGCCGAGAAAGGCGCTCACCACCGATACCCGCAGTTCGCCGGGCACCAGCAGGCGGCCAATCACGTCGGCAAACAGCAGCAGGGCCGGGGTGGCGAGCAGGGTGACCGGCAGCGACCAGCGATGATCGGCCCCCACCAGCCAGCGCGCCATATGCGGCATCATCAGGCCGATAAAGGCGATGGGGCCGACGACGGCGGTGGCGCTGCCGCACAGGACGGTGATGACGATCAGGCCGATCAGCTGGGTGCGGGCGACGCGGCTGCCGAGGGCGGTGGCGGTATCGTTGCCGAGGCTCAGGCTGTTAAGCGCCCGGCTCAGCAGCAGGGCGGCGATCCCCGCTATCACCACCGGCAGCAGGACAATTTTCAGCGTCTGCAGGGTGCGGATATCCAGCGAACCGGCCTGCCAGAAGCGCAGCTGATCGTAGACGTCCGGGTTGAGCAGGGCGATGCCGTTGGACAGCCCCTCCAGCACCGCCGCAAGGGCGACCCCGGCGAGGGTGAGGCGCACCGGGCTCAGCTGGCCGCCGCCCTGACTGCCGGTAAAGGCCACCAGCAGCGAGGCGCAGAGCGCGCCGCAAAACGCCAGCAGCAGTTGCTCCTGCGGGGAGGTGATCCCGAACAGCGCCGCGCCGAGGACGATGGCGAAGCTGGCGCCGGAGTTGACCCCCAGCAGGCCGGGGTCGGCCAGCGGGTTGCGGGTGAGCGTTTGCATCAGCGCGCCGGCGAGACCGAGGGCGACGCCGGCCAGGAGACCGGCCAGGGTACGCGGCAGGCGCGCGTCCAGCACGATGGTGCAGTCGGCGCTTTGACAGGTTCCGCTGAAGGCGGTGAATACCGTGCCGATCGGCAACGATTTGGCGCCGATGGTCAGGCTAAGCGCGGCGGCTAAGGCGAGTAACAGCAACAATCCGGGCACGGCGACAGAGCGTACCGCGGTCGTAGAAAACGACATAACTGACATCCCTGATATGATAATGATAGTAATTATCGTTATCGATTTTATTCAGCTATGGTAGCATGACCCACAGTAAAAAGGGTATTAAAAATAACGACAAGGCGCTGTAATGAACCGACAATCCTGGCTGCTCAATCTCAGCCTGCTGAAAACTCACCCGGCGTTTCGCGCCGTTTTTATCGCTCGCTTTATCTCTATTCTATCGCTTGGCCTGCTGGGCGTGGCCATTCCGGTCCAGATCCAGATGATGACCCATTCGACCTGGCAGGTCGGGCTGTCGGTGACGCTGACCGGTGCGTCGATGTTTGTTGGCTTGATGGTGGGGGGCGTGCTGGCTGACCGCTATGAACGTAAACGCCTGATCCTGCTGGCGCGCGGCACCTGCGGCGTGGGCTTTGTCGGTCTGTGTCTGAACGCCCTGCTGCCGGAGCCGTCGCTGGCGGCGATCTACCTGCTGGGGATCTGGGACGGGTTCTTCGCCTCGTTGGGGGTGACCGCGCTGCTGGCGGCGACCCCGGCGCTGGTGGGGCGGGAAAACCTGATGCAGGCCGGGGCCATCACCATGTTGACGGTGCGCCTTGGCTCGGTGATTTCGCCGATGATCGGCGGCCTGCTGCTGGCCACCGGCGGCGTGGCCTGGAACTTCGGCCTGGCGGCGGCGGGGACCTTTATCACCACCTTAACCCTGCTGCGTCTGCCGCAGCTGCCGCCGCCTCCGCAGCCGCGCGAGCATCCGCTGCGATCTCTGCTGGCGGGGCTGACCTTCCTCTGTCAGAGCCCGCTTATCGGCGGGATTGCGCTGCTTGGCGGTCTGCTGACCATGGCCAGCGCGGTGCGGGTGCTCTATCCGGCGCTGGCCGGGAGCTGGCAGATGTCGGCCGGACAGATTGGCCTGCTGTATGCCGCTATTCCGCTCGGTGCGGCGCTGGGGGCGTTGACCAGCGGCCAACTGGCCCAGACGGTGCGGCCGGGTGCGCTGATGCTGGCGACCACGGTGGGATCGTTTGTCGCCATTGCGCTGTTCAGCCTGATGCCGCACTGGGCGTTGGGCGCGCTGTGCCTGGCGCTGTTTGGCTGGCTGAGCGCTATTAGCTCGCTGCTGCAGTACACCCTGATCCAGACCCAGACGCCGGAAAATATGCTTGGGCGGATTAATGGTCTGTGGACCGCGCAAAACGTCACCGGCGACGCCATCGGCGCGGCGCTGCTCGGCGGATTAGGGGCGGTGATGACCCCGGCGGCATCCGCCAGCGCCAGCGGCTGGGCGCTGGCGCTCGTCGGCGTGCTGTTGGTGGGGCTGCTACGCGAGCTGCGCCGTTTCCAGCGCCCGGAAATCGTCAACGAAAGTTAAGTAGGGTGCACTTGCCCGGTGGCGGCTACGCCTTACCGGGCCTACGGTCTCGGGTATTGTAGGCCGGGCAAGCGGAGCGCCGCCCGGCAAAGAGTTCAGGCCGCGTTCCCGTCCTGATGCCCGGTGGCGGCTGCGCCTTACCGGGCCTACGGTCTCGGGTATTGTAGGCCGGGCAAGCGGAGCGCCGCCCGGCAAAGAGTTCAGGTTACGTACCCGTCCTGATGGCACGGCCCGCGTTAGCCGAACAGTCTGGAGAGACGCTGGAGCACCAGCAGGGCGCTGTAGTAGTCAAGACGGAAGGTCTCGGTGCCCAGCGGGTAGACGCGTTTGCCTGCGACCGCCGGGAGATGCGCCAGCAGCGGGTTGGCGTAGATGGCATCCGCATCTTTCTGGTCGCCGGCGAACAGGAACAGGCTCTGGCCGTTCAGACCGGCCGCGAGGTTCTCCCCGCCCAGCTGCACGATATCGTGGCGTTTACCCTGGCTATGGCTGGCGGGCAGGCCGCCCGGCAGCGTCGCCAGGCTAAAGCCCAGCTGTTCGAGCATCTGCCCCTGGGCCGATGCCGGCGTCCAGATATTGGCGCTGTGCGCGGCGGCGGTATAGACCAGGGCGGTCACCGGCTGCGGCGGCAGTTTCATTTTTTCTTTTAACGAAACGAGCTGTTTATTGAAGTCGGCAATGCGCGCGCTGGCCTGCTGCTCATGGCCGGTGATCTGCCCCAGTTGGGTGAGCAAGGTTTGCCAGCTTTTATCGTCATAGTTGATGACCAGCGTCGGGGCGATCGTTTTGAGCTGATCGTACAGCGGCAGGGCAGAGTCGCCGCCGGTGGCGCTCACCAGGATCAGATCCGGCATCTGGGCGGCCACCGCTTCCGCGCTTGGTTCGCCGATGTACAGCCGTGCCAGCTTGCGGGCTTTGGCGACCTCGCTCCACTGACGCAGAAAGCCCTGACTATCGGCGACGCGGTTGTTCGGCGTGGTCGCGCCGCTGGCGACCACCGGGGCGTCAATCGCCAGCAGCGAGCCGGTGAGGGTCACGCTGGTGGAGACAATGCGCAGCGGCTGGCTCGGCAGGGTGTGTGTCCCGTAGCTGTCGGTGACCTGGCGCGGCCAGTCCGCCGCCTGGGCTGAGGTAATTCCTAAAAGCAACAGCATGCCGGTCAGCGCACCGCGGCGGCAGAAAGAAAAGAAGTTCACGTCATCGCATCCTGATTCGAAAGGTAATAAATGCGTCTCATTTTCAACTTTGCGTCAGCAGGATGCAAGCCAAAGTGGCGCGCAATGACGTAACGCGGTTGACATGGCGGGCAATACCTTTTAGGTTAGCCAACCAAAATACAAATGATAATTATTCGTAATATATTTATCGTTTTTGGAGGATGATATGGAAACGTCACTGGCTGAGGATGTACAGAAACACACCCAGACCCTGTCTCCGGACAGCTTCTTCTTTATGTCGCCGTACCGCAGTTTTAGCACCTCCGGCTGCTTCCGCCGCTTCTCACAGCCCGCTGTCGGCGGCGATGCGCTGAACGGCGAGTTCCAGCAGCAGCTGGCCGCCGCTTTTGCCGACGCCCGCGCGGCGGGGATCCGCAAGCCGGTGATGGTGGGGGCTATCCCGTTCGACACCTGTCAGCCTTCCGAGCTCTATATCCCCGAGCGCTGGGAAGCGTTCTCCCGCCCGGAAAAACAGCGTTCCGCCCGCTACGCCGCGCCGCTGGAGACAATGGAAGTGGTGGAGCGCCGGGAGATCCCGGAGCAGGACGCGTTTTTAGCCATGGTGGAACGCGCTGCCGCGCTGACCGCCACCCCGGAAGTGGACAAGGTGGTGCTCTCAAGGCTTATCGATATTACCACCCGCGACCGCGTCGATAGCGGCGCGTTGATGGAGCGACTGATCGCCCAGAACCCGGCGAGCTTTAACTTCCATGTGCCGCTCTCCGACGGCGGCGTGCTGCTGGGCGCCAGCCCGGAGCTGCTGCTGCGTAAAGACGGGCCGCGCTTCAGCTCATTGCCGCTGGCTGGCTCCGCCCGTCGTCAACCGGACGATGTGCTGGATCGGGAAGCGGGCAACAGGCTGCTGGCATCCGGCAAAGATCGCCACGAGCACGAGCTGGTGACCCAGGCGATGAAGAGCGTGCTGGGCCCGCGCAGCAGCCAGCTGTCGCTGCCGGCATCGCCGCAGTTGATTACCACCCCAACGCTCTGGCACCTGGCAACGCCAATCGAAGGCACCGCGCTGGCGCAAGAAAACGCCATGTCGCTGGCCTGTCTGCTGCACCCGACCCCGGCGCTGAGCGGCTTCCCACACCAGGTGGCGAAGCGCCTGATTGCCGAACTGGAACCCTTCGACCGTCAGCTGTTCGGCGGAATCGTCGGCTGGTGTGACGATGAAGGCAACGGCGAATGGGTGGTGACCATCCGCTGCGCGCGTCTGCAGCAGCGTACGCTGCGCCTGTTTGCCGGCGCGGGAATCGTTCCGGCCTCCTCGCCGCTGGGCGAATGGCGCGAAACCGGCGTCAAACTGACCACCATGCTTAACGTATTTGGCTTGAATTAAGAGGCAAGGATGATTGCATTTACCCGTTGGCCGGAAGAGTTTGCGGCCCGCTATCGTCAAAAAGGCTACTGGCAGGATCTGCCGTTAACCAATCTGATCACCCGTCACGCGGAAAACGACGCCGTGGCGATTATCGATGGCGAACGGCAGATTAGCTACCGCCAGTTTAATCAGCTGGTGGACAACCTTGCCTGCTCGCTGCAGCGCCAGGGACTGAAGCGCGGGGAAACCGCGCTGGTGCAGTTGGGCAACGTCGCCGAGTTTTACATCACCTTCTTTGCGCTGCTGCGCATCGGCGTCGCGCCAGTGAACGCGCTGTTCAGCCATCAGCGCAACGAGCTTAACGCCTACGCCGCGCAGATTAAACCGGCGCTGCTGATTGCCGATCGCGAGCACGCGCTGTTTGCTGACGATAGCTTCCTCCATGCGTTTATCGCTGAGCATCCTTCCCTGCGCGTCGCACTGTTGCGTAACGACGGCGGCGAGCGCGATCTGGCGACGGAGATTAACCGCCCGGCGGATAACTTTGTCGCCAATCCAACCCCTGCCGACGAAGTGGCCTTTTTCCAGCTCTCCGGCGGCAGCACCGGGACGCCGAAGCTGATCCCGCGCACCCATAACGATTACGACTACAGCATCCGCCGCAGCAACGAGATCTGCGGGATCAACGCTGAGACGCGCTACCTCAACGCGCTGCCGGCGGCGCATAACTATGCGATGAGTTCCCCGGGTTCGCTCGGCGTCTTCCTCGCCGGCGGGCGGGTGATCCTCGCTGCCGACCCGAGCGCCACCCTCTGTTTCCCGCTGATTGAACAACATCAGATTAACGTTGCCTCGCTGGTGCCGCCGGCGGTCAGCCTGTGGCTGCAGGCGATCCATGAATGGGGCAGCAATGCGCAACTGCAATCGCTGGAGCTGCTGCAGGTCGGCGGCGCGCGCCTGTCGGCGACCCTCGCCGCGCGCATTCCGGCGGAAATCGGCTGCCAGCTGCAGCAGGTGTTCGGCATGGCGGAGGGGCTGGTGAATTACACCCGCCTTAACGACAGCCCGGAGCGGATCATCCATACCCAGGGCTGCCCGATGTGCCCGGACGATGAAGTGTGGGTAGCGGATGCCGACGGCAACCCGCTGCCGCGCGGCGAAGTGGGCCGCCTGATGACCCGCGGGCCGTACACCTTCCGCGGCTACTACAACAGCCCGCAGCATAACGCAGAAGCCTTTGACGCTGACGGGTTTTACTGCTCCGGCGATCTGATTTCGATCGATGAAGACGGGTATATCACCGTCCAGGGCCGGGAAAAAGATCAGATCAACCGCGGCGGCGAGAAGATCGCCGCTGAAGAGATCGAAAACCTGCTGCTGCGCCATGAGGCGGTGATCCACGCCGCGCTGGTCAGCATCGAAGACAACCTGCTGGGCGAGAAAAGCTGCGCTTATCTGGTGGTGACCTCGCCGCTGCGCGCCGTCGCGGTGCGCCGCTTCCTGCGCGAGCAGGGGGTGGCTGAATTTAAACTGCCGGATCGCGTGGAGTGCGTTGCCGCGCTGCCGCTGACGCCGGTGGGCAAAGTCGATAAAAAACAATTACGTCAGTGGCTGGCCGAAGGCAAGCTGGGCTGAAGGAGAACAGAGAATGGCAATCCCTAAATTACAGGCATATGCGCTGCCGGAAGCCAGCGATATCCCGGCGAACAAAGTCAACTGGGCCTTTGAGCCGTCGCGCGCCGCGCTGCTGATCCACGATATGCAGGAGTATTTCCTCAACTTCTGGGGCGAAAACAGCGCGATGATGGAGAAAGTGGTGGCCAATATCGCCGCCCTGCGCGACTTCTGCAAACAGAACGGCATTCCGGTGTACTACACCGCCCAGCCGAAAGAGCAGAGTGATGAAGATCGGGCGTTGCTGAATGATATGTGGGGGCCGGGCCTGACCCGCTCGCCGGAGCAGCAGCAGGTGATTGCCGCGCTGGCGCCGGATGAAGACGATACCGTGCTGGTGAAATGGCGTTACAGCGCATTTCATCGCTCGCCGCTGGAGGAGATGTTGAAAGAGGCCGGCCGCGACCAGCTGATCATCACCGGCGTTTATGCTCATATCGGCTGCATGACCACCGCCACCGATGCTTTCATGCGCGATATCAAACCGTTCTTTGTCGCCGACGCCCTGGCGGACTTCAGCCGTGAAGAGCACCTGATGGCGCTGAAATACGTCGCCGGCCGCTCCGGCCGCGTGGTGATGACCGAAGAGCTGCTGCCGCTGCCGGCCTCCAAAGTGGCGCTGCGCGCGCTGATCCTGCCGCTGCTCGACGAATCCGACGAACCGCTGGATGATGAAAATCTGATCGACTACGGTCTGGATTCGGTGCGGATGATGGCCCTGGCCGCCCGCTGGCGCAAAGTGCACGGCGATATCGACTTCGTGATGCTGGCGAAGAACCCGACCATCGACGCCTGGTGGGCGCTGCTCTCCCGTGAGGTGAAATAATGGCGGCGCTGGATTTCCACGGCCAGACCGTGTGGGTGACCGGCGCAGGTAAAGGGATTGGCTATGCCACCGCGCTGGCTTTCGTCGAGGCCGGGGCTAACGTCACCGGTTTCGACCTTGCCTTTGACGGCGAAGGTTATCCGTTTGCCACCGAAACGCTGGACGTCGCCGATGCCGGTCAGGTACGCGACGTGTGCGCGCGGCTGCTCAACAACATCGAACGACTGGACGTGCTGGTGAACGCCGCCGGGATCCTGCGCATGGGCGCCACCGACCAGCTGAGCGCGGAAGACTGGCAGCAAACCTTCGCGGTCAACGTTGGCGGCGCGTTTAATCTGTTTCAGCAGACGATGGCCCAGTTCCGCCGTCAGCGGGGCGGGGCGATCGTCACCGTCGCCTCCGATGCCGCGCATACGCCGCGTATCGGCATGAGCGCCTATGGCGCCTCGAAAGCGGCGCTGAAAAGCCTGGCGTTAACCGTTGGCCTTGAGCTGGCAGGCAGCGGCGTGCGCTGCAACCTCGTGTCGCCGGGCTCCACCGACACCGATATGCAGCGCACCCTGTGGGTCAGCGACGATGCCGAGCAGCAGCGGATCCGCGGCTTCGGCGAGCAGTTTAAGCTCGGCATCCCGCTGGGCAAAATCGCCCGCCCGCAGGAGATCGCCAATACCATTTTGTTCCTCGCCTCTTCTCACGCCAGCCATATTACGCTGCAGGATATTGTGGTTGATGGCGGCTCGACGCTGGGGGCGTAAATGGCCTGGAAGCGAGAGCTCACGCTGGCGGCGCTGAACGCCAGCAGCGAAAACACCATGGTGGCGCATCTTGGCATCATCTACACCCGACTGGAAGCGGGGCTGCTGGAGGCGGAGATGCCGGTGGATGCGCGCACCCATCAGCCGTTTGGCCTGCTGCACGGCGGCGCCTCCGCGGCGCTGGCGGAGACGCTGGGCTCGATGGCCGGTTGGCTGATGACCGAAGAAGGGCAGTGCGTGGTGGGCACCGAGCTTAACGCTACCCACCATCGTCCGGTCTCCAGCGGGAAAGTGCGCGGCGAATGCCGACCGCTGCATCTTGGCCGCCAGAGCCAGAGCTGGGAGATAGTGGTGTATGACGAGAAGGGGCGGCGCTGCTGCACCTGTCGTCTGGGCACCGCGGTGCTGGGCTAAGAAGTCGCTGTTTCCCCGGCTTGCGCTACGCTTA